>NZ_OY776223.1:1277342-1916013 GCF_963675395.1 uncultured Vibrio sp. | reverse complement strand
CAAGTACTAACCCCATCAATTAACCTTCCGGCACCGGGCAGGCGTCACACCGTATACGTCATCTTACGATTTTGCACAGTGCTGTGTTTTTAATAAACAGTTGCAGCCACCTGGTATCTGCGACTCTCAATAGCTCCATCCGCAAGGGACTTCACCGTCGAGAGCGTACCTTCTCCCGAAGTTACGGTACCATTTTGCCTAGTTCCTTCACCCGAGTTCTCTCAAGCGCCTTGGTATTCTCTACCCGACCACCTGTGTCGGTTTGGGGTACGATTCCAACTTATCTGAAGCTTAGAGGCTTTTCCTGGAAGCATGGCATCAATGACTTCACATCCGTAGATGCTCGACGTCGTGTCTCAGCCTTAAAAAGAGCCGGATTTACCTAACTCTTAAGCCTACACACTTGAACCTGGACAACCGTCGCCAGGCCCACCTAGCCTTCTCCGTCCCCCCATCGCAATAAGTTGAAGTACGGGAATATTAACCCGTTTCCCATCGACTACGCCTTTCGGCCTCGCCTTAGGGGTCGACTTACCCTGCCCCGATTAACGTTGGACAGGAACCCTTGGTCTTCCGGCGAGGAGGTTTTTCACCCCCTTTATCGTTACTCATGTCAGCATTCGCACTTCTGATACGTCCAGCATGCGTTACCACACACCTTCAACCGCTTACAGAACGCTCCCCTACCCAATATACAGAAGTATATTGCCGCAGCTTCGGTTTACTACTTAGCCCCGTTACATCTTCCGCGCAGGCCGACTCGACCAGTGAGCTATTACGCTTTCTTTAAATGATGGCTGCTTCTAAGCCAACATCCTGGCTGTCTGAGCCTTCCCACATCGTTTCCCACTTAGTAGTAATTTGGGACCTTAGCTGGCGGTCTGGGTTGTTTCCCTCTCCACGACGGACGTTAGCACCCGCCGTGTGTCTCCCGGATAGTACTTACTGGTATTCGGAGTTTGCAAAGGGTTGGTAAGTCGGGATGACCCCCTAGCCTTAACAGTGCTCTACCCCCAGTAGTATTCGTCCGAGGCGCTACCTAAATAGCTTTCGGGGAGAACCAGCTATCTCCAGGTTTGATTGGCCTTTCACCCCTAGCCACAAGTCATCCGCTAATTTTTCAACATTAGTCGGTTCGGTCCTCCAATTGATGTTACTCAATCTTCAACCTGCCCATGGCTAGATCACCTGGTTTCGGGTCTATATCCAGAGACTGAGCGCCCAGTTAAGACTCGGTTTCCCTACGGCTCCCCTAGATGGTTAACCTTGCCACTGAATATAAGTCGCTGACCCATTATACAAAAGGTACGCAGTCACACCACGAAGGTGCTCCTACTGCTTGTACGTACACGGTTTCAGGTTCTATTTCACTCCCCTCACAGGGGTTCTTTTCGCCTTTCCCTCACGGTACTGGTTCACTATCGGTCAGTCAGTAGTATTTAGCCTTGGAGGATGGTCCCCCCATATTCAGACAGGATATCACGTGTCCCGCCCTACTCGATTTCACTGAATATGCGTCGTCAGTTACGGGGCTATCACCCTGTATCGCCAAGCTTTCCAGCTTGTTCACCTGACGCCTATAAAGCTTAAGGGCTAGTCCAATTTCGCTCGCCGCTACTTTCGGAATCTCGGTTGATTTCTTTTCCTCGGGGTACTTAGATGTTTCAGTTCCCCCGGTTCGCCTCCTGTTGCTATGTATTCACAACAGGATACTTACTTATGTAAGTGGGTTTCCCCATTCGGAAATCCCAGACTCAAGTGGCTTTTACTGCCTAATCTGGGCTTATCGCAAGTTAATACGTCCTTCATCGCCTCTGACTGCCAAGGCATCCACCGTGTACGCTTAGTCACTTAACCATACAACCCGAAGGAGTTTCGAATTGATGTTAAACAACCAAAGTTGTCTCTCATTATTTGAATGAGCGAGAGACATTCGATTTTGCCGGACTCAAATATGTTTTGCTTTCGCAAAACCCAAGAACACTTGAATGTGTTTTTAGTTGTATTCCATTAAGAATACTTTGAGAACTTTACAAACAAACATAAATGTTTGTTTTGTCAGCTTTCCAAATTGTTAAAGAGCTAATCACTTCTAATGAAGTAACCATTTTTAAAAGCACTCATCGAATGCGCTTAAAGATGGTGGGCGATACCGGGCTCGAACCAGTGACCCCCTGCTTGTAAGGCAGGTGCTCTCCCAACTGAGCTAATCGCCCACATTATTTTGATTTCCGTGGTAGGAAATGGTGGGTCGTGCAGGATTCGAACCTGCGACCAATTGATTAAAAGTCAACTGCTCTACCAACTGAGCTAACGACCCAATGGTATCCCGTAGGGGAGTCGAACCCCTGTTACCGCCGTGAAAGGGCGGTGTCCTAGGCCTCTAGACGAACGGGACACTAAGTGAACATCTTGGGGGATGTTCTATCTCTTAAACTTCATAAACCGTATCAATCTGTGTGGACACTCATCGTGAGTAATCATCGTATAAGGAGGTGATCCAGCGCCAGGTTCCCCTAGCGCTACCTTGTTACGACTTCACCCCAGTCATGAACCACAAAGTGGTAAGCGTCCCCCCGAAGGTTAAACTACCTACTTCTTTTGCAGCCCACTCCCATGGTGTGACGGGCGGTGTGTACAAGGCCCGGGAACGTATTCACCGTGGCATTCTGATCCACGATTACTAGCGATTCCGACTTCATGGAGTCGAGTTGCAGACTCCAATCCGGACTACGACGCACTTTTTGGGATTCGCTCACTTTCGCAAGTTGGCCGCCCTCTGTATGCGCCATTGTAGCACGTGTGTAGCCCTACTCGTAAGGGCCATGATGACTTGACGTCGTCCCCACCTTCCTCCGGTTTATCACCGGCAGTCTCCCTGGAGTTCCCGACATTACTCGCTGGCAAACAAGGATAAGGGTTGCGCTCGTTGCGGGACTTAACCCAACATTTCACAACACGAGCTGACGACAGCCATGCAGCACCTGTCTCAGAGTTCCCGAAGGCACCAATCCATCTCTGGAAAGTTCTCTGGATGTCAAGAGTAGGTAAGGTTCTTCGCGTTGCATCGAATTAAACCACATGCTCCACCGCTTGTGCGGGCCCCCGTCAATTCATTTGAGTTTTAATCTTGCGACCGTACTCCCCAGGCGGTCTACTTAACGCGTTAGCTCCGAAAGCCACGGCTCAAGGCCACAACCTCCAAGTAGACATCGTTTACGGCGTGGACTACCAGGGTATCTAATCCTGTTTGCTCCCCACGCTTTCGCATCTGAGTGTCAGTATCTGTCCAGGGGGCCGCCTTCGCCACCGTATTCCTTCAGATCTCTACGCATTTCACCGCTACACCTGAAATTCTACCCCCCTCTACAGTACTCTAGTCTGCCAGTTTCAAATGCTATTCCGAGGTTGAGCCCCGGGCTTTCACATCTGACTTAACAAACCACCTGCATGCGCTTTACGCCCAGTAATTCCGATTAACGCTCGCACCCTCCGTATTACCGCGGCTGCTGGCACGGAGTTAGCCGGTGCTTCTTCTGTCGCTAACGTCAAATGATAGTGCTATTAACACTACCACCTTCCTCACGACTGAAAGTGCTTTACAACCCGAAGGCCTTCTTCACACACGCGGCATGGCTGCATCAGGCTTGCGCCCATTGTGCAATATTCCCCACTGCTGCCTCCCGTAGGAGTCTGGACCGTGTCTCAGTTCCAGTGTGGCTGATCATCCTCTCAGACCAGCTAGGGATCGTCGCCTTGGTGAGCCCTTACCTCACCAACTAGCTAATCCCACCTAGGCATATCCTGACGCGAGAGGCCCGAAGGTCCCCCTCTTTGGCCCGTAGGCATCATGCGGTATTAGCCATCGTTTCCAATGGTTATCCCCCACATCAGGGCAATTTCCTAGGCATTACTCACCCGTCCGCCGCTCGACGCCGTTAACGTCCCCCGAAGGTTCAGATAACTCGTTTCCGCTCGACTTGCATGTGTTAGGCCTGCCGCCAGCGTTCAATCTGAGCCATGATCAAACTCTTCAATTTAAGATTTTGTCGGCTCAATGAATACTGAACATTACATAAAGTAATGTTTGAATTGACTGTGCTCTTATTGGTTTTCACTTTTGAAAAAGTAAAACAAAACAGCTCAAGGCTGCTTCCCAATTCGAATGGTCACTTCGTATCATTGAAACCTAATTTGATACCGAGGTATCTAATTGGATTATCATCAACGAGTGCCCACACAGATTGATAGGTCTATATTGTTAAAGAGCTTTCCCATTGAGCTTCGCTCAAATCGGACGGCCATTTTAGCGAGTTAAAGTTTAGTGTCAATCACTTTTTTCAAACTTTTTTCAAGCGTTTCCGCTTGGCTAATTTGGCTTGCTAACCTTGACTCGTTTCTTTCGAAGCGTTGCCGTGTCAGCGAGGTGGCATTATAGAGATTGCGATCACATTGGCAAGCCCTTTTTGAGGTTTTTTTTGATTTACTTATCGTTTGGGTGTTTTTTATTCTAAAAGGCGAGTTTTTACTACTCTTCTACCCCTATATACCCTTTAATCGCCCATAATAAGGAGAAAAGATGAGTTCAATAAGAAGTTATAAAGGTATAAAGCCTCAGCTTGGTGAGCGAGTTTACGTCGATTCAACATCTGTTTTAGTCGGAGACATCGTTATTGGGGATGATTCTAGCGTTTGGCCATTGGTTGCTGCGCGTGGAGATGTCAATCATATCCACATCGGCGAACGAACAAATATCCAAGATGGCAGTGTATTACACGTGACACACAAGAATCAGGAAAACCCAAACGGCTATCCATTAATTATTGGCAATGATGTCACTGTCGGTCACAAAGTCATGCTGCATGGTTGTGAGATTCACGATCGCGTATTAGTAGGTATGGGAGCAATCGTTCTTGATGGTGCAGTTATACAATCTGAAGTGATGATTGGCGCTGGCAGTTTAGTTCCGCCTGGGAAAGTATTAGAAAGTGGCTACCTCTATGTTGGTAGCCCGGTAAAACAAGCACGCCCTCTGTCAGAAAAAGAACGCGCTTTTTTACAAAAGTCTTCAGATAACTACGTCCAGAACAAGAACGACTACATGAATGAAGTCGAAATTATTGGTTAGTCATCCGATAACCTAGTTATTCAATTACAATGTGGCCTTCTTCATTGAAGGCTTCATCTTCTATGAGCTCTTCGGCCATTTCTTCCAGATCAAAGCGTAAGGCTAAAAATGCTTCTACAGCTTCTTGCTCGTCTTCAATATCCAATCCACTCATTTTGGAGAGCTTTTGTTTCGTGACGTAGCATTCAATCAACGCGCCCGATTGCTGCGCAGGAAAGTTTACAGATTGTGATGCTTCATCCCACGACTGGATGTCTGGGAATAAAATGGATTGATTCATCGATTATTGACCTTCAAGATTTTTTCTAAGCTCACGTAAAATCTGTTTGGCGCCAGGACGCAAACCACGCCACAGCATAAAACTTTCTGACGCTTGACCGACCAACATTCCTAAACCGTCATAAGCTTGAGCTGCACCATGTTCTTTAGCCCATTGGTTAAACTTGGTATCACCACCGCCATACATCATGTCATAGCTTGTACTGTTAGGAGCAAATATTGCTGATGATATCTCAGGAAGTTCGCCACTTAGCGACGCAGACGTTGAGTTGATAATGACGTCGTATTCTTGCGTAATACTACTCATCTCTTTCGCTGACACAGGCCCGTAATCAGAAAACAGCGCTGCCAATTCTTTAGCTTTAGAAAATGTACGGTTGGTCACCGTCAATGAAGCAGGCCTTTGCTCAAGTAACGGCAGAATTACACCGCGAGAAGCGCCACCAGCTCCGATGATTAGGATACGAGCGCCTTCTAGAACGACTTGATGCTGCAGTAGGTCTTGGACCAGACCAGCACCGTCGGTGTTGTCACCAATGATTTCACCATCATCAAGCTTTTTGAGAGTATTCACTGCTCCGGCAAGTTGGGCACGCTCAGTCAAACGAGTAGCAAATTGATACGCCTGCTCTTTAAAAGGCAAAGTGACATTACATCCTTTGCCACCTTCAGCAAAAAATACGTTCACCGCTTCGATAAATCCATCGACAGGGGCGCATTCGGCTGTGTAAGTCAGTGATTGATTTGTTTGGCGAGCAAAGAGTGTGTGAATAAATGGCGACTTACTGTGCCCGATGGGATTACCAAACACGGCATAGCGATCAACTTGCTGAGTCATTTCCTTACCTTTATTCCTTACCTTAATATAGAGAAAAACAGGGCCATCTGATTAAAGATGACCCTATCACTATCTTTCTATATAGAAAAGGAGATTCAGCGCTTACCAGTCACGTGGTTTTAGGTATCGCTCGTAAAGCTCGGCTTCAGGTGTCCCAGCTTCAGGCTGATAACTGTATTCCCAGCGTGCTAGTGGCGGCATTGACATAAGAATCGACTCCGTACGTCCACCACTTTGCAAACCAAACAAAGTGCCACGGTCGTACACCAAGTTAAACTCAACATAACGGCCACGACGATACAACTGAAACTCTCGCTCACGCTCGCCAAACTCAATATCTTTACGTCGTGCAACGATGGGCAGGTAAGCCTGACAGAAGCCTTCACCCACCGCTTTGATGTAATCGAAACATTTGTCGAACTCCCAATGGTTCAAGTCATCAAAGAACAAACCACCAACACCACGAGTTTCGTTTCGATGTGGAAGGAAGAAATACTTGTCACACCAAGCTTTGTGATCCGAATAGACTTCATCACCAAATGGGGCACAGATGGCCTTCGCGGTATCGTGCCATGACTGGCAGTCTTCTTCGAAAGGATAGAACGGCGTTAAGTCGAAGCCACCACCAAACCACCAAATCGGATCTTCTCCGTCTTTTTCTGCGATAAAGAAGCGCACATTGGCATGTGACGTCGGCACATACGGGTTTTTAGGGTGAATAACCAAAGACACTCCCATCGCTTCAAAACGGCGCCCCGCCAATTCAGGGCGATGCGCTGTTGCTGACGCTGGCATTTCTTTGCCTTCTACATGAGAGAAGTTCACTCCCCCTTGCTCAAACACGTCGCCATCACGCAGAACACGTGAACGACCACCACCACCAAGACGCTCTCCCGGCTCACGATGCCAAGCATCTTCGACAAAGACGGCCTTTCCATCTTCTTGTTCTAACTGCTGACAAATGGAATCCTGAAGTGACATCAGGAACTGCTTTACGGCATGCTTATCGATTGCTGACATACGTTATTACCTATTATCTGGTACCTATTTGATGGCTGGTAAGCAGGGTTAGCCCTGTCTTAATATTTGCGAGGTTTTGGCGTCACGAATTTCACTTGGCTTATCACGACCGCTGGTTTCTCCACGAAGAATCGCCACCAGCTTATCACCCAGCTGCTGCTCAACCTCTTCCGTCGTCATACACGGCGGCAAGCCTGAAAGATTCGCGCTGGTAGAGGTTAACGGCTTTCCGAATGCATTACACATCTTTTGCACCAAAGGATGATCAGTCACACGAACTGCAATTGAGTCAAACTGTCCTGAAACCCAATTAGAGACTTTATCGCTCGCAGGCATGATCCAAGTGTAAGGACCAGGCCAGGTGGCATGAACTTTATCTAACTGCGCTTGCGTCAGCTGAGATTCGTCAATATAAGGTAATAGCTGATCGTAGCTGGCAGCAATAAGGATGAGCCCCTTTTCTACCGGGCGCTGTTTTAGTTCCAGTAGCTTTTGGATTGCCTCTGGATTATCAGGATCACACCCGACGCCAAAAACACCTTCTGTTGGATAGGCAATCACTTCGCCTTGCTGTAGTGCATTGAGCACCTGTTCAAAGTTATCCACCGATTACTTCCTGATTATCTGACTGTATTATTTTCTCTATACCTAAGTGTACAAAGATTCATTCTCAGAGACTAAAGCAATTTTTTTATAAAATGTATCTATACCCTTTACAAAGGCGCGCAAACGTTTGCTTGAGATAAAAATCCCCGTATAATGCGCACAAATTTATCAGCTCACCTAATTTTGCAGCTTGAAGGAGTTTGAGATGAAAGTCGGTATCATCATGGGTTCTAAATCAGATTGGCCAACCATGAAACTAGCAGCGAACATGCTGGATCAATTTGGCGTGTCTTACGAAACAAAAGTGGTGTCAGCTCACCGTACTCCTCAACTATTGGCTGATTACGCAAGCAGTGCGAAAGAGCGCGGCATCAAAGTAATCATCGCAGGTGCGGGCGGCGCAGCTCACCTACCAGGTATGGCGGCGGCATTCACGAGCTTGCCAGTACTTGGCGTTCCAGTTCAGTCACGTGCTCTGAAAGGAATGGACTCTCTGCTGTCTATCGTACAAATGCCTAAAGGTATTGCGGTCGGCACATTAGCGATTGGCGAAGCAGGTGCAGCAAACGCAGGTATCCTGGCAGCACAAATTCTGGGTACGCATGATGAAAGTATCATGGCGAAGGTAGAAGCATTCCGCAACGAACAGACGGAAACGGTACTGGCTAACCCAAACCCAGCAGAGGACTAATCGGATGCACGTACTGGTTCTAGGAGCTGGTCAGTTGGCTCGTATGATGTCTCTGGCTGGTGCACCACTGAATATCCAAATCTCTGCTTACGATGTGGGCAGCGGCAATATCGTTCATCCTCTAACTCAACATGTCCTTGGTCATGGTCTGGAAAATGCCATTGAGCAAGTCGATGTTATCACAGCAGAATTCGAACATATTCCTCACGATGTGCTCGACATCTGTGAAGAGAGTGGAAAGTTCCTTCCGAGTACAGAAGCGATCAAGGCTGGCGGTGACCGTCGTCTTGAAAAAGCCCTACTCGATAATGCTGGCGTGCGTAATGCGAAATACTACGTGATTGAAACACGTGAAGATTTTGATCGCGCGATTGAATACGTTGGTATGCCGATGGTACTGAAAAGTGCATTAGGCGGTTACGATGGTAAAGGTCAATGGCGCTTGAAAGAAGCTTCTCAGGTAGACGCTATCTGGACGGAGATGGCCGAGTGCATCGCAGCAACACCAACCCAAGCTATAGTGGCTGAAGAGTTTGTTCCATTTAACTGTGAAGTATCTTTAGTTGGTGCTCGCGCTAAAGATGGCAGCATTGAAGTTTATCCACTGGCAGAGAACGTGCACACTGATGGTGTACTGAGCCTTTCTACCGCCATTGATGAACCAGAGCTTCAGGCGCAAGCCAAGCAGATGTTTACTGCGGTTGCCGATAGCCTAGATTATGTTGGCGTATTAGCCTTAGAATTCTTCAACGTTGATGGCACGTTATTGGTGAATGAAATCGCTCCTCGCGTTCATAACTCAGGCCACTGGACACAGCAAGGTGCAGAAACCTGTCAGTTTGAAAACCATCTGCGCGCGGTTTGTGGTATGCCACTGGGCAGCACGAAGCTGGTTCGCGAAACCTCAATGGTTAATATTCTCGGTGAAGACACTTTGCCAGAGGCCGTATTAGCGATGGATGGTTGCCATATTCATTGGTATGGCAAAGAGAAACGTGCAGGACGCAAGATGGGCCACATAAATGTGTGTGGCGACTATCCTGGCGAACTGCATCGCAGACTATGTGCGTTAGGCAAAGTACTGGATGCAGAGGCTTTCCCCGCCGTGCATGATTTTGCCAAGCAATCTCAAGCTTAGAATCCGGCTAAGAACAACAAAGGGTCGCATCACGCGACCCTTTTTAATTGGTAGTTTCGTTTACTTAGCTTGCGTATGCTGACATTTGCGGTTAGCACACTGCAACTTCACCCCGCTGGCGAGCTTCTTCTCAACCAGCAATGTAAAACCGCACGCTTCGCAGCGGCCTTTGACCGGCGGTAAGTTCACAGCAAACTTACACTTTGGGTAATTATCACAGGCGTAAAACGTCTTACCAAAGCGTGTCTTACGCTCAACTAAATGACCTTTACCACATTCAGGACAAGCATGCTGCTCTTGTGACTGCTTTTCCGGTTCGGGCTGGTTAATAGACTCAATATGATGACAAGCTGGGTAACTGCTGCACCCGACAAACATGCCATAACGTCCCTGGCGCAACACCAACTCATTGCCACAGTCAGGACAAGGCACGCCAAGCTCTTTGACGATGTGTCCATCATTACTGTGCAGCGCTTTGATGTAATCACAACTTGGATACTGGCTACAGCCCAAGAATGGACCGTGCTTACTGTGCTTAAGAGTCAGCTCTGCTCCGCACTTTGGACACGGTTCATGTTCGAGCGCATGTTCATGGGCAGAGAAAAGGCTGTTGTCGATTTTGCTACTCATACTTACCGTTTACTTGAAAGACATACCAAATAGCAAGTTCGCGTTCACATCCAACAGAATACGAACTTGCCGGGATTAGACTTAGTGAAGGATCCCTTGTTCCTTGGTATATAACAGCTCTTCCATCAACGTATAAGCGTTTTCATTACCCGGCACATTAAACAGCACCATAAGAATGATCCATTTAAGGTCTTCAAGCTCAAATTCGTTTGTTTCCAGTCCCATCACTCGATCAATGACCATTTCACGAGTCTCTGTTGTTAGGACATTGATTTGCTCAAGGAATAATAAAAAGCCCCGGCACTCCAAGTCCAAACGCTGCATCTCTTTCGCTGTGTAAATACGTGTCGATGACGATGCACTACAAGCCGATATCGCAGAAGATGTTTCACTTTGCTGCAGCGCGGCAAGCTCTTCTAACCAGACAAGGGCTTTGTAGATATCTTTTTGCTGGAAACCTGCACGAAGCAGTTCATCTTCCAACTCGTCTTGTTCGACCTGTAACTCTGCATCGCTATGGATGTAGGTTTCGAATAGATACATCAGTATATCCATCATCATAGCTAGCCCCTCCCCTTTCGAATATAGCCACCTGAAATTGCAACAACATGCCCTGAGAGCTCAAGCTCTAAGAGCTGCATCATGACTTCCTGGACAGGTATATTGGTCCTGTTTGCAAGAATATCAACCGGTGTAGCTTCACTTCCTACGTTAGCTAACAGCTGAGGAAATGGCAATTCTTCTTCATCATTTAGCGTAGAAAATAAATCTAAGGTCTGATTAACAGACCAATCAAGTAGCGACTGTATTTCATCAAGCACATCTTTGGTTTTTTCTACGAGGCAAGCACCATTACGAATCAAATGATTCCCACCACTGGCATTTTGCGCATTAATTGATGTGGGTAAAGCGAAGACTTCTCTCCCCTGCTCAAGTGCGTAACGCGCCGTGATCAGAGAACCGCTTTTCTCTGCAGCTTCAACGACCAATACTCCCAAAGACAGCCCACTAATAATTCGGTTTCTACGTGGAAAGTGCTCTGCTCTTGGTTTCGCATTGGGGCGAAATTCAGAGATCAGTGCACCATTCTCCGCCACACGCTGTGCCAGACCACGATGCCGAGCCGGATAAATATGCGCTAAGCCGGATCCAAGTACTGCAATCGTCTTACCACCCGCTTGCAGCGCGCCATCATGCGCATGTCCATCAATTCCGAGCGCTAATCCACTGGTCACGATGAGCTCATGGCGAACAAAGTCAGCTGCAAAATGACGAGCATGCTGTAATCCATCAACACTGGCATTACGACTCCCCACCATGGCGATCTGAGGCAGCGCTAAGCAGCTTGGGTCACCTTGAACAAACAACAGCGGTGGCGGTGCGACCATCTGTTTTAGTAACGGTGGATAAAGGGGATCATCTAGAGTCAGAATATAGTGATTCGACGCGAGCGCTTGCCAGGCGAGGCAAGCTTCAACGTCTTTATCGACCGACGTCCACGCCTGAAGCTGCTTCTGACTTAAACCAAGCAGCTGTAAGTATTCATGAGAGGCGTTGATGATGTTTCGAGGTGTATCTTTGGCAAGTAACTGATTCAGTCTGACCCCGCCAATGCCAGGCAAGCAACTCAGCTTTAACCAGGCAATGAGGTCATTATCATTGAGTGGTTTCATCTATGGCTTGCACTTCAGGTAGAGGCGTTACTACTGTTACCTCATTATTTATCGGTTTAGTACTGTTAGTGATCAAAGCTAAGCTGAAATATTGATAAGGACGAATCACCAGCAACTCACCGACTTTACTTTGTGGCAGAGTGATTGCCTTATCGAATAAGCCAACCTCTTTTTGGAAACCATCGCCACCTTGATAGACCGGATAAGCGTCTTCTTTAAGATCAAAAACGCTGCCTTGTGTCAGCTTATCCGCTGTCCCTTTATCAATAACAACAACCTGATTGGTTGAACTGAAGCGAATACCTTCGATGTTTCCCAGCAGCTTCGCTGAGCTACCCTGCGGTGCAGGAAAAGGATAGAAGGTCGTAGAAAGCTCTTCATTCTCTATCATCTGGCTTGGTAATGCTATGTCGTTGCGGAGAATTTCCTGCAACTGAGAGGTAATTTTCAATCCGGAATAACCTTCAGATACCTCAACCAAATCTGCTTTTGCTATCAAGCGCAATGCGGTGATTTCTTTTGAAATATCATCACGAGAGAAGGTCTCGACAGGACGGTAAATCGTCCACTCCATCGCCGTTTGTTCACCGCTGATATACAGCACATCCTCTGCGGTCAAATACTGACTGCCTTTCGCGCTGCCGATAACTTGGACAGCATTGTCGAGCGCCTCTTTATCCACCAACCGGTCAGATCTGAGATAAGGCAACACTAAGCCTTCCGCAACCGTCGGTACCGCCTTCTTTTCGGTAATACGAGCCTGTGGGCTCAGTTTTTTAACTGGCTTTAAGCTCAACACTGGCTGACCACTTATCCACACCAACGACAATTTATCACCGGGATAAATCAAATGGGGATTATTTATCTCTGGGTTAATTTGCCATAAACGAGGCCACAACCAAGGACTATCCAGATACATCGCCGAAATGTCCCATAAGGTGTCACCTTTCACGACCAGATAAGTTTGTGGCGCATCAGCTTTAACTGCGAGTGGTTTAATTTCCGTATTCGCTGCGGTAGTGAAGGTGACTAATAACGGCAACATCATGCTGGAAACGTTGCGGAAAATACGATTCATGCCCCTCACCCTTGGTCTATTTAGCAGTAGTTGGTATGGAAATTAATGCAAGGATGCTGTCATTTAGGTCATAAAATGTCTAGAATTGAGCCAACAAGGTTTGTGCTGTTTCGGCACAGTTCAATATTTCGAGTGAATATGTCTGTATTACAAGTATTAACATTTCCAGATGATCGCCTACGCACAGTAGCTAAGCCTGTGGAAGAGGTGACACCTGAAATTCAAAAAATCGTCGATGATATGATTGAAACCATGTACGACGAAGAAGGTATTGGCCTTGCCGCAACGCAGGTTGATATCCACAAACGTATCGTAGTGATTGATATTTCAGAAATTCGTGATGAGCCAATGGTGCTTATCAACCCTGAGATTCTGGAAAAACGTGGCGAAGATGGCATCGAAGAAGGCTGTCTATCGGTGCCGGGTGCTCGCGCATTGGTACCTCGTGCGGCTGAAGTTACCGTTAAAGCATTAGATCGCGACGGCAAAGAATTTACCTTTGAAGCTGATGATCTGCTAGCGATTTGTGTTCAGCACGAACTGGATCACCTACAAGGTAAATTGTTTGTTGATTATCTATCGCCGCTAAAGCGTAAGCGCATTCAGGACAAACTAGCGAAGATCAAACGCTATAACGAGAAGCAGCTAAGCGCTTAATCGCGAACCATACCAATTAGAAGGAAGTCTACCTTGAGTCAGTCTTTACGTATTGTCTTTGCAGGTACTCCGGATTTCGCCGCCCGTCATTTGGCGGCGTTGTTGTCTTCGGAGCACAAGGTCATTGCCGTTTACACTCAACCAGACCGCCCTGCCGGTCGCGGTAAGAAACTAACTGCAAGCCCAGTTAAAAATATCGCGCTGGAACACGATATCCCGGTTTATCAGCCTGAGAACTTCAAATCAGATCAAGCGAAGCAAGCGCTAGCTGACCTAAATGCCGATATCATGATCGTTGTGGCTTATGGTCTTCTGCTACCACAAACGGTATTAGACACACCTAAGCTCGGTTGTATTAACGTACACGGCTCTATCTTGCCTCGCTGGCGTGGTGCAGCACCAATCCAACGCTCAATTTGGGCGGGCGATGCAGAAACTGGCGTAACCATCATGCAGATGGATATTGGCTTGGATACAGGTGATATGCTGAAAATCGCGACGCTACCAATCGAAGCGACCGATACCAGCGCGTCTATGTACGAAAAGCTCGCGGATCTTGGGCCAGAAGCGCTGATTGATTGCCTGGCAGCTATCGCAGCTGGTAAAGCAGTACCTGTTAAGCAAGATGATGAGCTCGCAAACTACGCGAAAAAGCTCAGCAAAGAAGAAGCTCGCATCAACTGGAGCGATGACGCCACACACATTGAACGCTGTGTTCGCGCATTCAACCCATGGCCAATGAGTCATTTTGAAGCGGCTGAAAACAGCATCAAGGTATGGCAAAGCCGAGTAGCGGAGCAAACCAGCGATAAGCCGGCTGGCACGATCGTGCAGGCAGACAAAACCGGAATCTATGTAGCGACAGGCAATGGCGTATTAGTTCTGGAGCAATTACAGGTTCCTGGTAAAAAAGCCATGCCAGTTCAAGACATTCTGAACTCGCGTGCATCTTGGTTTGAAGTTGGCACCCAGCTGATTTAAGCCATACTAGGGTGAGTTATTCCCCTAATAATACGAACTTTTAGAGGGCAGAGATGCCCTCCTTTACTTTAAGGTACTCATCATGAATGTTCGCGCTGCGGCTGCCAACGTCTTGTATCTTGTCGTCGACAAGGGCCATTCTCTTTCTAGCGCTCTACCAGCGGCTCAACAAACCATCCGACCTCGTGATCACGCGCTTTTGCAAGAGATCTGTTACGGAGCACTTCGCTACTTACCTCGCCTTGAAACCATTTCAAGCCAGCTAATGGATAAGCCTTTGAAAGGTAAACAGCGTGTTTTCCATCACTTAATCCTGGTTGGTATTTATCAACTGAGCTTTATGCGCATTCCTGCACATGCAGCCGTTGGCGAAACCGTTGAAGGCACTAAAGATTTAAAAGGCCCTCGACTGCGTGGTCTGATTAATGCGGTATTACGTAATTACCAACGCAACCAGGAAGAGCTTGACGAGATCGCTGTTAGCCACAACGCTGGTAAATATGGCCACCCAAGCTGGTTACTCAAGCTGCTACAGGATGCTTACCCGCAACAGTGGGAAAGAATTGTCGAAGCCAATAATCAGAAGGCGCCAATGTGGCTGCGAGTAAACCACCAGCACCATACTCGTGATGAATATCTGGCACTACTCAAAAATGAAAACATTGAGGCCACGCCGCACACAGAGGCAATGGACGCGCTAAAATTGGCTGCGCCATGCGATGTAACCAAGTTGCCTGGGTTTGAGAAAGGCTGGGTATCGGTACAAGATGCTGCGGCTCAGCTTTCAATTAACTACCTAGAGCCAAAAGATGGCGAGCTGATTCTGGATTGCTGCGCAGCACCAGGTGGCAAAACTGCACATATTCTTGAGCGTACATCCGGCAGCGAAGTGGTCGCAATTGACTGCGATGACACTCGCCTGAAACGCGTACATGAAAACCTGAAGCGTCTCAATCTTCAGGCAAAAGTGGTTTGCGGCGATGCACGTAATCCTCAAGAATGGTGGCAAGGTGAACAATTTGACCGCATCTTGCTGGATGCACCATGTTCTGCAACAGGTGTCATTCGCCGTCACCCTGATATCAAATGGCTACGCCGTGCCGACGACATCGCGGCTTTAGCTGAACTGCAAAGTGAAATTTTCGATGCGATGTGGACACAGCTGAAACCGGGCGGCACAATGGTTTATGCAACTTGTTCAATCACTCCACAAGAGAATGTGGAACAAGTGAAAGCATTCTTAGCTCGCACCACTGATGCGAAATTGCTGGATTCGGATCCCGAGCAACCTGGTCGTCAAATTCTACCAGGTGAAGAAGACATGGATGGATTCTACTACACCGTGCTGACCAAAACACACGCGTAACAGCAGGTTAAATAGGGCGATTGGAGTCATTCAATCGCCTTTTTCAGATAACGAGAAAAGAGTATGAAGATCATTATTCTTGGTGCTGGTCAGGTTGGCGGCACACTGGCAGAAAACCTGGTTGGTGAGAACAACGACATCACCATCGTCGACAACAACTCTGATCGACTGCGTGAACTGCAAGACAAATATGACCTGCGAGTGGTCAATGGCCATGCAAGCCACCCGGATGTACTCCACGAAGCTGGCGCACAAGATGCCGACATGCTGGTTGCGGTTACCAACACTGACGAAACCAATATGGCAGCGTGTCAGGTCGCCTTCACTCTGTTTAACACGCCTAACCGTGTTGCGCGTATCCGTTCGCCAGAATATCTGGCAGAAAAGGAAGCCCTGTTTAAGTCTGGTGCGATCCCTGTCGACCACCTTATTGCACCAGAAGAGCTGGTAACCAGCTATATTGAGCGTTTGATCCAATACCCTGGTGCACTCCAGGTTGTCAGTTTCGCTGAGCAGAAAGTCAGTCTGGTGGCTGTAAAAGCCTACTATGGCGGACCATTGGTGGGTAACGCACTCTCTGCGCTGCGAGAACACATGCCACACATTGATACTCGAGTAGCAGCCATTTTCCGTCAAGGTCGCCCTATTCGACCACAAGGCACCACCATCATTGAAGCAGATGATGAGGTGTTCTTTGTTGCGGCAAGTAATCATATCCGCTCAGTAATGAGTGAACTGCAGCGCCTTGAGAAGCCCTACCGCCGCATTATGATTGTTGGTGGTGGTAACATCGGTGCAAGCTTGGCAAAACGCTTAGAACAGACCTATAGCGTGAAGTTAATCGAGCGCAACTACCCGCGAGCGGAAAATCTTTCTGAGCAGTTGGAAAACACCATTGTCTTCTGTGGGGATGCTGCAGACCAAGAGCTGTTAACCGAAGAAAACATCGATCAAGTCGACGTGTTCATTGCGCTGACGAACGAAGATGAAACCAACATTATGTCTGCGATGCTGGCAAAACGTATGGGGGCAAAAAAGGTAATGGTGCTGATTCAGCGCGGTGCCTATGTTGACCTTGTGCAAGGAGGCGTGATTGATGTTGCTATTTCACCTCAGCAAGCGACCATTTCCGCGCTTTTGACCCACGTTCGCCGTGCCGATATTGTTAATGTTTCTTCTTTGCGCCGCGGTGCCGCAGAAGCGATTGAAGCCATTGCCCACGGTGATGAGAGTACCTCTAAAGTGGTTGGCCGCGCCATTGGTGACATTAAGCTGCCACCAGGAACCACCATTGGTGCCATTGTGCGTGGCGAAGAAGTACTGATCGCGCACGACCGTACGATCATCGAACAAGATGACCATGTGGTGATGTTCCTAGTCGACAAAAAATACGTACCAGACGTCGAAGCTCTGTTCCAGCCGAGCCCATTTTTCCTCTAGGACTCTCTTATGGTCAACTTACGTCCCGTACTGTTTGTTATCGGGCTGGTTTTATCTAAACTGGCCCTTTTCATGTACGTACCTACTTTGGTCGCTTTCTTCACTGGTACCGGCGGATTTCTCGACTTCGCCCAAGCCGTGGTGATTACGCACCTGGCTGCATTTATCTGCCTGAGTATTGGCCGAACCGCTAAGTTCAAACTCAGTGTGCGCGACATGTTCCTCATCACCAGTCTGGTCTGGACTATCGCCAGTGCTTTCGCGGCGTTGCCGTTTGTCTTTATTAACCACATCAGCTTTACCGATGCCTATTTCGAAACCATGTCGGGGATCACCACCACAGGTTCGACTGTCCTGAGCGGTTTGGATGACATGGCACCAAGCATCTTATTGTGGCGTTCCATCCTGCAGTGGCTTGGTGGTGTCGGTTTTATCGTTATGGCGGTAGCGGTTTTGCCAATGCTTAACGTCGGTGGTATGAAGCTGTTCCAGACCGAATCTTCCGACTGGTCGGATAAAAGTAGCCCAAGAGCTAAGACTGTCGCGAAAAACATCGTTTTGGTTTATCTGATCCTAACCGGGCTGTGTATCGGTGGCTATATCCTGACAGGCATGAGTGTCTTTGAGGCAATCAACCACGCGTTTACTACCCTTTCGACTGGTGGTTACTCGACATCTGACGGCTCAATGAATCATTTCTCCAACGGAGCGCACTGGGTTGCGACAGCCTTTATGTTCCTAGGTGGGTTACCTTTCTTGCTGTTCGTTGCGGCACTTAGAAAACGTCGTATTGATATATTACTTAAAGATGCCCAGGTACGTGGTTTTGCTTACCTGTTTCTCTTCTCAAGTCTAGTTATTGCGTGCTGGCTGGTCATTCGCGATGGTTACACCATACTTGATGCTTTACGGGTGTCGATGTTCAATATCGTGTCAGTCGTGACGACAACCGGTTTTGGCCTAGAAGACTTCACTGCATGGGGAGCATTACCAACCACGTTGTTCGCCTTCTTGATGATTGCCGGAGCTTGCTCAGGTTCAACATCTGGTGGGATAAAAATATTCCGTTTTCAGGTAGCAATGACATTGCTGAACAAGCAGATGCTGAAACTGGTTCACCCTTCTGGTGTTTTTGTCCAACGCTATAACCAACGCCCCGTGAACGACGACATTGTGCGATCCGTTGTCGCTTTTGTGTTGATGTTTTTTATCACCATCATCTTCATCGCTGGTTGTCTGAGTGCGCTAGGTTTAGACCCAATTACCAGCATATCTGGCTCGATTACCGCTGTGGCGAACGTTGGCCCTGGTATGGGCTCAGTCATTGGTCCTACTGGTAACTTTGCTCCATTACCCGACTCCGCAAAATGGCTATTAAGTTTTGGCATGTTAATGGGCCGTCTAGAAATTCTGACTATTCTTGTATTGTTCTTTCCGGCCTTCTGGCGTCGTTAACGGCAATGAAATAAAAGGTACAACAATGAAAACTTGGATTACTTTGGCTACTCTGCTGGCCAGTTCATCGGTCTATGCAGTCGAGGTTGTAACGTTAGCCGACGGAAGAAACGTAAAGTTAAATGATGACTTTACTTGGGAGTATGTGGTTGAGAGCACAGCGCCAGAAGCGGCCGCCGCCTCAGCAACCAAAACGATAACAACCGCTTCTCAAGCGATTTCTGCGCCAATGATTACGGCAATACCTGTCGTGGCAAAAACCGTGGGTACAACCGTTACCGTCAATGCGAAAAAACCAACCATGCAGTTATCAGATTCAGGTGTGGATATATTGATTGGTTCTGCGAGCTACGAAGGTGGCGAACTGATCTTCCCTACCTCGATCACTAACCAAAGCTCGCAGTCAGTAATTCAGATTGAGGTCGAAGTTCAGGTGTTCGATATGTCTGGACAAGCGCTGGCAAAAGAAAAGGTCATTGTATGGCAGTCGATCAAACGTATGGCAGATACCTATCTTCGCCCACAACAGGCTGAGCAAGGTAAAGCTATTAGACTGGCGCTACCCCAATCTCAGCAGTACCAACTCTCCGCACAGGTCGTGGCAGTAGAGAGTCGCTAATACGACCATCGGGCCGACTAAGGCAACCTTAGATCGGCTCGACAAAATAATAGATAGCGAAGAAGTGACACACACAACCCGCCAGAACAAAGCCATGCCAAATAGCATGATTAAAGGGAATGCGTTTAGCCACGTAAAAAATAACCCCAAGAGAATAGATCAAGCCACCTACCGCTAGCAGGGTTAGACCGCCTATATCCAGAGTGATCGCCAGCTCATAAATCACAATCAGCGACAGCCAGCCCATCACCAGATAACTCGTCAGAGACAAATGCTTAAAACGGTGAATAAACCCGACTTTCATGATGATGCCAATTAAAGCGATGCTCCAAATCACGATCATCAGACCAATCGCCAGTGGCGTACGTAAACTCACCAATAAAAATGGCGTGTAACTACCCGCTATCAATAAATAAATTGCGCAGTGGTCAAATGTTTTCAGCCAGCGTTTTGCTTTCGGGTGTGGAATCGCATGGTACAGCGTTGATGCGAGAAACAGCACAATGATACTCGTGCCGTAGATCGCCATACTGGTGATGGTCAGAGTATCCGCTTGATGATCGTTTGTTCTGATTAACAGCAGAATCAAACCAACGATCCCCAGAATCATCCCGATACCATGGGTGAGCGAGTTAGCAAATTCTTCACTCTGACTGTATTGAGGTTTCTTTAGTGATGACATCGAAGCACCTATACTAGAGCGTGTAAATTCACTCTAGTATGGCACATTAAGCGTACACGTGTAAGCTAAACTTCAGGGTCGTGAATGGCGGTGGTTTGGTCGAGGTAATTAAGTACAATCTCTCCCACTTCTTCAGGGCTGGTCGTCACAGGAATCGTCAGTTCTCGGTTAAGCTTACCACTGCCAAGAAGGCTCGCCAGCATTCCTCCAGCGCCACTTCGAGTTCGGTCTATTTCAAACCACAACTTTAACTCTTCCTCACTGCGATGTGCCACAAATTCCAACTCACGCCATACACCATGGTATGGCCCATCGGTGGGTACCATTTCAAATTCCTGAACAAATGGCAGATCAAAGCCCTTTACCTCTTCACACTCCACCTGGCGAATACGCAACCCTTGCGCTTCAAATGCCGACAGAATTGCGTCCATAAGTGGATCAGGTCGAATAGTAATCGTGTCTTTATCGGTAGGATCAAGCGCAGCGGCAACGTCCAGTCCCGTTTCCAACCATACTTTCGCGTCACCAATCGTAACGGGGGTATTCCAGGGAACATCGAGCTTCACATCAAAGGTACGCTCTTCTGCGGAATGAATGATAAACGAGTAAGGGAGGCGCCACTCAGTCAGGACATGAGTCTGCGGCACTCGACGCATGTTATGCCCTTCTCGAGAGCCCCGGTCATCAGGTGCCTCAGCTATGTAGCGACAACAGAGCTTCATATCGATGTTATCGATCTTTTGTTCTGTCGCTCCACCGTAAACATGGATAGACACATCCACACTCTGGCCGGGGTATATCACATCCTGATTCAGGATCGAATCGACTTTAGCACTGCCGATACCAAAACTCGCAAGTGTCTTCTTTAAAAATGACATATGCACCTCCTTTGTAGAGATCTCATACTACTACTGCTGATCAGGGGATCAAAACAAATTTTTGCACTCATTTTCGGTTTAAAACGACAAAATCGGAAAAAATTCAATTGCTCAAGTATCGACCAATTATAACAAGAGTGCTAACCTATTAATTGATATGCATGCATATCGTTATTCCTGCTCACTAACTGGATTGGCGCGAGCCAAAAGAGCGAGTCTTTAAGTAGTTCAAGATGAGCTCATAGTGATTCAGGGCATTAGAACGGCAATGGATATGCCTGACAGTTAGGTAACTAAATGCGCCCAACAACAGTCAGGTTCGCACACACCAATAGTAGTGCAATGCGTCGCCGCAGTGGCTTTGCTGCTGCACCAAAGGCACACCAAGTTGCGCCTGCTATGACATTGGTTGAGAAAAAAGCGGTAACGTCGAAAACTCCGTCCAAAGTTATCAAAGCAGCTTAATATAAAGCGCGGCATCAGCTGCGCTTTTTCTTTTCCCCTTTCTATCGTTTAGAAAAGCACTCAAACGATCAGTTTGTTTTCGGGCACCTATTTGTCTTCTCAACGCAATTTGATACCTTAAACAAAATACCTATAAAATTTGTGGAGAAAGCAATGAAGTGTCATCGTATCGAAGAGCTGCTTGAGCTATTAGAACCAGAGTGGCAAAAAGACCAAGATATGAACCTGCTACAGTTCATTATCAAACTGTCTCAAGAAGCGGGTTATGAGGGCAAACTGGAAGACCTCACCGACGATGTTCTGATCTACCATTTGAAAATGCGTAACAGCAGCAAAGATGAAATGATCCCTGGTTTGAAAAAAGACCAGGAGGACGATTTCAAAACGGCTCTTTTGCGTGCGCGCGGCATCATCAAATAAACCACACTGTGGCAAAAATCCAAGCGACTCAACGAGTCGCTTTTTTACACCCGAACGTAATAGATAACAGGAAGTTAAAACTGTTCAGCCAATTAACAGGTTAACTGTGCTGACTTTTGTTGTTAAACATTGACTACGTTAAAGAAAAGGAAATGTTATTGGTTGTATAATCACCGTTCATCAGTATTAACTAAAATAACTAATAGCAATGTCATAGAGCGACATCATCAGAAATGACGCCGAACATTATAAAAAGCCTAAGAAGGATGAGTACATGAGTCAGGATAAAATCGACATTAAAGATGTGACTCCGAAAACTTTTAACCCCAAAACCCACAAAGGTAACGGGGATCGTTTTAACCCAAGCAATCGCATCTATGTACGTGAAAGTAAAGGAACCTATCAAAAACTAAGACGCTATGGCGGCTGGTTTTTACTGCTACTGTTTGCTTTGACACCTTGGATTCCGTACGGAGATCGCCAAGCCATTTTGCTGGATATCGGTAATCAACAGTTCAACTTTTTTGGCACCACACTCTATCCGCAAGATCTTACTCTGCTTGCCCTGCTGTTTGTTATCGGAGCGTTCGGCCTGTTCTTTATTACCACCTTTTTAGGTCGGGTCTGGTGTGGTTATCTGTGTCCACAAACCGTCTGGACGTTTATGTACATTTGGTTTGAAGAGAAACTAGAAGGTAGTGCCAACAAGCGACGTAAACAGGACACTAACAAGTTGACTGCCAACTTAGCGTTACGTAAAACACTTAAGCATATTGCCTGGTTTTCGATCGCGCTGATTACTGGATTCACCTTTGTCGGTTACTTTGTGCCAATGAAACAACTGGTGATCGACTTCTTCACTTTTAACTCCAGTTTCTGGCCGGTTTTCTGGGTGATGTTCTTTGCTATTTGTACTTACGGTAACGCCGGCTGGATGCGATCTATCATGTGCATTCACATGTGTCCTTACGCACGCTTCCAGTCAGCGATGTTTGATAAAGACACCTTTATCGTCGGCTACGATACCAAGCGTGGTGAACAACGTGGTCCGCGCCCACGCAAGGCAGATCCAAAACAACTCGGCTTGGGCGACTGCATTGATTGTGATTTATGTGTGCAGGTGTGTCCGACGGGCATCGATATTCGCGATGGCTTGCAATATGAGTGCATCAACTGTGGTGCCTGTATTGATGCGTGTGACCAAACCATGGATCGCATGGGTTATGAGAAAGGGTTGATCAGCTACACCACGGAGCACCGTTTATCCGGTAAACATACTAAGGTTATGCGTCCTAAACTGCTTGGCTATGGTGCGGTATTCCTGATCATGATCGGCTTATTCTTCGCTCAGATTGCGTCCGTTGATCCTGCTGGCATGAGCGTGCTTCGAGATCGCAACCAACTGTTCCGCGTTAATAGTTCAGGAGAAATCGAGAACACCTACACGCTTAAAGTGATCAATAAGACTCAGCAAGTACAGGAATACCAACTTGATGTAAAGGGCATGAGCGATGTGAGCTGGTATGGTAAACAGACCATTCAGGTACAGCCTGGTGAAGTATTGAACTTACCAATGAGTCTTGGCGCAGATCCTGACAAGCTAAACTCTGCGATAACCACAATTCAGTTTATACTCACCGATAAGAGCAACGAATTCACCATCGAAGTGGAAAGTCGGTTTATCAAGAAACTCTGATTTCAAATTCGATGACTAATGGAAAAAGGCTCAGCAATGAGCCTTTTTATTTATATGTCCCAAGGTACGTTTAACTTTGACGCCCTCACACCCGACTTTATGTGGTATGCGTTAGAAAGCATTGGTATTCGCGCAGAATCTGGCTTTCTCCCTCTCAACAGTTATGAAAACCGCGTTTATCAGTTTACCGATGAAGAGCGTCGCCGCTATGTGGTGAAGTTCTACCGTCCTGAACGTTGGAGCAACGAGCAAATTCAGGAAGAACACGATTTCACTCTGGAGCTGATCGAAAACGAAATCCCAGTCGCGCCGCCAGTCATTCTTAACGGTCAAACATTGCATCACTACCAAGGCTACGGCTTTGCACTATTTGAAAGTGTTGGCGGACGCCAGTTTGAAGTCGACAATCTGGAGCAACTGGAAGGAGTTGGCAGATTTTTAGGTCGCATTCATAAAGTCGGCGGTAAAAAGACCTTCCAGCATCGACCGAGTATCGGCTTACAAGAATACCTCTACCAACCGCGGGAGATTCTGCAAAATTCGAACATGATTCCAATGCATCTGGAGAACAGTTTCTTTAATGATCTGGATATCCTGATCAAAGCCATCGAAAACCAATGGCAAGACAGCTTTAACAGCATTCGCCTACATGGTGACTGTCACCCGGGTAACATTCTTTGGCGTGATGGGCCTATGTTCGTCGACTTGGATGATTCCCGCAACGGACCCGCAGTACAAGATTTGTGGATGCTTTTGAATGGTGAACGACAAGATAAGCTGATGCAGTTGGATATCGTTTTAGAAGCCTATCAAGAGTTTTGTGATTTTAGCTCAGCAGAATTGAAACTAATTGAGCCACTTCGCGGTCTACGGATGGTGCATTACATGGCATGGTTAGCAAAACGTTGGCATGACCCTGCATTTCCGTTGGCTTTTCCATGGTTTAATGAGCCAAAATACTGGGAAGGTCAAGTTCTTAGCTTTAAAGAGCAGATTGCCAGCTTAGAAGAAGCACCCCTCTCTTTAATGCCTCAATGGTAAGTCAGCCAACTAATTCAAAGTGGAGATATTTAAATGAAAAAACTGTTCGCACTGTTTTCTATGCTGATGCTGAGCCTCTCAGTACAGGCAGCGCAATTCAAAGAAGGTGAACATTACAAAGTATTGGATCTAGAGGTATCACAGAAACCCGTAGTAACTGAATTTTTCTCATTCTACTGCCCGCACTGTCATTCGTTCGAGCCAGTTATTCAGCAACTTAAAAAGCAGTTACCTGAAGGCGTGAAACTACAAAAGAACCACGTATCCTTTATGGGTGGCAACATGGGCCCTTCAATGAGCAAAGCATTCGCAACTATGGTTGCACTTAAGATTGAAGACAAAATGGTACCTGTGATGTTTAACCGCATCCACAATTTGCGTAAAGCGCCACGTGACGATGCAGAACTGCGTCAAATCTTCTTAGATGAAGGGGTGGACAAGAAGAAGTTTGACTCAGCATTCAAAGGTTTTGCTGTCGACTCTATGGTTCGTCGTATGGACAAACAGTTTGAAGACAGTGGCTTGACAGGTGTTCCTGCGGTGATTGTAAACAACAAATATCTGGTACAAGCGCAAAGCATCAAAACCATGGATGAGTACTTTGCTCTGGTAAACTACTTATTAGAACTTAAATAATCCGTATAGATTGCACAAAGGGGAGCTCCGGCTCCCCTTTGTTTTGTCTGTTTTTTACCGGTGTATCTCTTGCAGCAACTGGTCTTTCTCCTGCCAGACACCACCCAGCCATTGCTGAAACTGACGCTTGTAGGGTTTATCGTTAAAGTAATCTCCCCGCACTTTTTCATCAACCGGCAGTACCTTCACACGAACCACTATCTTGCTCATACGGCCCATTAACATGTCTCTGAATGGTTTATGGGTATTTTCCGGATAAGCCAACGTGACATCAATAATACTATCAAACTGATCACCCATCGTAGCCAGCGTGTAAGCGATGCCACCAGACTTTGGCTGCAACAAATGTTGATATCGTGCTTTGCTCTGGCGTTGCTTTTCTTGAGTAAAACGCGTGCCTTCTACGTAATTCACTACCGTCGTAGGAGTATGCTTAAACTTAGCGCAAGAGCGACGCGTGGTTGCCAAATCCTCACCACGCTTATGCGGATTACGGATCAGATATTCGCGCGAATAACGGCGCATAAACGGCATATCCAGAGCCCAGCAAGCCATACCAATAAATGGCACATACAACAGCTGCTGTTTGAGGAAAAACTTTGGCATTGGGATACGATCTTTAAATACGCAGCACAGCACCACGATGTCCGTCCAACTCAGATGGTTGCTAATCAAAAGGTACCAGCCGTCTTTCTTTAGCTCATCACCACCTTGCACATCCCATGCTACTCGATTGGACAGCGCGAGTACCGCTGCGTTTATCGTTGCCCACGCCCACATCACCTTGTTCGCCGCTTCCGTTCCCTTAGCTTTTAGCTTCACGTCTGGTAGTAACAGCTTGAGCACGGCGATAAGACAGATGACCAGTGAGCAGATCGCCGAATTGATAATGACTAGGGACGCGTTTAGAAGAAATAACAGATATGCCAACATGATAACCAGACAACAGTAATAAGGGTGAGTAATAAAACAGCGTGTAATTATACTGAGCCATTGCTACATTGAAACATTTATGAGAATGGTCTGATTAGTTACAGCATACCTGATTGGTCTTGCCTCATATGAAACAATGATATTACTCTGTCGCATAGATTAGGGAAAAACTAAATATCACCCGGTGTCAATAAACACTCGCTATGGTTTAAACCACTCATTCACAAATAGGGAGATCATGAATGAAACCGAGACTAACGGTCTTGACCTTGGCCTTCATCGTCAGTTCAGCTCAAGCACAGCTCGCAGAAACCGCTGGATTCAGCGGTGAGATTTCACTGAATGCTGCCTTTGTTACGTCAGAATCTAACTTTAATACCGAAAGCGACAGGACCATCGACTCACTAAATCACCGTGCTGACAGAGATAGCTCGGTGGTCGCAGCTCCTCTAGGGAACATCGCCTATACCTTCGGTACGCAACTTAACCAGCAAGTATACGCTGGCACCACTCGTTCAGATGTGGCCATCGGTACACTTGCATTCCAGCTAGGCTATCAATACCAATTGCCGTCAGACACCATACTCGATGTATCGTACCTGCCAACCGTGTTAGAAGGGGAAACCTGGCGTAATCCTTATCAGGTAAGCGTGGCTCGACGCACAACCGATGAAGGCGGTAACGCTTATCGCTTTCAGGTGAAAGGGCTGATTGATAAAAACTTCAATCTGGATCTTGCCTATGCCGATAAAAAAGTCGATAAAGAGGAAGTGACCGATCGCACTTTGGCTCGCGATGCTGATATTTACTACATTAAAGGTGACTATCGAATTTCACTTGATCGGACTTCCATCCTGCAACCCGCGTTTACTTACATTAATCAAGATGCCGATGGTAAAGCAGAATCCTTCGACTCGTATGGGGTTGAACTGAGCTGGTTTAAGTTCATCAATCGTCACCGCTTAGCACTCACTGGCGGCTATACGCTTCAAGACTATCAATCCAAAAGCCAGACCTTCACCAAGACACGCAGTGACGACAAGTTGAGCCTGTTTGCCGCTTACGAATACCAAAATGTGTTTGACTGGCAAGACTGGTCTTTCATTTCATTCGCAGGCTATAGTCAGACCGACTCAAACATCACCTTCTATGACGAGAAGGAATACCTATTCTCGTTAGGCTTCAGCTATCGCTTTTAACTGCCTATCCCTGACATCAAGGGACGGATTATCTTAGCTCACATATTTCACACAGACTGTGTAGTAAGCTGTTTCAGTAACCGGTCCATAGCACGATATCCCAGCGCTTCCGCCAGGTGGGAGCGCTCAATCTGCTCTTCCCCATCCAAATCCGCAATCGTACGGGCCACTTTAATGATTCGATGGTACGCGCGTATAGACAGCCCCAGTCTATGCAAGGCGGTCTCCAGAAACTCAGCATCACTTTTTTGTAGTGGGCAAAACGTTTCTATCTCGCGGCTCCCCAGCAGAGCATTCACCTTGCCACTGCGGCTTAACATGTTCTGGCGAGCGCCGTTAACCCGCTTTTTAACTACTGCGGTCGCCTCACCTCGGTCACCTCCCTCCGACAATGTGCCCTTGGGCAATGCAGGAATTTCTAGCGACATATCGAATCGATCGAGTAGCGGTCCTGATAAACGGCCTAAATAACGTAGAATGGCTTGTGGATTGGTGCGAGCCTGATTGCCTTCGTAATAGCCGGTCGGGCTGGGGTTGAGTGCGCCCACCAGCTGAAAGCGGGCTGGAAAACGAGTTTTACCCTGAGCCCGAGAGATGATGATCTCCCCCGATTCCAGCGGTTCACGCAGCGAGTCCAGAGCTTTACGTTCAAACTCTGGCATTTCGTCTAGAAACAACAAGCCATTGTGAGCCAGTGAAATTTCACCCGGCCTCGGCACCGACCCTCCACCAACTAATGCCGCCATCGAGCTGGAGTGGTGTGGCGCGCGAAACGGTCGTATCTTCCAGTTATGTTGATTGATTTCACTTTGTGTGAGTGATGCGACAGAAGCGGTTTCCATCGCTTCTTCATCACTCATTTCAGGCAATAAATCACACAAGCGCGATGCTAGCATGGTTTTTCCGGTACCGGGAGGCCCTAAAAATAGCAAGTTATGACTTCCTGCTGCGGCAATCTCAAGCGCTCGTTTTCCTTGTTGCTGGCCAATAATATCCTGCAAGTCTCGGCCATGACTTTCAGTTGTTATACGCTTAGGTGATTTATGCAGATTAAGCCGATGCTGCCCACACAATTCCGCACACACCTCTAGTAACGACTGAGCGGATTTATGTTGATCTTTTCCCACCAGCGCCGCCTGATCACCGTTCACATGCGGCACCACCAAATGACGCTGAATCTTGCTCGCAGCGAGCGCAGCAGGTAGTACGCCTTTTACTGGTCTTAAGCCCCCAGACAACGCTAACTCACCAATAAATTCATAGTTTTTGAGCTTATCTGTCGCGATTTGCTGTGAAGCGGCCAAAATCCCCAATGCGATAGGCAGATCAAAACGTCCGCCCTCTTTGGGTAGATCCGCCGGAGCTAAGTTAACCGTAATACGTTTGGCGGGAAATTGAAAATTGGAATTAATGATGGCACTACGTACCCGATCTTTAGACTCTTTTACCGTGGTTTCTGGTAACCCGACCAGAGTAAAGCCCGGCATACCGTTACTAATATGTACTTCCACACTAACTGACGGTGCCTGTACACCGACGCTTGCCCGACTATGAATGATTGCCAGCCCCATATGCTCCCCGACGACTTATTGATTGCTTTATAATCAAATATTTTCCTTTGTGATTATGTTATATACCGCGTCCAAATTAAGAGTTAATGTGAAAAAAGAATGACTTTTTGCTTGTCATGCAGAGGAATTGTGTGATACCACTAATGACGCAAACAATTTCGTAGAACATTACACAACAAAATTTAACGAAAACAGAACGACAGACAGATGAATCTTTTCGCTTACATTAACTCACTGCTAGCCCTGATTATCGTGGTCATTATTGGCACCGCGCGGGGTGTTGTGGGCGAAAGATAACCACAAATTATAAAAAACCCCCGCACTGAAAAGTCCGGGGGTTTTTTTACAACTACAAGTTGTCATCTGTCTAACCCTTAGACAGTTTAACGGGAAGAATGGGAGTGCACATGAAGTGCAGTACACATGGCGATAGCTACGAGCCACAACGTAGCAAAGGAGGTTTACGATGACCGGTGCACAACTTGTCGTAGCCGCTTTAAGACAGCAAGGCATCAAGACCGTGTTTGGTTACCCTGGAGGAGCCATCATGCCAATCTACGATGCTTT
The DNA here is from genome assembly GCF_963675395.1 of uncultured Vibrio sp. Lineage (NCBI taxonomy): Bacteria > Pseudomonadati > Pseudomonadota > Gammaproteobacteria > Vibrionales > Vibrionaceae > Vibrio > uncultured Vibrio sp. Next base: position 1,886,326 of record NZ_OY776223.1, on the reverse strand, counting down.
GTATGACGGAGGTGTCGAGCACATCTTATGCCGTCATGAGCAAGGTGCAGCCATGGCCGCTATCGGTATGGCTCGATCCACTCAAGATGTTGCCGTTTGTATGGCGACTTCCGGCCCTGGAGCCACAAACCTAGTAACTGGCCTTGCCGACGCTTTCCTTGATTCAGTTCCTCTGGTGGCTATTACAGGTCAAGTAGCCAGCTCTCATATCGGTACCGATGCTTTCCAAGAAATGGATGTGATTGGTATGTCTCTAGCCTGTACGAAGCATAGCTATTTGGTTACAGAGATCGAAGACCTTGCTCCGACTCTGGCTGAAGCCTTTGAAGTAGCGAAAACTGGTCGTCCAGGTCCTGTCATTGTTGATATCGCTAAAGATGTTCAGCTTGCGCAAGCGCCAACAGATTTGCTTACCCCTTACGTTGCGCCAGCGATCGAAGATGTCCCAGCCGAAGATATTAAACGTGCGCAAGAAGTGCTAGCGGCTTCTACTCGCCCGGTTTTATACGTCGGTGGTGGTGTTCAGTTGGCTAAAGCGACCGATGCGGTACGAGAGTTCTTACGTCTGAACCCAATGCCAGTGGTAAGCACTCTGAAAGGTTTAGGCACCATTGAACGTCATGACCCTCACTATTTGGGCATGCTTGGTATGCACGGTACTAAAGCCGCAAACCTAGTGGTTCAAGAAGCCGACCTGCTGATTGTGGTCGGTGCACGTTTTGACGACCGTGTGACAGGTAAACTTGATACGTTTGCGCCAAATGCGAAAGTGATTCACATCGATATCGATGCGGCAGAAATTCATAAGTTGCGCCACGCAAACGCACCACTACGTGGCGATATCAATACCATTCTTCCTCAGCTAGAGCTGACTCAAGATATCGCGCCATGGGTTCACCACAGTGAAAGTTTACGCAGCGGCTTTAAATGGCGCTACGACCACCCGGGTGAACTTATCTACGCACCACTGTTACTAAAACAGTTGTCTGACATGATGCCAGATAGCTCTATGGTTTCAACGGATGTAGGCCAGCACCAGATGTGGGCTGCGCAACATATCCAGCCACGAGATCCACAAAATTTCATCACTTCAGCTGGATTGGGCACCATGGGCTTTGGTCTACCAGCGGCAATGGGCGCAGCAGTCGCACGTCCGGATGATCAGTCTATCCTTATTACTGGTGACGGTTCATTCATGATGAACGTACAGGAATTAGGTACGCTAAAACGCCGCCAGATTCCGGTAAAGATTGTTCTTCTTAACAACCAACGTCTTGGCATGGTGCGCCAGTGGCAATCGCTATTCTTTGATGGCCGACACAGTGAAACTATCCTTGATGACAACCCTGACTTCGTGATGCTGGCAAAAGCATTTGATATTCCGGGCAAAACCATCACTAAGAAAGAAGAAGTGGGACCTGCACTGAAAGAGATGCTGGAAAGCAAAACTGCTTACATGCTTCATGTGTTAATCGACGAAGAAGAAAACGTGTGGCCGTTGGTGCCACCAGGCGCATCAAACAGTGATATGTTGGAAAACACCTAGGAGGCAATCACATGGATAGATATTTACTCGACATCAAAGCCGATGACAAACCGGTATTGTTAGAGCGCGTTCTACGTGTGATTCGTCACCGCGGCTTCGTGATCAAACAAGTGGCAGCAACTCAAAACCATGAAAGTAAAGTGGCCAGTGTGGAGATCATTGTCGACAGTGATCGACCAATCTCATTTTTGATCAATCAAATTGAGAAGCTGTGGGATGTTCGTAAAGTTGAGGTACTCAAAATCCGCAACGATGAACTGCCAAATCACAACTTACAACAACACGTAAGTGCGTAAGAGTCCTGTGGTAACAATCGAAAAAATGGAAATGGACAGCGCCAAGCATTGTCCAATCACTAAACTACTGCAAGAGGCCTACAATGGCCTATTTAACAGCACCACAGAAGAGAAGTGGGCTGGTTAGACTGTGTGTACCCAGAGCAGAAGTAAGAAGGAATTAAGAAATGCCAAAATATAGATCAGCAACCACCACACATGGTCGTAACATGGCGGGCGCCCGCGCGCTTTGGCGTGCAACTGGTGTAAAAGATGAAGACTTTGGTAAGCCAATCATCGCTGTGGTTAACTCGTTTACTCAATTTGTACCTGGCCACGTGCACCTGAAGGATATGGGTCAATTGGTTGCAGGTGAAATAGAGAAAGCAGGTGGCATCGCAAAAGAATTCAATACCATTGCTGTTGACGACGGTATCGCAATGGGTCACGGTGGTATGCTTTACTCACTGCCTTCACGAGAATTGATTGCCGACTCTGTAGAGTACATGGTCAATGCACACTGTGCCGATGCAATGGTATGTATCTCTAACTGTGACAAAATCACTCCAGGAATGATGATGGCCGCTATGCGCCTAAACATTCCGGTTATCTTTGTCTCTGGCGGCCCAATGGAAGCAGGAAAAACCAAGCTTTCTGATCAAATCATCAAACTCGATTTGGTTGATGCCATGATCCAGGGCGCCGATCCAACCGTGTCGGATCAACAAAGCGAACAGGTCGAACGCTCTGCTTGTCCAACCTGTGGATCGTGCTCAGGCATGTTTACCGCCAACTCAATGAACTGCCTGACAGAAGCGCTAGGCCTCTCTCAACCAGGCAATGGTTCGATGCTGGCAACACACGCTGACCGTGAACAATTGTTTATTAACGCTGGTAAACGTGTCGTTGAACTGACTCGACGCTACTACGAACAGGATGACGAATCCGCCTTACCACGCAACATTGCTAACCGCGACGCCTTTGAAAACGCAATGGCGCTGGACATCGCAATGGGTGGCTCTAGCAACACCGTTTTGCACCTTTTAGCTGCGGCTCAAGAAGGTGAAATAGACTTCGATATGAACGATATCGATGAAATGTCTCGTCGCGTACCACACCTGTGTAAAGTAGCGCCATCGACACAGAAATATCACATGGAAGATGTACACCGTGCTGGTGGTGTAATGGCCATCTTAGGTGAGCTAGACCGTGCTGGTTTGCTAAACGGCAGTACGCATACGGTATTAGGCATGACTATGCAACAGCAGCTTGCCGAGTACGACATCATGCAAACAGAAAATGAAGAAGTACTTAAGTTCTTCCGAGCAGGCCCTGCGGGTATCCGCACCACCAAAGCATTCTCACAAGACTGCCGCTGGGATCGTTTAGACGATGACCGTGCTGATGGCTGTATCCGTTCAAAAGAGAACGCATTCAGTCAAGAAGGTGGTCTGGCAGTTCTCTCAGGTAACATTGCGGTTGATGGCTGTATAGTCAAAACGGCTGGTGTTGATGAGGAAAACCTTAAGTTCCAAGGCCCCGCGATTGTATTTGAAAGCCAGGATTCCGCGGTTGAAGGCATCTTAGGTGGTAAAGTTAAAGCGGGTGAAGTTGTTGTTATTCGTTATGAAGGCCCTAAAGGTGGTCCGGGTATGCAGGAAATGCTCTACCCAACCACTTACCTGAAATCGATGGGATTAGGCAAATCTTGTGCCTTGCTAACAGATGGTCGCTTCTCAGGTGGAACATCGGGTCTGTCAATTGGTCATGCATCCCCAGAAGCAGCCAGTGGCGGTACGATTGGCTTGGTTCAAGATGGCGACATCATCACCATTGATATCCCAAGTCGCTCTATCACCCTCGATGTAGCAGAAGATGAGCTGGCAGCACGTCGTGCAAAACAAAACGAGCTAGGTTGGAAACCAGCCGATCGTCAGCGTGAAGTGTCTTTTGCACTTAAAGCGTACGCCAGTATGGCAACCAGTGCTGACAAAGGCGCAGTACGAGACAAATCTAAGCTAGAGGGCTAGCAATGATGGAATCTCAACCCGCAAAGAAAGTTAATCAAACTGGCGCAGACTATCTGCGCCAAATCCTGCGCGCACCGGTTTATGAAGTCGCCACAGTCACGCCATTGCAAGATATGCCACGCCTTTCGGCACGCATTGGCAACAACGTGCAAATCAAACGCGAAGATCGTCAGCCTGTGCACTCTTTCAAGCTGCGTGGCGCTTACAACATGGTTGCCAGCCTATCTGAAGAACAAAAGGCTGCGGGTGTCATAGCAGCATCAGCAGGCAACCATGCACAAGGGATGGCGCTATCTGGCACTAAGCTGGGTATCAAAACCACCATCGTAATGCCAAAGACCACACCAGATATCAAGGTTGATGCCGTGCGTAGCTTTGGCGGTAATGTCGTCTTGCATGGCAGTAACTTCGATGAAGCTAAAGCCGAAGCAGAGCGCCTGTCAGAAGAATATGGCTACACCTTTGTGCCACCTTTCGATCATCCATTGGTGATCGCTGGTCAAGGCACCATTGGCATGGAAATGCTGCAGCAAAATGGCCATCTGGACTACATCTTTGTTCCAGTCGGCGGCGGCGGTCTGGCGGCAGGTGTCGCAGTACTGGTCAAGCAACTGATGCCAGAAATCAAAGTGATTGCCGTCGAGCCAGAAGACTCTTCTTGCTTAAAAGCGGCTTTAGATGCTGGTGAGCCTGTCGTACTTGATCAGGTCAGTATGTTTGCCGATGGTGTAGCGGTGAAACGCATCGGAGAAGAGACATTCCGCTTGTGCCAGAAGTACATTGATGGCCATATTGCCGTATCAAGCGATGAAATCTGTGCGGCCGTGAAAGATATCTTTGAAGATACACGAGCAATAGCAGAGCCTTCAGGAGCCCTTGCTCTGGCAGGTTTGAAGAAGTTTGCTGAGCAGAACAAACTCAAAGACAAAAACCTCGGTACGGTACTGTCTGGTGCCAACACTAACTTCCATGGTTTGCGCTATGTCTCTGAACGTTGTGAACTAGGTGAAAAGCGTGAAGGCTTACTCGCCGTCACGATCCCAGAACGCCAAGGCGCTTTCTTTGAGTTTTGTAACTTGATTGGTGGCCGAGCAGTGACTGAGTTCAACTACCGTTACAACGATGATGAACTGGCAAACATCTTTGTTGGTGTGCGTCTTCAGGGCGGCCAGGAAGAGCTGGATCATATAATTCGCGATCTACGCGAAGGTGGTTATCCGGTGGTGGATCTATCTGATGATGAAATGGCGAAGCTACACATTCGCTACATGATCGGTGGCAAACCTTCCAAAAAGCTCAAGGAACGTCTTTACAGTTTCGAGTTTCCGGAATATCCGGGCGCGCTGCTGAAGTTCTTAAGCACACTCGGTACCCACTGGAATATCAGCCTGTTTAACTACCGTAACCACGGTGCTGATTACGGCCGTGTTCTTTGTGGTTTCGAGTTAGATGAAAGCGACTTAGCCCAATTTTCCGCACACTTGCGTGAACTTGGCTACCAGTGTAAAGACGAAACGGATAATCCATCCTATAAGTTCTTCTTATCATAAACAGCCCCAAAACACCTCGCTTTAGCGAGGTGTTTTTATTTGATATTTAAGCCTGCAACCAATCCTGATGTAACTGACTGGATGATCCTAAGTAATCCACCATCCATTGGATCAAGTTATGGTTTTCATCTTTACGCCATACCAAACAACAACGGCTCACTGGCTTATCGTCTGGCAGAACTTTCTCCACCAGCACACCATCATTGATCAATGGCATAGCGATATGACGTGGCATAAACCCCACCCCAACGCCGTTTTTCAGGCACTCAATTGCTGCATACCAGTTTGGCAATAGTAAGCGGCGCTGATGAGGATAATGGCCAGTGTGCCGCTTAGGTAGCACATTTGATGTATCATCCAGGCAGATAGCAGGAAACTGGCTGACAAACGCTTCCGCTAGCACCTGCTGACGAACGCAGGGATGTGCTGGTGACATGACAAATGCCCAGTCGAGTGTTCCCATATCTCTGACTTCGAAATCGCCACCAACCGGGATCGCACTTGTCGCGCCAATCACAATATCTGCCCGCCCTTGAGCAATCGCCTCCCATGAGCCATTAAACACTTCCATGTTTATTTGCAGCTCAGCAAACTCAAATTCACGATAAAAGTCTTCAATCAGTGGTTTGAGCTTTTCCAGTTTAACGACATTATCCAACGTCAGTTTTAATGTGGTTTGCCAGCCATGTGCCGCCCGACGGGTCTGAGCTTTAACCTCTTCCATCTGACGTAACAAAACACGCGCCTCTGAGATAAATAACTCTCCCGCAGGCGTCAGCTCAACCTTTCTTGGCAGACGTCTAAACAATACAACATCCAAATCCTGCTCCACCTGGCGAACACCATAACTGATTGCCGAAGGCACTTTGTGCAGCACCTCAGCAGCCGCGGTAAAACTCCCCAACCGGGCGACGGTATCCAGCATTTCTAATGAAGATTTGGAAAACATCACTAAGTACCTTTCAAATTTTTTGATTGATAGTGAACAATTTTAACGTTTTATTTTTTGTAAATCGAAAAATAGAATAAAAGAACAAGTAAATCAGGGTTGGCGCCAACTGATATTGGTTAAAAAGTAATTAAATAATTTGATTGGTTAATAATGAAAATATCAAAACTACAACTCGTTTATCTTGCAGTGCTGTCGATGCTTGGCTTTGTTGCTACCGATATGTACCTGCCAGCTTTTAAAGCAATGGAAATCGACTTCGCGACGGGTCCAGAACAAATTGCCCTGTCTCTTACCGTATTTTTAGGGGGAATGGCATTTGGTCAGCTGATGTGGGGGTTGGCCTCAGATAAATTTGGCCACCGCAATACGCTAGCCGCAGGTTTAGTTGTATTCACTCTTGCGTCATTCGGTCTGGCATTCTGCGATCAGGTGTGGCAATTGCTCACTCTCCGATTTGTTCAGGCAATCGGTGTCTGTGCACCAGCCGTTATCTGGCAAGCCATGGTTATTAAACGTTACTCAAGCAGCAGTCAGCAAATTTTCGCCACTATCATGCCGCTGGTTGCCTTATCACCTGCGTTGGCTCCTCAATTAGGCGTCGTACTTACGGACAACTTTGGCTGGCAGAGTATTTTTATCGCGTTAACACTGGTGGGTGTATTGCTTGTCGCTACAACCATGCTGCAAAAAGACCAAAAAGCGCAAGTAAAACAGACCAGTATCTCTGCAGATATTAAAGCACTACTGGGCTCTAAGACTTATCTTGGTAACGTACTTATGTTTGCCACCGCTTCCGCTGCATTCTTTGCTTACCTGACCGGTATGCCAGAAATCATGGCGCAACTGGGTTATGAAGCTAAAGACATTGGTTTGAGCTTTATTCCACAAACCATTGCCTTTATGGCTGGTGGCTATTTAGGAAAAGTAGGTGTACGCAAATATGGTGACAAAAACGTTTTACGCCAGTTGATCGGCTTGTTTAGTATTGCAGCACTGATGGTCTTCGTCGCATCACAATGGACATTAACCTCTATCTGGCCAATTCTGACGCCTTTCTGTCTGATCGCTGTCGCAAACGGTGCGCTATACCCAATCGTAGTAAACCGAGCGTTAGCCAGTGCTCATCAAAGTCCAGCAACCGCAGCTGGTTTGCAAAACAGCTTACAGATCTGCGTGAGTAGTCTTGCCAGCGCATTTGTTGCTGCGATGGCCAGCCAGGCTCAGTCGGTCACTGGTATCGCGATTGTGATTTGTATGGGCGGTTTATGGATTGGCTACATTCTGTCTAACCGAGAGCTGGCCAAGCACTTTGCCACCCCCGATAACTCACGCGTTGTTCGTGAAGAAGACTGCTAACTACAACAAAGCCGCTCATAGTGAGCGGCTTTGTTCAATGTATTTTAGAGAAAATCGAGTTACTTCTTTTTAACCGGACGCTGCCAATCAGTAATTCTGCGCTCTTTAGCACGAGTAATCACTAACTCACCTTCGGCTACATCTTTGGTCAGGGTCGTACCTGCGCCAATAGTCACACCATCAGCAATGGTAACTGGCGCCACCAGCTGGCTATCTGAACCAACGAAAACATCATTACCAATGATGGTTTTGAACTTGTTCGCACCATCGTAATTACAGGTAATCGTGCCAGCACCGATATTCGTACGCTGGCCGATTTCTGCGTCGCCCAGGTAAGTCAGATGGTTGGCTTTAGAGCCTTCACCAATGCGCGCATTCTTCACTTCGACAAAGTTACCGACGTGAGAATCGTTACGCATATCTGCACCAGGACGCAGACGGCTAAATGGGCCGACAGTACAGTCTTCACCAACGGTTGCGCCTTCAATCACGCTGTATGGACGCACGATAGTGTTGTCATCAATCTCACAATCTTTCAACACACTGCCAGCACCGATAACAACGTTATCACCAAGCGATACACTGCCTTCTATGATCACGTTGACATCAATTTCGCAGTCCATGCCACATTGCAGCTCACCACGTAAGTCAAAGCGAGCCGGATCACGCAGCATCACGCCCTGCTCGAGAAGCTTTTGCGCTTGCATCGATTGGAACGCACGCTCTAAACGAGCAAGCTGGGCACGGTCATTCACCCCTTCAACTTCAATCGCGTTAACAGGATGCACCGCCTCTACAGCACGACCTTCATCGTGAGCAGCTGCAATAACGTCAGTAAGGTAGTATTCACCTTGCGCATTGTTGTTGTTCAAGCCAGATAACCAGCGTTTCAGATCGCCACCCGTCGCAACCATCACACCCGTGTTAATCTCTTTAATTTGCTTTTGTTCTTCGGTTGCATCTTTCTGCTCGACGATAGCCACGACTGGACCATTCTTACGTACGATACGTCCGTAACCAGTCGGGTTGTCCAAAACAACGGTCAGCAACGCGATACCACCAGTCGGTTGAGCGTCAAGCAGGCTCTCAATAGTTTCTGCTGAAATCAGTGGTACGTCCCCATATAAAATAAGGACTTTTTCATCATCTTCGAATTGAGCTGAAGCCTGATCGACCGCATGACCAGTGCCTAACTGTTCTGCCTGAAGTACCCAGTTTACTGACTCTTCTGCTAACACCTGTTTCATTTGATCACCACCATGACCATAAACCAGATGAATGTTTTGAGCACCAAGACCTGCACATGTATCAATTACATGTTTTGCCATTGGCTTACCAGCTAAAGTGTGAAGCACTTTTGGCATGTTCGAATACATACGGGTTCCCTTGCCTGCAGCAAGAATTACAGCACTGAATTTCATTGATAACCTATTGACGTTTTTTATGTAGTTGGCGGATATTTTAGACAGCTTGAAGGGAGAAGTTAATCGAAAAAGGTCAATTTCTAACGAAAAAATAATCAAAAAGGCGACCATTTGGCCGCCTTTTTCATGCAACGTTGCTAATTGGGCTTAGCGACGCTTTTTGGTCAGCTCGATAACTCGTAGCTGAGCAATGGCTTTAGCCAGTTCACTGGCCGCTTGTGCGAAGTTCATATCGCCATGCTGGTTCTGGATATTCTCCTCAGCACGACGCTTAGCTTCTTCTGCCTTCGCTGCGTCTAGATCTTCACCACGAATCGCTGTATCAGCCAGTACTGTAGCAGTACCAGGCTGAACTTCGACCATACCACCAGAGACATAAATGAACTCTTCGTGGCCGTGCTGTTTCACAATACGCACCATACCAGGCTGAATAGCGGTCAGAAGCGGAGTATGGCCATGGAAAATACCAAGCTCACCTTCGCTACCGGTCACCTGAAACGTTTCTACACGACCAGAGAAAATACGTTTCTCAGCGCTTACTACGTCTAGGTGAAAGGTTATTGGTGCCATATCGCCTCCTAGTTAGCCTTATAGCTTCTTAGCATTCTCAATAGCATCATCGATGCTACCGCAGTACATAAATGCCTGCTCTGGAATGTCATCGTATTCACCAGCTAGTAGACCTTTAAAGCCACGTAGAGTCTCTTTAAGAGGTACGTAAATACCAGGGTCACCTGTAAATACTTCTGCCACGTGGTAAGGCTGAGTTAGGAAACGCTCAATCTTACGTGCACGAGATACAACTTGCTTATCTTCTTCAGATAGCTCGTCCATACCTAGGATCGCAATGATGTCTTTCAGCTCTTTGTAGCGCTGAAGTGTCTGCTGAACGCCACGAGCAACTTCGTAGTGTTCTTGACCAACGACTAGTGGATCAAGCATACGAGATGTTGAATCTAGTGGGTCGATCGCAGGGTATAGACCCATTGCAGCGATGTTACGGTTAAGTACAACCGTTGCATCCAAGTGCGCGAACGTTGTTGCTGGCGAAGGGTCAGTCAAGTCATCCGCAGGTACGTATACCGCCTGTACAGACGTGATAGAACCTGATTTCGTTGACGTGATACGCTCCTGAAGTACACCCATCTCTTCTGCAAGAGTTGGCTGGTAACCTACCGCAGAAGGCATACGACCTAGCAGTGCTGATACCTCTGTACCTGCAAGTGTGTAACGATAAATATTATCGATAAACAGCAGTACGTCACGGCCTTCATCACGGAATTTTTCCGCCATAGTCAAGCCAGTCAGTGCAACACGTAGACGGTTGCCCGGTGGCTCGTTCATCTGACCGTAAACCATCGCTACTTTAGATTCTTCAGGATTCTCAACGTTTACAACGCCCGCTTCCTGCATTTCAAAGTAGAAATCGTTACCTTCACGAGTACGTTCACCAACACCAGCAAATACTGATAGACCAGAGTGCTGAAGTGCGATGTTGTTGATAAGCTCCATCATGTTAACGGTCTTACCTACACCTGCACCACCGAATAGACCGATTTTACCACCCTTAGCGAATGGACAAATTAGGTCGATTACTTTAACACCTGTTTCTAGAAGTGCTATTTCGTTTGATTGGTCTTCGTAGCTTGGTGCACTGCGGTGGATAGAGTAAACCTCTTCCGCGCCAACTTCACCACGCTCATCAATCGCGTCACCTAGAACGTTCATGATACGACCTAGAGTTTTAGTACCTACTGGTACTGAAATTGGAGCGCCAGTGTTAACCACTTCTACTCCACGACGTAAACCATCAGAGCTACCCATTACGATACAACGAACTACGCCACCGCCTAGCTGTTGTTGAACTTCAAGAACTAGACGTTCTTTTGAGTCCGTTACGTTTAGAGCGTCATATACACTAGGTACTTCGCTCTGTGGGAACTCTACGTCGACTACCGCACCGATGATCTGTACGATCTTACCTGTAGCCATCGTTAATCCTCTAAACTATTTCGTTTTACCTAAGCTTAAACCGCAGCTGCACCACCAACGATTTCTGATAGCTCTTGTGTAATCGCAGCCTGACGGGCTTTGTTGTACACAAGCTCTAAATCATCAATCAAGTTGGTTGCGTTATCCGTTGCAGCCTTCATCGCAATCATTCGAGCCGCTTGCTCACAAGCAAGGTTCTCAACCACACCTTGGTATACCTGAGACTCTACGTAACGCACTAGTAGCGTATCCAGTAGAGGTTTTGGCTCAGGCTCATAGATGTAGTCCCATGAGTGCTCACGCTGCATCTCTTTGCTGTCCGATTTAGGCAAAGGTAGCAATTGATCGATCGTTGGTTGCTGAACCATAGTGTTAACAAACTTGTTGAACACTACGTATAGACGGTCCAGTTCACCTTCATCGTATTTCTTCAGCATTACGCCAACAGAACCGATTAGGTCTTCTAGGCTTGGGTTATCGCCAAGGCCAGAAACCTGTGCCGCAACTTTTGCGCCACCATGTTTAAAGAAAGCAGTTGCTTTCGAGCCAATCACTGCCAGCTCGATTTCAGCACCTTTCTCTTTCCATGTTTGGATGTCTGTAACGGCTTTTTTGAACACGTTAATGTTCAAACCACCACACAGACCACGGTCTGTCGAAACGATGATGTAACCAACACGTTTAGCTTCACGCTCTTCTAGGTACGGATGACGGTACTCTAGGTTTGCGTTTGCCACGTGACCGATCACTTTACGCATTGTTTCAGCGTATGGACGAGAAGCTTCCATTGCATCTTGAGAGCGACGCATTTTTGAAGCTGCTACCATTTCCATCGCTTTCGTAATTTTCTGCGTGCTTTTAACACTACCGATTTTATTACGTATCTCTTTTGCGCCGGCCATCGTTACTCTCCGTTAGTTGGTGGCAGAAACTGCCACCGACCTAATTACCAAGTTTGGGTTGCTTTGAAGTCGTCAGTCAGTTTCTTCAACTGAGCTTCGATTTCATCGTTGTAAGCACCAGACTTGTCGATCTCAGCTGCTAGTTCAGCGTATTGACCGCGAGCGTACGATAGTAGAGCCGCCTCGAAATCTAGAACTTTGTTTAGTTCTACATCATCAAGGTAACCGCGCTCTGCCGCGAAGATAGTTAGAGCTTGGTCAAATACAGACATTGGAGCGTACTGCTTCTGCTTCATTAGTTCTGTAACTTTTTGACCATGGTCTAGCTGTTTCTTCGTTGCTTCATCAAGGTCAGAAGAGAACTGAGCAAATGCTGCTAGTTCGCGGTATGCAGCTAGTGCTGTACGGATACCACCTGATAGTTTCTTGATGATTTTCGTCTGAGCTGAACCACCTACACGAGATACTGAGATACCTGGGTCAACCGCTGGGCGTACACCTGCGTTGAATAGCTCAGTTTGTAGGAAGATCTGACCATCGGTAATAGAGATTACGTTAGTCGGTACGAATGCTGAAACGTCACCTGCTTGAGTTTCGATGATAGGAAGAGCAGTCAAAGAACCAGTCTTACCTTTCACTTCACCGTTAGTGAAACGCTCTACGTACTCTTCGCTAACACGAGCCGCACGCTCTAGTAGACGAGAGTGTAAGTAGAATACGTCACCTGGGAATGCCTCACGGCCTGGTGGACGTTTAAGTAGTAGAGAGATCTGACGGTAAGCTACTGCTTGCTTAGATAGGTCATCGTAAACAATCAGTGCGTCTTCGCCGCGATCGCGGAAGTATTCACCCATCGCACAACCTGCGTAAGGCGCTAGGTATTGTAGCGCTGCAGATTCAGAAGCAGATGCAACTACAACGATAGTGTTTTGTAGTGCGCCGTGCTCTTCTAGTTTGCGAACCACGTTAGCAATAGTCGATGCTTTCTGACCGATTGCTACGTAGATTGAGAAAATACCAGAGTCTTTTTGGTTGATGATCGCATCGATCGCCAGTGCTGTTTTACCAATCTGACGGTCACCGATGATAAGCTCACGCTGACCACGACCGATTGGGATCATGGAGTCAACTGACTTATAACCAGTTTGCACAGGTTGATCTACCGATTTACGGTCGATTACGCCTGGTGCGATCACTTCTACAGGTGAAGTCATTTTCGCTTCGATTGGACCTTTACCATCAATAGGCTCACCCAGCGTGTTTACTACGCGGCCTAGTAGCTCTGGACCAACTGGCACTTCAAGAATGCGGCCAGTACCTGTAACTTTCATGCCTTCCCTAAGGTCAGCATATGGGCCCATTACAACCGCACCAACCGAGTCACGCTCAAGGTTAAGTGCCAGTGCAAAACGGCCACCCGGTAATTCAATCATTTCACCTTGCATCACGTCCGCTAGGCCGTGGATGCGGATGATACCATCGCTTACCGATACGATAGTACCCTCGTTACGAGCTTCACTAACAACTTCGAAAGATTCGATACGTTGTTTGATCAGATCGCTAATTTCCGTGGAATTAAGTTGCATGCTCCAATCCCCATTAAGACTGCAATGCATCGCTCAGGCGGTTCAAACGACCACGCGCTGAGTCATCGATGACTAGGTCTCCGGCTCGAATAATAACCCCACCAAGTAGGGTCTCATCTACACTGCAATTCAGCTTCACTTTACGTTCAAGACGCACTTCAAGTTTGCTGCCGATATTTGCAAGCTGTTCATCAGAAAGTTCTGATGCTGAAATCACTTCAACATCAATTTCTTTCTCATGCTCTTTCTTCAGAATGAAGAACTGCTCACAAACATCAGGAAGGGCCGTTAAACGACCATTCTCAGCCATGACCTTTAAAAGGTTTTGACCGTTTGCATCAACTTGGTCACCGCAAACTGCAACAAAGATTTCTGCCATTTTTTCAGCAGAGAATGAACTGGTTAACAGTTCAGCCATTTGTTCGTTATTGGCAACTTCAGCAGCAAAAGACAACATTTGACCCCATTGGTCTAGTTGGTCTTTTTCTACCGCAAAGTCGAAGGCTGCTTTAGCATAGGGGCGTGCGATTGTAGTCAAATCAGACATATGCGCCCCCAGACTTAAAGTTTTGCAGTAATGTTGTCGAGAATATCTTTTTGCGCATCTTTATCGATAGTACGCTCAAGGATTTTCTCAGCACCAGCTACAGCCAGAGTAGCAACTTGTTTGCGCAGCTCATCGCGTGCACGATTACGCTCAGCTTCAAGTTCAGCTTCTGCTTGCGTTAGGATTTTCTGGCGTTCTGCCTGAGCTTCCTCGCGAGCTTCTTCTAGAATTTGAGACTTACGCTTATTCGCATGCTCGATGATCTCAGTTGCTGTGCGCTTCGCTTCTTTCAACTGATCAGAAGCGTTGGCTTGTGCTAGATCCAAGTCTTTAGCAGCACGTTCAGCTGCTTGAAGACCGTCAGCGATTTTCTTTTGACGTTCTTCGATCGCTTGCATCAATGGTGGCCATACATACTTCATGCAGAACCACACAAATAGTGCGAACGAGATTGCTTGACCTAGCAGAGTTGCGTTTATGTTCACAACAGCTACCCCTCTATTTGGACTTAGTGTTAATCAGTGACAAGCCTAAGCTCGTCCCGAGTTAAAGGTGATTAACCTAGTTGACCAACGAATGGGTTTGCAAAAGTGAATAGTAGCGCGATTACGATACCGATCATTGGAACCGCATCAAGTAGACCTGCGATGATGAACATCTTAACTTGTAGCATAGGAGCCATTTCTGGTTGACGTGCTGCACCTTCTAGGAATTTACCACCTAGCAGTGCGAAACCAATCGCTGTACCAAGAGAAGCAAGACCGACGATAATACCTACGGCGATTGCAGAAAAGCTCAGTAAAGTTTCCATTACTATCTCCAATTTATAGTTGTTGGCTTAGTGCCCAAATAAAAAAGCTAAAAAAATTAATGATCAGGATCTTCGTGTGCCATTGACAGGTAAACAATTGTCAACATCATGAAAACGAAGGCTTGAATCGTAATAACCAATATATGGAAGATTGCCCACGGTAGTGAACCCATCCATTGTAAGTACCATGGTAGCATTGCCGCACAAAGAATGAATACAACCTCACCCGCGAACATGTTACCGAATAGACGCATACCAAGTGATAGAGGTTTCGCAAGTAGCGATACCACTTCAATCAGTAGGTTAAACGGAATCATCAGTGGGTGATTGAATGGATGTAGTGCAAGTTCTTTTGCGAATCCACCTAGACCTTTTACTTTGATGCTGTAGAAAATCATCAATGCAAAAACGCCTAGAGCCATAGCCATGGTGATATTCACATCAGCAGACGGTACGACCTTAAGGTAAGGAATACCAAGCCAATGCTCTGCTGGGTATGGTAAGAAGTCGATCGGGACTAAGTCCATCACGTTCATCAAAAATACCCAACAAAAGATAGTCAGTGCTAAAGGCGCGATCAGTGGGTTGCGTCCATGGAACGTATCTTTGACGTTATCAGCGACAAATTCTACGATCATTTCTACAGCACACTGAAGCTTACCCGGCACACCCGCTGTTGTTCTCTTCGCTACTTTGTAAAAGATTCCGAGGAAAATTAAACCAGTAAACCAAGAAAAAAACAGGCTATCGATATGTACGTTCCAGAAACTTGTCTCCTCCGCAACTAAACCTAACTTGTATAACGATAGGTTAGAAAGGTGGTGGGCAATGTAACCGGACGATGTTAGCGCTTCACCTGGCGCAGCCATAACTCATCCTATTTTTTGTTGTTAATGAATAGCACTGGTGCAAAGATATTAATACCTAGTACCAGCAAATAGGTTAGTTTGAGGGGAACAAGTTCCACCTGCATATACATGTAGGCAACATAGAACAGTGCAACCGTGATGAGAATTTTCAGTACTTCACCTGTATAGAAGGAGGCAGCGATGCGCTTGGCAGCGCGAGCTCCACTAAACATGAAAGCACATAATGCGAAAACTGCATTGGCAATGACAAAAATGCCCCCACCAATTAACGCTGAAAGTCCCCAATCAGGATTTACGGCTAACGCCATTCCTGCAGCCACAAAAATAACCGCGCCAGACTCGATCATTAACAATTGCCTTGCAAGCTCTCGTCCTGGTCTAGCTAACGCAGCTACCATGTATTCGTACCTCTAGTAATATCCACTTCGCACTAAACTCTCTGTGCAGGGAAATTGGCGAAAATTATACGTTCAGTCCAAGCGAATGCAATTAAATTGCATCAAAAACTTACAGTTTTGTTTACAAAACGACAACTTTCGCACAAAATTCGAATTATTCAGTTAATTGACCTAAATCAATTATCTCACTTAGGCCTCAAGCTTGGCAATAAGTTGCTCTAATTTGTGAGGTTCATCAATACTTATCGTCAGCTTCGCTTTTCCGCTTGCCGAACGAACCAAAGAAACTTTAGCGTCAAGCATCTGGCTTAATTTATGCGACATTTGCATCGCTTCGGTATCTTCTTGTTGCCCTTTTTGCTCATTTTGTGGCGCTAAACACTTTTTTACTAACTGTTCGGTTTGACGAACGGTCATTTGTTTGTTTGCAACCTGCAGAGCAACTTCTATTTGCTGCTCACCTTCAAGCGCTAAAAGTGCACGGGCATGGCCCATTTCTAGTTTTTTATCAGCGACTAAGCGCTTTACTTCAAGCTCAAGCTGATTCAAACGCAGTAAGTTACTGACCGTCGTTCTTGATTTGCCAATCACCTCAGCAACCTGCTGGTGTGTCAGGGTAAACTCATCTTGTAAACGCTCTAGTGCCTGTGCCTCTTCGATGACATTGAGGTCTTCACGTTGAATGTTCTCAATCAACGCCATGGCAATCGCAGCGCGGTCTTCTACCTTTTTCACCAGGCATGGAACACGTTTTAATCCCGCTTGCTTAGCGGCACGCCAACGTCGTTCACCGGCAATGATCTCAAATTGGCTACTGTCTACCTGACGAACCACAATCGGCTGAATGATGCCTTGTGACTGAATAGAAGCCGCCAGTTCTTCCAACGCTTCTGGTGCCATATCTTTACGCGGTTGGTAGACACCCGGCTGCAATTGACCAATCGCGAGTTCAATTAACTCACCATCCGCCGATAAGGCTTGGCTTTGCGATGCAATATGCTGTTTTTCACGAGCAAATGAACTGGTCGACAACAACGCATCCAGTCCTTTTCCTAGACCACGCTTAGACATGGGATTGAATTCCTTAGGTTAGAGTTAAACTGGGATTTCTTCGCGGCGAAGCATCTCACCCGCTAAGGCAAGATACGCTTTGGCACCAGCAGAGTACTTGTCGTAATACATGGCCGGTTTACCATGGCTAGGCGCTTCGGCTAGACGAACATTACGTGGAATCACTGTGCGGTAAACTTTAGTACCAAAGTGCTTTTTAAGTTGATCGGATACTTCATTCGATAAGCGGTTACGCGGATCGTACATAGTGCGTAACAAACCTTCTATTTTAAGGTTTTCATTCACTACCGCTGCTAATTTGCTAATCGTATCCATAAGAGCAGTTAAACCTTCTAACGCAAAGTATTCACATTGCATTGGCACCAACACTGAATCAGCTGCAGCCATAGCGTTGATTGTAAGAAGGTTTAGAGAAGGGGGACAATCGATAAAGATGAAATCATAGTTATCACGAACTGACGATAACGCATTTTTCAGGCGAACTTCACGCGCGAAGACTTCCATCAATTTGATTTCTGCCGCGGTAACATCACCGTTCGCTGCGATTAGATCATACTTTCCGGTTGTTTCAGAGCACACCACTTGTTCAAATGGCGTGTCTTCCACTAAAAGATCGTATGCCGTGGCATCCACCATGTACTTATCAACACCGCTGGCCATCGTAGCATTACCTTGAGGGTCAAGATCGATAACCAAAACTTTGCGCTTTGTTGCCGCCATCGAAGCCGCTAAGTTAATGCACGTTGTTGTTTTGCCGACCCCACCTTTCTGGTTGGCGATTGCTACAATTTTACCCACACGACTACCTCGCTAATTTTCCTTGCGCGATAAGATTACTAGATGACGATCCCCTTCCAACTCAGGAACAGTCAAAGATACGACATCGGTCACATAACACCACTCAGGAAGCAGATCTATTTCATCTTTAGGGTGCTGACCTTTCAATGCAAGAAACAATCCATTTTCCTGTTTCGGCAGATGGTGACACCATTCCACCATATCCGTCATTGAAGCAAAAGCACGGCTCAACACAGCATCGAATTTTTCTTCAGGCTGGAACTCTTCTACGCGGCTTTGGACCGGAGTGACGTTCTTCAGACCTAATGTGTGCACGACCTGCTTTAGAAAACGAATCCGTTTACCCAAGCTATCGAGCAGGTAGAATTCTTTGTCCGGATTCATGATCGCTAATGGGATACCCGGTAATCCAGGGCCAGTGCCAACATCGATAAAGCGCTTACCTGGTAAGTGAGCGCTAACCACTATGCTATCAAGAATATGTTTCACTAACATCTCAAGTGGGTCACGTACTGACGTCAAATTGTACGCTTTGTTCCATTTGTCGAGCAGTTCAACATAACCGACCAGCTGATCACGTTGCTTCTCGGATACTTCAAGGTCAGTTTGAGCAATCAATGCATCCAGTTTAGTTCGAAGTACACTCATTACTCGTCCTCACCTTTTTTCAGTAAGCCATGCTTCTTCAGGTGAACCAGTAGAATAGAAATAGCAGCCGGTGTAATTCCTGAAATACGAGAAGCGATACCAATGCTTTCAGGCTTCGCTTCACTTAATTTTGCCACTACCTCGTTCGATAGACCTTTTACTTGTTTGTAATCCAGATCAACCGGTAATTTCGTGTGTTCGTGGCGGAGTGACTTCTCGATCTCATCTTGTTGACGCTTAATGTAGCCATCGTATTTGACCTGGATTTCAACCTGCTCAGCAGCCTGTTGATCGTCCAAAGCTGGTGCAAATGCGTCTAATTGAGTCAACTGAGAGTATGAGATCTCTGGACGACGCAGCAGATCCTCACCACTGGCTTCACGCGCCATTGGTGTTTTTAGCAGTTTATTGAGTTCATCGATGCCCGCCGAGTTTGGATTCATCCAAGTTGACTTGAGGCGTTGACGCTCAGTTTCCATATTGTCGATTTTTTGATTGAATCGAGCCCAACGCACATCATCAACCAGACCAAGTTCACGCGCTTTTTCAGTTAAACGTAAATCTGCATTGTCTTCACGTAGCAACAGGCGGTATTCCGCGCGAGACGTAAACATGCGGTACGGCTCTTTGGTGCCCATGGTGGATAAATCGTCAATCAATACGCCCATGTAAGCCTGATCACGGCGTGGGTTCCAGCCTTCTTTGTCCTGGCTGTACAAACTGGCGTTCAAACCAGCCATCAAACCCTGAGCAGCAGCTTCTTCGTACCCGGTTGTACCGTTAATTTGGCCTGCAAAGAACAAACCATGGATAAATTTCGTTTCGTAGGTCTGCTTCAAATCACGCGGATCAAAGAAATCGTACTCAATCGCGTAACCCGGACGCACAATATGTGCGTTCTCAAAACCTTTCATTGAACGAACAATTTGTACCTGAACATCAAACGGCAAGCTGGTCGAAATACCATTCGGGTATAACTCGTTGGTTGTCAGGCCTTCTGGCTCAATAAAAATCTGGTGACTGTTTTTGTCAGCGAAACGCATTACTTTGTCTTCAATCGACGGACAGTAACGAGGACCAATGCCTTCGATAACACCAGCGTACATCGGACTACGATCCAGGTTAGCGCGGATCACATCGTGCGTACTTTCGTTGGTGTGAGTGATGAAACACGGTATTTGACGTGGATGCTGCTCACGATTGCCCAGGAATGAGAATACTGGTGTTGGGTTATCCCCGTGTTGCTCTTCTAGTACGGAGAAATCAACGCTACGAGCATCAATTCGTGGTGGCGTTCCAGTTTTAAGACGATCCACGCGGAATGGCAGTTCACGTAGACGATCAGCAAGTGCGATCGATGGTGGATCACCTGCACGGCCACCAGAAGAACTTTCCATACCGATATGGATCTTACCACCCAGAAAGGTACCTACGGTCAACACAACCGATTTGGCGTGGAATTTGAGTCCCATTTGAGTCACGACGCCGATCACATGATCTTGTTCAACAATCAGATCATCTACCGATTGTTGGAATAGCGTTAGGTTTGGGGCGTTTTCTAATGCGCTGCGAACGTAGGCTTTGTAAAGGGCACGATCAGCTTGAGCACGAGTTGCTCGTACTGCTGGACCTTTAGAGGCATTAAGCGTTCGAAATTGAATACCTGCATGATCAATAGCTTGCGCCATCAAACCGCCCATTGCATCCACTTCTTTAACTAAATGACCTTTACCAATACCACCAATCGCCGGATTACAAGACATCTGGCCTAATGTATCGATGTTATGGGTAAGGAGAAGCGTTTTTTGTCCTGTACGTGCAGATGCGAGTGCGGCTTCCGTTCCAGCATGTCCGCCACCAACAACAATGACGTCAAAATTTTCGTGATAAAGCATGAACCGACCTCAGGTATTCAAAGGATTTATTGGACAGATAAAGGAGCCGCATTTTACCTGCTTTATGCCACAGAGAAAATCGTTTTCTCGCTTTATCCATTTTAAGCTTCAAGTTATATATATATAAGATCTATATATATGATCTTTTATTAGATCTATTATTAGGATCGACCGTTTCTGTGGATAACCTAAAAATGATCAACAAGATCATGGATCTTATTTAGATCATATCTTGTGATCTTGCTTGGATCTGATCGAGGATTAGCTGGGATCAAAATAGAGGGTTATACACAGGGGGGTAAAACGATCAAAGTTGTTCTTTGGATAACTAAAGGAAAGTAACGGGATATTAGCGTACTTATCCACAGTCTGTTTGCTTGTTTTTTAATCAGTTGATTGGCTGTTTTGAGAAAAAGTTATTCACATTGGGTAGGACAGAGCCGCAATGCGACTCTGTAAGTAGGAGAAAATGGCCGTTAAAATTGTTCGATGTGCTCTTTTAGCCATTCTTCTGCGGCGTCTTCTGGCACTTCGTGGCTAAGGACATCAATCTTGAAACAGTCCGTGATTGGTGTGCCACCAATGTCTTCCAGTAAGTCATACGCATGCTGGCCAGCAGCACAGAAAGTATCGTAGCTTGAGTCACCAATCGCAATCACGGCAAACCTTACATCCGCCATTTTTGGAGGGGTGTTTTGCAAAGCGGCAATGAACGACTGAATGTTATCTGGGTACTCACCGGCACCGTGTGTAGAGGTGATCACCAGCCAGATACCTTGGTTGTCAATTGACGCCAATTCAGGTTGGTTGTGGATCGTGGTTTCAAATCCGTTCTCGATGAGTAGATCACTCAGGTGATCCCCCACGTATTCAGCGCCACCCAGAGTACTGCCTGTAATAATGTGGATCATTTATCTTCCTTATAAGCCAGACCTGCGCTCGTACAGATGAGCGAGGGTACAAAAAGAAACGCAGTGATAAACCTAAGCTTAACACCGCGCGTTATATTATTTGCCGATACAGAATGAAGAGAAAATACGGCCGAGCAGATCGTCTGAGCTGAACTCCCCGGTAATCTCATTCAGATGTTGCTGAGTGATGCGAAGCTCTTCTGCGAGTATCTCTCCAGCCATATAGCCTTCAAGCTGCTCCTGACCGATTTGAAGGTGTTGTGCAGCGCGTTCTAATGCATCCAGATGGCGGCGACGAGCCATAAAGCCACCCTCGGTATTACCAGAGAAGCCCATGCACTCTTTTAAGTGTGCACGTAAGGCGTCAACACCAGTCCCTGTTTTTGCCGACAGGCGGATCAGAGTGGGGTTATTGACGTGACAGATACCCATTTCCTCGCCCGTTTGATCGGCTTTGTTGCGGATCACTGTCATACCAATGCTATCTGGCAGGCGATCGACAAAGTCGGGCCAAATATCTTTAGGATCGGTCGCATCGGTTGTGGTGCCGTCAACCATGAATAATACGCGGTCTGCTTGGGCTATTTCATCCCAAGCGCGTTCGATCCCAATTTTTTCTACTTCATCGGAGGCGTCACGTAAACCTGCGGTATCGATGATATGGAGTGGCATACCATCAATGTGGATGTGTTCACGCAGTACATCACGTGTTGTGCCTGCAATATCGGTGACGATAGCGGACTCTTTACCGGAGAGTGCATTCAACAGACTGGATTTACCCGCGTTAGGACGACCCGCGATTACCACCTTCATCCCCTCACGCATGATTGCGCCTTGATTGGCTTCACGGCGCACGGCATCAAGGTTATCGATGATAGTTTGCAGATCCCCGGCTACTTTACCATCGGCAAGAAAATCAATTTCTTCTTCTGGGAAATCAATGGCAGCTTCTACATAGATGCGTAGGTGAATCAGCGATTCCACCAGCGTTTGAATGCGTTGAGAGAACTGGCCTTGCAGTGATTGCAGGGCTGATTTCGCCGCTTCTTCAGAACTGGCGTCAATTAGATCGGCAATTGCCTCTGCTTGCGTCAGGTCCATTTTATCGTTGAGGAATGCACGCTCAGAGAACTCGCCTGGACGCGCAGCACGCACGCCTTCAATGCCCAGGATACGTTTAATCAGCATGTCCATGACGACAGGGCCACCATGGCCTTGCAGTTCAAGTACATCTTCGCCGGTAAACGAGTGTGGGTTAGGGAAGTACAGAGCGATGCCCTGGTCAAGCACAGTCCCGTTCTCTGCCTGAAATGGCAGATATTCTGCGTAGCGAGGTTTGAGTGTTTTACCTGTGACTTCCTCCGCCACGAAATTGGCCTTCGGGCCGGAAACACGAATAATGCCGACACCGCCACGACCAGGTGCGGTCGCTTGAGCGACAATCGTATCTGTAGTCATAATCTTGCCTTTTGAGCTGGGCTGTAGGGTTTATCTCCCTAGGGAGCCAGAACCAATTAACTAGCTGAATTGTAATCAGCCAAAAACAAAAAGGCGACCTTTTGGCCGCCTTTCTCAATCATTTCCTAAAGGATTACTTGGTGTGTAAGCCTTTTTTCTCTAATCCTTTATAGATCAGAGTTTGCTGGATAAGCGTAACGATGTTCGAAACCAACCAGTAAAGAACCAGACCTGATGGGAAGAACAAGAAGAAGAAGGTAAACATAACCGGCATAAAGGTCATGATCTTCTGCTGCATAGGGTCCGTTACGGTTGTTGGGCTCATCTTCTGGATCATGAACATTGAAGCACCCATCAGTAGTGGCAGGATATAGTATGGGTCCTGCGCTGAAAGGTCATGAATCCAACCGAAGAATGGCGAGTGACGTAGCTCAACCGATTCCATCAGTGCCCAGTAAAGCGAGATGAAGATTGGCATCTGTAGGATAAGAGGTAAACAGCCACCAAGTGGGTTTACTTTCTCTTTCTTGTACAGTTCCATCATCTCTTGGCTCATACGCTGACGGTCATCGCCAATACGCTCACGCATTGCTTGCAGCTTAGGCTGTAGCATGCGCATTTTCGCCATAGAGGTGTATTGAGCTTTTGTTAGTGGGTACATTGCACCACGAACGACGAAGGTCAATAGGATGATTGCCAGACCCCAGTTAGATACGAAGCCGTGAATCATTGACAGCAGCCAGTGTAGTGGCTTCGCGATAAACCATAGCCAGCCGTAATCCACAACAAGGTCTAGGTTAGGTGCAACGGCTTCCATCTGGTCCTGAAGTTTTGGACCTACCCATAGTGTTGCTTCAAACTTCGCCTGATCGCCATTAGCGATGGTTTTGTTTGGCATACGCACGCCGATATCGCCTAGGTTACCGATCACGCGAGTGTAAAGATTGGTTCCAGGTTCGTTACGTGGAATCCAAGCTGCCGCGAAGTAGTGTTGGATCATCGCAGCCCAACCTTGGCCGTCTGCCAAGTTGATAGACAGGTTACGATCCTGCATATCATCAAAGCTGTATTTTTTGTAACGCGTATCTTCTGTAGAGAAAGCACCGCCGCGGTATGTTGGCATCGTGATGCTGCCGCCATCGTCCATTAGGTTTTGACGCAGATGAGCGTACATACCAAATGTCGCGTTGTTACCTGAGTTGTTGGCGACATCGTACTCAACGTTAAGTGCGTAGCTGCCGCGCTTAAAGATGTAAGTTTTAGTGTACTCAATGCCATTTGCTGTGAAAGTCATTGGAACGCGCAGTTCGTCTTGACCATCTGCAAGCGTAAAGCTGTCTGCACTTACATTGTAGTGAGGGCGGTTAGTGCTGCTAAGGTCGATACCCTGTGGACCCACAAGGCCGCTTTGTGCGATGAACTGGTGACCTTGAGTGTTTTTAAGTAGAACAAACGGGTCAGCAGAATCAAGTTCAGCGGAATATTGATTTAGGTCGGCATGTACCACATCGCCACCAACGGTGTCGATCGACAGAGTTAAAACATCAGTCGTTACTGTGATAGTTTTTGCAGAAGCTTGCTGGTGTCCCGGAGCTGGGTCTAGATCATCAGCAAAAGATGGTGCAGGTAGACTGCTGTTTGATTGAGCCTGTTCAACTGCTTGAGGTTCTGGATTCTTCGCTACTTGCCATTGTTGAAACAGCAAAAAAGAAACCAGGGCCAAACCGATGAGCAGGATATTACGTTGAGAATCCATCGTTAGTTATCTCTGTCTTGTTTTTGGACTGGTGGAACGGGGTCATACCCCCCTTCATTCAAAGGGTGGCATTTTAATAGACGTTTGCCTGATAACCAACATCCTTTTACAAAACCGTGAGCTCTCAAAGCTTCTAGCGCGTAAGTGGAACAAGTTGGTGTGAACCGGCAACGAGGACCAATCAAAGGGCTGATAAACCAGCGATACAGATTAACGAGCCCAATGGCTATCCACGTGAAGGGCGAGACAGGCGTTGCCATAGCTTATCAAACAATTTAAATAATTCCTCATTGCTTAAATCTTGCGCGCTTTTCTTCGCGATAACAACAAAATCTTTGTTTGGAAGTTGATGTTGTTTATTTCGGAAGCTTTCACGAGCCAGGCGCTTAAATCGGTTACGACCAACGGCAGTTTTAATCTGCTTTTTCGGAACGGCTAGACCTAATCGTGGATGAGAAAGAGTGTTATTGCGAGCAATGATGGTGAAATGAGGCGAGCCAGCACGATGAGCCTGCTGGAAGACATTTTGATAATGCTCGGGAGTTAACAAACGTAACTCCCGATTAAACGCGTACGTGTTCAAAATAAACTAGCGATTATTTTGATAGGCGCGCACGGCCTTTTGCACGACGTGCGTTGATAACTTTACGACCGTTCTTAGTTGCCATGCGAGCACGGAAGCCGTGAGTACGCTTGCGCTTTAGAACTGTAGGTTGAAAAGTGCGTTTCATGATAATTACCTTTACTGATCAGTAGTTTTAGGTTCTTGTTAAACCCGGCGTGGGTACATGCTTTCTTATATAAAGAAGCTCTTTACATAGAGAAGGCACCGACGCCTCTCAACAAAGAGGCGGAATTGTAATCACACTCACATTATGTGTCAATGACTCAATGCGTATGAAATTCCGGCCGGGCGATTATACGTAGTGTGAGTAAAATCTCAAGGATCAATCGATCCTCTATCTTGATCGTTACTCTATTCCCACTTGGTTAAGGAATTTTTTCAAACGAGGATCTTGTGGATTATCGAAGATATCCTGTGGAGAACCTTGTTCAACAATATTGCCTTCCGCCATGAAGATCACTCGATCGGCAACTTCTTTAGCAAATTGCATTTCATGTGTCACCACCAGCATGGTTTGGTGCTGATTGGCTAACTTCTTCATTAATGACAGCACTTCGCCAACCCATTCTGGATCCAGAGCAGAAGTTGGTTCATCAAATAACAGTAGCTCCGGTTGTAGTGCCATGGCTCGGCCAATACCAACACGCTGCTGTTGGCCACCAGACAGAGCCGCCGGGTAGCTATCGCCTTTCTCGCCAAGACCAATATCATCCAGAATTTGCTGAGCACGAGTTAGTGCTTCCTGCTTCTTCCAGCCGCGCACGGTAATTAAACCTTCGGCAATATTCTGACGAGCAGTCATATGAGCAAATAGCGCGTAGTTCTGGAACACAAACCCAGTGCGACGGCGTAAAGCCAGTACTTCCGCTTTGGTGTGTTTATTTACATCTACCGACACATCATCAATCGTGATGCGCCCTTCGTCAGCTTGTTCTAAAAAGTTAACTGTGCGTAATAAGGTGGATTTACCGGTACCACTGGAGCCAATGATAACGATGATTTCACCTTGTTTGATGTCGATATCGATGCCTTTGAGTACTTCAGTATCACCAAAGCGCTTATGAATATTCTCTAATTTAATCATCGAACGTACGCCTTATTCAGTTTCGCTTCAGCCCAAATTTGAACGCGGGTCAGAATCACTACCACACCCCAGTAAATCAGAGCGACGGCAAGGAAAGCTTCAAAGAAACGGAAGCTGGATGATGCTTCCATCTGCGCTTTAGCCATGATTTCTGCCACGCCTAGCGTAAAGGCGAGGGAGGTCGATTTAATCATATCGATGAAGTAGTTCATCAGAGATGGCAGAGCGACACGAGTCGCTTGCGGCAGAATCACGCGACGCATCGCCTGAGTGGTCGTCATGCCTACTGATAAGCTCGCTTCCATCTGGCTGCGATCAATACCGATGATTGCCGCTCGAATACTCTCTGCCATGTAGGCGGCAAAGTGGAGGGTTAAACCGATCACGGCCGCAGAGAAAGCGTCGAGGCCAACCATAAATGGAAAGATTTGCGGTAAGCCGTAATAAAGCAGGAACAGCTGAACTAAAAGTGGGGTTCCGCGGAAAAAGCTGATGTACAGCTGGCTCAATTGATCGAGTACTGGAACCTTAAAAACGCGGATATTGGCTAAAATGATGGAAAGAATCAGTGAGAACACCAATCCCCATGTTGCCATTTCCATGGTTGTGCCAAGATATTTGAGCAATATCGGCAACAGTTCCAACATGTAATTAAAATCAAATCCCATTCGGCATACCTGAACGCTAGAGAAAAGAAAAGGTGGAAAACTATGTTCCACCTTCACGTAAATTTATAGAGGTGAGGAGGGTATCTCTCCGCACCTTATATTTCAAAGTGTTTTATTTGCTAATGTCGGCACCAAACCACTTCACGGAAATCTTCTCAACGGTACCGTCTGCGCGCATTTCTGCAAGTGCTTTGTTAACTTCAGCTTGTAGCTTTTGACCTTTTTCGTTGTTTACGAATGGCCAGGCGTTTTGAATGGTTTCAAACGGTTCGCCAGCTAATTCTAGTGGAAGACCGGTTTTCTTGATAAGTTCCAGTGCTGATAGACGATCCATAACAAACGCGTCTGCGCGACCCAGGGCAACATCGTGCTCGATACCTGTATCGTATGTCTTGATGTTGATTTTGCCGTCTTTATCGTACTGACGAAGAAGCTGCTCAAAGTTCGAACCAAGGTTTACTGCAACCGTTTTACCAGCAAGATCATCGATGCCTTTGATGCTGTCATTGCCTTTACGTACCGTGATTTGTGCACCGTCAACCACGTATGGGTCAGCAAACAGGTATTTTGCCTTACGTTCTTCTGTCATAGTGATCTGGTTAGATATCGTATCGATGCGACCTGTTTCTAACAGACCGAACAAACCAGAAAAGTTTGCCGTGACGTATTCGATCTTGTAATCGTTGCGTTTGCCAATTTCATCCCACATATCCACTTCAAAACCTTGAAGCTTATCCTGCTTTACAAAAGTGAATGGGAAGTACCGACCTGACATGCCGACTTTTACTTCAGTTGCTGCTTGAACCGTCGCTGCAGATAGTGCAATAGCCGCCACGGCAACCTTAATCCAGTTTTTCATCATAAATCTCCACAATTTTATGGTTAGATATACTACTGTTAGTTTTCTCAATTAAATAATAACCAAGCGCAATAATCTAGACCGTAGTGTAATAAGTTATTTGTCTAATCAATCATAATTATATTTTTACAAAGTACTAACAAAAACGATCTCATCGATGACTGGAGATCAAAAAATCCCTGCCGGAAATAAAATAATACACAGAGTTATCACCAATCACATGATCTGGCCATTTTTGCCCAATTGTGGATCGTTATGTGGGCAAAGTTGGGGCAAGGTGTGTTGATCTCACTATGTTTGACGAAATAATTGTGAATAACTTAGATCTTATTCACTGGATCGTCGATCAATTGCTGGCGATCTTGGTTATCAACAGGTAAAATTGCCAGTCTTTTCCGATAACTCAATTACTCCGTGGGGGCGCCGTGTCATCTTCGCTTTGGCTGCAATGTTTGCAGCAGCTTCAAGAAGAGCTACCAGCAACAGAATTCAGTATGTGGGTTCGTCCGCTACAAGCGGAGCTCAATGACAATACGCTCACTCTATTCGCACCAAACCGTTTTGTGTTGGATTGGGTGCGTGATAAGTATCTGAACAGCATTACACGTTTACTGCAGCATTACTGCGGTAACGATATTCCTAACTTACGCTTTGAAGTGGGTAGTCGTCCTGTTTCTGCGCCTAAACCAACGCCGACACGTACACCAGCCGATGTCGCTGCAGAATCTTCAGCGCCAGCACAATTACAGGCTCGTAAACCTGTACATAAAACTTGGGATGATGACGCACAAGCGATTGCAAACATTAACCACCGCTCAAACGTGAATCCAAAGCATAAGTTCAACAACTTTGTCGAAGGTAAATCGAACCAGTTAGGTTTGGCTGCGGCACGTCAGGTATCGGATAACCCGGGCGCAGCATACAACCCATTGTTCCTTTATGGCGGGACTGGCCTGGGTAAAACTCACTTGCTCCATGCGGTGGGTAATGCAATTGTGGATAACAACCCGAACGCGAAAGTGGTGTACATGCACTCCGAACGTTTCGTGCAAGACATGGTAAAAGCGCTGCAAAATAACGCGATTGAAGAGTTCAAACGTTACTACCGCAGTGTTGATGCGCTGCTTATCGATGATATCCAGTTCTTTGCCAATAAAGAGCGCTCACAGGAAGAATTCTTCCACACCTTCAATGCGTTGCTAGAAGGCAACCAGCAGATCATTCTGACTTCTGATCGTTACCCAAAAGAGATCAGCGGGGTAGAAGATCGCTTGAAATCGCGCTTCGGTTGGGGTCTGACGGTTGCGATCGAACCGCCTGAGCTAGAAACGCGCGTAGCGATATTGATGAAGAAGGCCGAAGATCACCAAATCCACTTAGCTGATGAAGTGGCGTTCTTTATTGCTAAGCGTTTGCGATCCAACGTCCGTGAGCTGGAAGGCGCACTGAACCGTGTTATTGCTAACGCCAATTTTACTGGCCGTCCAATTACGATTGATTTTGTGCGTGAAGCGCTGCGCGATTTGCTGGCTCTGCAAGAAAAGCTGGTAACCATTGACAATATTCAAAAGACGGTGGCGGAATACTACAAAATTAAAGTCGCGGATCTGCTGTCTAAGCGTCGTTCTCGTTCGGTCGCGCGTCCTCGTCAGCTGGCGATGGCATTAGCGAAAGAGCTGACAAACCACAGCTTGCCAGAAATTGGTGATGCGTTTGGTGGTCGTGACCACACCACGGTACTGCATGCATGTCGCAAGATTGAGCAGCTGCGTGAAGAGAGCCACGATATTAAAGAAGATTACTCTAACTTGATTCGCACCCTGTCCTCTTAATCGGTTAGAATAACGGTATTCTAAGCAAATCATTTATTGAGCTGACAGCGTAAAGAGCCAAGCATGAAATTTACTATTGAACGTAGTCATTTAATCAAACCGCTACAACAGGTTTCGGGTGCATTAGGTGGCCGACCAACTCTGCCTATTCTGGGTAATCTATTACTTAAAGTAGAAGAGAATGTGCTGTCAATGACCGCGACCGATTTGGAAGTGGAATTGGTGAGCAAAGTGACTCTGGAAGGGGATTTTGAAGCGGGTAGCATTACCGTTCCTTCGCGTAAGTTTCTCGACATCTGCCGTGGTTTACCTGACGACGCTATCATCACTTTTGTATTAGAAGGCGATCGCGTACAAGTTCGTTCTGGTCGTAGCCGTTTCTCATTGGCGACACTACCTGCGAACGATTTTCCAAACATTGAAGACTGGCAAAGTGAAGTAGAAGTTTCACTGAACCAGGCTGAGCTGCGTACGCTGATCGATAAAACCCAGTTTTCAATGGCTAATCAGGACGTTCGTTACTACCTCAACGGTATGTTGTTTGAAATCGATGGCACGACACTGCGCAGTGTTGCGACTGATGGCCACCGTATGGCGGTATCGCAAACCGAACTGGGCGCGGACTTTGCACAAAAGCAAATCATTGTGCCACGTAAAGGTGTCCAGGAATTAGTTAAGCTAATGGATACACCAGAGCAGCCAGTTATATTGCAAGTCGGTCACTCTAATGTACGTGCTGAAGTGAACAATTTTATCTTCACTTCTAAGCTGGTTGATGGCCGTTTTCCAGACTACCGCCGCGTACTGCCGCAGAATACCAACAAAACGTTAATCGCAAATTGTGACGAGTTGCGCCAGGCATTTTCACGTGCTGCGATTTTATCCAATGAAAAATTCCGTGGTGTACGAGTGAATCTCGCGGATGCGGAAATGCGCATAACAGCCAACAACCCAGAGCAAGAAGAAGCCGAAGAAATGCTGGACGTCAGCTTTGATGGTGAACCGATCGAAATCGGCTTCAACGTCAGTTACGTACTGGATGTGCTGAATACGCTACGTTGTGAAAATGTGCGTGTGTCGATGTCGGATGCGAACGCGAGTGCGCTGATTGAAAATGCCGACGATGACAGTGCCATGTATGTGGTGATGCCAATCCGTCTATAAGCGAACAGAATGCCTCTCTCTCGCCTTATTATTCAGCAGTTTCGGAACATTAAAGCCTGTGATATTCAGTTATCAACAGGCTTTAACTTTCTTATTGGGCCTAATGGCAGCGGTAAAACCAGTGTCCTGGAAGCGGTCTATTTGCTTGGGCATGGCCGATCGTTCAAAAGCTCTCTGACTGGTCGTGTGATCCAAAATGAGTGTGATGAGCTGTTTGTTCATGGGCGTTTTTTGAACTCTGATCAATTTGAGTTACCAATAGGCATTAATAAGCAGCGCGACGGTTCAACAGAGGTTAAAATAGGCGGTCAAACCGGGCAAAAATTAGCGCAGTTGGCACAAGTATTACCACTGCAGTTGATACATACGGAAGGGTTTGATTTACTTACCGATGGTCCTAAACATCGGCGCGCATTTATCGATTGGGGGGTGTTCCACACTGAACCCGCTTTTTATGACGCATGGGGACGTTTTAAGCGTCTCAATAAGCAGAGAAATGCGTTACTCAAAACTGCCACTAGTTATCGAGAGCTCAGTTACTGGGATCAGGAAATGGCGCGTTTGGCTGAAAACATCAGTCGGTGGCGCGCGCTGTATATCGAACAGATGAAAACCGTCGCACAAAGCATCTGTCAGACATTTTTGCCAGAATTTGAGATCCAATTAAAGTATTATCGTGGTTGGGATAAAGACACCCCGTACCAAGAGATACTGGAAAAGAATTTCGAGCGTGATCAGGCATTGGGATACACCTTTAGTGGCCCGAACAAAGCTGATTTGCGCATTAAAGTGAACGGAACACCCGTTGAGGATGTTCTATCACGCGGTCAACTAAAGCTTATGGTGTGTGCATTGCGAGTGGCGCAAGGGCAACATTTGACAGAGATGACCGATAAACAATGCATTTACCTAATTGACGACTTTGCGTCGGAATTAGATAGCCAACGTCGCAAGCGTCTTGCTGACTGCTTGAAAGAGACGGGCGCACAAGTATTTGTAAGCTCTATCACTGAAAACCAAATCGCCGACATGTTGGACGAGCATGGTAAATTGTTTCATGTGGAACATGGCAGGATAGAGTCAAACTAGAAGAGAGAAACTCATGTCTGAAAATTACGATTCATCGAGTATTAAAGTACTGAAGGGTCTGGATGCGGTACGTAAGCGTCCAGGTATGTACATCGGCGATACGGACGACGGGACCGGCCTGCACCACATGGTTTTCGAGGTGGTGGATAACTCAATTGATGAAGCGTTGGCAGGTCACTGTAAAGACATCGTTGTGACAATTCATGAGGATAACTCGGTTTCCGTTAGCGATGATGGTCGTGGTATACCAACAGAAATCCACTCTGAGGAAAACGTCTCAGCAGCAGAAGTTATCATGACGGTTCTTCACGCTGGTGGTAAGTTCGACGATAACTCGTACAAAGTGTCGGGCGGTCTGCACGGTGTAGGTGTTTCGGTGGTAAACGCGCTGTCTGAGAAAGTTGAACTGACCATTCACCGTGGCGGTCATACCCATACTCAAACATACCGTCACGGCGAGCCTCAGGCACCTCTAGCGGTTGTTGGCGATACGGATAAAACCGGTACACAAATTCGTTTCTGGCCAAGTGCTGAAACTTTCTCTAACACCGAGTTTCACTACGATATTCTGGCTAAACGTCTGCGTGAACTGTCGTTCCTGAACTCTGGCGTCTCAATCAAGCTGTTTGATGAGCGTGAAGAAGATAAGCATGACCACTTCAGATACGAAGGTGGTATTCAGGCGTTTGTTGAGCACCTAAATACCAACAAAACACCAATCATCGAGAAAATATTCCACTTCAACTTTGAACGTGAAGACGGTATTTCAGTAGAAGTTGCAATGCAATGGAACGATGGCTTCCAAGAGAACATCTTCTGTTTTACTAACAACATTCCACAGCGTGATGGTGGTACTCACCTGGCTGGTTTCCGTGCTGCGCTGACGCGTACACTGAACACCTTTATGGATAAAGAAGGTTTCTCTAAGAAAGCGAAAACAGCGACGTCAGGTGATGACGCACGTGAAGGTCTGACTGCTGTTGTTTCTGTGAAAGTTCCTGATCCAAAATTCTCAAGCCAAACCAAAGACAAACTGGTTTCATCAGAAGTGAAATCAGCGGTTGAGTCGGCGATGGGTGAAAAGCTTTCAGAATTCTTAGTTGAAAACCCAAATGAAGCTAAGATGGTTTGTTCTAAAATCATCGATGCAGCACGTGCTCGTGAAGCCGCGCGTAAAGCTCGTGAAATGACTCGTCGTAAAGGTGCGCTAGACCTAGCAGGCCTTCCGGGCAAACTTGCTGACTGTCAGGAAAAAGATCCGGCACTCTCTGAACTCTACATTGTGGAGGGTGACTCTGCGGGCGGTAGTGCTAAGCAGGGTCGTAACCGTAAGAACCAGGCTATCCTACCGCTAAAAGGTAAGATCCTGAACGTAGAGAAAGCACGTTTCGACAAGATGCTGTCTTCACAAGAAGTAGCGACGCTTATCACTGCACTAGGCTGTGGTATTGGTCGTGACGAATATAATCCGGACAAATTGCGTTACCACAACATCATCATCATGACCGATGCGGACGTCGATGGTTCGCACATTCGTACGCTACTGTTGACCTTCTTCTACCGTCAAATGCCAGAGCTTATCGAGCGTGGCTACGTGTACATCGCTCAGCCACCACTATACAAAGTGAAAAAAGGCAAACAAGAGCAGTACATCAAAGATGAAGAAGCGATGAACCAATACCAGGTATCACTGGCTCTGGATAACGCATCACTGCACGTAAATGCAGAAGCGCCAGCTCTTGCGGGTGAATCGCTGGAGAAACTGGTACAGCAATACAATGCTGGCATTAAGCTAGCCGATCGTATGAGCCGTCGTTACCCTAACGCATTGATGCATGAGCTGATTTACACGCCACGTTTGACACCAGAACAATGTCACGATGCAGCAGCCGTTGAAGCGTGGACAAAACAACTTGTTGAGCAGCTTAACGCAAAAGAAGTGGGTGCGAGTCAATACAGCTTTGAGGTTGAACAGCACGCAGAGCTTGGTCTGAACCTGCCTAAGATCATTGTCCGTACTCACGGTGTGACTCATGAGCATGCCATCAGTGTCGACTTCCTCAACTCGAAAGAATACAGCAAGTTAGCTGACCTGTCTGAAGAGTTGGATGGCCTGATAGAAGAAGGTGCTTACATCAAGCGTGGTGAGCGTACTCATACGGTTACAAGCTTTGCAGAAGCACTGGCGTGGCTGGTTAAAGAGTCTATGCGTGGCCTGAGCCGTCAGCGCTACAAAGGTTTGGGTGAGATGAACCCAGATCAGCTTTGGGAAACCACCATGGATCCAGAGACTCGCCGTATGATGCAAGTCACCATTGAAGATGCCGTTGGTGCTGACCAGCTGTTTACTACGCTAATGGGCGACCAGGTTGAGCCACGTCGTAACTTCATCGAAGAGAACGCGCTGAAAGTTGCCAACCTAGACGTGTAGTCGAAAGAGTTTCAATATAAGCGCTTATTAAGACCTGAGTTCGGTAATATATCGGAATCAGGTCTTTTATTTTCCGCTTACTTTACCGTTGCTGAAACCCACCATCCTTGCTGTACTATCAGGCTCATCGAGCTTTAAACCTGTCAGTTTTTCTCTTCCTGTCCATCAGACTCATTCTCTACCGCAGCGAATCAATAATTCAACTGTCGTCATTTTAAAGACAGGCTCTTCGCGACTCGATGCTAACGTGGCTTGTTTCTTGTTATTAGAAAAAACATCAAGAATAAGAACCTCGTCGAATACCAGAATTGTCTTACTTATCAGTTGGTTTTATCTGTGAAATTATGAACCAATATCACTAAATTGACTGATGATAACTATTCCAACAATAAAAAATCATTATCCGTAAATTACGGAGCAATTGAACAATGAATTTTTCTATCTCTTCAAGTCAAGCTTGGTTGCATGACTTCATCACTAACTAGGTTAAAAATAGAGTGTTTAGATCTTTACCTCTTTTAATTTCATTGCTTTTATCCACATACTCAAATGCGAGTGGTTTTGAAGCAAAAA
Source organism: uncultured Vibrio sp. (assembly GCF_963675395.1). NCBI lineage: Bacteria > Pseudomonadati > Pseudomonadota > Gammaproteobacteria > Vibrionales > Vibrionaceae > Vibrio > uncultured Vibrio sp. The sequence continues at coordinate 1,851,226 of NZ_OY776223.1, read as the reverse complement.
TTCCGTGTCTGGCACACGATACAGATGTCTTTATAGGATGGATGACAAAACAAGAATGCATTGATAAACAAGGTGTAAGTCCGGATATGTTAGGAAAAAAAAGCGAAAGTGAAACTTTAGCTTCGACAACTACGCCAAATAAGAAATAAGTGAGGTCTTGACTAAGCAAAGCAACTAAGAACTTAAGGGTGTTGTTCTACTATCCTAAACTTTTTTCTTGTTCTCACTTGAAAGCGTATTTTCAGGCCTTATATCTAGAATTGAAGAGGCTAGTTGACTTGCTAGAGACTAGAAGTTCAGCCCTCTAAAACCGCTAAAACCCGTTCGCTCAGAAGAGGATACGTGGTCTTAGCAACAAAATTTGACCCTAAAGATTCCACATCATGTCTCCGTGCTGAAGATAACAGCCTGCGGAATGATAAGAATCGCTTAGCTCGGCGTTGGTTTTTGCATAATCACGTTTTTTAGATGGCTGTCATCTGGGCTAAGACTATTGCTTAATTAAGAGGATAGATTTATGCGCAATGTAGATTTCTCACCACTATACCGTAATGCTATTGGCTTCGACCGTCTGCTAAACCTGATGGAAGCGGGCTCGGCTAAGAACTCTTCCAACGGTTACCCTCCATACAATATCGAACAAAAAGATGAGCATAACTTCCGTATTACGATGGCCGTTGCGGGTTTTGCTGAAGAGCAGCTTGATTTGACTCAAAATGAAAACATGCTGATCGTGAAGGGCGAACGTAAAGCCGAAGAAGGTAAAAACTACGTTTACCAAGGCATTGCAGAGCGCGATTTTGAGCGTAAGTTCCAGTTAGCGGATTACGTGAAAGTGACTGGCGCATCAATGGAAAATGGCCTGCTACACATTGACTTGGTTCGTGAAATTCCTGAAGCGATGCAACCACGTAAAATTGCTATTGGCGGTGGCAATCTGCTGGAAAACAGCTAATCAGTAAGCAGCTTGCCCTATAGAGTGAGAAAGAGCGCCTTCCGTTATGGAAAAGGGCGCTCTTTTCGTTTGTTTCTCTATTTACCTTCTTGGTAAGCCTTTTCAACTTCTTCGGCGATGATCGCAATGCCTTTCTGCATCATCTCGTCATCTTGAACGTAGTTCATACGTAGACACTGATGGGCGTGATCCCACTCATCTTCCTGACCGATAAAGAAGTACTCACCTGGAACAATCAGTACTCCACGAGCTTTCAGGCGTTGGTACAGTTCCATCGTGGTGATTGGCAGTTCATCGAACCACAGCCACAGGAAGATAGCGCCTTCAGGCTTGTGAATACGAAAACGTGGGTCGGTGATCGCTTTCTGCAGCAGTTCTACTGCACGTTGAGACTTCTGCTTGTAGTAGGGCTTAATCACATCCGAACTCAGTCTAAGCAGGTCGCCATTACCAATGATATGGTTCGCCAGCGCTGGACCAACACTGCCTGGCGCTAAGCTAATAATGCCATTCATATTGGTCAAAGCCTGGGTAATCGCTTCATTAGCGATCACAATACCGCAGCGTACGCCCGGTAATCCCAGTTTGGATAAGCTCATACACAGAATCGTATTGTCATTCCAGAAAGGTTCAACGTCTTCAAAAATGATGTTCGGGAATGGCAAACCGTAAGCGTTATCGATGATTAGCGGGATGTTGTTTTCACGCGCGAGCTTGTCTAGTTTACGGATTTCTTGATCCGTGAGTACGTTACCTGTTGGGTTGGTTGGGCGAGATGCACAGATAGCAGCGACGGAGTCATCGACTTTTAGCTTTTCAAAATCAACGTGGTATTTAAACAGGCCATTATCAAGTAATTCGATTTCCGGGTGGTACGAGACGAAGATGTCTTCATCAATCCCCGCATCGCCATAACCAATATACTCTGGCGCGATCGGTAACAGCACTTTTTTGTGTGAACCGTCCGGCTGTTGCCCGGCGAGTAAATTAAATAGGTAGAAGAAACCGCTTTGGCTACCATTAGTCAGACTGATGTTTTTCTCACTGATGTTCCAACCGTAGGTTTCACGGAACAGCTTAGCCAATGCTTTAACAAACGCATCTTTGCCTTGTGGACCATCATAGTTAGTCAGTGCGGCGATGAGTTCTCCGCTGGCGAGCATTTCCTCACTGGCTTGGTGAAAGTAATCGAGCATGGCAGGAATGGCGGCGGGATTTCCTCCACCGAGCATGATGGCACCTGGTGTGCGCAGACCATCATTTAAATCATCCATTAACTGCGTGATACCTGAATACTGATTAAATTTTTCACCAAACTTTGAGTACTGCATGTTTACTTATACCTAATTCATTGTGATTGCTTTGTGTAATATTGCTGACTGAGCTTCAGCTTATAGTGTAATACTTGACCTTACCCTAATGTTATTACGACGCAAAGTGTGAATTCACTCGAAGAAGAAAAAAGTGTCTGTTCAGACCAGATGAATGGATTATAAAGTGAAAAGAGGATTAAAAAGGGAAGCCTACGCTTCCCTTGCTGGTGGAGAGATAGATGTGCTATTCACCAGTGTAGACAATAAGTACTTTGTCATCCTGATACTGACGCTCGAATGCGTAGTACCCTTCCTGATTACGGGTAATGTGCTGACCTTGAGCAACAGCAGGGTGACGTTTACGGAACTCGCCCAGTTTTTGCCAGTGCTGCAGTAAGTCTTCACGCTCGCCATGAATCTTATCCCATGGCATGTCGGAGCGGGTTCCCTGGTGAGTATCGGATCCAGTATGACCAAAGTCTCGGGCTATTTCGTCGCCGTAATAGATCTGAACCGCACCCGGAGCCAACATTAACGCATTTGCGGCGCGTGCCTGATCATCAAAGCTGCGACTACGGGCAGACCAGAACAGTTGCGTGTCATGAGAAGAAAGGTAACTCAACACGTTGAACTCTGGGTCCTTATTGATTTGCTCTGCATAGCGTCGGTAATCACTGTCGAGGTTGGCAAAGCATTTCAGCGCTTTTGGTGCGACATCTGACTGGAATTCGAAATTGATAATTGAATCGAATCCGTTATCAAAGTACGGGCTTTTCACCACACTGTGCGCCCAGACTTCGCCCGTCATCCAAAACGGCGAATCATCCAGTGCTTTGTCAGGATGGTTTTGCTTCCACTCTGCCAGCGCTTGTGTGGTGCTGGTTTTGAGTTCTGACCACGCTTCCATTTCTACGTGCTTCGCGGTATCGACACGGAAGCCATCAATGCCATATTCACGAACCCAATCGGATAACCAGGTGATCAGATGTTCGCGCGGTGTCTTTTGTTCATCACGTGCAGCAGTGTCTTTGTTGTGGAAGAAGTTTGGCAAGCCGGTTTTCTCTGTTGATCCGGTTTTCAGGTCCGGTAAGTAGTTCAGAGACATGCTGATATCGTTGTACCCCGGCGCATCGTAATTGCCGATGTCGGTTCGAATCCAGTCTTTACCCCACCATTTTTCCCATGCTTCACCGTCACCATATTTGATGTAATCGTTGAAGCTGTGCCAACTCTGGCCTGATTTTGGTTGCCAGTCGGTCCATTTTTCACCCAGCACTTGTTGCGCTTCTTGGTCATCAAGGTAAAGCTGACCAAAGCCAAACTCCTGCATATCGGCCAGTGTTGCGTAGCCAGTGTGATTCATTACGACATCCCAAATGATACGGATACCTTTGTTGTGTGCGGTATCGATGAAGGTTCGCAGCTCATCTTCGGTGCCCATATTGGCATCGAGCTTGGTCCAATCTTGATGGTAGTAACCATGATAGCCGTAGTGTTTGAAATCGCCTTTGTCGCCGCCGCCAACCCAGCCGTGAATTTGCTCTAGCGGTGACGTAATCCAGATGGCGTTAACACCGAGAGAGTCAATGTAATCGAGTTTTTTGGTCAGACCCGCTAAGTCGCCACCGTGGAAGGTGCCGATTTCGTATTTACCGTCTTTGCTGCGGCCATAGCTGTTGTCGTTGTCTGGATTCCCATTGTAAAAACGGTCGGTCATGACGAAATAAACCGTGGCGTTATCCCAACTGAATGGTTTATTCGCCTGTTGTTCAACCTCCTCTAGCAGTAGCAGCCCCTGACTCATTGGGCCTGGCTGAAGGGTGACTGCACCATTGGTTACGGTTGTCTCTTGCCCAGTCAGAGCATCTCGAACCAAGGTGCCATCACTAAAGGTTTCCGCGACATTGATGGTTTTAGCTGTGTCACTTGCGACAGGGCAAGTGAAGCTGGTTACCTGAGACTGTTTTGGTTTGATCTTAACCGTCAGCTCATTGGTTGTTGGGTTGAGCGTAAACTGGTAGGTATTGGCTTTGAAAATGCGCAGCGGCATAGTGGCATCCGTTGCACAGTTATCCATTTTTAATGGTGTATTAAATTTGATGCGGTTTTCTTCTGCCAGAGCGAAGCGACTGCCACAGCTTTGTTTGCTGTCGGCAATCGTGAAAGTGTAATTGCCTTTATCCAGTTTTTGTTCTGCGACGAGTAACCCCTGATCGTTTTGTTCGAACATGGCTTTGTCATCACCGACGCTTAATATAATGGCATTTTCTGGAATTTGGCTGCAGGCACTAAGTAGACCAATAGAGAGTGCGAGAATTGTTTTTTTCATTGTGTCCTTCCCCCGAATAAACAGATCTTTTATAACAAAAAGAAGCCTCTACAATCCGAGCGGTGCACCAACAAGTTAAACCTCTCTCACCCTACAAATTTTTGTCTTGTTCACAAAATGAGTAATAATTCCCGCTAATCTCATCTTTTGGCCAACAAAAAAGGGAAGCTGATGCTTCCCCTTTGGTTATCTTGTGATTTCTTTTTCAGGCAGTAACTTAGTTATAGGTTACTTATTTTTGAAGAAGAGAGATGTCGGCGATCTGTAGGAACAGGTTGCGCAGATTGTTCAGCAGGGTCAGACGGTTTTTCTTAAGTGCTTCGTCGTCTGTCATTACCATTACGTTATCGAAGAATGCATCTACCGGCTCACGCAGGTCCGCAAGTTTGCTTAGGGCTTCTTGGTAGTTACCCGTTGCAAATGCTGGCTCTAGTGCTTCAGTCATCACTTCAACGCTTTCTGCTAACGCTTTTTCTGCGTCTTCTTGTAGAAGAGATAAATCGATTTCTTCAGCCAGTTCGCCGTCGAATTTCGCCAAGATATTACCTACACGTTTGTTCGCTGCCGCCAGAGATTCTGCCGCTTCTAGCTCACGGAAGTGAGATACCGCTTTTACGCGTTGATCGAAATCTGCTGGTTTTGTCGGGCGACGTGCCAGTACAGCATGGATAATATCGACACTGAAGCCTTCGTCTTTATACCATGCATTAAAACGACCCAGCATGAATTCGATAACATCGTGTTCAACGTTGTCGTTAGTCAGCTTAGAGCCAAATTGTACTTTTGCTTCACGGATCAGGTCGAGCAGGTCTAGGTTATAGCCATTTTCAACGATGATACGCAGTACGCCCAGAGAAGCACGACGAAGTGCAAATGGGTCGCTGCCTTTTGGAGCTTGACCAATACCGAAGATACCAACGATGGTGTCCAGCTTGTCAGCCATTGCCACTGCAGAAGAAATCGCGGTGCTTGGCAGAACATCACCAGCGAAACGCGGCATGTACTGCTCGTATAGGGCTAGTGCAACTTGCTCATCTTCACCATCGTGAGTTGCGTAATGCATACCCATAACACCTTGAGTATCCGTGAATTCGAATACCATTGAGGTCATTAGGTCACACTTCGCCAACAAGCCTGCGCGAGTCGATTTATCAACATCCGCACCAATTTGTTTCGCGATGTAGCCTGCAAGTGCAGTAATGCGATCGGTTTTGTCTTTGATTGTGCCCAGTTGCTTTTGGAAAATCGCGTTTTCCAGTTCAGGAAGGCGGTCAATCAGTGGACGCTTGCGGTCGGTGTTGAAGAAGAACTCGGCATCGGCAAGACGTGGACGAACCACTTTCTCGTTACCTTCGATGACGTAGCGAGGCTCTTTCGATTCAATGTTCGACACAAAGATGAAATTAGGCAGTAGTTTCTTGTCTTCAGAGTAGACAGGGAAGTACTTCTGGTCACCTTTCATGGTGTAAACCAATGCTTCAGAAGGCACTTTCAGAAATTCTTCTTCGAATTTCGCTGTTAGTACCACTGGCCATTCAACCAGAGAGGTAACTTCTTCTACCAGGTCATCTTCTAGATCAGCGATACCGCCAACCGCGGCTGCCGCTTTTTTGGCGTCAGCTAGGATGATAGCTTTACGAGCTTCGTAATCCGCCATAACTTTACCGCGTTCTTCAAGAATCGCCGGGTATTGCTCAGCAGAGTCGATGGTAAATTCTTGCTCGCCCATAAAGCGGTGACCGCGGATAGTTCGGCCAGATGCGACGCCAAGGATTTCGCCTTCGATGAGGTCACTGCCCATTAGTATGGTTAGCGTTTTAACCGGACGAATAAATTGAGTCGTCTTGTTACCCCAACGCATTGGTTTTGCAATAGGTAGGTTTGCCAGTGCTTTTGCTGCTAGTTCAACGATAAGATCGGAAGTATTAATGCCTTTAACTTCTTTCTCAACATAGATTTTTTGCGTCTTCTCATCGACGTTAACGTTACTTAAGTCAACACCATTCTTCTTCGCCCAACCTTCAGCAGCCTTGGTTGGTGAAAGGTTTTCATCAAAGGCAACAGACTTTGTTGGGCCCATGATTTTAAGAGTTTTATCTTCTTGACCTTCAGCCAACGCTGCCACTTTAAGTGCCAGACGGCGAGGTGCTGCAAACCACTTGATGCCTTCATGAGCAAGCTCTGCGCTTGCTAGCTCAGCTTCAAAGTTTGCTGCGAATGCTTCAGCCAGAGTACGAAGTTGCGTTGGTGGTAGCTCTTCCGTACCCAGCTCGATTAGAAATTCTTTTGCCATGTTAGATCGACCCCTTACGCGTTATCTTCTTTTTTACACATTGGGAAGCCAAGTGCTTCACGTGATGCGTAGTATGCTTCTGCTACTGACTTAGTCAGGTTACGGATGCGCAGGATGTAGCGTTGACGCTCAGTTACTGAGATCGCTTTACGTGCATCTAGCAGGTTGAACGCGTGGCCTGCTTTTAGGATGCGTTCGTAAGCAGGAAGTGGAAGAGGCTTTTCAAGCGCAACGAGCTGTTGACACTCTTTCTCACACTGTTCAAAGAAGCCGAATAGGAAATCAACGTCAGCATGCTCGAAGTTGTAAGTTGATTGTTCCACTTCGTTTTGGTGGAAGATATCACCATACGTGACTTTGCTGCCGTCTGGTGCGATATTCCAAACTAGGTCGTAAACCGAATCTACTTCCTGGATGTACATAGCAAGTCGCTCGATACCGTAAGTAATTTCGCCAGTGACTGGTTTACACTCAAGGCCACCAACTTGCTGGAAGTAAGTAAACTGTGTCACTTCCATGCCGTTTAGCCATACCTCCCAGCCTAGACCCCATGCGCCTAGAGTTGGGTTTTCCCAGTTGTCTTCGACGAAACGGATATCGTGTACAAGTGGGTCAATACCAAGAACTTCAAGGGAACCAAGGTACAACTCTTGGATATTGTCTGGCGATGGTTTTAGCGCTACTTGGAATTGGTAGTAGTGCTGAAGACGGTTAGGGTTTTCACCGTAACGGCCATCAGTAGGACGACGTGAAGGTTGTACATAAGCTGTCGACATTGGCTCTGGACCAATTGCTCGTAAACAGGTCATTGGATGAGAGGTACCCGCTCCAACTTCCATATCGAGTGGTTGAACAACGGTACAACCATTTTGAGCCCAATAATCCTGCAGCGCGAGGATCATTCCCTGGAAGGTTTTGATATCGTATTTTTGCATAAGTCAGGTTCGCGCGATTCTCTTGTTACTCGTAAATTCGCCATCTATGCTGAGTTTTTCAACTCTAACAACGGTGATAAAGAGTAATTACGGTTGAATAAATTAACAATCTAGTATAACCAGATATTGAGCATGGGAGTAGAGCTAATCTTGATTAATTCATGGGCGATTTTCTCCTTTAATGAATATTTACCACGTTATCTGCTGTATTTTTCTTAAAAGGGAGCTTTCTGCTGCTTTGGTGCTTGAGATGCATAACAAGGTTGGCTAGAATTGCGCCTGTCTTTGGGGAGTAGCTTACCCGGTGAAGTTTCCATTTCATCAGGTTCGTTCGTCAACATAATTGGTGCAAAATCACCATGGCGCTCGAGACTCGAAGCCTTTCGAGTTTAGCAAGACCTTAGACAAATCACACGAACCGGGGTGGGGCGTGAGGTTTGTCTACGGTTGAATATAATAATCCCTGCCCCAAAGAGCATGTCGTGAGCGTTTTAGCTATTTCAATTACTACTGTGGCATTAGCAGAAATTGGCGATAAGACCCAATTGCTATCCCTGTTACTAGCCAGCCGATACCGCAAACCGATTCCAATTATTGCAGCAATCTTTTTCGCTACTATTGCCAATCACGCTTTGGCTGCATGGTTAGGTGTCGTTGTCGCCGATTATCTGTCTCCGGAAGTATTAAAATGGGTGCTGGTGGTCAGTTTTGTTGTCATGGCCGCCTGGATTCTGATTCCAGATAAGTTAGATGATGAAGAGATCTCCAACCGTGGCCCATTTATTGCCAGTTTTATCGCTTTTTTTGTGGCTGAAATTGGAGACAAAACCCAAATCGCCACGTCTATTCTTGGTGCGCAATATGCGGAAACGTTGAGCTGGGTAATTTTAGGCACCACGATAGGTATGTTGCTGGCAAATGTACCTGTGGTTCTGATCGGTAAACTATCTGCGGATAAAATGCCATTGGCGCTTATCCGTAAAGTGACCGCTTTCCTATTTGTGTTGTTGGCGATTGGGGCGGCATTTTTCTAATTTGACCCATGTTGGCAAAGCTAACGGTCTAGCGTTACTTTGCCAACAAAGTGGGGTGAAAATGGAGCAAATTATCAATAACTAGTGAATTCGTGGCTTATTTCAAACTGTGGCTTAAAATCGTTCAAGAGCGTGACGAGAGGCATATTAGTGTCATACTTGTCATGGTAGTTTATTGCTGTGAATGATAGCGAGAGGGCAAGTTTATGCTTACACGTTACATGGGGATGACCCCGAAGAGTCAGAGTTATTTATTCACTTTTGGTTTGGCGCTGTGCTTGTTGGCAATGGTGTTAACCGATATGTGGTTACCGATTGTGGCTGGATCTTTTATTCTCACCGGCTTGACGGTAGAAGCGTGGATTCGGGTTGAGCACATCATTCCGATGCATGAAGAAATGCGGGCGATGAAGAAACAGATCAATAAGTTACAGTCAGAGCTTCGCACATTAGAATATGACGAATAAATAAACGGCAGCCTAATTGGCTGCCGTTTTTGATTATTCCAACCCTTTCTTAATCAGGTACTGGTAAGGCAGTTGCTCCGTTTGTGCGGCTACCAATTGATGATCCATAAATCGGCAGAAACTCGGAATATCTCGAGTCGTGGATGGATCGTCCGCTTTGACCAGCAAAATTTCACCGTCTTGCATGTTGCGAATTGTCTTCCTGACCATCATCACTGGCTCTGGGCAGCGCAGTCCCTCTGCTTCTAACGTCTTGGTTGCCAGTTCAGGATTAAAGCTCATAGTGTGACTCTCGTAGCTAACTTAGCGATGAATTTTACGTTCGTGGAAAAAATATTCAATAACCACTTGGCAAAGTGTTATTTTTGATTTACCTTAAATTAACAAATTGGTAACAAGTGGTAAGGGGAAGGCTATGCTAACAGCTTTAGACAGACTAACGATATATTCTGTTCTCTGCTTAATCTCGTTCTGTGCCTTGGTGCTAAGAACTCCAGCTGAAACCTCACTCATGCCTGTGGTAGGTGTGATTGCAACGATTTTGGGTATTTTGATTGAGATGAATAAATGGTCAGATGCATCAGAGCGAGAGCATTAGTATTACTTTACTCACCCAAATAGTTTGATTGCACCATCTTGCTTGTTTTTACCAACACTTCATTCCGACACTATCCCCATTTTTTCTTGGGCTTCCCCGCTGAAAGGCGGGATTTTTTTTGCCTGAAGAGTACAATTTATCTAAACACATTCATAATATATGGTCATTGTGGAATTAGAAGACATTTATCGACGAGATCTGAATTTATTAGTCGCACTGCGCGTTCTGATCGAAGAAAGCAGTGTTAGTAAGGCAGCAACTCGGCTGAATTTAAGCCAGTCGGCGATGAGTCGAGTGCTTGGACGACTGCGTGACTTATTGGGCGATCCTCTTTTTACGCGTCAGGGGCAGCATTTAATTCCTACCCAAAAGGCGTTGGAAATCGATCGAGCTCTGGGAGAGCCGTTGGAGTCGTTGCGACAATTGCTGTCGCCTATTGAGTTCGATCCGCTGTATTGCGCCCAGACTTTCACTATCGCCACAACAGACTACGCCATGCAGACCATATTGCCTTTTGCGTTGCCGCGAATTTATCAGGAAGCCCCCAATGTGTCATTTAACTTCCTGCCATTGCAGCACGACAGGCTGTCTGATCAACTCACTTATGAAGGGGCTGATCTCGCCATTTGTAGGCCGACCGGTCCCATTGAGCCATTGCGTAGTGAAATACTAGGCCGGGTTGGTGTGCTGTGTTTATTGTCGAAACAGCACCCGTTGGCAGACAAAGAGATGAATCTCGAAGATTATTTGGGGCATCCACATGCAATGATTGCGATCAGTGATGGGGTCAATGCGCTTATCGAGCAAGCTCTGATTGATAAGCCACCACGCAAAATGGTGCTGCGTGCTTATCACCTGGAAGCGGCACTAGCGATTATTGATACCTTGCCGATCATTATCACCGTTCCGGCAGACTTAGCGTATTTAGTGGCGGAGCGTTATGACCTGATGGTGAAACCTCTGCCGTTTGAATTTACGCCCTTTGACTATTCGATGATCTGGCATGCACGTTGTGAGCATTCACCGGCACAGGAGTGGTTAAGAGGGATTGTGAAAGAAGAGTGCGGAAGGTTGATTGCTAAGCGTATCGAAGACATGGGGTTAGGTTGATCAAAAAGAGCCAGCAATGCCGGCTCTTGAGCTATCTAGATTGGAATTAAAGCTTAATAACCACTCGTCCAGTGACTTGTCCATTCGTGATGTCTTCAGCGTACTTCGGTGCTTCTGCCAGTTCGACTTCGGTACAAGCTTGCTCAAAATAGCTATCAGGTAATATCTCAACCAGCTTTTCCCATGCAGCAATACGTTTTTCAGTTGGACACATGACGGAGTCCACGCCTTGTAGTCGCACATTGCGTAGGATAAATGGCATCACAGTGGTTGGCAGGTCAAAACCACCAGCAAGGCCACATGCTGCTACTGCGCTGTTGTAGTCCATTTGGGCCAATACTTTAGCGAGAACTTTACTGCCGACGGTATCAACTGCGCCTGCCCAGATTTGTTTCTCAAGTGGACGAGCCGGCTCTTCAAATTCAACGCGGTCGATGATGCGATTTGCGCCCAGTTTTTCCAACAGTGGGCCGTTTTGTTCGACGCGGCCAGTGACTGCAGCGACTTTGTAACCCAGTTGAGCTAACAATGTCACTGCCACTGAACCCACACCACCACTTGCGCCAGTGACAAGGATTTCACCTGCTTCTGGTTTGATGTCAGCATCAAGCAGCGCTTGAACACACAACATTGCCGTAAAGCCCGCGGTACCGACCATCATCGCTTTTTTGCTGTCTAGCCCTTTTGGTAACGGAACTAACCAATCTGCTTTCAAGCGAGCGCGCTGTGCCATACCACCCCAGTGATTTTCACCCACGCCCCAGCCTGTCAGTACCACTTTGTCACCAGTCTGGTAGCGTGCATCTTCAGAGCTTACCACGGTACCCGCCAAGTCAATGCCCGGAACCATTGGGAAGTTACGGATGATTTTACCTTTACCCGTAATCGCCAAACCGTCTTTGTAGTTTAGTGATGAGTAGTCAACGTCAATCAGGACGTCACCTTCTGGAAGTTGGGTTTCATCAATTTGTTCGATGTTGGCGATAGTACGTTTGTCTTCTTGGTTTAGAACTAGAGCATTAAACATGAGGTTCTCCGAGTGTGCGGTAGTGTGACTGAGATGCCACAGCAGCAAGATATTAACTGCCTCTAAGTGTATGTCTTGTTTGATTATGAATAAAATGAAAGTTCATCATTTGATCTATGCGATAAGTGCATAGATTTGTCATGACGACTTAAAAATAAGGGCGACATAGGATGTCGCCCTTAAGTCTAATACTAAATTACTTTAGCATCGGAGTATTTCATCAGGATGCAGAGTGGATCACTGTGTCGTTCAAATACCTAAGGTCTTTCAAAAACAGTAGCGATACCCTGACCAAGACCGATACACATGGTCGCTAGGCCGTATTTTGCGTCCTTTTCTTCCATTAGGTTGATCAGCGTGGTAGAGATACGAGAGCCAGAACAGCCTAGTGGGTGGCCTAGAGCGATTGCGCCGCCATTGAGGTTCACTTTTTCGTCCATCACATCAAGTAGACCCAGGTCTTTAGCACATGGTAGTGACTGTGCTGCGAACGCTTCGTTTAGTTCGACTACATCCATATCTTCGATAGACAGCCCAGCACGTTTTAGTGCTTTCTGAGTTGCAGGTACAGGGCCGTAACCCATGATTGAAGGATCGCAGCCTGCAACCGCCATACCTTTGATACGCGCACGAATCTTCAGGCCAAGCTCGTTGGCTTTTTCTTCACTCATGATCAGCATTGCTGACGCGCCATCTGATAGAGCAGAAGACGTACCAGCCGTCACTGTACCATTTGCCGGGTCGAATACCGGACGAAGTTGAGACAGGCCTTCAACAGAAGTCTCTGGACGGATAACTTCATCGTAATCCAGAGTGAATAGTGTGCCGTCTGCCGCGTGACCTTCGATAGGTAGGATCTCGTTCTTAAAGCGACCTTCCACGGTTGCTGCATAAGCGCGAGCATGAGAGCGTGCCGCAAACTCATCTTGTTGCTCACGGCTGATACCGTGCAGTTTACCCAGCATTTCAGCCGTTAAACCCATCATGCCTGCCGCTTTTGCTACGTTTTTTGCCATGCCCGGGTGAAAGTCCACGCCGTGGTTCATTGGTACGTGACCCATATGCTCAACACCACCGATCAGACAGATCTCGGCGTCGCCAGTCATAATGGCACGTGTACCGTCATGCAATGCCTGCATGGATGAACCACACAAACGGTTTACGGTAACGGCACTAATTTCAATTGGCAGGCCAGCCAATAGCGCCGCGTTACGTGCCACATTAAAGCCTTGCTCTAGCGTTTGTTGGACACAACCCCAGTAGATATCTTCGATTTCACTTGGGTTAACTTGTGGGTTACGCGCTAGAATGCCTTTCATCAGTCGTGCAGAAAGGTCTTCAGCACGAGTATTGCGGAAAGCGCCACCTTTAGAGCGACCCATTGGGGTACGTAGACAATCTACGACGACAACATTTCTTGTTTGATTAGTCATTTTGGGAATCCCTCCTTAGATAGAACCTTGCTGTTGCGCGCCGTAGAAGGTCTCTTCCTTGGCAGCCATATCAATCAACATTTGCGGTACTTGGTACATCGCACCTAATTCTGCGTGTTGTTTTGCCATTTCGATGTATTCAGCAATACCAACGCTGTCTAGGTAGCGGAATACACCGCCGCGGAATGGAGGGAAGCCCAGACCGTAAACCAGAGCCATATCCGCTTCTTGTGGCGTCGCGATAATGCCTTCCTGTAGACACAGTACCACTTCGTTGATCATAGGAATCATCATACGTTGAATGATGGTCTGTTCGTCGAAGTCTTGTTTGTCTGCACATACGTCTGCCAGTAGTGGCAAGATCTCTTCAGAGAAAGTCTTTTTCGGTTTGCCTTTCTTATCTACTGAGTAGCTGTAGAAGCCGCTGCCGTTTTTCTGACCAAACTTATTGGCGTCGAACAATGTGTCAATTGCATCGCGACTTTGTTTGCCCATACGCTCTGGGAAACCTTCAGCCATGACTGCTTGTGCGTGGTGAGCGGTATCAATGCCTACTACGTCAAGCAGGTATGCCGGGCCCATTGGCCAGCCAAACTTACGTTCCATGACTTTGTCGATTTGCGTGAAGTCAGCGCCGTCACGAAGCAGCATGCTGAAGCCGCCAAAGTACGGGAATAGTACGCGGTTTACGAAGAATCCAGGGCAGTCATTGACCACGATAGGTGATTTACCCATTTTCGCTGCGTAAGCCACAACACGGTTGATGGTGTCATCCGATGTTTTCTCGCCGCGGATGATCTCAACCAATGGCATGCGATGTACAGGGTTAAAGAAGTGCATCCCACAGAAATTTTCCGGGCGTTGTAGTGACTGAGCCAGGACGTTGATTGGAATGGTCGATGTGTTCGACGTGATAACCGTATCTTCGCCAACGTTTTGCTCGACTTCGCTCAGTACGGCTGCTTTTACTTTCGGGTTTTCAACCACGGCTTCGACAATCACATCTGAGTTTTCAATGCCAGCGTAGTGCAGGCTTGGGGTAATAGACGCAAGGATGCCCGCCATCTTAAAGCCGTCAAGACGACCAGTTGCAAGACGTTTATTTAGCAGCTTAGAGGCTTCGTTCATGCCTAAATCCAGAGATGCTTGAGCGATGTCTTTCATCAGTACAGGCACACCTTTTAGTGCGGACTGGTAGGCGATACCGCCACCCATGATACCTGCGCCGAGTACAGCAGCACGCTGAGTGTCTTTGTTTGCTGATTTTGCTGCTTTTTTAGCAATGCCTTTAATGTACTGATCATTAAGGAACAGACCGACCAGTGATTTCGCTTCTTCTGATTTTGCCAGCTTAACGAAGTGCTTGCGTTCTACAGCCAGTGCTTCATTACGTGCAAACTGAGCACCTTCTTCAATAGTAAGGACTGATGTCATTGGAGCTGGGTAATGCGGACCCGCTTTTTGTGCCACGAGGCCTTTTGCCATCGTGAAGCTCATCGTCGACTCAAGCTTACTTAGCGTCAGTGGTGATGTCTTTTGTTTGCGGCGAGCCTGCCAATCCAGTTTTTCATTGATTGCCGAAGTCAGTGTTTGCAGAGCAGATGCATATAGAGCGTCTGAATCGACAACCGCATCTAACAGGCCAAGGCTTAGTGCTTCGTCAGCTCGACAAGCTTTGCCTTGTGTGATGATTTCCATCGCGTTATCAGCACCGATAACACGTGGCAGGCGTACACAACCACCAAAGCCAGGCATGATACCAAGTTTCGTTTCTGGCAGACCAATGCTGGTGGTTTTGTCACCGATACGCATGTCTGTTGCCAATACACACTCACAACCCCCACCAAGAGCATGGCCTTTGATGACTGAGATAGTTGGTACTGGCAGGTCTTCAAGTTTATTGAAGATGCTGTTGGCAAATTGTAACCACTGATCGAGCTCGGCATCAGTCTTCGCAAACAGGCCTAAGAATTCAGTAATGTCTGCACCTACAATGAACGCATCCTTATCTGAAGTCAGCATTAAGCCTTTCAGACCTTGGTGTGCGTTAAGTGCATCAAGGGCTTTGTCTAGTGACTCAAGCGTCGCTAAATCAAGTTTATTTACGGATTTTGGCGAGCAGAAACTCAGCTCTGCAATGCCATCCTGTATTTCCTTTACCTGTAGGGTTTCGGCTTGGTAAATCATTGTCTATCTCCATGACATACAATCTGGGATTGTCTGTATACCTATCTAAATGGTGCTACCTTCCTCGTAAAAATAGCCTCGAAAAATAGGTATCGAGGAAGTGTTTTATTCTAATTCTGGCTTGACCATTGATGTTAGTTTTGATCGGTGGATGTTTAATTTCAATACATTTTTCAAACAAGTGTTTAACATTGTGCGCTAGGACAGATCTTATGCGACTTGCAAATCACACTCGTGGTAGACTTCAGGCAAAGAGACAAGCGACCTAATTCTATGAATGACCAGCCTTATTTGATTCCTGCGCAACCGACTCAATTTGAAGAAGAGATCAAAAAGAGTGTGTTTATTACGCATCTCGCCCATACGCCAAGTGTCGAAGCGGCGAAAGCATTTGTGGATCAAGTAAAAACAAAACACGCGGATGCGAGACATAATTGCTGGGGATTTGTCGCAGGCCGGCCGGAAGACTCGATGAAATGGGGCTTTAGCGACGACGGTGAACCGTCTGGAACGGCAGGCAAACCTATTCTTGCGCAGCTATCCGGTTCAGGGGTTGGGGAAATAACTGCCGTAGTGACCCGCTACTCAGGTGGCATCAAATTAGGGACGGGCGGTTTGGTTAAGGCCTATGGTGGTGGTGTGCAACAAGCGCTTAGGCAGCTTCAAACTATTGAGAAAAAAATCACCACAAAGCTCAGACTAGCGTTAGACTATGGGTTTATGCCTATCGCACAGTCTATTATGCCTCAGTTTGGGGCGGTGGAAGTTGATGCTGAATACAGCGATCAGGTCGTGCTGGTGGTAGAAATTGAGCTTCGTGAAGTGAGCGGATTTACCCAAGCTATCATCAATAAAAGTGGGGCGAAGGCAATTGTTACCCCGCTAGACGGAAAATAATGAAAAATAGTAAGCGACAGGGACAGCCTCGCTAGTCAATCAATCCATGCAATTTCGTTCAATTATTCGTATTGTCGGGCTATTGCTCGCGCTTTTTAGCGTCACAATGCTCGCACCTGCACTCGTCGCGCTTACCTATCGAGATGGCGCGGGTGTACCTTTTGTCACGACCTTTTTTGTTCTGCTGTTTTGCGGAGGTGTTTGCTGGTTTCCGAATCGCAGGCACAAGCATGAGCTAAAAGCCCGTGACGGATTCCTTATCGTGGTCTTATTCTGGACGGTACTAGGCAGTGCGGGGTCCATTCCGTTTTTGATTGCCGATAATCCTAATATATCGGTAACCGACGCCTTTTTTGAGTCATTTTCAGCTTTGACGACGACCGGTGCGACAGTGATTGTTGGCCTGGATGAGCTACCTAAAGCGATCTTGTTCTATCGTCAGTTACTGCAATGGTTTGGTGGTATGGGGATCATCGTATTGGCGGTGGCCATTTTGCCTGTACTAGGTATCGGTGGTATGCAGTTGTATCGCGCCGAAATCCCGGGCCCGGTAAAAGATACCAAAATGACACCGCGTATTGCTGAGACAGCCAAAGCGCTCTGGTATATCTACTTAAGCTTAACCATTGCGTGTGCGACCGCATTTTGGTTGGCCGGGATGACACCTTTTGATGCCATCAGTCATAGTTTCTCTACCATCGCGATTGGTGGTTTCTCAACTCACGACGCGAGCATGGGGTATTTCGATAGTTACGCAATCAACCTCATCACCGTCGTATTTCTCCTGATCTCGGCATGTAACTATACTTTGCACTTTGCGGCATTCTCTTCCGGTGGCGTGCATCCTAAATACTACTGGAAAGATCCCGAGTTTCGCGCATTCATCTTTATACAGGTGCTACTGTTTGTGGTTTGCTTCTTATTATTACTTCAGCACCACTCATATACCTCGACTTATGATGCGTTTGATCAAGCGCTGTTCCAAACCGTCTCTATTTCTACCACGGCTGGTTTTACCACAACTGGCTTCGCCGATTGGCCTCTGTTTTTACCTGTATTGCTGCTGTTCTCATCTTTTATTGGTGGGTGTGCCGGCTCGACAGGTGGTGGCATGAAAGTGATCCGTATTCTACTGCTTACTCTACAAGGTGCGCGTGAGCTTAAACGTCTGGTCCATCCTAGGGCTGTCTACACCATTAAAGTGGGTGGCAGCGCGCTACCACAACGAGTTGTCGATGCCGTTTGGGGGTTCTTCTCTGCTTATGCGTTGGTATTCGTTGTGTGTATGTTAGGGCTTATCGCAACCGGAATGGACGAGTTGAGCGCATTTTCGGCAGTTGCTGCCACTTTGAATAACCTTGGCCCAGGCCTTGGAGAGGTGGCTGTGCATTTTGCTGACGTCAATGACAAAGCAAAATGGGTACTGATTGTCTCCATGCTATTTGGTCGTCTGGAAATATTTACCTTACTCATTCTACTAACGCCGACGTTTTGGCGTAGTTAAGGAGAAACCATGGCAAAAGCTTTGTTCTTGTACTCTTCTCGCGAAGGGCAAACTAAAAAAATCTTTCACTATATAGATGAGAAGCTGACGGACTTCGATTGTGATTTAGTGGATCTACATAATATAGACACTATTGATTTCGAACCTTATGACAAAGTATTGGTTGGTGCTTCTATTCGTTATGGACATCTGAATAAAAAGTTGTACCAATTTATCGAACGCCATCTTACGCAACTAGAAAAGCATAAAGTAGCCTTCTTCTGCGTGAACTTAACCGCGCGTAAAGAAGACCAAGGTAAAGATACGCCAGAAGGCAGTGCGTATATACGTAAGTTCTTGATGAAATCCCCCTGGAAACCGGAGTTAATTGGCGTGTTTGCTGGTGCTCTTTACTATCCGCGCTACGGATGGTTCGACAAAATGATGATTAAGTTCATTATGTCGATGACGGGGGGAGAAACGGATACGACGAAAGAAGTGGAATACACCAACTGGGAAAAGGTGACTCTTTTCACGGATAAATTCAAAGAACTGTAGAAATAACGTGCTCTTTTAAATGTTTTTGATGCTATTTCATTCGAATGATAGAAAATTCAAAAAAAACCTCAAAAAGGGCTTGCCAATGTGATCGCAATCTCTATAATGCCACCTCGCTGACACGGCAACGCTTCGAAAGAAACGAGTCAAGGTTAGCAAGCCAAATTAGCCAAGCGGAAACGCTTGAAAAAAAGTTTGAAAAAAGTGATTGACACTAAACTTTAACTCGCTAAAATGGCCGTCCGATTTGAGCAAAGCTCAATAGGAAAGCTCTTTAACAATATAGACCTATCAATCTGTGTGGGCACTCGTTGATGATAATCCAATTAGATACTTCGGTATCAAATTAGGTTTCAATGAACTGAGTGACCAATCGAGATTAAGTTTACTTAGTCTTGGCACAGTCAATTCAACATTACATTAGTAATGCAGTAAATCAGAATTCATTGAGCCTCCCCTATTTATTTAGGGAATCAAAACTTTAAATTGAAGAGTTTGATCATGGCTCAGATTGAACGCTGGCGGCAGGCCTAACACATGCAAGTCGAGCGGAAACGAGTTAACTGAACCTTCGGGGAACGATAACGGCGTCGAGCGGCGGACGGGTGAGTAATGCCTAGGAAATTGCCCTGATGTGGGGGATAACCATTGGAAACGATGGCTAATACCGCATGATGCCTACGGGCCAAAGAGGGGGACCTTCGGGCCTCTCGCGTCAGGATATGCCTAGGTGGGATTAGCTAGTTGGTGAGGTAAGGGCTCACCAAGGCGACGATCCCTAGCTGGTCTGAGAGGATGATCAGCCACACTGGAACTGAGACACGGTCCAGACTCCTACGGGAGGCAGCAGTGGGGAATATTGCACAATGGGCGCAAGCCTGATGCAGCCATGCCGCGTGTGTGAAGAAGGCCTTCGGGTTGTAAAGCACTTTCAGTCGTGAGGAAGGTGGTAGTGTTAATAGCACTATCATTTGACGTTAGCGACAGAAGAAGCACCGGCTAACTCCGTGCCAGCAGCCGCGGTAATACGGAGGGTGCGAGCGTTAATCGGAATTACTGGGCGTAAAGCGCATGCAGGTGGTTTGTTAAGTCAGATGTGAAAGCCCGGGGCTCAACCTCGGAATAGCATTTGAAACTGGCAGACTAGAGTACTGTAGAGGGGGGTAGAATTTCAGGTGTAGCGGTGAAATGCGTAGAGATCTGAAGGAATACCGGTGGCGAAGGCGGCCCCCTGGACAGATACTGACACTCAGATGCGAAAGCGTGGGGAGCAAACAGGATTAGATACCCTGGTAGTCCACGCCGTAAACGATGTCTACTTGGAGGTTGTGGCCTTGAGCCGTGGCTTTCGGAGCTAACGCGTTAAGTAGACCGCCTGGGGAGTACGGTCGCAAGATTAAAACTCAAATGAATTGACGGGGGCCCGCACAAGCGGTGGAGCATGTGGTTTAATTCGATGCAACGCGAAGAACCTTACCTACTCTTGACATCCAGAGAACTTTCCAGAGATGGATTGGTGCCTTCGGGAACTCTGAGACAGGTGCTGCATGGCTGTCGTCAGCTCGTGTTGTGAAATGTTGGGTTAAGTCCCGCAACGAGCGCAACCCTTATCCTTGTTTGCCAGCGAGTAATGTCGGGAACTCCAGGGAGACTGCCGGTGATAAACCGGAGGAAGGTGGGGACGACGTCAAGTCATCATGGCCCTTACGAGTAGGGCTACACACGTGCTACAATGGCGCATACAGAGGGCGGCCAACTTGCGAAAGTGAGCGAATCCCAAAAAGTGCGTCGTAGTCCGGATTGGAGTCTGCAACTCGACTCCATGAAGTCGGAATCGCTAGTAATCGTGGATCAGAATGCCACGGTGAATACGTTCCCGGGCCTTGTACACACCGCCCGTCACACCATGGGAGTGGGCTGCAAAAGAAGTAGGTAGTTTAACCTTCGGGGGGACGCTTACCACTTTGTGGTTCATGACTGGGGTGAAGTCGTAACAAGGTAGCGCTAGGGGAACCTGGCGCTGGATCACCTCCTTATATACGATGGACAGTTTGCTTTCACTGTTTAAAGTGAAGACAAATGAGTCACGATGAGTGTCCACACAGATTGATACGGTTTATGAAGTTTAAGAGATAGAACATCCCCCAAGATGTTCAAACTGTTTTGGTTCTGCTTTTACAAAAGTGGAAACAAACAAAGTGTCCCGTTCGTCTAGAGGCCTAGGACACCGCCCTTTCACGGCGGTAACAGGGGTTCGACTCCCCTACGGGATACCACTTCCTTTGCGAAGTAAAAAGGGTCGTTAGCTCAGTTGGTAGAGCAGTTGACTTTTAATCAATTGGTCGCAGGTTCGAATCCTGCACGACCCACCATTTCCTTCCGCGGAAATCAAAATAATGTGGGCGATTAGCTCAGTTGGGAGAGCACCTGCCTTACAAGCAGGGGGTCACTGGTTCGAGCCCGGTATCGCCCACCATTCTCTAAGCATTTTTGGAATAAAACGTCCAAACCAGAGCAAGCAATTGATACTGGTTGGCATTTTTGACTCTGAAAGTCTTTAGAAAATGTAACTTCCTTGTGAAGAAACATAGCTCTTTAACAATTTGGAAAGCTGACAAAACAACAATTTATTGTTGTTTGTAAAGTTCTCAAAGTATTCATGTATTTGAATACAACTAAAAACACATTCAAGTGTTCTTGGGAATAATCTTCGGATTATTCATATTTGAGTCCGGCAAAATCGAATGTCTCTCGCTCATTCAAATAATGAGAGACAACTTTGGTTGTTTAACATCAATTCGAAACTCCTTCGGGTTGTATGGTTAAGTGACTAAGCGTACACGGTGGATGCCTTGGCAGTCAGAGGCGATGAAGGACGTATTAACTTGCGATAAGCCCAGATTAGGCAGTAAAAGCCACTTGAGTCTGGGATTTCCGAATGGGGAAACCCACTTACATAAGTAAGTATCCTGTTGTGAATACATAGCAACAGGAGGCGAACCGGGGGAACTGAAACATCTAAGTACCCCGAGGAAAAGAAATCAACCGAGATTCCGAAAGTAGCGGCGAGCGAAATTGGACTAGCCCTTAAGCTTTACACACGTTAGACGAACGGTCTGGAAAGGCCGACGATACAGGGTGATAGTCCCGTAGTTGACGATGTGTGTTCAGTGAAATCGAGTAGGGCGGGACACGTGATATCCTGTCTGAATATGGGGGGACCATCCTCCAAGGCTAAATACTACTGACTGACCGATAGTGAACCAGTACCGTGAGGGAAAGGCGAAAAGAACCCCTGTGAGGGGAGTGAAATAGAACCTGAAACCGTGTACGTACAAGCAGTAGGAGCACCTTCGTGGTGTGACTGCGTACCTTTTGTATAATGGGTCAGCGACTTATATTCAGTGGCAAGGTTAACCATCTAGGGGAGCCGTAGGGAAACCGAGTCTTAACTGGGCGTTCAGTCTCTGGATATAGACCCGAAACCAGGTGATCTAGCCATGGGCAGGTTGAAGATTGAGTAACATCAATTGGAGGACCGAACCGACTAATGTTGAAAAATTAGCGGATGACTTGTGGCTAGGGGTGAAAGGCCAATCAAACCTGGAGATAGCTGGTTCTCCCCGAAAGCTATTTAGGTAGCGCCTCGGACGAATACTACTGGGGGTAGAGCACTGTTAAGGCTAGGGGGTCATCCCGACTTACCAACCCTTTGCAAACTCCGAATACCAGTAAGTACTATCCGGGAGACACACGGCGGGTGCTAACGTCCGTCGTGGAGAGGGAAACAACCCAGACCGCCAGCTAAGGTCCCAAATTACTACTAAGTGGGAAACGATGTGGGAAGGCTCAGACAGCCAGGATGTTGGCTTAGAAGCAGCCATCATTTAAAGAAAGCGTAATAGCTCACTGGTCGAGTCGGCCTGCGCGGAAGATGTAACGGGGCTAAGTAGTAAACCGAAGCTGCGGCAATATACTTCTGTATATTGGGTAGGGGAGCGTTCTGTAAGCGGTTGAAGGTGTGTGGTAACGCATGCTGGACGTATCAGAAGTGCGAATGCTGACATGAGTAACGATAAAGGGGGTGAAAAACCTCCTCGCCGGAAGACCAAGGGTTCCTGTCCAACGTTAATCGGGGCAGGGTAAGTCGACCCCTAAGGCGAGGCCGAAAGGCGTAGTCGATGGGAAACGGGTTAATATTCCCGTACTTCAACTTATTGCGATGGGGGGACGGAGAAGGCTAGGTGGGCCTGGCGACGGTTGTCCAGGTTCAAGTGTGTAGGCTTAAGAGTTAGGTAAATCCGGCTCTTTTTAAGGCTGAGACACGACGTCGAGCATCTACGGATGTGAAGTCATTGATGCCATGCTTCCAGGAAAAGCCTCTAAGCTTCAGATAAGTTGGAATCGTACCCCAAACCGACACAGGTGGTCGGGTAGAGAATACCAAGGCGCTTGAGAGAACTCGGGTGAAGGAACTAGGCAAAATGGTACCGTAACTTCGGGAGAAGGTACGCTCTCGACGGTGAAGTCCCTCGCGGATGGAGCTATTGAGAGTCGCAGATACCAGGTGGCTGCAACTGTTTATTAAAAACACAGCACTGTGCAAAATCGTAAGATGACGTATACGGTGTGACGCCTGCCCGGTGCCGGAAGGTTAATTGATGGGGTTAGACTTCGGTCGAAGCTCTTGATCGAAGCCCCGGTAAACGGCGGCCGTAACTATAACGGTCCTAAGGTAGCGAAATTCCTTGTCGGGTAAGTTCCGACCTGCACGAATGGCGTAATGATGGCCACGCTGTCTCCACCCGAGACTCAGTGAAATTGAAATCGCTGTGAAGATGCAGTGTACCCGCGGCTAGACGGAAAGACCCCGTGAACCTTTACTACAGCTTGGCACTGAACATTGACCCTACATGTGTAGGATAGGTGGGAGGCTTTGAAACGAGTACGCCAGTATTCGTGGAGCCGTCCTTGAAATACCACCCTTGTAGTGTTGATGTTCTAACGTCGACCCCTTATCGGGGTTGCGGACAGTGCCTGGTGGGTAGTTTGACTGGGGCGGTCTCCTCCCAAAGCGTAACGGAGGAGCACGAAGGTGGGCTAATCACGGTTGGACATCGTGAGGTTAGTGCAATGGCATAAGCCCGCTTGACTGCGAGAATGACAATTCGAGCAGGTGCGAAAGCAGGTCATAGTGATCCGGTGGTTCTGAATGGAAGGGCCATCGCTCAACGGATAAAAGGTACTCCGGGGATAACAGGCTGATACCGCCCAAGAGTTCATATCGACGGCGGTGTTTGGCACCTCGATGTCGGCTCATCACATCCTGGGGCTGAAGTCGGTCCCAAGGGTATGGCTGTTCGCCATTTAAAGTGGTACGCGAGCTGGGTTTAGAACGTCGTGAGACAGTTCGGTCCCTATCTGCCGTGGGCGTTGGAGAATTGAAAGGGGCTGCTCCTAGTACGAGAGGACCGGAGTGGACGAACCTCTGGTGTTCGGGTTGTGTCGCCAGACGCATTGCCCGGTAGCTAAGTTCGGGATCGATAACCGCTGAAAGCATCTAAGCGGGAAGCGAGCCTTGAGATGAGTTCTCCCTGATACTTTAAGTATCCTAAAGGGTTGTCGTAGACTACGACGTTGATAGGCAGGGTGTGTAAGCGTTGTGAGGCGTTGAGCTAACCTGTACTAATTGCCCGTGAGGCTTAACCATACAACACCCAAGGGGTTTTGATGGACTCAAAGCAAGAACAGAATTGAATGTGTAGAGAACACAAAAACAGCTTTCCAAGTTATTCTCTAGAAATAGAGAGAAAGAATTTGCTTGGCGACCATAGCGTTTTGGACCCACCTGATTCCATGCCGAACTCAGAAGTGAAACGAAATAGCGCCGATGGTAGTGTGGGGTTTCCCCATGTGAGAGTAGGACATCGCCAGGCTTTACATTTAGCAAAAAGCCCGCTAGAAATAGCGGGCTTTTTGCGTTTCTGCCGTTCTGAAAACCTTTCACAAGATTAATAAAACTTAATCTACGCACAACCGCGCCTTAATTATCAATCACGTATCCTCTCTTTAGAATTAAAAGTAAGAGGATAAAACGTGAACATTCTAGGATATTTACAGAAAATCGGTAAAGCACTCATGGTGCCAATCGCCGTACTGCCAGCTGGCGGTTTAATGCTTGGCCTTGGTTATGCTTTGGACCCGTCAGGGTGGGGAGCGAACAGCCCATTAGCTACGATACTGGTGTATGGTGGTAAGGGTATTATGGATAACCAAGCTTGGTTATTCGCCGTTGGTGTGGCTTATGGATTAGCCAAAGATAACAACGGTGCAGCTGCTTTATCTGGATTACTCGGTCTATTAATTGTCGAAATGATTGTCGGTAATACCGCAGTAATTTCACAGATCACCGGAATTCCTGTCGCGGAGATGAGTACTTCAGAGGTTATCGCATCTGGAGCCGCAGTGAGTGCATTTACCGGGATCATGATGGGAATAGTGGCTGCCACTCTTTACAACCGTTTCCACACTATCAAATTGCCAGCAGCGTTAGGTTTCTTTGGCGGTAAGCGCTTTGTACCGATTGTAACGTCGCTTGCTGCGATAC
Source organism: uncultured Vibrio sp. (assembly GCF_963675395.1). Lineage (NCBI taxonomy): Bacteria > Pseudomonadati > Pseudomonadota > Gammaproteobacteria > Vibrionales > Vibrionaceae > Vibrio > uncultured Vibrio sp. The sequence goes on along the minus strand of NZ_OY776223.1, from coordinate 1,826,000 downwards.
TGATTAGTATTGTAATGGTTTATGTGTGGCCTGCCGTTTATGGTTCACTGGTTAACTTTGGTATCTCAATTTCTGAAATGGGTGCGGCAGGCGCTGGTGTCTATGGTTTCTTCAACCGACTATTAATTCCAATCGGTTTACATCATGCATTGAACCAAGTATTTATCTTTGACCTTGTTGGTATCAATGATATTTCTAAGTTCTGGTCTGGCACTGGTGAGCTAGGTGTTACTGGTATGTATCAGGGTGGTTTCTTTCCGTTTATGGGGTATGGCCTACCTGCTGCATGTTTGGCGATGTATCACTGTGCAAAACCAGAAAACAAGAAAAGAGTCGGCGGCATTCTTGGTGCATCAGCACTAACCGCAATTTTGACTGGTGTAACAGAGCCTATTGAATTTGCGTTTATGTTTGTGGCTCCTGCACTATACGTTGTTCACGCTCTTTTAGCGGCACTTTCTCTATATATTGCAGCAAGCATGCAGTGGTTCGCTGGTTTCACGTTTAGTGGTGGGTTAATTGATTTCATCTTGTCTTATAACTTACCACTCGCGATCAAGCCTTATATGCTTATCGTACAGGGTATTTGCTTTGCATTTATTTACTATGCGGTATTCCGATTCGCTATTGTTAAGTTTGATTTGAAAACGCCAGGTCGTGAAGAAATAGAGGCTGTGGTAAAAGGTGAGACTTCCACTAATACGAAAGCAGCTCAGTATCTGAAAGCGCTAGGTGGCCATAGCAATTTTGTTTCTATCGACTCATGCATTACTCGTTTACGTTTAACTCTGAATGATACCTCTGTTGTTGACGAACGAACGCTCAAAGCCATTGGCGCGATGGGAGTCGTGAAAATTGGCGCGAATAACCTACAGATCATTGTTGGTACCGAAGCGGAACAAATCGCTCACGCGATGAAGCAAATTCCAGAAACGCAAGATCTCTCGGATGTCGTCGTTCCTAGTTTCTCTGTATAAAAGAGTGTCTAATTAAGCTAATGGCTGAGTATTTACTTAGCCTTTTTGTCTTTGTCTAACTTCCAAAATAGAGTCGAGCACGTAGCCCCGGGGTGTTATCACGTAAAAACAAGTGCGCGTTATGCAAATTGACCACAGCATCGACCAAAGACAACCCTAAACCATTACCTGACTCCGTACGACTCTGGTCAGCACGATACATCGGACGGCAAACATAGATTTTGTCGTAATCGGAAATGCCGATTCCAGAGTCGGCGATAACAACACCAAAGCAGTCAGCAATAACTTCGATCTGCCCTCCATTAGGTGTGTACTTAACCGCATTTTCTAATAGATTAAACACCGCTCGAAAAAGCAGAGAGCGATCGCCTGTGACAACGCAGGGCGTATCTTCTCTGAACATTAACGTTTGGTTTTTTTCATCGGCGACGGGAGAGATAAACTCTAGGGCATCTTGGGTGACTTTACCTAAATCGACATTATCATTGCCGATATTCACTTGGCCACTGTTGAGCTTTGCAATTTCAAGCATGCTATTGAACAATGACAAAATCAGTTCTAATTCATCATAACAAGCTGAAAAGCTGCTCATTTGGGATGGTGATAAATCGCTTTGAGCCATAATATCTTCTAAGCGAAGCTTCAGCCTTGCCATTGGCGTTCGCATGTCATGAGCAAGCCCTGTAGTCAGAGATTTGAGGCTAGACTCGTTTTTCGCCATTTGCTCTATCATGAAATTCAGATGAATGGCTAATATATCAAACTCATCGTCTTGGCGAGATACGGCAATTTTTACATTGGGCTCTCCACACAGGACGCGATTCATTGCGTGATTCACTTTTTCTAATCGCTTGAGAATCAGTACGGTAAAAAATAGTGCAGACATGATCATGACTGCAGTAGGAAAGATGATGCCAGAGAAGACCATCGGGGTGAGTGATTTTCGATACGCTTCTACCGCGCTTTTATCTACCCCTATCTCTAATCGGAGGTTGTTAGCTACTAAAATATTATGCCTGTTCTTTTGCTGCTCGACAGGATAGTACGGTTTAACGTTGTCTGATTCGCTTGTTTCAATGAGCTGGTAATAGAAAGGTGTCGCTGTCGCTTGTTTGGTTTTTAAAAGTTGTTCGACCTCTTCTTTGCTCTGTTTAGCTGCAAAGTTGAATTCCAGAATTTCTTCATTGAGTTGCCTGTTTAACTGCTTATGGTGGAAGTTATTAGAGTCCCTATATACTTGGTGTATGACGACAATGTTGGTGATCGTGACAATTAGAAACAAACTCACCAATGTTTTAAATACGGATGAACGGGTTAACGCATAGTCATCGACGAAGGACATAACCAACTCCTCTTACTGTGTGCAGGAGTTCTCTACACCCAGCCTCTTCCAGTTTACGGCGTAAGTTAGCCACGTGGACATCGATGACGTTAGTTTTGGGATCAAAGTGATAACTCCAGATATTTTCGAACAAGCGCATGCGTGACACCACTTGTTCGCTATGCTCGATAAAGTATTGAATAAGTTGAAACTCTTTGGGTTGAAGGATTATCTCTTGTTGATTGCACGTGACTTTATGTGCTTTAAGGTCTACCTGCAAACAGTGATAATTAAGAATGTGCTGATTGGATGTTGGCCTCTGAGTGCGGTTGATGATGATATCAACTCGGGCAATTAACTCTGCAAGAGCAAAGGGCTTAATTAAGTAGTCATCACTGCCAGCCTGTAAACCATCCACTCGATCATTGACGCTATCCATCGCGCTTAAAATCAGAACTGGGAGCTGTGCTTCCGCGGCTTTGATAGCGGCGAGAACTTTCATTCCGTCGAGGTAGGGCAACATCCTATCCAAGATGATGAGCTGGTATTCTGAGCTGAGAGCCATCATCAACCCTTTCTTGCCATCTTCGGCTTGGTCAACAATGTAACCGTGTTCGGACAGGCCTTTACTGACAAATTCTCTAGTCGTTGCGTCATCTTCTATGATGAGTATTTTCACGGAGGTTCCTCTGTTTTAGCTGGTACTTTACTGGTGAAGATGGGAGAGGGAAATATGAAAAAGAAGGCTCGCGTGACTAATGCGAGCCAACACGATTTAGGGGGATAAATCGTTAAAACTTTGCCAGTTTGTTTCTATAAATTGTCAGAAATAGTTTACGAAAGCTTCTCTTGAGGAGACCTTTTGGAAAGATTAAATATTGTTAATGTGTTGATACCAATTGCGGCAATGTTCAGATGGCTAGGTATTGGTATTACTGAGCAATAAAGCTTCCCTCGGCTAACTCCCATAACGCTTTGACTAATGAGTTTTCCAGTTGCGATCTTTTACAGCACACACCGAGTTGGAATGGTTTGATCGGAGCAAATGAGAGTCGCTGAATACTCTCTCGTACTGGGCTGTTATTAATAACGACATCTGGTGCGATACCGACACCACAACCTAGAGCCACCATACTGACAATGGCTTCATGGCCAGAAATTTGCGCGTAGATGTTGGGTTTAATTTTCATTTTTTTAAACCAGGCATTGGCTCGGTCTCTAGCAGTGCCGGACTCAGGTACAATGAAAGGAATCTTACTCCAGTCAGGCTGTTCTTTATGTAACTCTTCTACCCATGAGCTGATACCAATGGGCGCTATCACTGAGAGTGGAATTTCACTGATAGTGGTGAATTCAACTTTAGATGAAAGGTGCTCCGGCATGGCAGAAATGGCGATGTCAGCCTCATCATTCATTATCTTATCAATGGCTTGAGCCGGATCCCCAGTCAGTAATTTGAACTCAATAAAGGGGTGTTTTAAGCGAAATGAGTTGAGCAGCTGCGGTAAGTGGCTATAGCTTGCTGTCACGGAGCAGAATAAACGCACCTCACCTTTCAGAACATCGTCCTGTACATTGATTTGAGATTGGAATTGTGTCCAGTCGTGAACCATCTTCATTGCCACAGGCTGAAATTTTTCTCCGGCGGGTGTTAACTCCACACTTCGGTTATCCCTGACAAAAAGTGGGTGGCCTATTTCTTCTTCCAATTTTTGAATCTGACGACTTAAAGCAGATGGACTCACGTGCATGGTGGCTGCTGTCTTACTAAAATTCTTGCTGTCACAGATATCAAGGAACAGTCGGATTGTTTTAATATTCATAAAAAATTACCGCGTTGCATTTTTTGCAATTACTAATTGTGAATATATCACTTTAAGCAATCAAATGTCTGTTCTAGTATGGACTCATTCGGTAAGACTAATACCGACCTCTACGGAAGAATCTTAAAGGAGCACCCTAATGGCTAACTATTTCAATACTCTAAACTTGCGTGAGCAACTAGACCAACTTGGTCGTTGTCGTTTTATGGACCGCAGTGAGTTTGCTTCAGAAGCAGACTACCTAAAAGGTAAGAAGGTTGTCATCGTAGGTTGTGGTGCTCAAGGCCTGAACCAAGGTCTAAACATGCGTGATTCTGGCCTGGATGTGTCATACGCACTTCGTCAGGCAGCAATCGATGAGCAACGTCAGTCATTTAAAAATGCCAAAGACAACGGTTTTGAAGTAGGCAGCTACGAGACTTTAATCCCTCAAGCGGATCTAGTTGTTAACCTGACTCCAGACAAGCAGCACTCTAACGTTGTTGAGACAGTAATGCCTCTAATGAAAGAAGGCGCGACACTAGGTTATTCACACGGCTTCAACGTGGTTGAAGAAGGTATGCAAATTCGTAAAGACCTAACGGTTGTAATGGTTGCACCTAAGTGTCCTGGTACCGAAGTTCGTGAAGAATACAAGCGTGGCTTTGGTGTTCCAACGCTGATTGCGGTTCACCCAGAGAACGACCCTAAAGGTGACGGTCTGGAAATCGCAAAAGCATGGGCGGCTGCGACTGGTGGTCACCGTGCAGGTTGTCTAGAGTCTTCTTTCGTTGCAGAAGTTAAATCTGACCTAATGGGTGAGCAAACTATCCTATGTGGCATGCTACAAGCAGGTTCTATCGTATGTTACGAGAAGATGGTTGCTGAAGGTATCGACCCAGGTTACGCAGGTAAACTACTTCAGTACGGTTGGGAAACAGTAACAGAAGCACTGAAGTTCGGTGGCATCACGCACATGATGGACCGTCTGTCTAACCCAGCTAAGATCAAAGCATTTGAGCTTTCTGAAGAGCTAAAAGATCTAATGCGTCCACTTTACAACAAGCACATGGATGACATCATCTCTGGTCACTTCTCTAGCACAATGATGGCTGACTGGGCGAACGATGACGCGAACCTACTAGGCTGGCGTGAAGAAACGGGTCAAACAGCATTTGAAAACTACCCAGAAACTGACGTTGAAATCTCTGAGCAAGAGTACTTCGACAACGGCATTCTAATGATTGCGATGGTTCGCGCAGGTGTTGAGCTAGCGTTCGAAGCAATGACTGCATCAGGTATCATCGATGAGTCAGCGTACTACGAGTCACTACATGAACTACCGCTAATCGCAAACACAATTGCACGTAAGCGCCTGTACGAGATGAACGTAGTAATCTCTGATACAGCGGAATACGGTAACTACCTATTTGCTAACGTTGCTACTCCACTACTACGTGAGAAGTTCATGCCTAAAGTAGGTACTGACGTAATTGGTAAAGGTCTGGGCGAAACTTCAAACCAAGTTGATAACGCAACACTTATCGCGGTGAATGAGACGCTTCGCAACCACCCAGTAGAATACATCGGTGAAGAGCTTCGTGGTTACATGACTGATATGAAGCGTATCGCGGTAGGCGGCTAAATTACTGGCCTTAAGGTTCCATTTCGGTGTCGAAGGTGCTCATTTACTATCGTAAACTCCGCGCCTTCTCCTAGAAATGAAATCTTAATACTGCGTAATTTACATACTCAAAAGTAACGCAGTAAAAGAACTCCAGGCAGACTGGGGTCAATAAATACAAAACACAACATCTAATTAAAAGGCTTGGTCGCCGTTGACCAAGCCTTTTTTGTTTATCGCTTGTTTGGTTTGAGCACAAAAAAGGCTGACACCTGAGTGTCAGCCTTTAAATATTATCGAAAGACGATGTTTATTTATCTGCCAGCTTCGCTTCAAGCTCGGCCAGTTTTGCTTCCATCTCAGTGAGCTTCTGACGAGTACGAAGCAGAACCTGAGTCTGTACATCAAACTCTTCACGGCTGACAACATCAAGCTTGTTAAGCTGACCTTGAATGACTTGGCGAACTTTCTGATCAACATCCGCACCAAGCTCTTTCACTGGTGCTGGCATAGAGTCATGAATCTGCTTGGCGATTTGCTCTAGTTTCTTTGGATCAAACATAGTGGTTAAAACTCCTTTTGATTTGCCCTCATTTTAAGTAATTGATACGGGAAAGTCGCTAGTTGGAATGCAAAAAATCGAGATAGGTACGGCAAACGCAAGGCAATAAAAAAGGCCACCGAAGTGACCTTTTAGCTTGGCAGGGAATTAGTGGTTGTCCGCTAATCCTCGTTGGGCCGCTTTTGCTTCATCAACACGGGCCAACTTTTCCAGATCTTTGTCTTCAACAAACACTGGAAGTGGTTTGTGTTTTTCAGCTAAGTAGCTGTAAATAACAGGCAGTACGAATAGGGTAAACAGAGTACCAATCGCCAGACCCGCAACGATTACGATACCGATACTAAAGCGCTGAGCCGCACCTGCACCAGTTGCGTACATCAGTGGGATAAGACCCGCGATCATCGCCGCAGTTGTCATCAGAATAGGACGCAGACGAACTTTTGCCGCTTCCATTACTGCTTCTGTTTTACCCAGTTTGTTGTGCAACTGCTCTTCTTTCGCTACTTCACAGATCAAGATACCGTGTTTGGTGATAAGACCTACCAGGGTAATCAAACCAACCTGAGAGTAAATGTTCATCGATGCCGCGCCCCAAGCAAGCGCAATCAACGCGCCACAAATTGCCAGTGGCACAGATACCATGATAACCAGTGGATCTTTCACGGATTCAAACTGGATCGCCAGAACCAAGAAGATGATCGCCAAGGCTAAACCGAACGTTGCGTATAGCGCACTACCTTCAGTCACAAACTGACGAGCTTCACCCATGTAGTCATGGTTGTAGCCGCTTGGCAGTTTCGTTTCAGCGATGTTTTCGAACCAGTTAATCGCATCACCCATTGCCGTGCCCGGTGCTGGTACCGCACCTACCGTTGCTGAGTTCAGCTGGTTGAAGTGAGGCAGTGAGCGTGGCTCTGCAATCACGTCAATCGTCACCAGGTTACTCAGTGGAACCGCGTTGCCGTCAGCTGCACGTACGTAGTAGTTGTTCATCGACTCTGGATTTAGACGCCACTTACGCTCTACCTGAGGGATAACTTCGTAAGAACGGCCATTAAGGTCGATACGGTTGACGTAGCCATCAGCCATCATGGTGCTTAATGTCACACCAATGTCTTGCATGGTTACGCCGTATGCGCCCGCTTTGTCTTTGTCGATGTTAATTTTCATCGTCGCCGAGTCGTAGTTCAGATCAAGATCCGAATAAACGAACATTGGGCTCGATTTCACTTCCGTCAATACGTCTGTCGCGATAGAGAATAAACTCTCAAATGCGTTTGGTGTGGTCAGAACAAATTGAATTGGCAGACCACTACCTGCACCTGGTAATTCAGGCATTTGGAACGCTGTTACCGCCATTCCCGGTACGTCCGCAACCAATCCGCCTACACGACCAGTAACGTCAGCCTGGCTCGCTTCTCGCTCACTCCAAGGTACCATAGAGGCAATACCGAACGCTTGGTGAGAGTTTGGTACACCTGAGAAAACCTGGGCAAACTGAACTTCTGGCTGCTCAGACAGGATGTTGTTTACTTGGTTCATGGTGTTCTGGATAAAGTCTAAGTTTGAATTAGATGGAGCAGTACCCATCAATACAACCACGCCTTTATCTTCAGATGGAGCCAGTTCACTTGGGATGAACTTGAACAGCATTGGCAAGCTGGCAAATACAATCAACGCAAAACCAATCACAACTGGACGGTGTTGCATCACCGCCCCCAACATTTTGGCGTATCGGCTGGTCATGCGTTCTAACACGCTATGCACTTTCTGCTCAAACTTGCTTGGTGCCTGATGGGCTTTAAGCATCTTTGAACACATCATTGGTGATAGGGTCAGTGCCACGATACCTGATACAAATACCGCACCCGCAAGGGTTAACGCGAACTCTTTAAATAGCGAGCCTGTGATACCACCCATCAGCGCGATCGGCGCGTATACCGCACCCAACGTTAGTGTCATCGCGATAACCGGAACCGCAATTTCGCGCGTACCGATAATGGCCGCTCGGAATGGTGATTCACCAAGCTTGATATGTCGGTCAACGTTTTCCAGTACAACGATCGCATCATCTACCACCAGACCAATGGCGAGAACCATTGCCAGTAGGGTCATCAGGTTCCAAGAGAACCCCATTGATTGCATTACCATCGCCACACCGATCAAAGAGAGTGGGATAGTTACAATAGGGATCACTACGGCACGGAATGAACCAAGGAATATAGTGATAACAATCAGTACGATCACTGCAGCTTCAGCGATGGTTTTGATTACTTCGTTAATGGATTCGTTAATTGCGATAGTTGAATCATAAAGAACATTCATCTTGATCGTACTAGGCAAATTGCGCTCTAGCTGAGGTAATAGATCAAGTACATCTGCTGCGATATTGATTGGGTTGGCACTTGGTGCAGCATTAATTGCAGCAACAACCGCCTCCTGACCATTTGCACTCGCTCGATATGAATCGTGGCTCTTTTCTAGCGTCACTTTAGCAATATCGCTTAAGCGAGTTACATTGCCGTCGTCATTGCTAACAACAAGGTTCTTCAGCTCATCAACATTGGATACCTGTGTATCTGCACTGCCGTTATAAAGTACAAATTCACCGATAGCCTGACCCGTAGCAGACTGATAGTTGTTGGCACTTAACACACCCATCACGTCAGTCGCGGTTAAGTTAAACGCTGCCATTTTTGCAGGGTCTAGCCAAACACGTAGCGCGTATTTCATACCACCGTATAGGTCGACTTTCGATACACCGTTAACAGTAAACAACTGCGGGTTGATTACACGCTCAAGGTAATCGGTGATCTGACTTGAAGACAACTCATCACTGGTAAAACCGATATACAGTACCGCTGTTGTCGAGCCTGTCGACATAGTAACGGTAGGGTCTTCGGCTTCTTTCGGTAGTTGCGAGCGAACCGAGTTGGTTTTTGCCAGAATGTCTGAAAGTGCCGCATTCGGGTCAGTATTCAACTTCATTTTTACAGTGATGGTAGATTTACCAAGCACCGATTGAGAAGTCATATAATCGATATTATCAGCCTGTGCGACCGCTTGTTCCAATGGCTGAGTAATAAAGCCCTGGATTAGGTCGGCACTGGCACCGTAGTAACTGGTCGAAACCGTTACTTCCGTATTCGTCATTTCAGGGTATTCACGAACCTGCATTTTGAAGATTGCTTGTAGACCAAGCAATGCGATCAAAAAGCTGATTGATACCGCTAAAACTGGACGTTTAATAAAAACATCAGTAAAGCGCATGAAGCCTCCGATTACAGCATTGGTGTTTCAGTTGGTGGAGTCGTTGCATCGCTTTCTACGACACGGACTTTAGCGTGGTTACTCAGACGAATCTGACCTGAGGTCACTACCACATCACCTGGCTTAACGCCCTCAAGAATGTGTACGATGTCTTTTGTACGCTCACCCACTTTAACCACTTGCTGTGTTACACGCTTTTCGCCATCTTCTTCAGATACGATGTAAATACTGTCACCGTAAAGTGTGTAAGTAATCGCGGTTTGCGGCAGAGTCACCTGGTTTTCAAGTGTAGGCAGGATGATATTCGCTCGAGCGAACATACCACTACGTAGTTTTCCGTCGTTATTTGGAATATCTGCTTGTACCTGGATCAGACCACTCTGTACATTAACCGCTGGCTCAATGGCTGTAATTGACCCTTTGAAGGCGATTTCTGGGTAAGCATCGACAAAAATATCGACAGCTTGGCTGATGTGGATACGAGAAATATCGGTCTGTGGCACTGTGAAACGCAGACGCATAACGCTGGTATCTTCAAGACGCACGATATCGGTACCCGCTTGCAGGTACTGACCTAGGTAAACATTACGGATACCAACCACACCTGAAAATGGCGCTTTGATTTCACGACGGTCGATCGCCGCTTTTAAGCTCTCGATGTCAGCGCTAAGAGAAAAGTAATTCGCTTCTGCTTCATCATAAGACTCTTTAGAAATCGACCCTTTTTTGTACAGGCCTTGGTAACGCTTGTATTTTGCTTCAGCAGCTGGCAGCTTCGCTTGTGCACTTTTCAGGTTGGCTTTCTCAACAGCTGAATCAAGAAGTACCAAATCCTGGCCTTCCTTCACTTGAGTTCCAGATTCAAAAGCGATTTGGTCAATGACGCCACTTGTCTCGTTCGCTACCGTCACCCCTTGGTTAGGCTCGATAAAGCCAATTGCCTCAATCACCGGTACCCAATCAACTGACTGTACGTCAGTTACGGTTACGGGAAATTCAGCTTCCGGGCGATTCGCCATGTATTCGGCAATCTTCTGTTGCTTGAATAAGTTGAAACCTATCACACTGCCGAACAGCAAGATTGCGATAAGTAACATAAAAAAAGTCCACTTTTTCATTCTGGTCAGAACTCCAATTAGTGTTGAATGATTGCGTCCCAACTGGCTTCAATGGCGGCTTCTATGGCTGCTTCGTCCAGTTGATAAAACCCCAGGGCATGATGTCGGGCGAGTGCAACGGTCGCCTCGAAACTCAGTCCCGAAAGGATCATATTGTCGAGTGGCTTAAACACTCCTTGCTCTTTACCTTGGTCAAATAGTCGGTCTACCTGATCAAACATTTTACGCTCAAGTTCCAGCGTTATTCTATTGCTTGCATAGGGCAGGGATTGATATTGAACTCTATTGTTCAATGTGTCCACATTTGAGCCAGCTAAACACCAAATGTTAAGCCACATTTTTGTATAACGTTCTTTTAAAGGCATATCGTCGCTCACGCCGGCTTGCACTTCTATTGCAATGCGCTTTGCGACGTTTAATCTAACTTCGTCTAAAAGGTGGTTCTTATCGGAAAAGTAACGATAGATAGTGCCAGCCGCCACACCCGCTTCTTTGGCTAGCTTCTGCATCGAAAACCCCTGAAAACCCAGCTCAGCAATCAGTTTTTCCGCCGCACAAAGAATCTGAGCTTTTTTATCTAAAGTTGTATTACTCGACATAGTTCCACTTCTAGTGAATGAACGTTCATTCATTATAGACTTAAAGCTATACGAGTGTGCAATAAAAAAGTTATTAAATTTTTACTTTGCTATAAATGGAGTTAGTCAACACTGACAAACGGAAGGCTGATAAACGTGGTAATCGTTCATTCTCACTATTATCATAGGCGCCACGTTTATTGCCCGCTGAGAAATTCTATGAAGCTGAACCCTAGTCAAGATGAAGCCGTAAAGTACGTATCTGGTCCGTGTTTGGTGCTGGCAGGTGCTGGCTCGGGTAAAACTCGTGTTATCACCAATAAAATTGCTTATTTGGTTCAGCAATGTGGCTACAAAGCGCGAAATATTGCAGCGGTAACGTTTACCAATAAAGCCGCACGAGAAATGAAAGAGCGGGTAGGTCAAACGTTAGGTAAAGCAGAATCTAAAGGTTTGATGGTGTCGACTTTTCACACCTTGGGTTTGAACATCATTAAGCGTGAGTACAAGCAGCTTGGTTTAAAAGCAGGCTTCTCCTTATTTGACGATCAAGACCAACTCGCGCTACTCAAAGAGCTAACCGAAAAGCAGCTCGACGGGGATAAAGATCTGCTGCGTCAGCTGATGAGTTCAATCTCTAACTGGAAGAACGACATGCTAACGCCAGAGCAGGTGAAAGCTCAGGCGAAAGGTGAGCAACAGCAGTTATTTGCCTTCTGCTTCGATATGTACCAAAAGCAGATGAAAGCGTACAACGCGCTCGATTTTGATGATTTGATTTTGATGCCAGTACTGCTGTTACGTACTAATGAAGATGTGCGTCAGCGTTGGCAGAGCCGTATCCGCTACCTGCTGGTGGACGAGTACCAAGATACCAATACCAGTCAATACGAGCTGGTAAAACACATTGTCGGTGAGCGCGGCCGTCTAACCGTCGTAGGGGATGATGACCAGTCTATCTATTCATGGCGTGGTGCGAAGCCACAGAACTTAGTGCTACTGGGTGAAGACTACCCGAATTTGCGCCTGATTAAACTAGAGCAAAACTATCGATCTACCAGTCGTATTCTTCGTGCTGCCAATATTCTCATTGCCAACAACCCGCACGTGTATGAGAAGACGCTATTCTCTGAGATCCCAGATGGTGAAAAACTCAAAGTACTGCTGGCAAAAAATGAAGAGCATGAAGCGGAGCGCGTTACGGGTGAACTGATTGCACACAAGTTCCTCAACCGCACGGAATACCGAGACTACTCGATTTTATATCGTGGTAACCATCAGTCACGTTTAATTGAAAAGTCGCTGATGCAAAACCGTGTGCCATACAAAATCTCGGGCGGCACCTCTTTCTTTGCTCGTGCAGAAATTAAAGACATCATGGCGTATCTTCGAGTACTGGTGAACCCGGACGATGACAACGCCTTTCTGCGCATCGTCAACACGCCCCGACGTGAAATTGGTCCAGTAACGTTAGAAAAATTGGGTAGTTACGCCAATATGCGTGGCAAGAGCTTATTTGAAGCCAGTTTTGAAATGGGTCTCGAACAGCACTTGACTGGTCGAGGTCTGGAAAACTTGCGACGCTTCACTCAGTGGTTAGTCGCTATTGCTGATCAGGCGGAAAGAGGCGATACCGTGGCTGCGGTACGTTCACTGGTTCGTGACATCAATTACGAAGACTGGTTATACGAAACCTCCGCTAGCCCGAAAGCGGCTGAGATGCGCATGAAGAACGTGTCAGATCTCTATTCCTGGATTGTGGCTGATTTAGAGGGCGACAATTACGATCAGGAAGAGAAGACGTTAAAAGAGGTGGTTCAGCGTTTAACCTTGCGTGACATGATGGAGCGCGGGGAAGAGGACGAAGACAGCGATGCGGTACAATTGATGACATTGCATGCCTCAAAAGGTCTGGAATTCCCTTACGTTTATCTGATTGGTTCAGAAGAAGGCATTTTGCCGCATCAAACCAGTATCGATGAAGACAACGTAGAAGAAGAACGTCGCCTGATGTACGTGGGGATTACTCGTGCCCAGAGAGAGCTGACTTTTACGATGTGTAAAGAACGCCGTCAGTATGGTGAGTTAATCAAGCCGACGCAAAGCCGATTCCTTGATGAATTGCCTTTCGATGATGTGGAATGGGAAGTCAACAAAAAGCCAGTATCGCAAGAAGAGCGAATGGCGAAAGGCCAGGCGCACATTGCCAACTTACGCTCGATGTTTAAGAAGTAACATCATCTAAATCATCAAACAGCAAATAAAAAGGCTTGCCAAGTGGCAAGCCTTTCTCTTTTAACGCTTTGATTCAAGACGAATTACAGACCTGCAATCATATGATCGATAGCTGCCGTGATCTCGTCGTCAGAACAGTCCATACACGTACCTTTAGCTGGCATCGCGTTGAAGCCTTCAAGTGCATGTTTGATTAGTACATCTTTACCTTGAGCGATACGAGGCGCCCATTCGTCAGCATTGCCAATCTTCGGAGCACCATTTACACCAGATGCGTGACAAGCAATACAAAAAGTACCGTAAACTGTTGCGCCATCACGAGGACCGGTTGGTTCTGCTTTTACAGGCTCAGAGCCTGCTAGATAAACATCGCCGACAGGTTTGATGCGTTCTGCGATCGCATCGTATTCACTTTGGCTGATGTCAGAAGCTAAAGCTGCCGTAGAAAACGTTAAGGCAGCGAACAAAACGCTAATCATTTGTCGAGACATATCCATTAAACCCACTTCACATTCCCGAGGTAAGTGACTTACCTATTTATATAGTTAGAGTATTGATACCGATTAAAGAAGCCCGATAAAACCACTTCAATGGCATAGAATGATTAGACAACTTGGTTGCAGCTGTTAAATCAATGTAAATAATGAGTGATTATATCCCGATAGCTTGTTGCATTAAACAACAAGTTATCCATGACAGGGCGTGAATCACATCAAAAATTCTCTTTAAAGGCATATAACTGTCGAAAAAGAGACCAAACGATAAAAAAAGTAAAAAAAGTACTAGACGGCATAGTGTGATATCCGTATTATTCCACTCCGCCGATAGGGCATGCGCCCGTAGCTCAGTTGGATAGAGCGTTGGCCTCCGGAGCCAAAGGTCGAAGGTTCGAATCCTTTCGGGCGTACCATTACCCCGGAGGATAAGTCGGTAAAACTCAGTGGTGGCTATAGCTCAGTTGGTAGAGCCCCGGATTGTGATTCCGGTTGTCGCGAGTTCAAGTCTCGTTAGCCACCCCATTCTTTCTTTTTTAGGAAGAACAAGGTAGCATTGCTTCCTGTCTTGATTTAGAGTCGAGATAAAACATAAGTCGGTGAATAGCGCAGCTTGGTAGCGCATCTGGTTTGGGACCAGAGGGTCGGGGGTTCGAATCCCTCTTCACCGACCACTATTTAGCTATTATGAGTTTATCTGGTAATAGCGCACCTTGGTAGCGCATCTCATTTTTTGAGAATAGCGGACCAGAGGGTCGGTGGTTCGTCTGATGTTTAAATCACGCTCTTCACCGACCACTATTAAAGTTTATGGCTTACAGTAAGCGGTAAACATGACAATTTGATGGTGGCTATAGCTCAGTTGGTAGAGCCCCGGATTGTGATTCCGGTTGTCGCGAGTTCAAGTCTCGTTAGCCACCCCATTCTTTCTTTAAAGAATACATGCTCGGTGAATAGCGCAGCTTGGTAGCGCATCTGGTTTGGGACCAGAGGGTCGGGGGTTCGAATCCCTCTTCACCGACCACCATTCGAAGGCCTCGACAGAAATGTCGAGGCCTTTTTGCATTCTGAGTTTTAGACATTGATTGCAAAGGGTCGGGGGCTGGACGCCCAGTCGCATCGAATTCCTCTTCACCGACCACTATTAGAAAGCCCCAACTAGCCGTCCGCGATAGAATTATCGGGGGGTACGTCTACAGATCATGAATAGCGCAGCTTGGTAGGGCATCTCATTCTTTGGAATATAGCGGACCAGAGGGGCGGGGGTCGCCTGATGTTCAAATTCTGGTTCTTCATCGGTCACCATTTTACGCCTCTACTGTTAGGTCAAAGAGCTTTCGACCACCAGTAACCCAAAAGCTATTTCAGCCGATAAAACAAACCCCAGCGCAGTGGCTGGGGTTTTGTTTTTTTACCATTTAATCCATGCTACTGAGCGAGTGTTTTGAGAATTTCTTTTAGCTCTACGGTGTCTTTGACTTCGTAGTCTGGCTCAATATCCGTTGGATTATCGCTACCTTTTGGATTCACCCAAACGCTGAGAATATCCATGTCGTTCGCGCCTGCAATGTCTGCTGCTAAGGAGTCACCAATATGAAGCGCCTCTTCTGGTTTAACATCTGCTAGCTTGAGCGCCTTGTGAAAGATACTTGCCGCTGGCTTTTCTTCAGGTTCTTCGCCACCGACAATAATGTGATCGACCCACTCACTCATCTCTGTTGCCGCCAGTTTAGGATGCTGAGAGAAGACTGGACCGTTAGTGATCACGACGAGAGTGTAGTGCTGACGTAGTTCAGCCAGCATCTCTTTTACCCCAGGTAGGAAGGAGAATGCATTCATACGTGCAGAGTCAAAAAAGCTTTGCGCTTGTTGGGCTTGTTCGGCACTTATTTCTATCCCTTGCTCTGCTAGGATGGTTTGTATCAGGCCGCAACGGAATGCATTTTCATCCGGCAGTAAGGCGACAAGCTGAGGAAACTCTGCATTGAGCTTTTTATACACACCTTGTAAGTAGCGCTGTAAGAAGGCATTAGCATCCGCGATCTGTGGGTAGGTTGTTTTCATCCAATTTGCAAATGCTTGCCCTGCCACTTTATCGGCCTGAGATGTGCCACATAAAGTCTCGTCCATATCAAAAAAAATCGCTTTCAGCACAGGGGCTCCTATCATTTACAACTTTGCTACTGGGGCTTCTATTTAATCTATTATCTCATGCTCTTCCGTATCGTAAAGTCTTAAACCACAGCATGATAGAACCAGTGGCCCATAAAGCGACATAAACCTAAATGGACGATTGTCAGTGTCAATTGTTGTACGTTTGGCCACCAAGTTCGAATAACTAGCCTAAAATAGAGTATTAGTCTTTTTTGCAAAACAGTTCACGTTTTACTTTAACTGAGTGTTATTCGGGTTTGGTTTTTTATCTCTCCATACAGTTTCTAGATGAAATTTTATGCCTAAGAGATCGATTTCATGCCAGATATTGTTTGTTTAATGTTAACAATTGCCTATGAATAATGTGGTTTTGTCTAATGTTGGGTTTTTGCATAAATCTAGAGCATTTTTCTGCTTTTATTGGTGCATGGCGCACAAAAATAGGTTTATATGAAAATGGTTAAATACTTATTAATGCATTTTTATTCGCCAAATATGCGTTCAATTAACATTTTCATGGCGTAAAATACTTTAATTGTTGCTTTTTTGTGTGATTTTTGCCAAATTGTGTCCGCATTAAAATTTCAGAGTATTATTCTGAATTTGAACGGATTCATTCAGGTGATGAAGAGCGTCCTAGGAGGGCGTGATTCAATGCCACACAGACAAGGTAGTAGAGGTCTGAAATGTCACTATTAGAAGTGAAAAACCTTCGTATTGAGTATCCATCCCGACACGGTGTTCACGCAGCCGTGAAATCTCTTTCGTTCCAAATTGAACGTGGTGAGATTGTGGGTGTTGTTGGCGAATCAGGTGCGGGTAAATCCACCGTTGGGAACGCTGTTATTGATTTGCTTAGTCCTCCGGGTCGCGTTGCTAGTGGCGACGTATTTCTGGATGGAGAAAAGATTTCCGGTTTATCCCCGGAAGCGATGCGTAAGGTGCGTGGTTCGAAAATAGGCTTTATTTTCCAGGATCCAATGACCTCTCTTAACCCTCTGTTTACGGTTGAGCAGCAGCTTAAAGAAACCATTCATGCCAACATGAAAGTGTCGGATGAAGAGGCGTATCAACGTGCGCTTTCTCTAATGCAGCAAGTGGGCATCCCTCAACCAGAAAACCGTCTCAAACAGTACCCTCACCAATTTTCAGGCGGTATGCGTCAGCGTGTGGTTATTGCCATTGCTCTGGCTGGTGAGCCTGATCTGATCATTGCCGATGAACCGACGACGGCTCTGGATGTTTCAATCCAAGACCAAATCCTGAACCTGATTCGTGAATTGTGCGTTAAGAACAACGTTGGTTGTATGCTGGTGACACACGATATGGGGGTGGTGTCGAACGTCACTGACCGTGTGGCGGTCATGTACCGGGGTGACCTGGTTGAATTTGGCCCAACAGCAAAAGTACTGGGTAACCCAGATCATTCCTACACTCGCAGCTTGATCTCCGCAGTTCCTCGCTCAGACAGAAAGCTCGATCGTTTCCCTCTGGTAAGCTACATCGAAGAAGCGGCAGAAATGGAGCCGATCGATATTAAGAACCATTGGCTGGGACAAAGTCAGGATCAACGTGAATACACTGGCCCGTTGTTGGACGTGAAAAACGTTAATCTGCGCTTTGTCACCAAAGACTCTTTGTTTGAAAGCCGCCGCGAGTACGTACAAGCGTCGAATAATGTCAGCTTTGAAGTGCACGAAGGTGAGACCTTTGGTCTGGTGGGTGAGTCTGGCTCTGGTAAATCGACGATTGCGCGTGTTATTGCTGGATTGTATGAACCAAACTCCGGTCAGGTGAAGTTTGAAGGCCTTGACCTGACGGCAATGAAGTCAGAAAAAGAGCGTCGCCCAGTTCGCCGTCAAATGCAGATGGTGTTCCAGAACCCTTATACGTCGATGAACCCTCGTATGAAGGTGGCCGATATCATTGCTGAGCCAATTCGTTTCCATAAGCTGACTAAAAATGAAGCAGAAACACGCCAAATCGTGAATGACTTGCTTGATCACGTTGGTTTGGGACGTATGGCTGGTCTGAAGTATCCACACGAATTCTCAGGTGGTCAGCGTCAGCGTATTTCTATTGCACGTGCGCTGGCAACCCGACCTCGCCTTTTGATCTGTGACGAGCCGACTTCTGCGTTGGATGTTTCGGTACAGGCACAGATTCTCAACTTGCTTAAAGATCTGCAAAGTGAGCTGAACTTGACTATGTTGTTTATCAGTCACGACTTACCGGTCATTCGTCAGATGTGTGACCGAGTCGGTGTCATGCAGATGGGTACGCTACTGGAAGTGGCACCAACGGAGCAGCTGTTTACCGCTCCTCAGCATGAATACAGCAAGAAACTGATCTCTCTGATGCCAGAATTTACTGGATTAAGAGAAGAGATTAAATCGGCATAAACCAAGTTTTTCGCTTGGCTGATCTTGAAATAAAAACAGACGCAAACACAACAACAAGGGACTTTGATCCCAGCATGAAGGAGTTATGCAAATGAAAACCATGAAAAGCAAATTAGCAGTGGCGCTAATCGCTGCGGGACTAAGTTTTAACTCGTTAGCAGCAGACATTAAAGTTGGCTACGCTGCTGACCCGGTATCGCTTGACCCGCACGAGCAGTTATCTGGCGGTACACTGCAAATGTCACACATGGTATTTGACCCACTGGTTCGTTTCACTCAGGAAATGGATTTTGAACCTCGCCTGGCAGAAAGCTGGGAGCGTATTAACGATAC
This sequence comes from uncultured Vibrio sp., assembly GCF_963675395.1. NCBI lineage: Bacteria > Pseudomonadati > Pseudomonadota > Gammaproteobacteria > Vibrionales > Vibrionaceae > Vibrio > uncultured Vibrio sp. Next base: position 1,807,130 of record NZ_OY776223.1, on the reverse strand, counting down.
AACAGTACGTTTCAAACTGCGTGAAGGTGTGAAGTTCCACTCTGGTAACACAATGACTGCAGATGACGTTGTATGGACATTTGAGCGTCTGCAAAACTCTCCAGACTTTAAATCTATCTTCGAACCGTACGAAAAAATCGTTAAAGTTGATGACAATACCGTTGATCTTGTAACGAAAGGTCCTTACCCACTTGTGCTGCAAACGGCAACGTACATCTTCCCGATGGACAGCAAGTTCTACACGGGTAAGACAGAAGACGGCAAAGACAAATCTGAGCTAGTGAAGCATGGTAACTCATTTGCATCAACTCATGTTTCTGGTACTGGTCCATTCATTGTGACATCACGTGAGCAGGGTGTAAAAGTAGAATTTGAACGCTTCAAAGACTACTGGGACAAAGAGTCAAAAGGTAACGTTGATAAGCTAACGCTAGTACCGATCAAAGAAGATGCGACCCGTGTTGCTGCACTACTTTCTGGTGGTGTAGATATGATTCACCCAGTCGCGCCAAACGATCACCAACGTGTGAAAGACGCGGAAGGTATCGACTTGGTCACACTACCTGGTACTCGTATCATCACGCTACAAATGAACCAAAACAGCAACGAAGCACTGAAAGATGTTCGCGTTCGCCAGGCGATTGTGCATGCCATCAACAACGAAGGCATCGTGAAGAAAATCATGAAAGGCTTCGCTACGGCTGCAGGCCAGCAAAGCCCGGCAGGTTACGTTGGTCATAACGAAAAACTGGTTCCTCGCTACGATCTGAAGAAAGCAAAAGAGCTGATGAAAGAAGCAGGCTACGAGGACGGCTTGACGCTAACCATGATTGCGCCAAACAACCGTTACGTCAACGATGCAAAAGTAGCACAAGCGGCGGCGGCGATGCTGTCTAAGATCGGTATCAAGGTTGATCTGAAGACAATGCCTAAAGCGCAATACTGGCCAGAGTTTGATTTATGTTCAGCAGACATGCTGATGATCGGCTGGCACTCAGATACTGAAGATTCTGCAAACTTCAACGAGTTCCTAACCATGACTCGCAACGAAGAAACTGGTCGTGGTCAGTACAACTGTGGTCACTACTCAAACCCAGAAATGGATAAAGTAGTAGAAGCGGCTAACGTTGAAACGGATCCAGCGAAACGTGCAGAGATGCTAAAAGGTGTAGAAGCAACGCTATACAACGACGCAGCATTCGTACCACTACACTGGCAAAGTGAAGCGTGGGGCGCGAAGTCTAACGTGAAAGCGGCAGACATCGTGAACCCAATGGTTATGCCTTACTTTGGCGACCTAGTGGTTGAATAATCACAGTGAGTAGTTATTAGGAGGGAATACGTTCCCTCCTGAATGAGCCCCATCACAAGTGAGTTTTTGTGGGGCTTAACACTTAGCTCAGTTTTATTTCAGTCGGATTGAGCTGGTTTAAAGACTGAATTTTCTCTCTAAATTTAGAGATCTATGGATAGTTAAGGGGCAAGGAATGTTTTCGTTTCTGGTCAAGCGCCTGTTTCAGGCACTGATAGTGATGTTTGTGATCAGTTTGGTGGCGTTTGCCATTCAGGATAACCTGGGTGACCCGCTGCGTGAGCTTGTAGGTCAGTCGGTTTCGGAGTCGGAGCGTCAAGCGCTGCGTGATGAACTGGGCCTGAACGATCCCTTTATCACAAAGTACACTCGCTTTGTCGGTAATGCACTGCAAGGTGATTTGGGTACTTCATACTTTTTCAAGCGTCCAGCGGTTGATGTCATTCTTGACAAGCTGGTGGCGACACTTGAGCTCGTGTTTGGCGCGACGCTCATTATTATTGCTTTGTCAATACCATTAGGGGTGTATTCCGCGATCCACCCGAAAAGTATCTTCACCAAATTTGTTATGGCGATGAGTAGTGTCGGCATTTCGATTCCGGTTTTCCTGACCGCAATCATGCTGATGTACGTCTTCTCCATTGAGCTCGGTTGGCTGCCTTCCTACGGGCGGGGTGAAACATCGAATCTTCTCGGTTGGGAGTCGGGCTTCTTTACTCTTGACGGTCTCAAGCACCTGATCCTGCCATGTATCTCGCTGGCTTCTATCATGCTACCGCTGTTTATTCGTCTGGTTCGTTCAGAAATGCTGGAAGTACTGAGCTCTGAGTACATCAAGTTCGCAAAAGCGAAAGGCTTGAACTTACAAAAAATTTATTATCAACATGCACTGAAAAACACCATGCTGCCAGTATTGACCGTTGGTGGTGTACAAATTGGTACTATGGTGGCATACACCATCCTAACCGAAACTGTATTCCAATGGCCGGGTACGGGTTTCCTTTTCCTAGAAGCGATTAACCGTGTAGATACGCCGCTAATCACTGCCTACGTTATTTTTGTTGGTCTGATCTTCGTGGTAACCAATACCATCGTTGACTTGCTGTACGGCATCATCAACCCAACTGTGAACCTAACTGGAAAAGGAGCTTAATCATGAGCCAATCAAATCAAGTTGCAGCTTCTGAAGCCGTTCCTTCAGCGTGGCAGCGTTTTAAAAAGTCAGATTTTCTGTACTACTTTAAACGTGACAAAGTTGCGATGACAAGTTTCACGGTGTTTATGGTGTTCTTGGTATTAGCTCTTGCGGCACCTATTCTGGCACCAACCGATCCATATGACCTGACGTCTATCGATATTATGGATTCTGAACTTCCTCCATCTTGGATGGAAGAAGGCGATGAGCGTTTTGTTCTGGGTACGGATGAGCAAGGCCGTGACATTTTATCGACGATTCTTTATGGCTCGCGCTTATCACTGACCATCGGTTTTCTGGCAGTTGGCCTGCAGTTGGTTCTGGGGATCATCATTGGCCTGTCAGCAGGTTACTTCGGTGGCCGTATCGACAGCTTCTTAATGCGTTTTGCTGATGTTCAGCTTTCGTTCTCAACCATGATGGTAGCGATCATCGTTTCGGCGATTTTCAAAGCCAGCTTTGGTAGTGACTTCTACAGCCAATATGCAGTGGTCATGCTGGTGGTCATCATCGGTGTGGCAGAATGGCCGCAGTACGCCCGTACCATTCGTGCATCGGTACTGGCTGAGAAGAAAAAAGAGTACGTAGAAGCGGCACGCGTGATGGGCTTTAAAGCACCACGCATCATGTTCCGCCATATCCTGCCGAACTGTCTGTCGCCAATATTGGTTATCTCGACGGTTCAGGTAGCAAACGCCATCATGTCAGAAGCAGCGCTGTCATTCCTTGGCTTAGGTCTACCTGTAGATCAGCCGTCTCTGGGTGCGTTAATCAGTATCGGCTTTAACTACATCTTCTCAGGGGCTTGGTGGATCACCGCTTTCCCTGGTGTTGTGTTGGTCACATTGGTGCTGGTTATCAACCTATTGGGTGACTGGTTACGTGATGTATTTAACCCGAAATTGTATAAAGGTTAAGAATCTAAGACATTAAGTGTGGTTAATTCGCTTAATTCCTTCCTAAAAAAAGAGCCGGATGCATTTCCGGCTCTTTTTTTGCTAGTTATTCCTGGTTCACCGTTTTTTGGCGGTCTTTCGCCATAATGACCTTACCAACGAGTTTAGAGTGAAGAGAATGGAATTGAAGAAGGCACAACACTCATCACGATGTATCCAATTATGCCTCAGCCTCGGTGTGGTCTTGGGCTGCGCTCAGTATTCTCCTTCTGTTTTGGCTGACGAGTTTCTTTGTCAGGCGACTCAGGCTAGCGACAAAGAGTTACCAAAGCTTGAGCAGGCATGCCCTATTGGAAATGGAGTATGGGGAAAGAAAGTGCCGCAGGGTGGCAGTGATTTCTATTGGATTCAATGTGGTTTGCTGCCAAAGCCGATGTCACTTGCCAAAGCTAAGTCCCTCTATAACCAAATCACCACCGATGTTTGGATGAAATCAGAACCCAACGGCTATCGCTGTCTGATTGGACCGTATACTGACCCAGCTAAGGCTGCGGCTGATTTACGCGGGGTAAAAACCTTGCCTAACTACAAAGAAGCGTTTATTCGCGTGGTTGGGAAGCGTAACGTCTCGGCGTCGAAACAAACCAAGGCTGTGACGAAGTCAGTTGTTGGCAACACGCCTGCTGCCTCGGTTTCGAGTGTACGACCGAACACCGATGCATTTAAATCTCCATCGGCGGCCGCTGAAAAAAAACCTGTCGCAGAGAAGCAAGTTACGACTAAACCAGCAGTTCAAGCTAAGCCGGAAAAGAGAGTATCAAGTCGAGATGGTATTGTGGTTCGCTTAAAAACCGTACTACAGGGTAAAACGTATGTCGCGCCGTACCTGGTTGATAATCGGAACCAGTTTTACATGGAATATGGCAAACCGTGGAACCGCCTCAACTACAAAGACGCATCACAGATATGCCAGCAATTAGACATGTCGTTGGCAACGTCTGAAGAGTTTAAGATATTAAGAGCTTCAGGTGTGATGGAAAAGAATAAATGGCCGCTTCAACTGCCGTATTGGGGCAAAGGTAAGAAAGGTTTGTTTACCGATCGCGAGCCCAACCAATTAACGGGCACCTCGTTACTCAATGTGATGTGTGTGAAGTGATTTTTGCATAGAACGAAAAAAGCCCCGTGGTACGGGGCTTGGTGCTTGGGGGAAGCGTTGTTATTCGTTGTCGCCAGTACCTGTCCAAGTTACATTGAACTTCACGGCTTCGATGTAGCCGCCTTGGCTCTCTTTAACTTTACCTACAAAGCTGTAAACGTTGCCGACAGTCAATGCTGGTAAGTCGAAATCGATAGCAGCATGCGTGATATTGTTTTCAACTTTGTCGTAACACTCAAAGCCACCTTTGTAAGCATCAAAAGAGTCGACACCATATCCCAGCCCTTCGCCTGTGAATTTAATGCTACGGTAAAACTCGCTCACATCAGCACAGGTAAAGTCTTGATTATCGAACTCTAGAATCAGGTTCGCATCCATCACATTGTCATCAGCTGAGCTTGTCGTTTCCAGCAGTGATACAGACGCTTTACCCGTTGCATATTGACCTTCAACTGCGGTTGGCAGTGTCATCGGGAACATGCGGTTATCAGAGATATCGTCTGATTGAATCTGGATACGTGCTTCAGCATCGGCTTTTACACTGAACAGTGTGTAGATTTCTGTTTCACCGCTTTCAGGGAAATACCAGTACAGCGTTTTCGCACCTTGTGAAATTTCGTCAGCATCTTTTATGGTCAGTTCAGCCCGTTCTGTACCTTCATCACCAACAAAAGAGGCAAGGATTTTATCCCCTTGTACTTCATAACTACCAAAGTAGAAACTATTTGTTCCATCGGTAATTTCGCTACACTCTGTCAGGTTGCTCAGAGTGCGTGTGTTACCACTGACTTCACCATTGTTAAAGCTCAGTGTGTCACACCAGACACGAGAATAGTTAAAGCTCTCAGTTTCTGTGCCACTACCGTATTCAAGACGGTACCACACCTGACCTTCCAGAGGATGCAGCGTTGGCTCAACCACCGTTCCCTCTGCGATTTTTGGTAGCGAAAAGGTAACTAAAGCGTCTTCGGCATTGACCCCGTCGTTTGCGTATACATAAATGTGCTCGGCACCCGCATTGGCAACATGAGGTACAGGGCCGTCGAATGAAATCGTACCACTTTCATCCACAAGTACTTGGAAGCCTGTGTCCTCACCACCATTTTTGCTCAGTGAGGTCTCCACTTGGTAAGTGAGGACATCTGAGTCGGCATCAGTAAACAGTGCTGAAATGTTAAGGGTGTTTTGTGGCTGTTCGCCTTGCACCCATTGCCAACCGTTCACCTCTGCTTGAAGGTCTGCTTTTGTGGTGTCATTGACTGCTGGAACTGTGTTTGGCGTTTCGATAGTCACTGTCAGGGTAGCAGGGTAAGAGAGTGAGCCTTTCGCATCTTCAGCAAAAATTTGGTAGATAAACTCGCCCGCTGCTGTTGGTGCACCCGTGATCATACCAAGGTTATCAATATCGATACCGTTTTTGTCACCGCCAATGGCGCTCATGGTGAAAGTCAGTGCATCGCCTTCGGCATCGCTGAAGTAATCGGCTGCATTAATCGCGAAGAATGCATCGTCTAGTTGAAGGGTGACAGGTTTAAGAGGTGTGGCTACCACAGGGCGGCTATTCTTCTCTACGGTGACGGGACCATCGTTAGGTACATTAACGACTGGGGCGAAGTTATCAATCTCTTCAGGCGTGCTACTGCTGATGATCTCTTGTGCTTTCTCCGCCACGGTAGTCGTGATTTCTAGCTGTTTTTCAACTGGCTGATTTTGGTGGTCAACCAGCGTTTCACCGATGACTTTCAGTGCTTTAGCATCGTTAGAGGATTCTGAGCTAGCAATATAATCACCGAAAATCATTTCAGCGCTTGCTGTTAGGCCCGATTGTGTTACGGCAGTGACGACCTCAGCTTCTGCCACTTTTTTTGCTTCAATCACATCTAGGGCTGAGTCGCTGGCTAGTTGCGTCTTAACCTTTTCTACCACCATGTTCGTCATTGGGTTGACTACCACTTGGTCATCTTCGCCTGACGCGGAGGCCAGTACGAAGTCAGACGATACAATACCACGGTCTTTATCGATGGTTTTACCAGCGATCGCTTTGATACAGATATCCATACCCGCGTAGTCCGCTTTACTGATGGTCGCTTGGCCATTTTCATTGGTTACTTCATCAGTATTGAATTCGCAACCATTGCTTAGGTTACCGTCTTTATCTACCCACACTTCAGCGTTTTGTAGGTAGCCATCAATGGCTGTGATAACTAAGCCGCCTGGTGTCGGTGGTGTGCCGCTGTTGGATGAACCTCCCTCAGAGCCCCCACATCCAGTAAGGGCGATGGCCACTGACGTTGCTAGTAAACTAAGTTTTTTCATGTGTTTCTACATCCTATCATCGAATTAAACTCTCATTACCCAGAGGGAGGAAATCGTTGTGTATGCCCATTTTTGACATAGATGAAGCGAGTTGTATCAGTGATAGTGGCAAGATTTCAAGATACGGAAAACAGCGGAAAAACCGTAAAAATTGTTTTGTTTTTTTTATCAGTTACGGGGTTGGAATTGCACAGTACAACGCTATTATCTGCCGCTGTTAAGGATATAAAGGACAACAATAATGAAGACTTGCGTGGGTTTTACGTTGATGTGTATGGCCTCGACAGCGGCAGCTAACGAGATGGATGATCGGTATGGCTATTCGTATTTTACCCTAGGGTTAGAGAACGTAATATATGAGGAGTCGGGCGTAGTAAGTTCCAGTGTGAACTTACTGAATCCAGTGATTAATTCTGGTGGCCTGTACTATATTAATGAAGACTTCGATTTTTCGATTGATGCACTTGCAACGTTCTCACCAGTTAATGGTGAGGAAGAGTGGCGTTGGAACGGCCAAGTTATCCAAAACAATGAAGCTGAGTACCTGAGAACCGCCACCAATATCCTGCTGCACTACAAGTTGGATAATCGCTGGCGTTTAGTCGCAGGTCCGTCATTCACTTATCAAACGTTTACTCGCTTCAGTGTCAAAAACTATACCGAACAGGGTAATCAGTTCTTTCATGGTACATGGGAGGAAACCAACACAAGTGTGTTTGCTGATATAGGGGTGGCTTATGATGATGGCACGTTATTCGCCGATAATAACTGGCATGTTTCTGGCAGAGCACTCATTGGTTTCCCTTTGTATAGCAAGACCTCTTCTACTCAGTTTAGTGATGTCGATTTTGATAGCCACAGTATTCGTACCAGTTTGGAAGGAACGGTCAGCTACGAGGTTTTTGAAGGTTTGCACTTAGGTTGGTTTGCCTTAATTGGATTTGAAAAACGTCTGGAATCGGATTCTCACATTGTAAGTCCCTCATACTGTAAGACCATGACTGATGGTATTTGTCAGGAGCAGGGAACAGATAGTTACAAAGCGACGTTACCTGAATCGGAATTGCTGACATGGAGCACGGGCTTACAAGCATTGTGGAAATTCTAAGCGTACTAATGCGGTGGATGATAGATCAGGTTTAATTTGATCTCTTCCACCCACTGGGCGAACTGCGGTTTGGGGCGCAAAACATAACTGTACACCTCTCCGGGGAGTAACTCATCGTATGGCGAGTAATTTAGGTCAAACGCTAAGGACTGTTGTCCGGTTGCTAGGTTGCTCGTGTATTCGTAGCAGTCAATTTGGTAGGTCGGATCATAGGGGAACGGGTCTGAGATGATGTCGATTTGATAGTCACCTTGGCCTGCGATCGCATGACTGTCGTACCAGACTGCGATATCGGCACAGCGCAGACTGCGCTCGTAAGTACGCAGGTTGAGATCGGAATCGATATGTTCGCCTAACGGACCTACCACCTCAGTTCCATGGTGATAAAGAAAGTTGCCGATTTCAGATACCAGATACTCACCGTTAGGAAGCGGCAGTAGATAGTCAAAAAAGGCTATTTGATACAAATACTGTCCAGTGGGGGCGTTGATGCGTTGCTCCATCGCTGAACGTTTCTTTTGCATGGTGTAGCTTTCAAATTGTTTGCCGTTGTACACGCTGACAAAGTAATTGGTCACTCCGGGATGTTTGACTGATGGATACTGTTTTTGCAGCTTCCATGTTTGCTGTGTGTCCAGTGACGACAACTGACTGTATACGTTCAATTGGTCTGCGTCGACGGTATAGGTGCCCACTTGGATGAGCTGCTCATCCGGTGGACACTGGGTTTTGTTGTTCGAAGCCGCATAAAAGACCTCTTGCTGAACAAACTTGAACGCTTCGCAGTACACCACGTCATACAGAGTGTATCGACCATTTAAGTGGTTGGTGGTTTCCAGTCGATAGACGGTTTCGCCTTCTAAAGGATGAGTATTGATTGAAGCCGAGGAGATCATAGAAAGGTCAAATATCGCGGAGACCCAAGCATCACCGTCATCACCATGGTGGTGATCCTTCGCTGATATTTTGAGTTGCGGCGAATCTGTGGTTTTGGGAATACCTTTAAAAATAAGCGTCGATGAGCCAGACATTTTGACCCCCTGGAGCTGTAACTCTACGCGGGTGGAAAGAAAGTCGTGCTCTGCATCGTCAAACAAGTCAGCGATCCACAAGCGAAACTGAGTAGGTTTATCTTCCACTAATTCCCATCCAGAAAGCTCTTTTTGGAGGCGTTGATAGGCTAACGGATTGATATGAGGCTTGCGGTTAGCTGCGGCATCATTATTTGCCAAAATATCACGCCCTGCCGTGACGGTTGACGTGTTGTTTTCGTGGTGGTGGGTTTGCTGCCATGTCTGTTCGTCAGCGTCTTTAACGCTTGTGACTCTAGCTTCGGCTTTGGTTAGAGAGGAGGCATCAGAGACACTTTCTTTCTCCAAAGCCGCTATAGAGATGGGTGGCGCACCGCTCAGTGGCCTATTACTAAATGAGGCTGTGTCCGTCTTTAGCCGATGTTGTAACACCGGCTGGGTGGCATTTGCAGCGCCATTCACGTTAGGCGCACTGCCTGCGTATTCTGTACTTACCCATATGATCATGCCTAGTACACTGACTAGGCTCAATGTCCACTTGCGTTTCATTACGATGTCAAACGGGATTGTAGCCAACTGCGAGAGAATTTGAGATCTTTCTCAATCAAACTCGCACTGCACTCAAGCAGTTCACTGATTTCTTGGCTTTTCATTCCCATCAAATACTTAAGCTTTAAGGCACTGGACTGGCGTGGGTAACGGATACTGAAGCTGTCTAGAGCTTTGTCCATGATGATCAACTGCTCAAAGCGATCTTCTTCGTCTTTCATCAAAGTGATGTGCTGGCGTTTTTGCGCTTGGTGTGAGCGTGCATTGTCGATCAATATTTGGCGCATGACTTTGGCGGCCATCAAAAAGAAATCACGCTTGGTGGCGATTTCACTCATGTCGCAGTTGGACATCTTTAGATAGGCATCGTGAATCAATGCAGTGGTGCTGTTGACGCTGTCAGCCAATACCCTGTTGTCGGTGCCGTATTTTTCGGCGTTACGCTCACGTTCTTGCTGGGCAATTTTGTGCAGTTGCAAGTAGGCGAATTGATACAACTCGCTTTCGGCTTGTTTATTGCCGGATTGCCATTGATGAATAATTTGAGTCAGTGCTATGGGGTTTGTCATCGTTATACATCCTTACTCACTTTGACAAATTCAGAAATAGAGTGGGTTTCAATGCGATCAGAGCCATCTTGATTACGATGAACATCTTGTTGGTAGCGATATAAAATGCCTTGCTCCCAAGTTTTCCCAGCAGGCAGATATTCCCAAGTCGTGTAGTTAATGTCTGTAGGGGTCTGAGACCAACGAACCATCACATTCATTTGTGCGAGATCTGCCTTGGGGTTGGGATTGTTAATCCACCACATATCGGCATATTCCCAAGTTACGTCCTGCGTGTATAAACGTGTATTTGTCGGGCAGGCTTCGGTCGACGTGGGTAGGCGCAATACTTGCTGGTGGCGCATCAGTAGACAGGTTTGTGTCATGGTCTGACCGCGATATTGGGTTTGCTGCCAGATTCCACGATAATCAATGTCATGATCGTCCAGTTGTGGGTAAGTAAACCACAGCATTTCGGTACGATTACTGTGTTGAACGTGCTCGTGATGCCCCAATCCTTGTACTTTCTCCATTAACAGCTTGGTAATTGGATCGAAGTTCATGGCCGCAGAACGGTATTTCCAGTCTCCCTCATCATCAAAGTCTTCCACAGAGAAACCATTTAAATCGTTTCTCGTACAACCTGTTAGCGAGCATCCGACCAAATTATGCCAATCAGAAAAATGACTGAGCGGCTCAATGATATCTTCGGTTACTTGATGGTTGAGTGATAGAAAACAGCCCTGAAAATGATCCCCTGCACTCGGGTGTTGGATAAGTGAATCGTCCGTGATGGTGTACGTCATCACAGTATAGGGAGGGCGATATTTGGGGTGATTGCGGTAGCGCAGATCATACGCACACACGCGGCCTTGCCAGTCTTTCTTTTTGATAACGATGTTTTTGAAAGTGATGCCACGCGGTTGGAAGACGATGTCATCGGATGCGAAGTGTTTTTCAATATAAGCTTGACTTTCATGGAGGTGCTCGATGGCGTCTTTGCTGGATACCCAATCGATGTTTAGCAGATTCGCTGCATCGTCTAAGTAATTCAGGTCGAGGCTTTTTAACCGACTTTGAAAATGCGGGTCTGAAAGCACGTGATTGGCCAGTATGATCTCTTCGCGGTTTTCTGGTGTGCTATCTAATGACAGCAGCAAGCGAGTCATATTAATGCTACGGCTAGGCTTGGTTGTGGCCATCGTCGGCGTAAGAACCCCTTGGCTCGACAAGGTGGTGAGCAAATAACCAGTAGAATCATTACCGATAAAGAAGCTGACCACATCTCCTGGCTGATATTGGAATGCGCCTTGCTTGGTTACGCCAGTAATATTGGAACTGGTTTTGTAATACAGCCCTGTCACTGGCGCGTCGATAAAATAGCCCTGCTTGAGTTTAGGGGTAAGTTGGCTTTGGTTTGCGGTAGATGGCGCTGCAGTTAAAGTTATTACAGCAGCACATGCCAATAACCAGAGTGTCACTAAACGTGTATACATCCTGTTTTAGCCTTACTGTTCAGTACTGTACTCAGGCGCACAATTCAAATGACACTTTATTTGGGTGCTGAGGTGCTTCTCTGGTACGGGTGTCATCATCGCCAATAACATTTTTTGTTTTACTTGTTTGGGGATATCTGGGTTAGCCAGAATCCGTCTTCGTGTTAACTCCATCATAGCGTTAACAGACATTTGCTCTAGATTCTGTCCTTTCGCGTGGAAGATAAGGCGAGTGAGTTCGTACATTATGTTTTCTGTCACTTTTTTTTCTTGCTGCAGCTGGATATTCTTTTGCATTATGGCACTGCTAAAGATCACGCCAGAGAGCACAATAATGGCTGACAATGCCGATGCTTGGGGTCTTCGCTGAACTAGGCGAAGTGCGCTGTAAAAAGGCCAATGCCTCTTCTGCCTGATCGGGCGACGTTCGAGGATTCGTTCGATATCGACTCTTAGGGCAGTGACGTTCTGATATCGTTGCGTAATGGTGGTGCGCGTTGCGCTCTTTATCACCCAATAGATATCCGACCAAATCGCTGGAGAGGGAAACATGAGTGCCAGAATTTTACCCAAAGAGTAAACGTCGCTTTGCTCGGTTAGATATTGCCCCGATTGTTGCTCTGGGCTGGCAAAGTGCTGGCTGAAAGCGATCAGAGCTGACGGTGATTTGCCTCGATTGGAGTGCGCTTTTTGGGTTAAGTTAAAATCGAGCAACTTGGGGCGTTGGCTGTGGTCGATAAGAATATTTTCTGGCTTGAGATCGGCATGCAAAACGTGATGTTGATGAGCGTGCTCCATCGCTTGGCAAATTTGCTTAAACAGTAGCAACTTCTCGTTTGCTTCCAATTCAGTTTCGGATAGATACTTATTTAACGTTTGACCGAATACTCGTTCCATCACGATGTAAACTGAATCATCGTGCAGACCACCATCAAAGACCTTAGCGATGTAAGGATGGTTTAATCGAGCGAGAAGCTGAGCTTCATCGAATAGCGCACGTTGTCCCAACACGTTACTCAAGTTACTTTGAATAAATTTAATCGCCAGATCTTGTTCAAACGTTGCATCTGCGCGCTGCGCTGCATATACAACACCCATGCCACCGCGACCCAATTCATGGGTTAAGCGGTATTTGCTGATAATTTGGCCGCTAAGATCAATGTCCCGATCTGTTACCTGCTGAGCGCCAAAACAAAGTAATTGAGTCAAGTGTTCTTCTGCTGTTTCGTCAGCTAAAAGAGGGATGAGTTGTTGATATAGCTTAGGTTGACTTTGTTGTAATGCTTGAAGGAATTGCTGTTTTTGAGAGTCGTCCAGATCAAGAAGATGATAATAAATCTGGGTTTGGTTATAACCTAATTGCACGGTGCCTAATTTCTTACTCTTTTAGGCGAGTTATTTTATATGAAAACTGATATTAATGTTATCTATTTATTTGGCTTCAATCACAGTATTGGTATCACAACCTGATGGTTATTTGTACATTAACCTACTGATTTAGTGAACTATTTATCCTTGGCTTGTTCACAGGACGTCTATTGGTCATAATGTTACAAGTAACATTACTGATAGTTCACATATTTATGAATCAAAAGATTAAGAAAACACGTGCGACATTACAGGATGTTGCTGACCAGGTTGGCGTCACAAAGATGACGGTTTCGCGTTATATGCGTAATCCGGAATCCGTTGCGGAAAAGACGCGGGTTAAAATCGCAGCTGCGATAGAAAAGCTGGGTTATATTGAAAACCGTGCTCCGGCGATGTTGTCTAAATCATCCAGTAAAGCGATCGGTATTTTACTTCCGTCTCTATCTAACCAAATTTTTGCCTCTTTTGTGCAGGGCATTGAGATGGTCACCAAAGCGAACGGTTATGAGACGCTTTTGGCCCACTTCAGTTATGACGTCGAAGAAGAAGAGCGCAAAATCGCGTCACTACTCTCTTATCAAGTTGATGGGTTGATCTTAACGGAAAGCAACCATACCCCACGGACATTACAGATGATTAAAAATGCCGATGTGCCCGTGGTAGAGACCATGGAATTGCCAGAGCAGCCTATTGATATGGCGGTTGGTTTGGATCATGAAGATGCCTCGTATAGCGCAGTAAAGCGTATGTTGGACTCTGGCAAGCGTACCATCGTCTATTTTGGTGCCCGTTTGGATACGCGGACTAAGTTACGTATGCAAGGTTATGAGCGCGCCATGTCTGAAGCCGGTTTAGAAGCGAAACACGTATTAACCGGTGAACATTCCAGCTTCTCTCTTGCGCATGAGTTACTTGAGCGTGCATTGGAGACTTATCCAGATCTTGATGGCGTATTCTGTACCAACGATGATATCGCGATTGGTACGATACTCAGCGCCCAACAGCGCGGGATTAAAGTCCCTGAGCAACTGGCCGTGGTTGGCTATAACGCACTAGACATCGGTCAGACGATCAGTCCGAAGTTGACCAGTGTCGATACACCGCGTTTTGAGATTGGCAAGAAGAGTGCAGAACTGCTGATCGCGCGATTAAAAGGCGAAGAGCAGCCAGAGTTGGTGGTTGATATGGGCTATGACATTACTGCGGGTGAGAGTGTGTAGTACTTTGTCGAATAATACAGACAAGCGGAGAGCCCAGCTTTCCGCTTGTCTTTTTTATGTCCTAAACAATAAAGCTCGCACCTTGATCTGCGCTGGAAACGTTGTGTCGAATCACTTCGAAAAATCCACGTCCCCAGGTTTTCTGGGTTGACTCAGTATCAAGCTGAATGATGGTGCGCCCACGGGTGTCACTTAAGTTGTTCAGCTCACCAGTTTGGCAATCGACGCGTATAACGTCACCATCACGGACTAAGCCAATTGCACCACCGCGAATTGCCTCGGGGGACACATGGATAGCGGATGGTATTTTACCTGATGCGCCTGATAAGCGGCCATCGGTAACCAAGGCAACTTTAAAGCCCATTTTTTGCACATTGCCTAAAATTGGCATCAACTTATGCAGCTCTGGCATACCGTTCGCAGCTGGACCATTGTGCGTGACGACGACAATGCAGTCTTTGTTGAGTTCGCCCCGTTTGTATGCCGCTTCCACTTCGTGTTGGCACTGGAAGACGACTGCAGGTGCTTCAATGATACGTTGCTCTTCTTTGACTGCTGAGACTTTCACTACCGCCTTGCCCAGATTGCCGTCTAATACACGCGTGCCGCCAGTATTTTGGAATACGGCATCCGGGGCGGCAATGACATCGTCATCCAAGCTACGCTGGCATGCTGTCCATACCAATTGACCTTCAGTCAAAGATGGAATCGTCATCTGATCGGAGAATTCGCCGAAAACAGGTTTTACATCGCGGTGCAGCAGTTCGGATTGATTCAATCGATGCAGTAAGGCTGGTACGCCTCCAGCCGCCTGAAATGCGTTCATGTCAGCCGGGCCATTCGGGTAAACACGTGCCAGTAGGGGCACCACTTCTGATAAATCACTGATGTCTTGCCAGGTGAGCAAGATGCCTGCTGCACGAGCGACGGCGACCATATGAATGGTGTGGTTAGTACTGCCGCCTGATGCAAGCAGAGCAACGATACCGTTGATCAAACTCTTTTCCGTCACGACTTCAGCCAATGGACGGAAGTTGCTAGAGCCTGCAGTCATGGACGCGATTTTGAGCGCAGCATGATCGGTCAATGCTTTACGCAGCTCGCTGTGCGGGTGGATAAACGCAGAGCCAGGTAGCATTAATCCCATGGCTTCAAAGACCAGCTGGTTGGTATTTGCCGTGCCGTAGAACGTGCAGGTGCCAGGAGAGTGATAAGCACGGCACTCCATGTCCAATAGCGCTTCTTTGCCTACTTCGCCAGCCGCGTATTTTTGGCGTACGTCGACTTTTTCTTCGTTGCTGATGCCAGTTGCCATTAAACCAGCAGGTACAAACGCGGTTGGCAGGTGCGCATAAGAGAGCGCACCCATCAGTTGTCCTGGTGCGATTTTGTCACAGATACCAAGCAGCAGGGTCGCGTCAAAGACATTATGGCTTAAAGATAACGCTGTCGATTGAGCGATTAAGTCACGGGAAAACAGTGACATATCCATACCAGGCTGACCTTGCGTCACGCCATCACACATCGCAGGGACACAACCTGCCACTTGAGCCGTATGGCCATATTGCGCCAGTACTTGTTTAATTTGTGCTGGATATTCTTGGTAAGGCTGGTGGGCACTCAACATGTCGTTGTAGGCACTGATAAGCGCGACATTAGACTGGGTAAAATTGAGAATATTTTCTTTCTCGGAAGAACATGACGCTGCCACCGCATGTGCGAGGTTACCACAGGATAAACCTGTGCGACCTTTACCTGCTTCAGCCTGAATGTTGGTATTGGTTAAGAATGCGGTACGAGCTTCGCGACTGCGTTCGATGAGACGCTCGGTGACATTGACAATAACGGAGTGAGTCATGATGCTTCCTCCACTGGTTGCTGCTTTAAGAGTTCCGCTGCAGAGCGTTCTACAACGCCACTGATATCACCTTTGATACTTACAACCAGGGTTTGAGGTTCATCATCTGGGCGCTCAAGGGTTTCAAACTGGCTTTTCACCATGTTCTCTTTCATGAAGTGACCTTGACGCAGACGCATGCGATTAAGGATCAATTCCATGTCGCCATCTAAAAACAGGAAAGTCACGTTGTCGTTGCCTTCTCGGATCTGATCGCGGTAGATCTTTTTCAGTGCGGAACAGACGATCACACCATGTTCGTTTTTGCTTTCCAGACTGTAGGCAGCATCTCGAATACGTTCTAGCCATGGCTTGCGATCGTCATCGTTCAGAGGTTGGCCAGATGCCATTTTCTGTATGTTCGCTCGCGGGTGAAGATCATCACCATCAATGAATTTTCGTCCCAGCTTTTTCGCTAGTTGCTCGCCGATTGTGCTTTTTCCGCTCGCACAAACGCCCATAACGATGACACTACTACCAGCCATAACTTATCCTCATAACTAAAGTTGCGCGTGATCTCAATTTTTGAATTCACTTTAAAATATGGGTTTATCTTATTCATGTTATCGGTAACATGTTACCGGTAACTTAAATAAATGTGAACCAAAACACAAACTATAATTCTTAAAGGTGAACCTATGGAGCAGCTAGCCCAAGCCCCAGATCCTACATACTTACTAACGATTGCAGGCCTTGCTATTGCAGCGTTACTTGTTCTAATCATTAAATTAAAAGTCCATGCTTTTGCATCCCTGACTATGGTGAGTTTGGGTACGGCAATCGCAACGGGCGTATCGACTGACAAGGTCGTACCCACCATGATGAGTGGCTTCGGAGGCACGTTAGCTTCGGTTGCTTTGCTGGTTGGTCTTGGTGCGATGATCGGCAAAATCTTAGAAGTGACTGGCGGTGCGAAAGTGCTGGCCGATACTTTGATTGGCCGCTTTGGTAAAGAGCGTGCACCACTTGCACTCGGCGTGGCATCGTTGATGTTCGGCTTCCCAATCTTTTTCGATGCGGGGTTGGTGGTGATGATGCCAATTATCCTCAGCGTCGCGGCTCGATTCGGTGGTTCTCCGCTTAAATACGCTTTACCGGCGGCAGGTGCATTCGCCGTAATGCATGCGTTTGTTCCTCCACACCCTGGTCCTGTTGCTGCGGCAGACTTTCTTGGCGCCAACATTGGTTTACTGTTGGTTGTCGGTATTTTGGTAGCAATTCCGACTTGGTATCTTGGCGCTTACTTATTTGGTCTTTATGCTGGTAAGAAGTTTGAGATCCCACTGTCTAAAGCATTTTTTGATGGTGATGCGTTCGCAGATGAAAGCAAAGCGCCGAAATTTGCGACGGTAATGATGCTTCTTATTCTTCCTGTCTTACTTATCTGTTTGGACACGGTTCTTAACACGCTTGCGGTTGCAGGTGTTATCGATGGCGATTCATCACTGACATCATTCCTGCGCATGCTGGGTAAAACCCCGGTAGCTTTACTGATCACGCTGACGGTATGTCTTGTTGTGTTCGCCAAAGACTACGGTATGGCGAAATTAGAGAAGCTATGTGGCGAGTCACTGGCACCGATTTGTGGTGTTATTCTGGTGACCGGTGCAGGCGGCATGTTCGGCGGTGTATTGCGTTCAAGTGGGATTGGTGATGCACTGGCAGGGGTATTAACCAATACGGGTATGCCTGTTATTGTTGCGGCATTTGTTATCTCAACCTGTCTGCGTGTTGCCCAAGGCTCGGCAACTGTAGCGCTTACCACAACTGCTGCTCTCATCTCGCCAGTAGTGGCTGCGTCCACCGGTTTGAGCGAGCTTGATCTATGCTTTATCGTGATTGCGATTGCAGGCGGTGCAACAGTGCTTTCACACTTCAATGATTCTGGCTTCTGGTTGGTCTCTCGCTTACTGGAGATGGATGAAAAAACCACATTAAAAACTTGGACGGTAATGGAAACGTTACTTGGCGGTATCGCGTTTATTATCGTCGCAACATTAAGCTTTATTCTTTAGAGGTTACCCATGACAACTCTTGAACAACGATTAAAAGAAATCAAAATCGTCCCAGTTATCGCGATCAACGACGTCGCTCACGCACTGCCTCTGGCGAAAGTGTTAGTAGAAAACGGCCTGCCATGTGCCGAAGTGACTTTCCGTACGGAAGCGGCGGCGGAATCGATTCGTATCATGCGTGAAGCGTATCCAGACCTGCTAATTGGTGCAGGTACCGTTCTGACGACAGAGCAGGTGGATATCGCTATTGAAGCGGGTGTGGACTTTATCGTTAGCCCTGGCTTCAACCCAACCACAGTGAAATACTGTCAGCAGCGTAATATTGCAATTGTACCGGGTGTGAACAATCCAAGCCTGGTTGAACAGGCGATGGAAATGGGGCTGCGCACTCTGAAGTTTTTCCCGGCAGAACCATCTGGTGGTGTGAACATGCTAAAAGCTCTGACGGCAGTTTACCCAGTCAACTTCATGCCTACTGGTGGTGTTAGCCCTTCAAACGTAGAAGACTATCTTGCACTTAAATCCGTTATCGCATGTGGTGGTACTTGGATGGTACCAACTAAGCTAATGGATGATGGCGACTGGGAAGGTCTTGCTGAATTGGTTCGTGCGGTTAAGTAATTCGCACTAACAAGCTGAAACTGCTCCACAACTCCCCGAACGTTTTAATACGTGTGATATGAAAAAGGGTCATCAATGTATTTGATGACCCTTTTGTTTTTCGCCGTAAAGATGCGTTAGAAATGATGCTTCATAAAGCTCTTAATAAAGTGGATGAAATCGGCTTCCGCGAGCTTAGCGCATTTCAGAGTCTGTTCGTGAGAAAGCTCTACATCGCCCAGACCTTCAGCCATATTGGTGATCGCGCAAACCGCTAATACTGGTAAGCCGCAATGCGCTGCGGAAATTACTTCCGGCACCACAGACATGCCTACCACATCGCCACCCATTACCTGCATCATGCGAATTTCTGCCGCCGTCTCAAAGTTCGGTCCGGTGTAAGAGACAAACACGCCTTCATTAAGGTGAATATCGTTAGCTTTACCGACTTCAAACGCTTCCGCGCGCAGATCTTTGTCGTACGCATTGGCTAAGCTGAAGAAACGCGGACCGTATTCATCGTCATTCGGCCCAACCATTGGTGATTCCGGCATGGTATTGATGTGATCGCTAAATACCACCAAAGAACCGACATCAATACGATCAGGGCGAAGTGAACCTGCCGCATTGGTTACCAGTAAAAACTCACAGCCCAGTTTTTTGAATGTGCGTACCGGAGTGGTCATCACTTTCATAGAACCGTGCTCATAGTAGTGACCACGACCTTTCATGCACACCACGTCGACGCCGTTCATTGTGCCTAGTACCAGTTCACCGGAGTGCCCTTGCACTGTGCTGACCGGAAAGCATTCTAGCTCTTCGTATGGAATAACTACTTTGTCTTGCAGTTCATCTGCTAATACACCCAAGCCGGAGCCCAGAATAAATGCCGCTTTAGGCTGGAAGTTCGGTTTGCGCTGATGAATAGTTTTTAATGCGCTTAATACGGGATCGTGGTTCATGCTCTTCACCTTATGGTTATGTTTGATTCATGCACATGATGGCAAATAGGGGAGTTCTATTGAGGAGTTTATTCGCTCTTTACTGGAGAATAGCAATTAAATTATGAAAGCGAGCAAATAAAAAGGGTCATCAAATGATGACCCTTTTTGCTTGATTTATCAGCGATTAACGCATAGTAACGAACTCTTCCGAGCCCGTTGGGTGGATTGCTACAACAGAGTCGAAGTCTGCTTTAGTTGCACCCATCTTCATTGCTACGCCAAAGCCCTGAATCATTTCGTCTACCGTGAAGCCGATGCCGTGTAGACCAACGACAGTTTCGTCTTCGCCAGCACATACCAGTTTCATCTTACATGGTTGACGGTGTTTTGTTACCGCGGTGTACATTGCTGTGAAGCCTGATGTGTACACTTTCACGTTGTCTTCGCCGTACTTCGCAATCGCTTCTGGCTCAGTCAGGCCGATGGTACCGATTGGTGGGTGGCTGAATACGACAGTCGGAACCAGGTCGTAATCCATTTTTGCGTTTGGCTTGTTGTTGAACAAACGCTCAGAAAGCTGACGACCTGCTTTAACCGCTACTGGCGTTAGCTCAATACCGCCTTCCATGATGTCACCTACACAGTAGATGCCTTTCACGTTAGTTTCTTGGTATTCGTCTACCTTGATGTAGCCTTTGTCATTGGTTGCAACGCCTGTTGAAGCCAGATTGATGGCGTCTGTCGTTGGGTGACGGCCGATTGCCCAGATTAGCTGATCAACATTTTGGCTTTCACCATTTTCCAGGTGCAGAGTCAGGGTGCCATCTGCTTCTTTGACGATTTCTTTTGGTACAGAATAGGTGTGCAGTTTTGGACCTTCAGCGTCCATCACTTCAACCAACGTCTCGATGATCATTGGATCGAAGCTACGTAGTGGCGATTCTTTACGTACGAACAGGTGTGTTTCTGTGCCTAGTGCGTGTAGTACGCCTGCGATTTCAACCGCGATGTAGCCTGCACCAACAACCGCAACACGTTTGGGTTGCTCAGCCAGGTCGAAGAAGCCGTTTGAATCGATGCCGTATTCTGCGCCCGGGATGTTTGGAATGGTTGGACGGCCACCAACAGCGATCAGGATGTGATCGGCAGTGTAGTGTTCACCGTTTACTTCAACGGTTTTTTCGTCAACAAACTTAGCGAAGCCTTTAATGACATTTACTTTGTTGTTGCCTAGAACACGGTCGTAAGATTGGTGGATACGACCAATGTACGCCTGACGACTCTCTACCAGTTTGCTCCAGTCGAAACCTTTTACGTCGACATCAAACCCGTAATCTTCCGCGTACAGGTTCATTGCTTCTGCGATTTGTGCGCCATGCCACATCACTTTCTTTGGTACACAACCTACGTTTACACAGGTGCCACCAAGGTCTTGTGCTTCAATCAGCGCTACTTTCGCGCCGTACATGGCTGCACGGTTTGCAGATGCGATGCCGCCACTGCCGCCACCGATACAGATATAGTCAAAATGAGTCGCCATTACTTTCTCCAAGAGCGTATGAATTTCTGGTTAACAAATACATTGGGGTGATGAGATGTTAACTCAATATCGCCGCAACATTTTGTTAAGAAGTCTGACTATGATAAATCGAATCCGACTAATTCCTAAATGGGAAAAAGCGACAAGACTTATGACAAATAGCGATGAGAGGCTCAAAAAGTAGAATAAGTGCCGGTGAAGTGCGAAGTCGAGGAGGAAAAAAGCGCAACGATGACCTCGTTGCGCTGAGAGAGTTTTGTGCAGAGATGCTTACTCAGGCACAATCCAATCGACTTTCCAGTGACCAGTCGCAGGTGCAATCGCTTCTTGCAGGAACGGCAGAATCTCTTTCATCTGGCTTTCCAGTTTCCATGGCGGGTTAATCACAATCATGCCTGATGCGGTCATGCCACGCTCGTTGGTATCTGGAGCGACGCCAAGTTCAATTTGCAGAATCTTACGAATACCTAGTGCTTCCAATCCTTCGATCATGTCATCAATGTCGATGCGGTTGACCACCGGATACCAGATAGCGTAGATGCCCGTCGCCCAACGTTTGTGACTCTGGTGAATAGCGCGTACTACATCACGATACTCTTTTGCTAACTCGTATGGTGGGTCAATCAGCACCAAGCCACGACGTTCTTGCGGAGGTAGGCTCGCTTTTAGGCGCTGAAAGCCATCCTCTTTGTAGATGCTCACCTGACGATCGCGATGGAACTCTTGCTCCAATAGCGGATGGTCGGCAGGGTGAAGTTCGGTTAATACCATGCGGTCTTGCTCGCGGATTTGGGCGCGTGCCACGCGAGGTGAGCCAGGGTAGTAACGCAGGTTTTCACCATTGTTTAGCGCTTTGATAGAGTCGATGTAGCTTTTGATGTCTTGAGGAATATTCGTGTTATCCCAAATACGCGCGATGCCTTGTTTGTATTCACCGGTTTTTTCAGACCACTCGTGAGTCAGATCGTAACGGCCCACACCCGAGTGGGTATCGTGATAAACGAATGGCTTATCTTTTTGTTTCAGCGCATCAAGAATGAGGCTTTGAACGATGTGTTTGACCACGTCAGCATGGTTGCCTGCGTGGAAGCTGTGGCGGTAACTTAACAAATTAAACTCTCGAAACACTCTTTGACTGAGTGTGGTCTGTGATGTCAGATAAAATAATTAAGCGCATTATATACCCAACTAAAGCCAATATGCAGACTATGCTTTCGGCTTTGCATAACTAATGAACTCATCACTATTGAAATCTCTTTAATTCACCCATACTTACTAAACATATTGAACCTAAATGAGAGTGCGGACTCCAATAGAGCGATACTCCTATAGAGTAAGTCTCATTTAGGCATAACGACGCTCAAGGACAGAGTTGCTCTCGTTGACCCAAGAGGTTATCGCTGCATAGAGAAAGAGAACGGATATCTCTCCATCCATGTTGTTGGCTTTCCTGTACCTTGAGCTGACCTATTTTATAGGTAGTCACAAAGCCAAAACACAAAAGGAATTATTCATGTCTAATCCACTTCTTACGTTTACGGATCTGCCTCCGTTTTCGCAAATTAAACCAGAACATATCAAACCTGCGGTGGAGCAGGCGATAGCGGATTGCCGCGCCAAAGTTGAAGAGGTGTTAAAAGAAAGCGCTCATCCAACTTGGGACAGCATTATTGCGCCGATGGAAGAAACGGATGACCGTTTAAGCCGTATCTGGTCACCTGTCGGCCACATGAATTCAGTGGTAAACAGCGAAGCATTACGTGAAGCATACGAGAGTTGTCTGCCAATTTTGTCGGAATACGGCACTTGGGTGGGTCAACACAAAGGTCTGTACGAAGCGTACAAAGCGATCAAAGCCAGTGACGAGTTTGCGACGCTGACCCGCGCGCAACAAAAAACCATTACCGATGCACTGCGCGATTTTGAGCTATCTGGTATTGGTCTGCCGTCTGACGAACAGCACCGTTACGGTGAAATCAGCAAGCGCATGTCAGAGTTGAGCTCTAAATTCTCAAACAACGTGTTAGATGCGACCATGGGCTGGACTAAGCACATTAGCGATGAAAAAGACTTAGCAGGCATGCCAGAGTCTGCGCTGGCAGCAGCTAAAGCCGCGGCAGAAGCGAAAGAGCTCGACGGCTACCTGATCACGCTGGATATTCCATCTTACCTGCCAGTGATGACTTACTGTGATAATCAGGAACTGCGCCGAGAAGTGTATGAAGCGTACGTGACTCGTGCGTCGGACCGTGGTCCAAATGCAGGCCAATGGGATAATACAGAAATCATTTCTGAGCAGTTGAAACTGCGCTATGAAGTCGCGCGTATGCTGGGCTTCAACACCTTTAGTGAGAAGTCATTGGCAACCAAAATGGCAGAAACGCCAGAGCAGGTGTTAGGTTTCCTGAACGATTTGGCCACTCGCGCTAAACCTCAAGGTGAGCGTGAGGTGGAAGAGCTTCGTCAGTTCACTAAGAGCGAGTTTGGCGTTGAAGAGCTAAATGTATGGGATATCGCATACTACAGCGAGAAGCAAAAACAGCACCTGTTCCAAATCTCAGATGAAGAGCTGCGCCCTTACTTCCCAGAGTCTAAGGTCGTGAGCGGTCTGTTTGAAGTCCTAAACCGTGTGTTTGGCATGAAAGTCGAAGAGCGCGAAGGAGTGGATACTTGGCACGAGTCTGTGCGCTTCTTTGATATCTTTGATGCGCAAAACACACTTCGTGGCAGCTTCTACCTGGACCTTTACGCGCGTGAACACAAACGTGGTGGTGCTTGGATGGATGATTGCCGTGGTCGTCGCATTACACTGTCTGGCGAACTGCAAACGCCGGTCGCTTACCTGACTTGTAACTTCAACCGCCCAGTTGGCGATAAGCCTGCACTGTTCACACACAATGAAGTGGTGACGTTATTCCACGAGTTCGGCCATGGTATTCACCACATGCTGACGCAAGTTGACACTGGTGCGGTATCGGGCATCAACGGTGTGCCTTGGGATGCCGTTGAGTTGCCTAGCCAGTTTCTGGAAAACTGGTGTTGGGAAGAAGAGGCACTGGCGTTCATTTCTGGTCATTACGAAACCGGTGAGCCTCTGCCAAAAGAGATGTTAGAGAAGATGCTGGCGGCGAAGAACTTCCAATCGGCGATGGGCATCCTACGTCAGCTAGAGTTTGGCTTGTTCGACTTCACGCTACACACGGAATACGACCCAGAAGTGGGCGCGCGTGTGCTGGAAACCCTGGCGGAAGTGAAGCAGAAAGTGGCGGTTGTTCCTGCGGTAGAGTGGGCGCGTTTCTCGCACAGTTTCGCGCATATTTTTGCTGGTGGTTACAGCGCAGGCTACTACAGCTACTTGTGGGCAGAAGTACTGTCTTCAGATGCATTCTCACGTTTTGAAGAAGAAGGCATCTTTAACAAAGACACCGGCCAAAGCTTCCTGAATAACATCCTTGAGATGGGTGGCAGTGAAGAGCCGATGGAGCTGTTCAAACGCTTCCGTGGTCGTGAACCACAAATTGATGCGCTTCTGCGTCACTCAGGTATCGCAGCGTAAGCATTAATGCAATCTTCAGTTCAATGCCGTTCTCTTCACCGTGAACGGCATTTTCAAATAACCCCGTCATCCTGGACTGCGCCGAAGGAGCGTGATTCAGGAGCTACTTTCCGAGCACTTTGTTGCTAAAGCTTTTTCTAACACTTCTCAGTACGCTTCTATTAGATTCCTAGTCTCGCTATGGCTTGCTGGAATGACGTAGGTAGGTGAAGCAACCCAGAACTATGGATTGACGTTGCGGTTGATAGGGTTTTGTAACGAGATTAACGTCTCGGTGGACTGGACTTCATCAATCGCCTGCAACTTGTCGATCAGGACAAATTGCAACTCTTCAATCGACTTACACATCAGTTTGACGAAAATATTGTATGCCCCTGTGGTGTAATAAGCTTCAACCACCTCATCGAGTGCGTTGAGCTTCTCTAGTGCAGAGTGGTAGTCACGAGCCGCATTAAGGTTGATACCAATAAAACAACACACATCGTAGCCAAGTTTCTTGGTATTAACGATTACCTCGGTGCCTTCGATTATCTCCGCCGATTTCATTTTCTCAATCCGCACGTGAATGGTGGCAGGGCTGACATCGAACTGCTTTGCCATTTCTGCATAAGGCGTTCTGGCATCGGCCATCAGAGTTTTTAAAATTGCGCGATCGAGGTCATCGAGTTTCGGCATGCTCGTATTCATACGATTCGTTCCATAGGGTTTTGTTATGGGTTCATTTTAACCCGCTTCGCAGTTACTGCAAGAAAGCCAGTAGTGAGGTAAACTCAGCGCCAGTTACCGCGATTTTTTATTGGAGCCTCCTTTTGCAACTGCAATTGATTTGTGAAGACCCGTCTCAACAGACCCATCTTGATGAGCTTGCTGCTCGCTGGCAGTTGACCCATTCTGACGACAGTGACTTTGCTTTGGTACTGACTGCCGAGCGATTAGAGCTGCGCAAAGTGGATGAGCCCAAACTGGGGGCGATTTTTGTCGATTTGATTGGTGGAGCGGTCGGGCATCGTCGTAAATTTGGTGGCGGAAAAGGGCAGGCAATCGCCAAAGCGGCTGGCTTAAACAAAGGCGCAACGCCAACGGTGCTGGATGGAACCGCAGGCCTAGGTCGAGATGCGTTTGTACTTGCTTCACTGGGCTGTAAAGTACAGATGGTCGAGCGCCACCCTGTGGTAGCAGCCTTGTTGGACGATGGGTTGGCTCGTGCGAAACAGGATCCAGAAATCGGTGGCTGGGTGTCTGAGCGAATGTCTTTGATTCACGCTTCAAGCCATGATGCTTTGCAAAAACTGGCGCAGGACAGTGATTTTGTAAAGCCAGATGTGGTGTACCTCGACCCTATGTATCCGCATCCGGAGAATAAAAAGAAATCCGCACTCGTGAAGAAAGAGATGCGCGTCTTTCAGTCTCTGGTCGGCGCAGACTTAGATGCGGATGATCTATTAGCGCCTGCAATGGCACTGGCTACCAAGCGTGTTGTAGTTAAGCGTCCGGATTATGCCAACTGGTTGCATGACGAAAAACCAAGCATGGCGATAGAAACGAAAAAGAACCGTTTCGACGTTTATGTTAAAGCTTCAATGGCGTAACTTTCTGACTCCTAAACCTTTCAATCCATAGCGCGAATATTCGCGCTGTGATCCCGCTTTTCTTTCGTGACAACCAACGAGATTTTTCACTTGCTAATTCGACAGACTGACGGTATATCTAAGTAAGAATTATTATTATTTCATGTGTCGATGAAGTAATAGTGAGTTATTTGGAGTCGTCGTATGGCTAAACGTTTATGTAAAATGAATCGCAAACAGATCGCGACCAATCTTAGCGATATTCACCGCTTGGTGGTAGAGCCCAAATTCGTTTGTCGCTCGTGCGCGCGTTCTTCCGCTGCTAAAAATACCTTGTGTAAGCCCGCTGCTATTCCGCCGCAAGCATGCCAAGATAAGCCACTTCACGAGCAGCAAGCTTGTGGGCTGTTGGCTGAAGCGCTTCCAGCAGAGCCTATTGCGGTGACGCCAAAGCAAAGCACAGAAAAAGCGGCGATGGTTAAACGTGTGGTCGAAAGAGTAAAAGAGAAAAAGCTGGCTGCTCAAGTAACACAGCCCGTTGCTATCAAAGCGCCAGACCTGTTTGACTTAGCCGACAAAAAATCGCTCAAGAAAGCCAAGAAGACGCTGAAAAAACAGTACAAGCAACAGAAGAAGCTGCTTAAATTGGCCAAGAAGCAGCAAAAACTGCTCAAACGCCAGCAAAGGTTGCAAAAGCGCAACGCCAAATTGGAAGTGATGTTGCCTATGCCATTAAATACTGTAATGAGCGAAAGCCAGCAAACTAAAGTACATTGATTTATCGAATTAAAAAACGCTCTCCATCAGTAGAGCGTTTTTTATTATCACTAGAAAGGGAATTACTTATTCGCGTAGCTCATCTCTACGCGCTTTTTCACCCAGGTCTCGTTTACCCACAGTGAGAACATGATAATAGCGCCGCCAATAGCCAGGCGAGTATTGTCAACGTCGCGGTTCCAAATGACAATGTTGACAATCAAACCAGCCGGAACCAGCGCATTATTCATTACAGCAAGCGCGCCAGCATTCACCAGAGTAGCGCCTTTGTTCCAGGCGAAGTAACCAAACCCCGATGCGATCAACCCCAGGTAAGTCAAAATGCCCCACTGGGTTGCGGTGGTTGGCAGTTTGTCCACATTCCCCATTAATGCAAATGCGACCGTTGCCACGCACAAGGCTCCCAAGTAGAAGTAACCAAATACGGTATGCTGAGGCAGATCGACTGGCTCGTTTTCCATAATGTACTTGTAGCCCACCTGACCGATGGCAAAACACAGGTTAGCGCCTTGAACCACTAAGAATCCCTGCAGGAAGTTTTCGTTGATACCAGCAAATTTAATCCACGCCGCCCCTATGACTGCAATTAAGGCAGTGACTAAATACCAAGGAGAAAATCGACCTTTAAGTAGATCGTAAATCAGGGTGACGTAGATAGGGGTGAATACCGTGAACAGCAGGACTTCTGGTACCGAAAGGAGTAAGAAAGACTGGTAGTAGAAGCAATACATCAAACCGAGCTGGAAGCCGCCAACGATCATCAATTTTGCGATCAGAGATTTAGGTACGCCACGGAATTTCAGAAACGGTATAAATACGATGCTGGCGAGTGCCACGCGCATGAATACTGAAAACCATGAATCAACCTGACCGGCGAGATAGACGCCGATCAGGCTAAATGAAAATGCCCAAAGTAGGGTGACTGCAGATAGATAAGCCATGGATGAGAACTTTTATCAATAACAAATATGTCCGCAGTCTAACCAAGTTTTCTCAAAGCGCCAATCAGTCTTTTAGCGGTATGACCAGCATATCGATGGGTGAGCGGTTAATTAGCTGGCGTGTCGCCGATAAAATCTTGCTCCAGAAATCCTGATGATGACCGCAAACAACCAAATCAATGTTGTAGTCCTGAATGGTATCGCACAGCTCATTACTTAAATCACCACTGCCGACTAAAGTATGGGTGATTGGGTATTCGGCATATTCCGAAAAATTAGCTAATTGAGTACGTGAGGCCTCCATGGCTTGGTGTTGTGCTTCAGCCATGTTGATATCAATAAGCCCGGTGTAGAGCTCGGCGTAGTTTACATCGATGTGAATGAAAGAGACTTTCGCATCCAGAGGTTTAGCCAGCGATACGGCTTTTTTAATCAACACTTTACTGTCGTCTGACAGGTCAACTGCCACAAGTATGTGTTTGTAACTCATATTGCTATCTCCTTGTAAGGTCATATACCCAAGTAACCTCGAACTGACCTCAGTGCTAAGGCTCTGACTTCTGCGTCTTGAAGTCACTTGGGTATAGTTTCAGATTAGCACTAACCTCCAATAAATTTTGCTAAAGTGATCTCATATCAATATTGTAGGTACAAAGTCTTAATCTGCTAATCATGTTATAGTTGTATGAAATGCAGGAATATAAACAGGAGCTAACATGCTGTCTCAAACTATGGTCGATCAATTGAATGATCAAATTAACCTAGAATTTTTCTCATCCAATCTATACTTACAAATGAGTGCTTGGTGTGAAGACAGAGGGTTTGAAGGCGCTGCTGAATTTCTACGTAAGCACGCAGTAGAAGAGATGGAGCACATGCAACGCCTTTTCACCTATGTAAGTGAAACTGGCGCACTGCCAATTCTAGGCGCGATCGATGCACCAAAGCATGACTTCGCAAGCCTAGGTGATGTTTTCCGTGAGACTTATGAACATGAACAAATGATCACAGAGAGAATCAACAAGCTGGCACATGGCGCTTTTACAAGCCAAGACTACTCAACATTTAACTTCCTACAGTGGTACGTGGCTGAACAGCACGAAGAAGAGAAGTTGTTTAAAGGGATCTTAGATAAGATAGAACTTGTTGGTGAAGATGGTAAGGCATTGTTCTTCATTGATAAAGATCTAGCACAAATGGCGAAAAAAGAAGGTTCATCTTCAATCATGGATGCTCCAGCTGCATAAAGCGTTCCCCAGCGCGAAAAAGTAGCGATTAAAAGACAAAGCAGTGATCGTCTTTTTCTCTTGAGCATTGTTGAAGGTGTAGGGAGGAAAAGATGATCAGTGGAGACACAATCTTATTTGCGCTAATGGTAGTCACCGGAGTCAATTTGGTTCGGTATCTCACCGCTCTTCGTTCTTTAATTCACATTATGCGTGAAGCCCATCCGTTGTTGTATCAACAAGTGGATGGCAATGGTTTTTTCACTACCCATGGAAATGTCACGAAACAAGTGCGTTTGTTCCACTACATCAAGAGTAAAGAGTACCATCACCACCATGATGAGATATTTACGAGTAAGTGTGAGCGTGTGCGGGAGCTGTTTGTCCTTTCCTCTGCCTTAGTTGGCGTCACGTTGCTCGCGGCTTTTATTCTATAAATTGGATAATTAAAGCCCTTCATTCGGTGCTTGGAATTTAAGCGCTTTTCCCGGAAAACTTTTCTCGGTAGAATGTCGCGCGAACAAAGCAAGGATGTGCACTGAGCACATCCTTTTTTTATTGTTTTGGATTTGGATAGAGCCTAAGAGTTACCGATGAGTAAGAAATTTGATGTTGTAGTAATTGGCGCAGGCGCTGCCGGTTTGATGTGTGCTGCAGAAGCCGGTAAGCGAGGCCGCAGTGTATTAGTACTCGATCATGCGAAAAAACCTGGGCGTAAAATTCTTATTTCTGGCGGTGGCCGTTGTAACTTCACCAACTACGATGTATCGGCCAATAATTACCTATGCCAAAACCCTCATTTCGTAAAATCTGCATTGTCTCAATACACCAACTGGGATTTCATTGCGATGGTCAGCAAATACGGTATCGAGTTTGAAGAACGTGACCATGGCCAACTGTTCTGTGTGGATGCATTCACCGCCAAAGACATCGTAAAAATGTTACTCGCGGAGTGCGATATGCCGAATATTCAGCAACGTTACCAATGTGATGTCCACTCCATCGAGAAAACCGACGTAGGCTTTCGTCTGCATGCAGGTACAGAAGTGGTTGAGTGTGAATCATTGGTCATCGCGACCGGTGGTCTATCGATGCCAAAACTTGGCGCGACGCCGTTTGGTTATAAAGTTGCCGAACAATTTGGTCTTCCTGTCGTCTCAACCACGGCAGGCTTAGTGCCATTTACGCTGCATAAA
This sequence comes from uncultured Vibrio sp., assembly GCF_963675395.1. Classification (NCBI taxonomy): domain Bacteria; kingdom Pseudomonadati; phylum Pseudomonadota; class Gammaproteobacteria; order Vibrionales; family Vibrionaceae; genus Vibrio; species uncultured Vibrio sp. The sequence goes on along the minus strand of NZ_OY776223.1, from coordinate 1,776,669 downwards.
GAAGACAAAGAAGATTTCGCTGACCTGTCTGGTATAGCTGTGCCAGCAGAAATCACGGCTGAAGATGGCACTATGTTCAAAGAAGCACTGCTTTTTACTCACCGCGGCTTGTCTGGACCTTCTGTTTTGCAGATCTCCTCATTCTGGCGAGCGGGGCAAAAGGTTTCAATTAATCTGATACCGAATGATGATGTTGCCGTTCTGCTGGAACGCAGTCGCGAGAAACACCCAAATCAATCGCTGAAAAATACGCTGGCGAAAGTACTGCCAAAACGTTTGGTGGAAGTCTTGATCGAACGTAAAGAGTTAACCGACAAACCACTGAAGCAATTTAACCCGAAAGATCTGGCTGAGATTGTCGAGCGTCTCGAAAACTGGCATGTGGCGCCGAACGGCACTGAGGGTTATCGAACTGCTGAAGTCACACTAGGCGGTGTGGATACCGACCATCTCTCTTCTAAAACGATGGAGTGCAAAAATATCAAAGGCTTGTACTTTATCGGCGAAGTGATGGATGTGACAGGTTGGTTAGGTGGCTACAACTTTCAGTGGTGCTGGTCGAGCGGTTTTGTTGCTGGGCAATGGGTGTGATTTTCCAACTTATCTATACGTATTGATGCCATTCCTGAACACTGAGCAATGCAACTTGCTCAGTGTTCTTCACACCGTTTCACTTAGAGATTCATGCTACATGTTGGGTGAAGCGTCGATTGTAAAAATAGCTTATTGGGAACAACTGGAGGGCTAAATAGATATCCCTGCCCGTAAATACACCCTTTGTTTGACAGGTATTGTGCCTGTTCTTGCGTCTCAATTCCTTCTGCGACGACTTTAAGTGATAAGGTTTTGCCCATCGCGATGATTGCGTTGACAATGGCATTACTGTCGCTGTTACTCGGTACATCTTTGACAAATGAGCGATCGATCTTCAGTTTGTTGATCGGTAGCCCCTTCAGGTAAGAAAGTGAGGAGTAGCCAGTACCAAAATCATCCAAAGAGATTTCAATACCGAGTTCTCGCAGTTGATTTAACGACGCAATGGCCTGTTGTGGGTCGATCAACAAAAAGCTTTCGGTGATTTCGATATCCAAATGCTGCGCGGAAAAACCAGTCTCTCGAAGTATCTCCCGGAGTCGGTCGATAAAGTTTGATTGCTGCAGTTGGAGTGCGGACACATTGACGGCCATTCTGCCGAACTTAACACCAGTTTCCAGCCAGGTGTGACCTTGAATGCAAGCTTGTTTGAGTACCCAATCCCCGATGCGCTGAATCAGCCCTGTTTTTTCTGCAATCGGAATAAAATCAGCAGGGGACACTAAGCCAAATTCAGGGTGTTGCCAGCGCAGCAGGGCTTCCACACCCACAATTGTATTTTGTTCCAAATCATATTGAGGCTGGTATTCCAAACGCAATTGATTGAGTTCTATGGCCTGGTGTAGGGCCGACTGAATGCGCACGTGAGAAATGGACTTGTGGGTCAGATCTGGTGAATAAAAAGCGTAGCCGTTACGGCCATTCTTTTTCGCTAAATACATAGCGGTGTCGGCATTTTTCAGTAGTGTTTCGCTGTCCTGTCCATCTGTTGGGTACATGGCAATTCCGACACTGGCAGAGACTCTCAGTGAGTCGTGAGTTGCGAGCTGAAACGGCTGATTGAATACGCCTAATATGTTTTCCACCATCTCTGTCAGAGCGGTATTGCTCTGGCCATCCGAAAGGATAATCACGAACTCGTCACCGCTGATACGGGCGACATGGGCATTAAGTTGTAAAATGTCTTGCAGTCGCGTTGCCAGCTTGGACAGTAGTTGATCACCACAAAAGTGGCCCATGCTGTCGTTGATGTGCTTAAAGTGATCGATATCCAGAAACAGGATGGCAAAGCCTTGCTGGTTCTTTCTGCCCGTTTCTATGTGTTGTTCGATCAGACTGAGTAAGTGAGTACGATTGGGTAAGTTAGTCAACGGGTCATAAAAGGCCATTCGCTGTAGCTTTTCTTCATGCGCTTTACGCACCGAGATGTCTTCAAATACACAGATATAGTTAATCAACTGGTTTTTGTCGTCCATTACTGCACTGATGGTGGCAAGTTGAGGGTAAAAACTGCCATCTTTTTTGCGGTTGATGAACTCGCCTTTCCACTGCCCTTTAGTTTGTAGCTCCGACCATAAATTTAGATAAAAGCTGTTATCGTGGTGTCCAGAGTGAAGAATTTTCGGTGTATGACCAATGACTTCTTCGGCACAGTACCCCGTGATGCTCGTGAAGGCTGGGTTGATATCGATGATGTTTGCATCACGATCGGTGATGATCATCCCTTCTTGCGAGTTATTGAAGATCTTAGATGCCAACGTTAGTTGGGTTTCTATGGTTTTTCTGCGAGTGATATTTCGTGTCATGCCGAGAACACCAATCAGTTCACCTTTCTGATTTCGCACGGGGGACTTAATCGTTTCGAGCCACGTCGGATTGTGGTTCGAATCAATGTGTCGACACTCTTCGACAATATTCTGATTGCCAGTTTCAGCCACTGATACATCTGCATGGATAAACTTCTCAGCGCGATGCGCACTGAAAAGGTCAAAATCATTTTTACCGATTATCTCTTGGCTGGTTTTTTGCCAAGCTTGCTCGACGCTTCGATTAGTCATTGCGTACAGGCCATCGATACCTTTAATCCAGATATGGTCTTCAAGACAGTCGATAAACTCTTGTAGTGTTGGCAGGGGATTTTGAGTTTTCTGGTATCGCAGATGGCGATCCTGTTGTTGCTGGTAATGTTGGCTGGCATCAAAGCTGAACCTACCAGCCAGTGCGCTCAACCAAGCAGACACGAAATCGCTTTGTGCGTTTGAGTAAGTCAGCGTAACGGCGGCAAACAAATCACCGTTAGGTAACCATACCGGACAAATGCTGATGACTTGATGATCACAAACTGTGTTTACTGTTTCGAAATTAAAAGGGGAAAAGTGTGCAGTAGTCTGCTCTATCTCGGCGACAATCGCATCATGGTCCTGTGCTGAGGTCGACACCTCACTGTGCTGCCACTGGTTGTTGCCATTGAAGGTATACACTTGTCCCTGGGCTTGGTTGGCATCACAGCACTGTTGAAGGGCATGTTGCCAGTCTGCTAATAAAGAAGATGGAATATCAAAGCGAAACATAATTAGTACGGTATCCTGGAGCGCCCAGCGATGTGTTTGTAAAAATATAGCCGAGTCGGCTATTGGGCTGTGGCTGTATCGTATCCGACCATCAAATAATTCCAAGCGATAGAAGACGCGTTAGATCATAAAAATGTGAATTGATAACATCTGCTAGCGAGAGGCATTGGCGGTTTTCTCTTTTTTGCCAAACTTGACTTGCTGAATCACCAGACCACTGATGATCAATACCAGCCCGATCAGCGTAGAGGGATGAATGTCTTCACCAATAATCGTCGCCAGTAACATCAGGGAGATGAATGGGGAAGCGAAAATCAGGTTACTGATGCGAGCGGTATTCTGTGTTGACTTGAGCGCGCTTAGCCAAAGGACGAACGTAACCCCCATCTCAAACAGACCCACATAGGTCACCGCAGCCCAGCCTTGGGTCGAGATGGTATTCCAGCTCTGTCCTTCATAGATGCTTAACGCAACAGTAAAAGGAATCGCAACCAGAAAACCAAGTAACACGCCTACGACCGGATCCGCTTTGTTTTTGGTGTTAAGAATCCAGTAGCCAGCCCATAACAGGGTTGAGAGTAGCGCCAGCCCTACACCGAGAGGGCTTTCAAAGTTTAAGCCGAGGATATCGCCCTTGGTCGCAATCACGATCACGCCAAGATAGCTAAACGCGCAAGCAATCCAGTCTTTGCTACGAATTTTCTGCCCGAGAAACACCGCCGCCATCAGCGTCAGTGTTATCGCCCAACTGTAATTGATGGCTTGAGCCTGAGAGGCAGGGAGCAAGTCATAGGCCTTAAATAGTATCAGGTAGTAAGCTAGCGGGTTAATTAACCCTAGCAGCAGGTAATACCAAGGATTTGACAGAAACGTATCGCTAAGCTGATTTAACTTGCCTTGTGCGCCACACACGATGATAAGAGCAATAGCTGATATGATGCTGGCGACACACAGCATCTGAATCGGAGTGAATTCGGCTAAAGTGAGTTTAAATGCGGTCGCAACCGTTGACCAAAGTAATACTGCTGAGAGCCCAAATCCTAGGGCGCGACGCTCATTCATGATGCCTCTGTATCGTGTTCAAAGGCTCGGTGATAAGGTTTTGAGCGAGCCAAAGGATATTATTTTGAACAGCTAGTGTATGCGAGGATTTTTCATCCAACAAACTGGACATTTATCCAGTGTCAAAATACCATTGTTATAGATATAAAACACAGGCTAACTCACTATTATGCAATGGATTCTTGAGTATCAATCTCTCATTCTCTCTTCTCTTTGTGCCGCTGCTGCCAGTGGCGTGGCGGTAGGATGGTGGGTAAAACAGCGCTTTATCGCACAAACTCAACTGCTTGAGCAGCAACTCTCTGCTGAAAAACAGCTTTATCAACAACAGCTTGATCAGGCTAATCAGCGCCTGGCTGACGCGCAACAAGAGCTGGATGAACTGGATGACGAGCGTGATAAGGCCGCCTTTGAAGTCCGTCAGTCACACGGAAAGTTGATGGCGGCAATGGAGAAGCTGCGTTATTTCGAAGCCGTCAAACAAGAGCGTCAGCAGTATTTTGATGAGCTCGGCAACATGCGCGAGCAGAAGTCGCGTTTGGAAACTCAGCTGCGAGAGCAACAAGCGCGCCATGAGCAGGTGAATCAGTCGAACGCGGAAAAATTGCAAATACTGGAGCAAGCGGAAGTCCGTCTCAAGCAGCAGTTTGAGCATCTTGCCAATCAGTTATTCGAAGAGAAAACTGCGAAGGTGGACCTGCAAAACCGTCAGAGCTTGGAAGGCTTGCTTTCTCCGCTACGAGAGCAATTGGATGGTTTCAAAAGACAAGTTAATGACAGCTTTAGTCAGGAAGCCAAAGAGCGTCATACACTGGTGCATGAGCTAAAAAACCTGCAACGCCTAAACGAACAAATGACGCGCGAAGCGGTGAACCTGACTCAGGCTCTGAAGGGCGATAACAAGCAGCAAGGCAATTGGGGAGAAGTGGTTCTGGCCCGTGTGCTTGCAGAGTCTGGACTGCGTGAAGGGCATGAATACCAAACACAGGTGAATTTGCAAAACGAAGCGGGCAAGCGTTATCAACCAGATGTGATTGTGCATCTTCCACAAAATAAGCAAGTTGTGGTCGATTCAAAAATGGCTTTGGTGGCCTATGAGCGTTACTTCAATGCAGAAACGGATGCTGAGCGCGATCAGGCGTTGAATGCCCACCTCGTTGCACTGCGTGCGCACATCAAAGGTCTGAGCATGAAAGATTATCACAAGTTGAAAGGCATCCAGAGTCTGGATTATGTGTTGATGTTTATTCCGGTGGAGCCTGCTTTTCAGGTCGCGATTCAGGCCGATCCGAGCTTAATTAAAGATGCGATGGAGCAGAATATCATATTAGTCAGCCCAACTACGCTGCTGGTGGCGCTGCGAACCATTGATAATTTGTGGCGCAATGAACGTCAGAATGAAAACGCTAAACTGATTGCAGAGCGAGCGACCAAACTTTACGACAAACTGCGTTTGTTTGTTGATGATATGGAAGGTTTAGGGGGGGCACTGGATAAAGCCAATCAAACGTATCAAGGCGCCATGAATAAACTCGCTACCGGTCGTGGTAACGTCATCCGACAAGCGGAAGGTTTTAAGCAACTTGGCGTGGAAATTAAACGTCCAATTTCTTCTGATCTTGCCCAGTTAGCACAGAGTGAAATATTTTCGGAAAATGAATCCCCAAATGAATCGTTAGTAGAAAGACATCCGGCTGAGGATAAAGTAAACTAATTGCCCGCAGTATATTGGGCGACGATATTTGTCAGCAACCGCCCAGCAGAGAAAGTGCTGCCTAAGAGGAATTAGAATGACGGACACAAGCTTGCAATCCAATAATGCATTAGAGAACGAAACCACCCACTTTGGTTTCACTACCGTGGCGAAAGAAGAGAAAGTAACCAAAGTTGCCGAAGTTTTTCACTCCGTGGCAGCGAAGTACGACATCATGAATGACCTGATGTCGGGAGGCGTTCACCGCTTATGGAAGCGTTTTACCATTGATTGCAGTGGTGCTCGTCCTGGGCAGCGAATTCTCGATCTTGGCGGTGGTACAGGTGACCTAACAGCGAAATTTTCGCGCATTGTCGGCGATCAGGGTCATGTTGTTCTGGCTGATATCAATAACTCAATGCTTAACGTCGGTCGCGATAAGCTACGCGACAATGGCATTGTAGGTAATGTGCATTACGTTCAGGCTAACGCAGAAGAACTGCCATTTCCAGATGATTACTTTGACGTTATTACTATCAGTTTCTGTTTGCGTAACGTCACCGATAAAGACAAAGCACTGCGTTCAATGTTCCGTGTTCTTAAGCCGGGCGGCCGTCTATTGGTGCTGGAGTTTTCAAAACCAATCATTGAGCCATTATCGAAAATTTATGACGCATACTCATTCCATCTGTTGCCAAAAATGGGTGAACTGGTCGCGAACGATGCGGAGAGTTACCGTTATCTTGCAGAATCTATCCGAATGCACCCAGATCAAGAAACGCTGGAAGGCATGATGCAAGACGCGGGTTTCGAAAACACCAAATACTACAACCTAACGGGTGGTATTGTGGCGCTGCACCGCGGCTTCAAATTCTAAGGGTTAACGGCATGCCATTTGAACCTCTTATTACTGCCGTGATTGAAACGTCGCTGAACACGCTGATTAAAGACGATCCGGCTCTGGGTCGTCGTTTAGCTCGTCTTAAAGGCCAAGTTATTCAAGTTCACCTGAAAGAAATTAATAAGACGCTGACGTTTATTTTTAGTCAACAGATTGATGTGTTGGGTAACTATGAAGGACAGCCTGATTGTTATCTATCTCTTCATTTAAGTGTTTTGCCAGAGCTGCGTGAACAAGCCAACATTACCCGACTCATCAAGCAAGATAAGCTTGAGCTTGAAGGGGATATCCAACTGGCGCAAAAATTCTCTCAGCTCATGGTCGATTGCAAACCAGACATTGAAGAGTGGCTGTCGCGAGTTACTGGTGATGTGGTGGCACATTCAGTTGTGCAGAGTTCAAAAAGCGTCGGTAACTTCTTTGTTTCTCAGGCAGAAAAGCATCAGCGTCATCTCGCTCAAGTGGTGACCGAAGAGTGGAAGTTTGCCCCTGCGCCACTTGAAGTTGCGCATTTTTGCGATCAAGTGGATGAAGTGCGCAGTCAGGCTTCGCGTGTGGAAGCGCGCCTGAATGCTCTGCTTGATAAATTGGATTCGGATAAGCTTGCGCTGGAGAAACCATGACCCCGGCAGAAATAAAACGCTTATACCACATCGCTAAAGTACAGCTCGAATATGGTTTGGATGAGTTGCTGCCGGATCATCAACTGACTAAAGCGCCCCTTTTGCTGCGTAAAAGCCTATTCTGGATTAAGAATAAACATCCTGAAAAGCCACTTGGTGAGCGCCTTCGTTTAGCGTTGCAAGAATTGGGGCCAGTTTGGATCAAGTTCGGTCAGATGATGTCGACCCGACGTGACTTATTCCCTCCTCATATCGCTGATCCACTCGCGTTACTTCAAGATCAGGTCGCCCCGTTTGACGGTGAGCTGGCGAAACGACAGATGGAAAAAGCCTTAGGTGGACCACTCGAAAACTGGTTTACTGAGTTTGATATTAAACCTCTGGCCTCTGCGTCTATTGCTCAGGTGCATACAGCTCGCTTAAAAGATACTAACCAAGAAGTGGTATTAAAGGTCATTCGCCCGGATATTCGTCCGGTGATTGATTCTGATCTAAAACTGATGCTCCGAATGGCGCGTATAGTCGCGGGGGCGTTGCCTGAAGCACGTCGTTTGAAACCGGTCGAAGTTGTTCGTGAATACGAGAAAACCCTCCTCGATGAACTGGACCTGCGTCGTGAGGCGGCAAACGCGATTCAACTGCGTCGAAATTTCGAAGGAAGTGAAGAATTATATGTTCCTGAAGTTTTTCCTGACTTCAGTAATGAAACTGTCATGGTTTCTGAGCGAATATATGGCATTCAAGTTTCTGATATAGAAGGCTTGAAAGCAAATGGCACCAATATGAAGCTGCTGGCTGAGCGCGGTGTGAGTGTGTTTTTTACTCAGGTGTTCAGGGACAGTTTTTTTCATGCCGATATGCATCCTGGTAACGTATTCGTTAAACCAGAACATCCAGATAACCCAATGTGGATTGGGTTAGATTGCGGGATCGTTGGTACACTTAATAGTGAAGACAAGCGTTATCTGGCGGAAAACTTCCTGGCGTTCTTTAATCGTGATTATCGTCGAGTGGCGGAATTGCATGTGGACTCAGGTTGGGTGCCGGCAGATACCAATGTTGACGAATTTGAGTTTGCGATTCGCATTGTCTGTGAGCCTATTTTCGCTAAGCCATTGTGTGAAATCTCCTTTGGCCACGTGTTATTGAATTTATTCAATACGGCACGTCGTTTCAATATGGAGGTTCAACCTCAACTGGTATTGCTGCAAAAAACGTTGCTTTACGTTGAAGGACTTGGCAGACAACTTTATCCGCAGCTTGATTTGTGGGAAACCGCAAAACCATTCCTTGAAGAGTGGATGATGAATCAAGTCGGTCCGCAAGCTTTAGTGAATGCCATTAAAGATCGAGCACCATTTTGGGCGGAGAAGTTACCGGAGTTACCTGAGCTGCTTTATGATAGCCTCAAACAAGGTAAGGTAATGAACCAGCGTATGGATCAGCTTTATCAGGGCTACCGTCAAAGTAAGCGACAACAGGCAACCGGTAAGTTTTTACTTGGTGTTGGCGCCACTTTAGTCGTATGCTCGGCAATATTGGTGGATAACGCTTATGAGCAGCTATCGTTCGCCTGCGGGATTGCAGGTGTCACATTCTGGCTGTTTAGTTGGCGAGCTTATCGTCGATAGACGGTAATCTCTTGAAATACATTTTGTTTAAAGACCCGAGGTAAAAAAGAATGGGTGGTATCAGTGTTTGGCAACTTCTAATCATTGCTGTAATTGTTGTATTACTATTCGGAACCAAGAAGCTACGCGGTATCGGTGGTGATCTAGGCGGTGCCGTTAAGGGCTTCAAAAAAGCAATGAGCGATGAAGAAGAGACTGCGAAAAATGCGAAAGACGCTAAAGACGCAGACTTCGAGCCAAAAAGTTTAGAGGAGCAGCAAAAAAAAGAAGCTGCACCTGAAACTAAAAAAGACAAAGAGCAGGCGTAAAACGTGTTTGATATCGGTTTTTGGGAACTGGTATTAATATCTGTTGTTGGTCTGGTCGTTCTTGGACCGGAGCGTTTGCCTCATGCTATTCGAAGCGTATCGCGTTTTGTCGGTGCGGCTAAGAGTATGGCAAATAACGTCAAAGACGAATTGTCGCACGAGCTGAAAGTCCAAGAACTGCAAGAGAATTTGCGCAAAGCTGAGCAAATGGGGATGAAAGATTTATCTCCTGAGCTGAAGTCTTCCGTGGAAGAACTGAAGCAAGCGGCGCAGTCTGTAAACCGCCCTTACGCAGAAAACACTGAGTCGGACGCTAAACCTGTGAAAGCAGAACCTGTCGTTGAATCGGTAGAAAAAGCGGAAGATATCAAGGTTACAGCGGCAGATAAGAAAGCCGAATAGTCTCATGAGGAGGAGCTGCTAGGATAGGTAGCTCCTTTTTGATCTGGTTTTTATAAAGAGGTTTGCCATGTCTACCGTCGAGCAGACACAACCTTTAATTAGTCATTTGTTGGAGCTTCGCAACCGACTACTGCGTGCAATATTGGCAGTGTTGGTGGTGTTTGTCGGGCTAGTTTATTTCTCTAACCACATTTACGAGTTTATCTCAGCACCTTTGGTAGAACGTTTGCCTGAAGGAGCGACGATGATTGCAACCGATGTTGCGTCACCGTTTTTTACGCCACTTAAGCTGACACTGATTGCGTCGGTATTTGTCGCCGTACCATTTATTTTGTATCAGGTGTGGGCATTTGTCGCGCCGGGCCTGTATAAGCATGAACGTCGTTTGATCATGCCACTGTTGTTTTCCAGCTCTTTGCTGTTCTACTGTGGTGTGGCGTTTGCGTATTTTGTTGTATTCCCGCTCGTGTTTGGCTTCTTCACGGCAATTTCTCTAGGTGGTGTAGAGTTTGCTACCGATATTTCCAGCTATCTGGACTTTGTCTTAGCACTGTTTATGGCGTTTGGTATTGCTTTTGAAGTACCAGTTGCAATCATTCTGTTGTGCTGGACAGGGGCAACGACACCAAAAGAGTTAAAGCAAAAGCGCCCATACATCATCGTTGCCGCGTTTATTGTTGGTATGGTGTTAACACCACCTGACATGATTTCTCAGACTCTGCTGGCTATTCCGATGTGTTTGCTGTTTGAGGTGGGTTTGTTGTTTGCGCGTTTTTACACACGTAAAGATGACGAAGAAACGGAAGAGTAGCGCAGAAATAAGTAAAAAGAGCGAGGTATAAAAATCTCGCTCTTTTTTCATGTATGAGGGGACTACTCTTAGGACGCTTACCTGCTTTCTAGACCAAACAGCTTCTTGGCATTTTTTGTCGTCAATGTATCAACCTCTTCAATGGTTAAATCTCGCAGTTCAGCGATACGCTGGGCAACCAGAGAAGTATAAGCAGGCTCGTTGCGTTTTCCTCGATGTGGTACCGGCGCTAAGTAAGGGCAGTCCGTTTCCAGAATAACCCACTGCATATCAAGGTGAGGAATGACTTTATCCATCCCGCCATTTTTAAATGTTGATACCCCACCCAAGCCGAGATGAAAGCCTAGCTCGTTTATCGCTTTCGCTTCTTCGACACTACCACCAAAGCAATGGAACTCGCCACGCAAGCGGCCATCCTGTTCCTGGCGCAGCAGAGTTAACGTTTCTTCGATGGAGTCACGTGTGTGAATGACCACAGGTAAGTCCATCTCTTTCGCCCAATTGAGTTGGGTCACAAATGCCTTCTCTTGCTCAGCGCGGTAGGTCTTATCCCAATACAAGTCGATACCAATTTCACCTACTGCGATGAAATTGTGCTTCTCAAACCAGCCGCGAATAATCTCTAGCGTTTGTTCTACATTATCATCCACATAGCATGGATGAAGGCCCATCATCGAGTGGCAAACGTCAGGGTATGCGGCTTCGGTTTGCAGCATAGGCTCAATCGATTCCAGATCGATGTTTGGCAGCAATATTTTATTAATGCCTTGCTCTAGTGCGCGTTTTACGACTTCGTCGCGGTCATTATCAAATTCGCTGGCGTATATGTGCGCATGGGTATCGATCATGGTTCGTCTCTGTGCTTGATTGTGTTGGTCATCTGAGAATTATACTTGAGTGTGAGTGCGGGGTCATTTTCAGTTTTTTCCCGCGCCTTTTTCCAGATTGTCACCCGCAAAGTGCATCAAGAGTGATATGATTTTGTCCACCAGATGATTTGATCATCATAACCGTCCAGACAAGGAGAAAATGGTGTCTGTATCAATTCAAGGTCCATTCCCTGCGCGCCGTATGCGTCGTTTACGTAAGCATGACTTTAGCCGTCGTCTAGTGGCTGAGAACCAACTTTCTGTTAATGATTTGATTTACCCAATGTTCATTCTGATGGGTAAAGATCGTCGTGAAAGCGTAGAGTCCATGCCGGGTGTAGAGCGATTATCGATTGATTTAATGCTAGAAGAAGCGCAATACCTTGCAAATCTAGGTGTACCTGCAATTGCGCTTTTCCCTGTCGTAAACCAAGATGCGAAAAGCTTATGCGCGACCGAAGCCTATAACCCAGAAGGTTTAGTTCAGCGTGCAGTACGTTCTCTTAAAGAGCATATCCCTCAAATCGGTGTGATTACCGACGTTGCGCTGGATCCCTTTACCACTCATGGCCAAGACGGCATCATTGATGAAGACGGCTATGTCATGAACGATGAAACTACCGAAGTATTGGTTAAACAGGCTTTGTCTCACGCAGAAGCGGGTGCTGATATTGTAGCGCCATCAGATATGATGGATGGGCGTATCGGTAAAATCCGCGAGGCACTGGAAGAAGCAGGTTACATTCATACTCAAATCATGGCTTACTCAGCGAAATACGCTTCGAACTACTATGGGCCATTCCGTGATGCGGTCGGTTCTTCGTCTAACCTAAAAGGTGGCAATAAGAAGAACTACCAAATGGATCCGGCGAATATTGATGAGGCGATTCACGAAGTAGCGCTGGATATCAATGAAGGTGCCGATTCTGTCATGGTTAAGCCGGGGATGCCTTATCTGGATGTGGTTCGCCGTGTGAAGACTGAGCTGCAGGTTCCGACTTTTGCTTACCAAGTGTCGGGTGAGTACGCAATGCATAAAGCCGCGATTCTAAACGGTTGGTTAAAAGAGCGTGAAACCGTGATGGAATCACTACTCTGTTTCAAACGTGCAGGCGCTGATGGCATCCTGACTTACTTTGCTAAAGATGTCGCCGAATGGTTAGCGGAAGAAAACGCTCAGGCGGCTCAACATCTGAATATGTCTAAGGAAGCGAACGAAGAGTAATTATCGCTCAATGAGAAAAAACAGACTGACAATTGTTGTTCGTCTGTATATACCCAAGTAACCTCTGGCGGATCAAAAAGGCTTGTTTATATAGCAGCAGTCCAAGGTGCTTGGGTATTAAATTTCTGGAGAAAGAACAATGACAATGTTGATTCGTGAAGGCACGTTGGAAGAGGCACTTCAAGTGGTTACTCATGTGAAAGAGTTTGCCAATGGAGAAACAATAGAGTCTATGTCACAACGGATCGGCGATAAAAATAGCTTGATTCTGGTGGCAGAAAAGAACGGAACTATCTTAGGTTTCAAAATTGGTTACGAATTAGATGACGATACTTTTTACAGCTGGTTTGGGGGCGTAGCACCTCAGGCTCGCAATGAAGGGGTCGCACAAATGCTGTTAGAGGCTCAGGAAGAATGGGTGGCTGAACAAGGTTATAAAACCCTTAAAGTGAAGTCTCGTAATCAGTTTCCGGCTATGCTCAGATTGTTGCTGAGAAATGGATACCTAATTGAAAAATTAGAAGAAAATGTGAATCTTCGCGAATCTAGAGTGCACTTCATTAAAGCGATGTGAAAATAAATGAGATTTTTTCTCATTTAATCATTGACAGTCAAATGAGAATCATTATTATTAAAGATGTCTTAGGGAATGAGTAAAGGTTCACAAGGACGTTGCATGACTTATTAACAGAAGTTGATTAACTGGTGTTGAGAAGGTGATGAAACCGTTTTCGAGAACTTGCACAAACTCTTTTTGACACGACATTGCTCACATTGCTTCCAGTGTAATTTATAGCTTCTTGGTTAAGCAGCTTGATAAAAATTGCTTTACCACTTCTGCTAGGCGACCCAATTGGGTCGCTTTTTTCTTTCTACGATTTTATTTGACGTCACGATTCATAACTTTTCCACATTCGATGATCATTTTTAGATCGTTGATCTTTTCATCTTTTAAATTATTAATTTATATATATCAGTATGTTACTTTCTTTGGTTTATGTAATTTATCATCTTGTATAACTAGTGGATAAATAATATAAACAGAGTTATCCACAGAGGCTATGTTCTTTTAGTGTATCAGCTCGAAATATTTACGCGATCTGGATCGAGCGAACAAGATAGATTCGGATCAGTAGTCATGGCATCCTAAGCAGATCTATTAAGTACTGACTTGGATACAGACAATTATGGCAAGTATTCCTGAAAATCCGCTGATTCTTATCGACGGCTCTTCCTATCTATATCGCGCTTTTCACGCCTACCCAGGCACAATGAGTAATGGTGAAATACCAACTAATGCTGTTTACGGTGTAGTAAACATGCTACGCAGCATGATGCGTCAATTTGCGTCTGAACGTATTGCGGTGGTTTTTGATGCGAAGGGGAAAACCTTCCGTGACGATATGTATCCAGAATACAAAGCCAATCGTCCGCCAATGCCGGATGATCTTCGTTGCCAAATCGAACCGCTACACAATGTGATTCGCGCAATGGGCTTGCCATTAATTTGTGTTCCTGGCGTGGAAGCGGATGACGTGATTGGTACTTTGGCTCACCAAGCCTCGCAACAAGGTATGCCAGTATTGATCAGTACTGGTGATAAAGACATGGCGCAACTGGTGGATGACAACATTACCCTAATCAACACCATGACCAACGTTGTGATGGATCGTGAGGGTGTGATTGAAAAGTTCGGTATCCCACCGGAGTTGATCATTGATTACCTCGCGTTAATGGGAGATAAAGTCGATAACATTCCGGGGGTGCCGGGTGTGGGTGACAAAACCGCGACTGCATTGCTGCAAGGCATTGGCGGCTTGACTAAGCTGTATGAGAACTTGGATGACATCGCACCGCTCGGTTTCCGTGGTTCGAAAACCATGGCGAAGAAGCTAGTCGACAACAAAGAAAATGCAATGCTGTCGTACGAACTGGCCACCATTAAGCTGGACGTTGAGCTTGAAGAAACACCGGAATCACTGCTTAAAGCAGAACCAAGCAAAGACGAGCTGATCAAGCTATATGGTCAACTGACGTTTAAATCTTGGTTAAATGAGCTGTTAGAAGGCGGCTCTGGCTCTGTTGAAGCGGTTGAGATGGCAGGGTCTGCACGAGCATCATCGGCTTCTACTCAAGCCGAGATGGAGACGTCAGCAGTAACCATTGATCGCAGCCAGTATGAAACCATTCTAGATGAAGCGTCTTTTAATGCTTGGTTAGAAAAACTAAAAGCATCTGACCTGTTTGCTTTCGATACCGAAACCGATAGCCTCAACTACATGGTGGCGAATCTGGTTGGTCTTTCGTTTGCAACAGATGAAGGTATCGCCGCTTATGTTCCTGTCGCTCATGACTACCTTGATGCACCGCAGCAGTTAGACCGTGACTGGGTATTAGAGCAGTTAAAACCTATTCTCGAAGATGAGTCACAAGCCAAAGTGGGTCAGAACCTGAAATACGACGCTTCCGTTTTAGCTCGCTATGATATTGAGATGAAAGGCATCAAGCATGACACCATGCTAGAGTCTTACATCTACAACAGCGTAGGCGGAAAGCATGATATGGACAGCTTGGCTCTGCGTTTCCTTCAGCATAGCTGCATCTCATTCGAGCAAGTCGCAGGTAAAGGTAAAAAGCAGCTTACTTTTAATCAAATTGAACTCGATCAAGCGTCGCCATACGCAGCAGAAGATGCGGATGTGACTCTTCGTCTACACAACCGTCTGTTTGCCAATATTGAACAAGACGACAAGCTGAAATCGGTGTACGAAGAGATTGAAATGCCACTTGTGCCTGTGATTTCTCGCATTGAACGTACAGGCGTTTTGATTGATGACATGAAGCTGGGTGCTCAGTCAGTAGAAATTGCCGCACGCTTGGAAGAGCTGGAGCAAAAGGCTTACGAAATCGCAGAGCAAGAGTTCAACATGAACTCACCAAAACAGCTGCAAGCGATACTGTTTGAAAAAATGGGCTTGCCGGTCGTTAAGAAGACGCCTTCTGGCACGCCTTCGACCAATGAAGAAGTACTGCAAGAGTTAGCACTAGATTACCCGCTGCCAAAACTGATTCTTGAATACCGTGGCTTAGCGAAGCTTAAATCGACTTACACTGATAAGCTACCAAAGATGATTAACCCAACCACAGGACGCGTACATACGTCTTACCATCAAGCGGTAACAGCGACGGGTCGTTTGTCATCGACCGATCCAAACCTACAAAACATTCCTATTCGTAATGAAGAGGGACGCCGTATTCGTCAGGCATTTATCGCACCGACTGGTTACAAAATTTTAGCGGTCGACTACTCGCAAATCGAGTTGCGTATTATGGCGCACCTGTCTGGCGACCAGGCCCTGCTTGATGCATTCCGAGATGGTAAAGACATTCACGCAGCCACTGCCGCAGAAATTATGGGCGTGAGTATTGAGCAAGTGTCTAGTGAACAGCGTCGCCGAGCGAAAGCGGTAAACTTCGGTCTTATCTATGGTATGAGTGCATTCGGCTTAGCGAAACAGCTGGGCATCCCGCGCGGAGAAGCACAAACCTACATGGATAAGTACTTCGAGCGTTACCCTGGTGTGATGCAGTATATGGAAGACACACGCAGCGCTGCGGCTGATCAAGGCTATGTTGAAACCATCTTCGGCCGTCGTTTACACCTGCCAGAAATTAAATCGCGTAATGGTATGCGTCGTAAGGCGGCAGAACGTGCAGCGATTAATGCACCAATGCAAGGTACAGCGGCAGACATCATTAAGAAAGCGATGTTGCTTGTTGACCAATGGATTCAGGCTGAAGGTAACGGTCGAGTGAAACTTTTGATGCAAGTACACGATGAACTAGTATTTGAAGTTGAAGAGTCATCATTGTCCGAAATTGAAAGTAAAGTACAAAAATTGATGGAATCGGCAGCAGAGCTGAAAGTGCCTCTGGTTGCAGATGCAGGGCATGGTGACAACTGGGATCAGGCACACTAGTCATTTTTAAATCGATTTAGCCATTTTAATATGAGCCAGCGCACAAACGCTGGCTTTTTTTTGCGATTAAAAAAGCAAGGCCAATCTGGGGCTTAATGTCATTTAATAAAAGTTTAATGAAAAAAAACTACAAAATATCTTTGCAATTCTGACCAATTGTTGTACATTAATACTCGTAGGGTACAGAGGTAAGATGTTCTATCTTTCAGACCTTTTGTTTCACGTTATTGGATTAGGCTGATTCAGCCGCCCCAGTCAGTTTTTGACTGGGGCGTTTTTTATTGGGCGAAAGAAAAATTCCCCATTATTCAATTAATTACGTATTTTGACCTTTTCTCTGCTCTCACTATTCTCTAACTCATTGCTTAGCCTGATTTTTTCGTTATTTGTTACAAATAATCCATTCTGTAAATTTACGCCAGTCACACTATTATTTTTTCTTCCCAGAAACTAAGTTGTTGATGAATACAAGCGACTTTAATTTAAGTGATTGACTTATTTGATTTTTTTGATTGTCGGTGTGCTTTTTAAGCGATAGTGATGAAAGTTGAAGGCTTTGTATACCATTGAAATCATTTAATAGTTCAGTAATGCTTTGCAGCATAATAACAACTACCAAGTTTTCTCTCCCGTTATCCCTGCCAGGAAGGCGGGGATTTTTATTGCTGTCATTTCCTTTCTTATTCGTTAGATAAACAAAAGCCCCACCAACTGGTTGGCAGGGCTATGTCATAAAATTTAACAAAAATTGTTAACTATTCTTCATTGCTTTCTGGCGTTTCTAGTTCGTCTTCTTCAATCAGATCTGCCAGTGCTGGTGCAAACCAAATATCCAGTTTGGCACGCAATTGATCGACACCTAGCCCTTTCAAAGAAGAGAATACGTCTACGTCGACATCACCACCGAAAGTTTCAACTTGCTTACGAATCTTAAGGAGTGTCTGTTTACGAGCACCGCTTTTCAGTTTGTCTGCTTTGGTTAGCAGTACTTGCACAGGAATACGGCTGTCGATAGCCCAGAAAATCATTTGCTGGTCGAGATCTTTCATTGGGTGACGAATGTCCATTAGCACCACTAGGCCTTTTAGACACTGGCGTTTCTGCAGGTATTCACCCAAAGATTTCTGCCACTTATTTTTCATTTCTACTGGGACTTGAGCGAAGCCATATCCTGGTAGATCGACGATGTGGCAACCTTCTTCTACTTTGAAAAGGTTAATTAACTGGGTTCGACCTGGTGTCTTTGATGTCTTGGCTAAGCTTTTTTGGTTAGTTAGACGGTTAAGTGCACTCGATTTACCAGCGTTTGAGCGTCCTGCAAACGCAATCTCGACACCTTCGTCCTCCGGCAAGTGGCGAATATCGGGTGCGCTGGTGATGAAATGCGTATTTTGGTAATGAATTTTTACGCTCACTGTTAACTCCATCTCGACTTTGTGTAGTCGATTGATTACTTTTTTGTGAAATTGTGTAAAATAACCGTGCTCGGCATGAGGTCGCCTATTGTACCATGAGTGTACACGGTATGTTCACATTCCGTGGTACTGGAAGCTTGATAATTATAATGGAATGTCATGAAGAAATTAGCGCTAATTTTGAGTGTTTTAGCCAGCTGCTCAGTATGGGCCCAAGGTAGTATTGAGGCTGGTAAAGCAAAATCACAAACCTGTGTCGCCTGTCATGGTGCAGATGGCAACAGTGCAATCGCAATGTACCCTAAACTCGCTGGCCAACACGCTAAGTATCTTGAAAAACAGTTACAAGATCTTAAGCTAGGTATGACAAGCGGTGGTAAGCAAGGTCGTTACGACCCGGTCATGAGTGGTATGGCAATGCCGCTAAGCGATGAAGACATCGCAGATCTATCCGCATACTTTGCGTCTCTGCCAACGTCAGAGAACTCAACGCCTGAAAACGTCGTTGAGAAAGGCAAAGTGCTTTACACTGCTGGTGACGCAGAGCGTGGCCTAACGGCATGTATTGCGTGTCACGGTGCGCGTGGTAACGGTACTGAGCTTTCAGGTTTCCCTAAAATTTCTGGTCAGCATGCTGACTACATCAAAGCTCAGCTTACTAAATTCCGTGATGCTAGCCGTGGTAACGACATGAATGCCATGATGCGTGACATCGCGAAGAAGATGACAGATGAAGATATTGAAGTTCTGTCGCAATATGTTGGCGGTCTGCACTGATAACCCTACATAGTTCGAGCAATGTTGTACAAAAATGCCCTGGCGAATTCGTCGGGGCATTTTTGTTGGTGATGCAGCTCACATTCGATGTCGGCGGTTAAATAGATATCTAGCTCGGTAGTTTGTAAGACATTTGCCATACTTATTATTGCCTTTTTCTCTTTGTCATTGCTTAAGGTTATGATTGATAATGCTTTTCGGTCAGCAGTTGAAAAATGATGCGTTTTTTTACTTTGCTTGGCTTGTAGCAAGGTTTGATCAGCGTAAAGTAACAGTTGTTCACAGGGGGTGGGCAAAGGGAAATTAAGACCAAGGTTTCGGTCTCAGGGATTTAAGCTAGGGATGCTTGATGATTGCAAAAGGATTTGGGTAGGCAAGGAGCCTGCCGGATAAGGATGGTCATCTCGTCTGACGGTTAAGACAGTGAAAAGGATCAGGCACAGGAAGTTGCCCAGAAGACAGGAAGTTAATGGATAGCCAAAATTCATCAGGAAGATGAAAAACAACACTTTTTGGCAAGGAAAGCTCGATAAACAAAAGGATTCTTGGTGCACTCAATGCGTGCAACACAGTTTCGCCACATAAGATGGCATTAGGAAGCGGCAGTTTAACTGTCGCTTTTTTTATTCCTTTCACAATGAAATTGATGTCCAAATTCTCTCAGGAGACGATGTCGCATCAGAATCAGAGTTTTTTAGTAAAAACTGCTGAAAAAATGTTCAGTAACACTCCAATCTGAGTTCAGTTTCTGGTATGTTTCGCATCCCTGTTTGAGGAAGTCAGCATGCATACCTGTCCTTTATGCCACAATCAGCACACTCACCATTATTTTGAAGATAAGCGCCGCGAGTATCTTCAATGTGAACAGTGCCGTTTGGTGTTTGTAAATCCAGACCAACGTTTGGATGCAGATACCGAAAAAGCTCACTATGATTTGCATGAGAACAATCCCGAAGATATGGGATATAGACGCTTTTTGTCGCGAATAGCTGATCCGATGACAGAGCGAATTTCTCCACAATCGAACGGAATCGACTTTGGTTGTGGTCCGGGCCCGACACTTTCTCTAATGTTAGAAGAAGCGGGCCATAACATGGCGTTGTACGATCTTTATTATCACCCTGATACATCGGTGCTAGAAAAGCAGTATGACTTCGTGACAGCAACGGAGGTGATTGAACACCTCTACCACCCAGATATGGTGTGGAAGCAATGGTTGAATTTAGTTAAGCCAGGGGGCTGGATTGGCCTGATGACAAAAATGGTCATCGACGCAGAGGCTTTCAAATCGTGGCATTATAAGAACGACCCAACGCATGTGGTGTTTTTTAGCCGTGAAACGTTCCAGTTCCTAGCTGAGCGGGATAAGCTCGAACTTGAATTTATTGGTAATGATGTAATTTTACTGAGGAAGACCCAGTAATGAGCCGTAGTAAAAAATCTAGAAAGCCGGGTGCCGCAGGCGCACCTGATATTATTGTCACTCGTAACCGTACAGAATCTGATGTAGAAGGCCGTTTACGTAAGCGTGCGAAAAAGCGTAAAGGTTTGAAAACGGGTAACCGAAACTCGGACGCTAACGAGCAGAAGCAACACGCAGCTGCACAAAATCGTGACCCACGTTTAGGTAGCAAGAAGAAGATCCCTCTGATTGTTGAGCCAGCGAAGAAGATGACTAAGCAAGAACGTCGTCTGTCTGCGGAGCAAGAGCTGGATATGTTGGAAAACGATGCACAATTGAATGTGTTGTTGGACCGTATCGAAGCGGGGGAGAATCTGGGTACTGGTCTACAAAAATACGTAGACGAGAAGCTGGATCGCATCGAGAAGTTGATGGACCAACTTGGTCTGTTAGAACCAGAAGAAGAGGACTTCACTGCTCCTGCTGCGAAAGGCTCTCGTAATGACGATGATCTTCTTGCGGATTTCGATGACATCAACTTCGACGACTACAAAGGATAATTAAGCGATGAACGTAACCTTATTAGCAATTGCAGGGGCGGTGATCATTATCGCTCTGGCTTCTTATGCAGGTTACCTTCTGCTTCAATTAAAAAAGCAAAAGGAATTGCAGCTGAAGCATCAAAAACTGGCGATTGATAAACGTAATGCCAACATTTTTGAGAACGTGCATACCTTGTGTCAGGCGGGCATTCAAGGCCAGTGCGATTTGTCGGAAATCAGTATTCGTGTCTACTGCATCATGGATTATGTTCAGGGTGAAGACCGCATCGATTTCGACAAAACGTACCCTGCAATTTCTGAGCTTTACCATATCGTAAAAGATATGGCGCGTGGTGAAGATCGCCAGCAACTTGCCAAAAAAGAGCGTATGCAACAGAACTTGGCTCGTCAAAAAGCGGAAAGTCGCTTAACCGAGTCGATTGTTGAGGAGCTCGAATTGTTGAAGAAAAACGTCCAGCCACTGAATAATCAAATTAATATTCAGATGATCTAGCCACCAGAAAGCTACTTGATTGCTTGAATCCGCTTTCCCCCAGCAATGCTTTATGGCTGCTGGGGTTATCGTGATCACGCTAACATTTCTTTGGTTTTATAATTAAAAAGCCAAAAGCTATTACCGCGGTTATCTTTATCGTGTGGCAAAATATACAGATCTGGATATTGGGTGGCGGTTTTCGTCACCCTAACATTTAACGGAAAGTACCACCATGTCGAATCAACACACTGAATCGAAACAACAAATCGTTTGGGATCAAGCAGTATTGGATAAGTACAATTATTCCGGTCCTCGCTACACGTCATACCCAACAGCATTAGAGTTTCATGAAGCATTTACCATTTCAGACTATGACATGGCATGCGCCCAGTATCCTGATCGTCCATTGTCGTTGTACGTTCACATTCCGTTCTGCCACAAGCTTTGTTACTACTGTGGTTGTAACAAGGTGATTACCCGCCATTCGCATAAAGCCGATGAGTACCTTGATGTTCTAGAACATGAAATTCGTCAGCGTGCTTCATTGCTTGCGGGCCGAACGGTAACGCAACTGCATTTTGGTGGTGGTACACCTACGTTCCTATCTGAAAAACAGATCACACGTGTGATGACTCTACTTCGCCAAGAGTTTTTCTTCAGTGATGATGCTGAGATCAGTATTGAAGTCGATCCACGTGAAATTGAGCTCTCAATGTTGGATCACCTGCGCAGTGAAGGCTTTAACCGTTTGAGCATCGGTGTTCAGGACTTTAATAAAGAAGTTCAGAAATTGGTCAACCGTGAGCAGGATGAGACGTTCATTTTTGATATGGTGGCACGTGCGAAAGAGTTGGGTTTCCGCTCGACAAACCTAGATTTGATCTACGGGTTGCCGAAGCAGACCAAAGATTCTTTTGCCAAAACACTGCAGCAAGTTCTCGAAATGTCACCGGGTCGTCTCTCGGTGTTTAATTATGCCCACATGCCGCAACTCTTTGCTGCGCAGCGTAAAATTAAGGATGAAGACTTGCCGCAAGCCGAAGAAAAGATGGCGATTTTGCAAGATACCATCACAACGCTAACCAGTGCGGGTTACCAGTTTATCGGTATGGATCACTTTGCTAAGCCAGATGATGAACTTGCGGTTGCGCAGCGAGAAGGTGTATTGCATCGCAACTTCCAGGGCTACACCACGCAGGGTGAGTGTGATTTAGTCGGCTTTGGTGTTTCGGCCATTTCGATGATTGGTGACGCTTACGCGCAGAACCAAAAAGAGCTCAAGAAATACTATGCTCAGGTGAATGACCTGCGTCATGCGCTTTGGAAAGGCGTCTCGCTGGATGCGGATGACTTACTACGCCGTGAAGTAATTAAGCAACTGATTTGTAACTTTAAACTGGATAAAAAAGCCATTGAGTCGGAGTATAAGGTTAAGTTTAATCAGTACTTCAAAGAAGACTTGGAGCTGTTACAAACCTTCATTAATGATGAGCTGGTCGAAGTGGATGACAACGAAATTCGTGTCACTCTACGTGGTCGTCTGCTTATTCGTAACATCTGTATGAGTTTCGATAAGTACCTGCGTGCGAAGGCTCGTCAGCAGCAGTTTTCTCGAGTGATCTAAAACGCGATAGTTTACGAATTCAAAAAATGCCAGCAGATGCTGGCATTTTTGTCTCTAGTTGCTGCGATTAGACGCGATCTTTCACTTTCTCTTTCAGCTCTGCTTTTTCAGCGTCTGACAGGAATGCCAGCTCAAGGCCATTGATTTGCGCTCGGCGAATCTGTTCTTGGCTGAGACCTGCCGCTGGTGCTGCGACTTCGTATTCGTAAGGCAGTTCAATACCTTCAACTGCTGGGTCATCGGTGTTTAGACATGCAAGAACACCATGTTCAAGGAACTGTTTTAGCGGGTGATTCGCAAGAGAAGCAACGGTGCTGGTCTGAATGTTCGATGTCAGGCAAGATTCAATACCAATGCGGTTTTCTGCCAGGTAATCCATCAATTTTGGATCTTCAACCGCTTTCACACCATGACCAATACGTGTTGCACCTAACTTGTTGATCGCTTGCCACATGCTTTCTGCGCCAGCTGCCTCACCAGCGTGCACTGTGACGTTAAGACCCGCATCTCGCACTTGTTTAAAGTGAGAGACAAAACGATCGCCCGGTTGACCAAGTTCGTCACCGGCAAGGTCAACCGCCACGATGTGGTCTTTCTGACTAAGAATGCCGTCTAGTTCTTGTTGGCAAGCGTCGATACCGAATGTACGGCTCATGATACCAATCAGGTTAGCTTTGACACCGAAATCACGCATCCCAGCTTGAACACCATCGACAACGGCTTCGACAACACCGGCTACTGGCAGGTTGTGTTTCATTGCCATGTAATAAGGCGAGAAACGCAATTCCGCGTAATCAATTTGAGCGTTGAGTGCATCCTCAACGTTCTCATAGGCGACACGACGACATGCGTCTAGATCACCCAGTACCGCGACGCCCCAGTCCAGTTTAGAAAGGAAAGCAACAAGAGAGGGCTCTGCTTCGACAATCTGAACATGTGGGGTCAGAGATTCAACGTCGTACGCAGGCAGGGTCATGCCAAATTTTTGGCCAAGATCTAGGATGGTCTGGGTGCGTATGTTGCCGTCTAGGTGGCGGTGCAAATCTGTGAGAGGAAGGTTCTTAGTTATCATTATGTCGATCCGGATAGTTATGAACTGGAACAAGGCCCAAACATCATCTGTGACAATACATGGGGAAGATTTGCAGTTAAGTATAATTAACAGTTTGGTCGATTGTCAGTAGAGCGTGGCCAGAAAATCAGCGATTGTCGCTCTTTTCTACTTCATGTTAACTAAATGTGTTGGCCATTCTTTCAGTGGCATAGGGCGGCTGTAATAAAACCCTTGTACCTGATGGCAACCGATTGAATGGAGTAACTGAGCTTGAGAGGCATTTTCAACACCTTCAGCGACCACGCTGGTTTTAAGCCCGGCAGTAATGTTAAGTACGGCTGCGACCACGGAGCTGTCTAAATTCTCTTGGTTTAATTGACTGACAAACGTACGATCGATTTTCAGACAGGTAAACGGTAGGGTATGCAAATAGCCCAGCGACGAGTAGCCGGTGCCGAAGTCATCTATCGCGATACCTATGCCCATATCACGCAGTTTTGTCATGTTCTCTTGTGTCGTTGGTCCGCTGTCAACGATGCGTGACTCAGTGATCTCCAGTGTCAGGTTGCTGGCAGGGAGCTTAGTTAATGTCAAAACACGCGTGACGCTGTCGACAAAATCCGGACAGGAAATTTGGTTAACAGAGATATTTACATGCAGTTGGAAGTCTGATGGCCACTGTTTATTTTCGATGGCGTTGTAAGTATCACGGCAAGCTTGTAACAGAATCTGTTGACCAATCGCTTTGATCATACCGCTTTCCTCTGCGATGGGAATAAAGTCCAATGGTGAAATCATGTCAGATTCACTTTGCCAGCGCGCCAGTGCTTCGGCACCACATATGTTGCCAGTCGCTAAGTTGATGATCGGTTGATAATGAGGAATGAACTCTCGGTTTTCTACTCCGGTTTGAATTTTGGTTAGCATCTGAGTACGAAATTTAGAGGCATTGGCGAGTTCTGGACTGTAATGGCAAACATTCGTGAGGGAGTCTTGTTTGGCGTAACTCAGTGCAATACTAGCATTGCGCAACCATAAAGACATATCTTCGCCTTGCTTGGTTTGTACAATACCGAGCGAGATTTTCATGACGACGGCTTCTTCTTGTGTGATGAACGGAGTTGCAAACAGCTGCTGTAAACGACGCTCTATGAGCTTAACATCATTACTTTCGTACACGTTGGGTACAAAAATGGCGAACTCGTCTCCCCCGATCCTAGCTAGCAAAGTATCATCTTGAAATTGTTTTTTGAGCCTTCCCGAGATGTCTATTAGTAGTTGATCACCATTATGGTGGCCAACACTATCGTTGATATCCCTAAATCTGTTGATACCGAGTAAAAAGAGCGTTCCGTGGCACTGGCAGCGTTGCTGAGTACACATTTCTACTAACCCTTGGCGGCTGTATAAACGCGTAAGTGAATCATAAACCAACTGCTCTCGTAAGGAGACAAATGATGATTTTAGATTCGCTGCCATCTCATTAAACGCCTGAACAAGCACGGTGGTCTCATACACATAGCCAGGCTTGGGCAGGCTGCTGTACCAATCGCCCTTAGCCAGTTGGATCGCTGCTGCCGCAGTGTTATTAATCGGTTTTGTTATATGATTGAAAATGACCCAGCAGATCGCAATGCCGATTGAGCTGACAATAATGCCAACGAGCCAGCTTTTTTCTTGGCTATTTGGCAGCATTCCGAGTAAATCTGCCTCAGAGATAGAAGTACCGATAAACCACCTTATACCGTTCGGATCATCATAGGGTGTGAGGCGGTTGAAGATACGTTGTCCGTTATGATCAAAGACAAAGGTGAAAGTTTGTGTAGTGTGAAACAGATCGAATGAGCGGACGTTTTCGGCACTGATTTGAATGGTTGGATTGGTGCTTTCTGAGGCAAATAAGCGCTGCCCTTTGTCTGAAAAGCGTGTGCCCCAAGAGACGACACCGCCCACGCCTGAGTGCGCGATCAAACGATGCTCCTGATCCATGATAAAGATCGAGGCTTTGGTCTTTTGCGCGACTTCACGCAGAAATTTATTAAAGGTATTAAGCCGGATATCGGCGACCAATACACCCGCCAACTCTTGTTTAAAATACACTGGCGCCATGGCTGACAAAGTAATGTCTTGGCGTTCATCGGAGTTACTATAAATCTCTGACCACATCGGTCTTGGGCTTCTGACTGCGGGTTGGTACCAAGGGCGATTGCGTGGGTCATAAGAGGTAATGACTGAACGAATATCGTCACTCACCTGGCTGGTTCCATAGATAACCAGATCGCCATCAGTTTGTTGGCTTTGAAGCATTAACGTGTATCTGTCAGAAGGCTCGAGACGAAAACCAGTGAAGTCACCGCTTTCAGAACCAAAGGCTAGCACATCCAGCTGTGGGATAGATTCAGAAAGCGTTTTAAATGAACTTAGTAAGTAGGTTTGGATCTCTTCAGAATCAATTGGATAGACGACGTTGTAATGGTTGATACTGTGAGCGAGCGTTATCACGGCAGTAAAGGGCTCATTGAGAAAGCCGTTGAGGTGCTCGTGGACACTCTCCGTTAAAGCCGACAACTGCCTCTCACTGATATCGGTCACCACCGCTTCGTAGCTCTGCTTTTGGACGTAGACCATTACACCGATAGCCAGTAGAAAAATCATCACAAATGGGATGAGAACAGCGGTACGCAATGTAATTTGAGTCTTAGCAGTAGACATAGTCTAATCACAAAAGGGTGGTGCGCCATATTGTACTGATATATTTATTAATATTGTGTGACAATGATGCCGTATTATTAATCAAAGTGTCAGTACAACTCCTTTAATTTTCTGGTGAGGGTATTCCGTCCCCAACCTAGAACTTTAGCGGCATCTTGCTTGTGACCTTTAGTGTGCTCTAACGCGGCTTCCAATAAAATGCGTTCAAATTCTGGTAATGCGTAAGAAAGCAGTTCTTTATCGCCTGCTGCTAATGATTGACGTGCCCAGTCCGCCAATTGTTCTTGCCAGCTACCTTGCGTAGAGTCTGAGATAGTTTTCTTTTCTTGCAGCAGTTCTGAAGGTAAGTCGTTCGGTAATACTTCACTACCACTGGCCATAACGGTTAACCAACGACAAATATTCTCTAATTGGCGTACGTTACCCGGCCAGTCCAATCGGTTGAGAATTTCAACCGTAGAAGGGTGTAGTGTTTTGGTTTCTACGCCAAGCTCGTCTGCGGCGCGCAGTAGGAAGTGCTGAGTCAGTTTCTCTATGTCTTGCTTACGTTCACGAAGTGCCGGAATTTGTACTCGTATGACGTTCAGGCGGTGGAACAAGTCTTCACGAAAATCACCTTCATGAACCAGTCTTTCCAGGTTTTGGTGAGTTGCGGCAACGATACGGACATCGACACTGATGGGGGAATGACCGCCGACACGATAGAACTGACCATCAGCGAGAACGCGTAGCAAGCGAGTCTGGATATCCAGTGGCATATCACCGATTTCATCCAAAAATAACGTACCGCCATTCGCTTGTTCGAATCGGCCTTGGCGAACGTTGTTCGCGCCGGTAAACGCGCCCTTTTCATGGCCAAACAATTCGGATTCGATCAGGTCTTTCGGGATTGCTGCCATGTTAAGTGCAATGAAAGGTTTGCTGGCTCGAGGGCTATGACGATGCAGCGCGTGAGCCACAAGCTCCTTACCAGTACCAGACTCACCATTGATCAGCACTGAAATTGAAGAGCGGGAAAGGCGGCCAATCGCGCGAAACACTTCCTGCATTGCCGGTGCTTCACCGATGATTTCTGGTGTTTCGGCAGGGATATCTTCTGGTGATATCTGCACTCGTTTATTTTCGTGGCTATGAGCGATCGCACGCTCTACCAAAGTCAGGGTTTCATCGATATCAAACGGTTTTGGCAGGTATTCAAATGCGCCTTTTTGGTACGCGTTAACTGCCGCGTCCAGATCGGAGTGAGCGGTCATAATGATGACTGGCAAGTCCGGGTAGTCGCGCTGAACTTGTTTGAGAAGCTCAAGGCCATCGATGCCCGGCATACGTATATCTGAAACCAGAACGTCAGGAACTTCGCGTTCTAGTGCCATTAATACGCTTTCTCCATCAGCGTAGGTTTCGCACTTAATATTGGCTGAAGAAAGGGTTTTTTCCATCACCCAGCGAATTGAACTGTCGTCATCAACGACCCAAACATATCCTTTACTCATCTACTAGTCCTTGCAGCAAAACCGTAAAACTGACCCATAGCTAAACGCTAAACTTGGTCAGATCGGCAAATAAATTGTGAAATTGGTGTGGCCAGGCCAGCTCTCAACATCGATTTTTCCGTTGTGCTGGTCGATCAAATTCTGTGAAATAGACAGTCCGAGTCCCGTACCGCCTTCTCGGCCACTGACCATTGGGTAAAACAGCGTATCTTGTAATTCAGGTTGAATGCCCGGTCCGTTATCGGTGATCTCAATCCGCGCGGCTAATTTACAGCGCTTACCATGAATATTGGCTTGGTGCACTGTTCTGGTGCGAATGGTGATCTTACCGTGCTCTTGAGACGCCAGAATTTGTGCTGCGTTGCTGACGATGTTCAGCATTGCTTGCTCAATTTGGTCCGCATCCATCAAAATCTCTGGCAGGCTTGGATCATAATCACGCTCAATGGTGATAGAGTTCTGTGACTCCAGTTCGACCAATTGGCGGACTTTCTCCAGCACCTGATGGAGATTTTCTTGTGTCTTTTTACCTGGCTTTTGAGGGCCAAGTAGGCGATCGACTAAGGCTCTCAAACGATCGGCTTGTTCGATAATAATATGGGTGTATTCCGTTAACGATGGTTCTGGCAACATCTTTTCCAGTAGCTGTGCTGCCCCCCGCAACCCACCTAATGGATTTTTAATTTCATGCGCCAAACCACGCACAAGAAGCTTGGCTGCTTGTTGCTGAGCGTGTTGGTTGAGCTCCTGCGTGAGTCGGCGTTGCTGGTCAATCTTTCGCATTTCGACCAATAGCATAAGTTGCTTTTCCCAGGTTATCGGGCTCACCGTTACTTCCAGCATCAAAGGCTTGCCGTCGACAATGAAAGTGACATCGCTGTCGGTAATGCTTTGACCACTCTGTAGTGGCTGAGTGAGCAGTGCCAAATCCATTGAGGCATGTTGGATAAGTTGAGATAGTGACTGCTCGACAATGCGTTTAGCACTTTGCGAAAACAACAGCTCCGCTGCTGGATTGGCATAACGGATCGCCAAACCATCATCGAGAATCAGCGTTGCTGTAACCATATTGTTGAGAATGGCACTAGGAAGATTGGTGTCCACATTATGTCCTTGTTTGCGTTAAGATCGTGCGACGCACAATAATGGTGCAATAGAACATTGAGTATGGCCAATAAAACTAAGAAGAAAAAGTGAAAAGCTTCATTGTGATGCTTTATTTTCGCCAAAAACTCTACTTTGCCCCGTTTACGGTCGGCTTGATACTTGCTCTGTGTAAATGCACCGTTATAGGGCTAGATGATGCAATAAGCTTGCCGCTTCGCTTAGCATGAACTGAAAGAGTGTGAGTCCCTCGGTCAATATCACTTAACTGCCAATTCAGATGAGTTTGTGGCGCTCCGTAAGGGTTACCATCAAGCAGAAGTTGTAACTGTTCACCAATGCCGAGCTTACGATTTGTTTCGAGTTGAATATTAATCCGCCCACGATTGCTGCGCAGTGTTTCGTCATGCTCGGGGCTGAGCATAGTGAGGTGTAAAGGTTGGGGTTTTTCAGGTTGAGTTTGAGGTGCCTTTTCGGTCTCTGCGGTCGTTTTGTTCACTTGTGGTGCAAGCGATTCGGTACTTTCGACTTTCGGAGCTGGAGGTGGGGCTTCCAAGTTAGGCAGAGCGATGGCTTTGGCATCCTGACGATGCGTGTCACTGAAGTGAACAACGCCATCCTTATCAACCCAGGTATACGCGACTTGAGCAGGTACAGCGGGGGTAATCATGACGCTGCTGAGAGCGCACAGGAGTGTAATAAGCTGAACTTTCATGGCTCACCTTCTTTTGACCGATATTTTTACGTTTGGATTGCTTCGTCTCTAGATTCAAAATAAAAGAGCCTGAGCGTATTAATTATTCCCTCATGTTAAACAGCGAGTCTTGACTGACGAATACAAAAAAGGCCCACCTGCGAGGCGAGCCTAATAATTTGCTACTGTGTTTACATGTTACACAGTCTGGACCTTATACAGAGTAGTAAAGTTCGAACTCAACTGGGTGAGTTGTCATGTTTACTTTCTCAACGTCCTGAGCTTTAAGGTCGATGTAAGAATCGATAAAGTCATCAGAGAATACGCCGCCTGCTGTTAGGAACTCACGGTCAGCATCTAGTTCTGCTAGTGCATCTTTCAGTGAGTATGCAACAGTTGGGATTTCTGCTGCTTCTTCAGCTGGTAGATCGTAAAGGTCTTTATCCATTGCTTCGCCTGGGTGGATCTTGTTCTTGATACCGTCAAGACCTGCCATTAGCATTGCTGCGAAACATAGGTATGGGTTTGCTGCTGGGTCACCGAAACGAACTTCGATACGACGTGCTTTCGGGCTTGGTACCACTGGGATACGGATAGAAGCGCTGCGGTTACGCGCTGAGTAAGCTAGCATAACAGGTGCTTCGAAGCCTGGTACAAGACGCTTGTACGAGTTAGTTGCTGGGTTAGCAAATGCGTTGATTGCGCGAGCGTGCTTGATGATACCACCGATGTAGTAAAGCGCCATTTCAGATAGACCGCCGTACTTGTCACCAGCGAATAGGTTAACGCCGTCTTTCGCTAGAGATTGGTGAACGTGCATACCGCTGCCGTTGTCGCCAACGAGTGGTTTAGGCATGAATGTCGCTGTTTTACCAAATGCGTGCGCAACGTTGTGTACAACGTACTTGTAGATTTGGATTTCGTCAGCTTTAGTTGTTAGCGTGTTGAAACGAGTCGCGATTTCGTTCTGACCTGCAGTTGCTACTTCGTGGTGGTGTGCTTCAACAACTAGACCCATTTCTTCCATGATTAGACACATTGCAGAACGGATGTCTTGAGATGAGTCTACTGGAGCTACTGGGAAGTAACCGCCTTTAACGCCAGGACGGTGACCTTTGTTACCTTCTTCGTAGTCAGAACCTGTGTTCCATGCCGCTTCTACGTCATCGATCTTGAAGAAAGAACCTGACATGTCAGTTGCGAATTTAACGTCGTCAAATAGGAAGAACTCTGGCTCAGGACCGATAAGTACAGTGTCTGCAACACCCGTTGAACGCATGAAGTCTTCTGCACGTTTTGCGATTGAACGTGGGTCACGGTCGTAACCTTGCATTGTCGCAGGTTCTAGAATGTCACAACGGATGTTTAGTGTTGCGTCTTCAGTGAAAGGGTCAAGCACAGCTGATGAGGCATCCGGCATCATTACCATGTCTGATTCGTTGATACCTTTCCAGCCAGCAACTGATGAACCATCGAACATTTTACCTTCTTCGAAGAAGTCTGCGTCGATTTGGTGAGCAGGAATCGAAATGTGCTGCTCTTTACCTTTTGTATCTGTGAAGCGTAGGTCAACAAACTTAACTTCGTTTTCTTGGATCAGCGATAAAACGTTTTCTACTGACATCTTGGATAACCTCCAGTGTTATATAAGCGGTAAAAGCTCGATTTAGGAACTATTCTTTACAATATTAAATTCGGCATTGATTAATCAAACTAAACTTTCATTAACCGATGCTGTTTTTTCTAAAGCTAGAACCGTGCCAAAAAAAATATTCCATTTAATTCAATGGGTTGTGTTTTTGGGTTCTAGTTTGGTGCAAACCATTGCACCATAATGATCCCTAGTTGCACCTTGGTGGTGCGGTTTATGTTTATTGCACCACGATGTGACAGCCACATCGCTTATTCAGCCCATTTTTTAAGCAATAGTCAATTTGTATTGAACGTTGAAGTAAAGAAAGTTCACTTCATGGCATCGCTCAGAACATTAAAGCGTACATTAAGCGTATAAATTGAAGAAATGCTCAGGAGTAGATCACATATTTCTAGGCTTTTTGCTAAAATCTGGTACATTATGGCCGTTTTTTTAATCAGCAAATGTCGCCAGAGAGCACCTGTTCTTAGCATGGTGGCATTTCATCTATCTAAGTGAATCAATATCCATGGCTACTCCACAGATTGATAAATTAAGAAATATCGCGATTATCGCGCACGTTGACCACGGTAAAACAACGTTGGTTGACAAGCTGCTACAACAATCAGGCACGCTTGAGTCTCGCGGTGAAGCTGAAGAGCGAGTCATGGACTCGAACGACATCGAGAAAGAGCGCGGTATTACCATTCTTGCTAAAAACACAGCAATTAACTGGAACGATTACCGTATCAACATCGTAGATACTCCGGGACACGCGGACTTCGGTGGTGAAGTAGAACGTATCATGTCGATGGTAGACTCTGTACTACTTATCGTTGACGCAGTTGACGGCCCAATGCCGCAAACTCGTTTTGTAACGCAAAAAGCGTTTGCTCATGGTCTTAAGCCAATCGTTGTAATCAACAAGATCGACCGCCCAGGCGCTCGTCCTGACTGGGTTATGGACCAAGTGTTCGACCTATTCGACAACCTAGGTGCAACCGACGAACAGCTAGACTTTAAAGTGGTTTACGCATCAGCGCTTAACGGTTGGGCTTCTCTAGAAGAAGGCGAAACTGGCGAAGACATGGAAGCACTATTCCAAACTATCGTTGAAGAAGTAGCAGCACCAGAAGTTGACCTAGACGGTCCACTACAGATGCAAGTTTCTCAGCTAGACTACAGCTCTTACGTGGGTGTTATCGGTGTTGCTCGTGTCACTCGTGGTAGCGTTAAGCCAAACCAACAAGTAACAATTATCGGTGCTGATGGTAAAACTCGCAACGGTAAAGTCGGTACTGTAATGGGCTACCTAGGTCTAGAGCGTCATGACATTGATCAAGCTAACGCGGGTGATATCATCGCAATCACTGGTCTTGGCGAGTTAAAAATCTCTGACACTATCTGTGCGCAAAACGCGGTAGAAGCGTTACCTGCACTTTCTGTTGATGAACCAACAGTAACGATGACGTTCCAGGTAAACACGTCTCCATTTGCGGGTAAAGAAGGTAAGTTCGTAACTTCACGTAACATCCTTGAGCGTCTAGAGAAGGAACTGGTACACAACGTTGCGCTACGCGTAGAGCAAACTGACGATCCAGACAAATTCCGCGTATCAGGCCGTGGTGAACTTCACCTGTCTATCCTGATCGAAAATATGCGTCGTGAAGGCTTTGAGCTAGCGGTATCTCGTCCAGAAGTAATCATCAAAGAAGAAGATGGTCAGTTGATGGAACCGTTCGAAACGGTAACTATCGACGTAATGGAAGAGCACCAAGGCGGCATCATGGAGAACATCGGCCTACGTAAAGGTGAGCTGAAAGACATGTCTCCAGATGGTAAAGGCCGTGTACGTATGGACTTCGTTATGCCATCTCGTGGTCTGATCGGTTTCCAAACGGAATTCATGACGCTGACTTCAGGTTCTGGTCTTCTTTACCATACATTTGATCACTACGGCCCTCACAAAGGCGGTAACATTGGTCAACGTGTGAATGGTGTACTAATCGCAAACGCGATGGGTAAAGCGCTAACCAACGCACTGTTTAACCTTCAAGAGCGTGGTCGCCTATTCATCGGTCACGGTGTAGAAGTTTACGAAGGCATGGTTATCGGTATTCACAGCCGCGACAATGACCTAACAGTAAACGCACTGAAAGGTAAGCAGCTAACTAACGTTCGTGCTTCTGGTACTGATGATGCACAGGTTCTTACTCCGCCAATCAAGATGACTCTTGAGCAAGCACTAGAATTCATCGATGATGATGAACTAGTAGAAGTAACACCTGAAAGCATCCGTATCCGTAAGAAGTTCCTAACGGAAAGCGATCGTAAGCGTGCTTCACGTTCAGCGAAATAATCTGCTGTAACGGATCCAAGTAATTAGGAAGCCCCGGGTTATGCTCGGGGCTTTTTGTATTTAAGGAAAGGAAAACGGCAATGAAGCCAATAGTGATTACTGGTGGGCCGGGGGCTGGTAAAACGACGTTATTGAACGCTTTGGGTAAGCAGGGCTATGCGACCTTTGCGGAAGGCTCTCGCACCATAATAGAGCAGCAAAACCAGTTGGAAGGCGGTATCTTACCTTGGAACAACTTACTTGAGTTTGCCAGATTGTGCCTTGAGCTCATGAGCGAGCAGAAACAGCAGGCGCAGAGTCACGAGGTGGCGTTTGTTGATCGCGCGATCCCAGACATCATTGCTTACCTGCGAGTTGGCGATTGTGATATAGACTTAGACTTTGTGACAGAAAGTGCTGGGTACCATAGTCAAGTGCTGACTTGTCGACCTGAGGCGTCGATCTATGTGCAAGATGAGGTGCGCCCACACAGTTTTGAAGAGGCGCTGTTTATTCATCAAACCCTAGTTAGCACCTACGTTAAGCTCGGTTATCAGGTAGTGGAAGTACCATGGGGAACGATAGAGGAGAGAGTAAGGTTTGTTCAAAGAGTGACCAGCTTAGTCAGTCAGGAAGAAAATCAACACCTCTCCAGATGAAGAGGTGTTAAGTTCGAGTGCTTTATTTTTGGTTTAGCTTTTGCAAGAATTTGTCTGACTCCGCTATCGCGGCATTCATCTGCTTGATGGCATATTGAATGTCTTGCTCTAGGTTCGAGAATTCACCTTGCAAAGAGCCAATGGCGCTCGCATTTAAGTTATGTTTTAAATACAAGGTGTTGTCGCGTAATGTATTAAGAACTGGTGTCATCTTTTGTTCGGCACGCTTCATCGCACTGAGCATCGTTTTGTAAGACGCTTTGGTTTCACGCAGCTTCTGCTCGCTGGAGCGACGCAGTTTTGTGCTGGTGTACAAGTCGAGCTCGTCCTGCCATTCTTCAAACAGGGCATCTGATACATCTTCGATGGCGGCGATACGATCGCGGACATCTTGCGCCGCTTTCTCACTGTCTTCATATTTGTCGTTTATGTTGTTGTAAACGTCTTCCAGCTCACCGCCATCAAAGTTGGTCAGAGCGGATAGAGCCTCAAGCGCACTGGTAAACTCTTCCTGAGCGTCTTGTTGAGATTCTTTGGCGTCTTCAACACGATCAACCATGATGTTGCGTTTATGGTATCCCACTTGTTCCATTGCTGAATAATATGCAGACTGACACCCTGTTAAAGTAAAAATTGATAGTACAATTGCTAGTAAATAAGGCATTTTTATGTCCAAGATGCTAATTATGAGATGAACTATGAACCAGTTATCAGAGAGTTACAAGGCGAGATTGAGCAATCTATTGCCAAGTTGCGTCGCTTTCTTTAAGTATCTTCTTAAGCGTTTGACGCACGATCGCGTGAATGTGAATGCGGGCTACCTTGCTTATATCACCCTGTTGTCCATCGTGCCGATGCTAACCGTATTGTTATCAATATTATCGAAATTCCCGGTGTTTGCGAATGTCGGTGAGGTGTTGCAAGGGTATATCATCGAGAATTTTGTGCCCGCATCTGGAGAGGCGGTGCATATAGCCCTGCAAGAATTTGTGTCCAATACAGGTAAAATGAGTGCGGTGGGTGGTGGATTTTTATTTGTCGCGGCATTGATGCTGATCTCTAACATCGATAAGAATCTGAACTATATATGGCGAGTGAAAGATAAGCGCCGTTTTGTGTTTTCGTTTTCTATGTACTGGATGGTGCTGACGCTCGGGCCAATCATGGTCGGTGCTAGTATTGCCGCAACCTCCTATGTGACCTCACTTCAGATTCTGGAGAACGCAACCCTATCGGGCGCGTTTAACCTGTTTTTGCGTTGGTTGCCTTTGCTATTGTCTTTCTTTGCTTTTTTAGGTCTGTACATTTTGGTGCCAAACAAAAAAGTACACCTTAGCCATGGGGCGGTGGGCGCAGCGTTGGCAGCGGTTCTGTTTGAATTAAGCAAAAAAGGCTTCGCTTTGTACATTACTCAGTTCCCGTCCTATCAGCTTATCTATGGTGCGCTTGCCGCGATCCCGATTCTGTTTGTCTGGGTTTACTTGTGCTGGATGATCGTGCTGTTAGGAGCGGAAGTGACTGCGGCGATGGGTGAGCGAGAGCACTGGAGTGAAGACCTAGACATGATACACTCGGTGGCTGAATCTCAGTTAGCAAATAAAGGAAACGAGCGTAGTGATAGCTCTAATTCAACGAGTCAGTGAAGCTGCCGTCCGCGTTGATGGTGAAGTAGTGGGTGAAATCGATCAAGGTTTACTGGTTCTGCTTGGTGTAGAGAAAGACGATGATGAAGCCAAGGCTAAGCGTTTGATGGAGCGTGTGACCACCTACCGTGTCTTTGAAGACGAAGAAGGTAAAATGAACCTTAACGTCAAACAGGTGGAAGGTAAGGTGTTAGTGGTTTCTCAATTCACTCTGCCAGCGGATACCAAAAAAGGGACTCGCGCTGGTTTTTCTCGAGGCGCCCACCCGGCGGATGCAGAACGTCTGTATGATTACTTTTCTGACTTATGCGAACAGGTTCTGCCTACCCAGCGTGGCCGTTTCGCTGCCGATATGAAAGTGTCATTAATTAATGACGGCCCAGTGACTTTCTGGTTACAGGTCTAATCTGGAAACACAATCTTCATGGTCTAAGCTTTAACTCCAAGCTCATGGAATTGGCTTGGCGTTATTTTCTCTGACATTTATTTGTTTAGTTCTTTCAAAGGAATGATATGTTCAAACTCATTACTCCAAAAACCGAAAACCAGCTTAACAAGTATTATCAGTTCCGCTGGCAGATGTTGCGTGAGCCGTGGCAAATGCCAATTGGGTCGGAGCGTGATGAATACGATGGTATGAGTCACCACCGTATGATCGTGGATGGCCGTGGTCGACCAATGGCGATTGGGCGACTATATATTACGCCAGACAATGACGGCCAAATTCGCTACATGGCGGTAAAAAGTAATCGCCGTGGTAAAGGCATGGGCTCATTAGTGTTAGTGGCACTGGAGTCTCTGGCACGCCAAGAAGGTGCGAAACGCTTGGTATGTAATGCCCGTGAAGATGCGATTGCGTTCTATGAGAAAAGTGGTTTTGAGCGTCGTGGCGAATTGACTGATGAACGAGGCCCGGTGCGTCACCAGCAAATGGTTAAGCCATTAGATCCGATGGCTAATGTATTGCGACGCCCTGAATGGTGTACGGAGCTACAGAAGCGTTGGGAAGAGCAGATCCCGATCAGCGACAAGATGGGGATAAAAATCAATCAATACACGGGTTATCAATTTGAATGCTGTGCCCAGCTTAATCCGAACCTGAACCCTCACAATACGATGTTTGCTGGCTCTGCTTTTACCTTGGCGACATTGACCGGGTGGGGAATGACTTGGCTACTACTTAAAGAGCGTGGTCTGCATGGTGATATTGTTCTCGCAGACAGTTCTATTCGTTATCGCCAACCCGTTGAACAAAACCCTGTCGCCAGCACGTCACTTGATGGCATCAGTGGCGACTTGGATCGCCTGAAGTCAGGTCGTAAAGCGCGTATCGTGATACATGTGGTGATTTATAGTGGTGACACACCAGCCGTCGATTTTGTCGGAACCTACATGCTGATACCTAATTACTCAAAACTACTCAGCTGTTAACGCTTCGTCGCTGGTAATATCCGTTATTGTCGGTTCATCTTCTTCTGTGATTTCTTCCACCAACTCTTCTTCCTGCAGCTCGAGATTGATTTCCGAAATTGGGGCTGCAGGCTCGGTTGTTTCTTGCTCCGACTCCGATAATACGGCGTTATCTTGCGGTGGTATTGCTTGGTTTTTTGTTAAGTTTAATGCACTTATTCGTCGCGGGTTCAGGGCTGAAAAGGTCACCAGTAATCAAGCCGCATTGCTCTTGCAGTTGATACTCTATTCCGCTTAGTGGATTGTTAGCCAGATCGAAAGCGCCAGATAGTTTACCTTTGATAGCAGTACCTGCAATGGTGACTGGTTGCATAACGACTTCCCCACGTTGCGCTTGCAGACGGATGGGAGATAATGTGATGGGTTTAAGTGACTTATCTGCCTGTGAACGCAGCGTTGTTTCACGTAAATTGGCTTCGACATCACCGGTTAAGCTGTACGCCAGCATATTGTAATCTCCAGCCAGGCCCTGCAGCTCAAGGTTAAGGTCGGAAAAACCTTCTACGGCTAATACGTCAGGCAGATAAGTGTGGAACAGTAGCAAAGGGATACCATCTGCATTTAAGTTTAGTGTCCATGGTTGGCTGGTGGTGCTGACATCAATCTGCCCGTAACCTTCGATATACCCTTGCTTTAATGGTGCAAACAAACGAGTCAGTTGCCACAGCCCATTGTCGCTTTGTGTTGAAAGCGCAGCATGAGTTGTAAACAACTGATCATAACTGGCGTTGACGACGCTGAGGTCTAAATTGCCATTCCAAACTGCCCAACGCGTTCCTAAGCGTTTGATTTCAAGTTGGCGACCTTCTAAATTCAGTCCTGAAACCTGCCAATAGGGTTGCTGTGATATCTGAATGATCTGGCTGTGTTCGATATCAAGCTGGTCTATCGTGACCTCTCTTAGTTCGTTAGTCGTCGCTTGCCACCAATCAGAGCTTTCGTCTGGCTGTATTGCCCATTTTAAGCCCTGAATTGAGGCAGTTTCTATCTGCCATTGGGTTGGCTGGAATTGCCCCGAAACCTGAACACGACCTTGTTGCCAGTCTAAGTAGAGCTCTTTCAGATCGATCTGACCGGGCGTCATTGTCGCGCTTAAGCGTGGTTCTATCGCGGTCTGGTCCTGAAAGCGAACACTGTCGGCTTGAAGAGATATCTGAGCTTGTGTGTGCCAAAGCGAGAGCGGAAGCGCAGCATCTTCCAGCGAAAGCTCTAAATTTTGCCAGTGCCAATCTCCCCATTCAATATCAGCATTCAACAGGTCGAGGCTATTTATGTGGCTGATCTTGAATGGTATCTCTTGCCATGGCTTCGCAAGCAGAGATTTCAGCTGCGTATTGTTTATTTTAAGCTTGTCGAGGGTGACATTAACCAAAGACCAGCCTTGAGGGTATTGCTCACCCTGACCAGAAACCTGACTGCCTCGCCATTTAAACGAAGAGCCGTAGAGTGTGCTGTTTTCAGAACGATAATCCACATCAAGTAAGACATTATCGAAAGCTTCACCGTTCCAGTATATTTGAGCCGCTGATAGCTGTATTTCACCATAAGGCACTACATATGGGCTGTTATGCCAATCAGGCGTTTGAACTTGAACGTTTAACCCATTGACCACTAATTGGTTGTTGGAGTATTCAATATTCTTAACTGCCAGTTGGTGGAACAGTACCGTGCTGAGGTCGGGTAAGGCAGGTATCCCGTTTTGTAGGCTCACACCATCGATAAGCAAACTATCGACAATCCACTTGCCATCACGACGCACATCTGGGTTCAGCCACATATCGACTTGTTCAATGTAGGAAACACGTTCGTTTTTAGTTCGAATGCCTTGCACAGAGAGGTGGTAGGGAAAGTCGTAATACACCTTATCTGCCTGAACAGGCAGGTTCAGATGCTGTGAAATAAAGCCCCAGGTTTGGTTAGCGTAAGAGGTCGTAAGCAGCGCTATAACGGTTGCTGGGATAGCAATCAGTAATACAAGTAACAGAATTAGAATTCGAAGCGCTGTTTTCATCCTTGCCAGAACCTGCGTAAAAGTAGGGAAACCTGCTTTAGCTTGTATCAATATTAGGTGGGATTCAATAAAAAGCCCCTCAAAAGAGGGGCTTGTAGAATATTTTGGTAACCAAGTCACTCTCGACCGGGTTTTCGCACAACATTAGTCAAGCTGTGGACCAGCAGCAACCAGAGATTTACCTTCGGCGTTGTCTGTGTATTTATCAAAGTTATTGATAAAGCGTTCTGCCAGATCTTTCGCTTTGCTTTCCCATTGTAGAGGGTCAACGTAAGTATCACGTGGATCAAGAATGCTTGGATCGACACCTGGTAGTGAAGTTGGTACTTCAAGGTTGAAGATTGGGATGTGCTTCGTTGCTGCATCTTCAATTGAGCCATCTAGGATCGCATCAATGATGCCGCGTGTATCCTGAATAGAGATACGTTTACCGCTACCATTCCAACCAGTGTTAACCAGGTAAGCTTCTGCACCTGCTGCTTCCATACGTTTAACCAGTACTTCTGCGTACTTAGTTGGGTGAAGCGTTAGGAACGCCGCGCCAAAACATGCAGAGAAAGTTGGCGTCGGCTCAGTGATACCGCGCTCTGTACCTGCTAGTTTGGCAGTAAAGCCAGACAGGAAGTGGTACTTGGTTTGCTCTGGCGTCAGTTTCGATACCGGAGGAAGTACACCAAACGCGTCAGCTGACAGGAAGATCACTTTATTCGCGTGACCACCTTTCGATACTGGCTTAACGATGTTTTCAATGTGGTAAAGCGGGTAAGAAACACGAGTGTTCTCTGTCTTAGAGCCATCATCAAAGTCGATAGAGCCATCGTTACGTACCGTTACGTTTTCCAGCAGCGCGTCGCGGCGGATAGCGTTGTAGATATCAGGCTCTGCTTCTTTCGACAGTTTGATGGTCTTCGCGTAACAACCACCTTCGAAGTTAAATACGCCGTCGTCATCCCAGCCGTGCTCATCATCACCAATTAGGGCGCGTTTAGGGTCTGTTGAAAGCGTTGTTTTACCTGTACCAGATAAGCCGAAGAAGACTGCAACATCGCCATCTTCGCCCATGTTCGCACTACAGTGCATCGATGCGATGTCTTTCAGAGGAAGGAAGTAGTTCATCATGGCGAACATGCCTTTCTTCATCTCACCACCGTACCAAGTACCGCCGATAAGCTGAGTACGCTCAGTCAAGTTGAACACGGTGAAGTTTTCAGAGTTTAGACCTTGCTCTTCCCATTTCGGGTTGGTGCATTTCGCGCCGTTCATCACAACGAAATCTGGTTCAAACGTTGCCAGTTCTTCTTCTGTTGGGCGGATGAACATGTTTTTCACGAAGTGTGCTTGCCATGCCACTTCCGTAATGACACGAATGCTCAGGCGTGTATCAGGGTTTGCACCACAGTAACCGTCAATCACAAACAAACGTTTGCCAGAAAGTTGGTTTGTTACTAATTCTTTTAGCTCATTCCAAACTTCTTGGTTGATTGGCTTGTTGTCATTTTTGACTGCGTCAGAAGTCCACCACATGTTTTCTTCTGTCGTTGCATCTTTAACGATGTATTTATCTTTTGGTGAGCGACCAGTAAAGATGCCTGTATCAACGGCAACCGCACCTAATTCAGTAACCACACCGCGTTCATAACCGGTCAGTTCTTCACGCGTTTCTTCTTCAAACAGCACTTCGTAGCTTGGGTTGCGCAGAACCTCTTTTACGTTGTGCAGTCCATGTCTGGTTAAATCAAGTGTTGCAGCCTTCGTATGTTCCATAACGGTCATAGGTGCTCCTTATAAGGATTTTGTAGGGATTTTGTAAGAATGTTTTAATTTTTATCTGCTCACCATGCTAGCAACGGGACTGGGATAAAACAGGGATGTAGTTCAAAATTTATCCATGATTTTGCTGGGGTTTTAGGTGACCCGTCACATATTGGTTGGAATAGTTTATCGTGCGCGCAATCCTTTACGCTAGGGCAAAATAATTATTAATCACTTAAAATTAAGCGGTTATTTTATTACGTTAAAAGTTAGGTTTTACGGGGGATGGGTCACAAAAAGGCCAGCATTGAGCTGGCCTTTTGAAGGGGGAATTACGTGCTTGGTAAGCTATGAAAATTAATGCAGCGTTTTTTTGTCCGTTGAAGCTTGTTCGTAGAGCGCAGTAATCTCAGCTTCATCGAAGCTATATGTTGTGCCACAGTAATCACAATGTAACGAAACCGATCCAACTTCAGCTAAAATGTCATAAATTTCCGCTTTCTCAACAGTGACGATCGCTGCACCACTGCGTTCACGAGAACAACCGCATTGGAATGATACCGGTTGAGGTTCGTACAGACGTACTTTGTCCTGGTTGTATAAGCGGTAGAGCAGTTCATTGGCTTCTAAGCTGAACAGTTCTTCCTCTTTAACTGTGTCAGTCAGTTGCTCCAGATGTTCAAAATCATCAGGAGAGCCAGTGCCATCAGGCATCACCTGAATCAGCATACCAGCAGCATGCGGTTTACCTTCGAAATCACCCGTGCGAATCCAAAGACGCGTTTTTAGCTGCTCAGAGTTGGCGAAATAGCCTTCCAGAACCTCTGCCAGGTTGTCGCCTTCTAAGCCAACTACACCCTGGTAACGCTCGCCTACTTTAGGTTCAATAGTGATCACCATATGACCTTTACCCATCATATCGTGAAGGCTAGCGTCATCAGCAATATCGCCTTCCCAGCGAGCAACACCACGAATTCTCTGTTTGTGGTCACCATTAATAACCGCTAGCGAGACTGGGCCGTCCCCTTGTAGCTGAATCGTGATTGAGCCTTCGAATTTAAGCGTTGCGGTTAAAAGTGTGGTTGATACGAGTAGCTCGCCCAACAGTTTTTGTACTGCTGCCGGATATTCCTTGCTGGAGATAATACGCTGGTACGCTTCATCCAATTGTACCAACTCGCCACGAACTGAAAGGTCTTCAAATAGGTAGCGGTTTAAAACATTATTTGCCATGGAGTGATTTCCTCGTTGGTATTTCCGGCGTTTATTGATGCTTGAACTTAATGATGTCACGGCGCTGCTTTTTATCAGGGCGGCGTTCTGGACTTGGGTTGTGGGCATTAAGTTTACGTTGAGTCGCGTGTTCCTCTCGCTTTGTAATACTGTCTTCAGTTTCGCGATACAGAGTTTGTGCGATTGGTGCCCCACGACGTTGATCAGAGATTTTCTCGATGATCACCGTTTTTTCTTCGTTGCCTTGACGAAGTTTAATTTCGGCGCCCACTTCAACGATTTTACTTGGTTTGCTTCGTTGGCCATTATAGTGGACTTTACCGCCATCGACCATGTTACGAGCAATGGGGCGGGTTTTATAAAATCTTGCGGCCCAAAGCCATTTATCTAGCCTAACGGCTTCATTCTCGGAACTCATACAACACTACGCTATCTAACCACTGCTATTTACAGCAGTGAGTGATGGATTATTCACCTACAGATGGAGTCAAGACCTATTTTTTTCAAGGGAGTTGGCAAAAACTGAAGAAGAAAAAGGTAAGTAATATTCGTTATGATATAATTTGCTGCTATTTTTTTGTTAGTAATTTTACTGTCATTATAGAGATGATAGAGTCGATGTTTTTTATAGCCAGTTCGACCTATATCGAAAGAAAGGAATCAATTTAGTGAAGCGAATAGAGCTGAGTGCTGGATTATCGAGCAGCCCAATACTGGCTCAGATGAAATCCAATAACTACGCGATTCAAACCAAGCTTAGTTTGCTATTTACTTGTTTATTTATCGCGCTAGTCGGATGGTTGCTCGGCAAAGTAGTGTGGTTACTGATACCACAAACGACGGAAATAACGCCTTGGCGACCTACAGCAGGTAACGTTATTGCTGGCAATAACGACAACGAAATTGATTTCAATGCCCTTCAAAATGCTCACTTATTTGGCCAATACACTGAAAAAAAACCTGTCATTATCGATCAACCGGTTGTCAAAGATGCACCTAAGACTCGTCTGAATTTAACTCTCGTGGGGGCTGTGGCCAGTAATCAGGTGCAAAGCAGTTTAGCGGTTATCGCCAATCGAGGTAAGCAGTCAACCTATGGTATCGGTGAAGAAATCGAAGGCACACGTGCGACATTGAAAGCCGTATTAGTCGATCGTGTCATCATCGATAACCAAGGCCGTGACGAAACTCTGATGATGCAGGGAGTTGAGTACAACAAGTTATCTGAATCGCCACAGCTGAGGCGAGCGCAGGCTGTCCAGCAAGAATCTGTAGTTGGTGACAAATTGGAGCAAATCCGCGAGGAAATCGCTCAAGATCCGAAAAGTGTTTTTAAATACATCAGCATTTCCCCCGTGAAGAATGGTGACGACATTATTGGTTACCGAGTTGCTCCGGGGCGCGACGCCGCATTGTTTAATGATGTGGGTTTAGAGTCTGGTGATATTGCAGTACAACTAAACGGGATCGACTTAAGTGACCCTTCTTCTTCAGCTGAATTGATGCGAATAATGAGCGATCCGCAAGAGCTGAATTTGACTGTTGAGCGAGAAGGCCAGCAATACGAAATCTATATCCAATTGTAATACTTAGGCTATCAGCGTAAGTGCAGGGAGACATACGTGAAACATTGGTTAAGCAAAAGTGCT
The DNA here is from genome assembly GCF_963675395.1 of uncultured Vibrio sp. NCBI lineage: Bacteria > Pseudomonadati > Pseudomonadota > Gammaproteobacteria > Vibrionales > Vibrionaceae > Vibrio > uncultured Vibrio sp. The sequence continues at coordinate 1,732,299 of NZ_OY776223.1, read as the reverse complement.
TGGTTATTGGCAGGGAGCCTACTTTGGGCTCCGGGTACGATAGCAAATGAATTTAGTGCCAGCTTTAAAGGTACGGATATTCAGGAATTTATTAACATCGTTGGTCGTAACTTAGAAAAAACCATCATTGTTGATCCATCGGTGCGTGGAAAAATTGATGTCCGTAGTTATGACGTGCTGAATGAAGAGCAATACTACAGCTTTTTCCTTAACGTACTCGAAGTTTACGGCTACGCAGTTGTTGAGATGGACAACAACGTACTGAAAGTGATTAAAGCCAAAGACTCGAAGACGTCTGCGATACCTGTTTTAGGTGATAGTAGCGCGCAAGGCGACAGCGTTATTACCCGAGTTGTTGCTGTACGTAATGTATCGGTACGTGAATTATCTCCTTTGCTTCGTCAGTTAATTAACAATGCCGGTGCTGGTAACGTGGTTCACTATGATCCGGCCAACATCATCCTGATCACGGGTCGTGCGGCGGTGGTCAATCGCTTGGCAGAAATCATTAAACGCGTTGATCAGGCGGGTGATAAAGAAATTGAGCTGGTCGAGCTACGTAACGCCTCGGCAGCAGAGATGGTACGTATTGTTGAAGCACTGAACAAAAGCACCAACCAGAAAAGTACCCCAGAATTCCTTGAGCCTAAGATCGTGGCCGATGATCGCACCAATGCGATTCTTATCTCGGGTGATCCTAAAGTACGTGCTCGTCTTAAACGCTTAATTCGTCAACTTGATGTAGAGATGGCGACGAAAGGCAACAACCGAGTGGTATACCTTAAGAACGCAAAGGCCGAAGATTTGGTCGATGTATTGAAAGGTGTGTCAGATAACCTACAAGCGGAAAAGCAAGCGGGTCAGGGACAGAGAGCGACTACTCAGCGTGGCGAAGTGGTGATCGCTGCTCATCCAGCAACCAATGCGCTCGTGCTGACTGCGCCACCAGATATCATGATGGCTTTACAAGATGTTATCGCCCAGCTTGATATCCGCCGAGCACAGGTATTGATTGAAGCCTTGATTGTTGAAATGTCGGAAGGTGATGGTATTAACCTTGGCGTTCAATGGGGCTCGCTAGAGACGGGCGCTGTGATTCAGTACGGCTCTGGTGCGCAAATCGGCGAAGTCATGGTTGGTTTGGAAGAAGCAAAAGACACCACACAGACAGAAAGCTACTGGGACAGCGATTCAAGTAGTTGGCAGACTCGTGAGTACACTGAAGAAGGTGATTACTCAACATTGGCCTCTGCGTTAAGTGGTGTAAACGGCGCCGCAATGAGCATCGTGATGGGTGACTGGACAGCACTGATTAATGCTGTGGCGACGGATTCAAACTCTAACATCCTGTCATCTCCGAGCATTACGGTGATGGATAACGGTGAAGCATCATTCATTGTTGGTGAGGAAGTGCCAGTTATTACTGGTTCGACTGCCGGCTCAAACAACGACAACCCATTCCAGACCGTGGACCGCAAAGAAGTCGGCATCAAGCTGAAAGTGGTGCCACAAATTAACGAAGGGGATTCCGTTCAATTAAATATTGAACAAGAAGTGTCGAACGTTTTAGGTGCCAATGGTGCGGTCGACGTTCGCTTTGCTAAACGTCAGCTAAACACTTCAGTCATGGTTCAGGATGGTCAGATGCTCGTGCTGGGCGGCTTGGTTGATGAGCGCGCACTGGAGAGTGTGGCAAAAGTCCCTCTACTGGGTGATATACCTGTTCTAGGTCACTTGTTTAAATCAACCAGTACGGAAACGCAAAAGCGCAATTTGATGGTGTTCATTAAGCCAACCATTATCCGTGATGGAATGACGGCGGATGGTATTACTCAGCGTAAGTACAACTTTATTCGCGCAGAACAATTGTATAAAGCGGAGCAAGGCTTGCAATTGATGGCGGATGATAAAGTTCCATTGATGCCTGAGTATGGACAAGATCGCAAGCACCCCGCTGAGATCCAGGCATTTCTTGATCAGATGAGTGTGAACTAATGGTCGATATGTTAGACACTGCGCCAAGTATGCGTCGTCTGCCATTCAGTTTTGCCAATCGCTTTAAACTGGTGCTGGAGACGGAACATCCTGAGCGCCCACCCATTCTCTATTATGTGGAGCCGCTTAACCCGGCGGCTCTGGTTGAAGTGCGTCGTGTGATTAAGCAGAGCTTCGTGCCTCAGCCTATCGACCAGGAAGCGTTCGATAAAAAGCTGACTGAAGCGTACCAGCGAGATTCTTCTGAAGCGCGTCAGTTGATGGAAGACATCGGTGCAGACAGTGATGATTTCTTCTCTCTTGCAGAAGAGTTGCCACATGATGAAGACTTGCTTGAGTCCGAAGACGACGCCCCAATCATTAAATTAATTAACGCAATGTTGGGAGAAGCCATCAAAGAAGGGGCTTCGGATATTCACATTGAAACGTTCGAGAAAAAGCTCTCTATTCGCTTCCGTGTCGATGGGGTATTACGTGAAGTCCTGACGCCAAGTCGTAAGCTGGCACCCCTTCTGGTTTCTCGTGTCAAAGTCATGGCCAAACTGGATATCGCTGAAAAGCGTGTGCCTCAGGATGGTCGTATCTCCTTGCGTATTGGTGGTCGCGCCGTTGATGTGCGTGTTTCGACTATGCCATCTTCGCACGGCGAGCGAGTGGTGATGCGTCTGCTAGACAAGAATGCCACGCGTCTTGATCTGCACAGCTTGGGTATGACTCGCTCAGTACATGATAATTTCCGTCATCTTATCCAGCGCCCACATGGCATTATTTTGGTGACCGGTCCGACTGGTTCTGGTAAATCCACCACCTTGTATGCTGGCTTGCAAGAAATTAACAGTAACGAACGTAACATCCTGACAGTAGAAGACCCGATCGAATTTGATATCGACGGTATCGGTCAGACGCAGGTCAACACGAAAGTAGACATGACCTTTGCCCGTGGCCTACGTGCAATATTGCGTCAAGACCCGGATGTAGTGATGGTCGGTGAGATCCGTGACTTAGAGACCGCACAAATTGCCGTGCAAGCCTCTTTGACTGGTCACTTAGTGATGTCGACGCTTCACACCAACACCGCAGTGGGCGCCATTACACGTCTGCGCGATATGGGCATTGAACCGTTCTTGATTTCATCGTCACTACTGGGTGTGTTAGCGCAGCGTCTAATTCGTACTCTCTGCCCGGATTGTAAGCAGCCTTATGAAGCGGATAGAGAACAAAAGAAGCTGTTTGGTATCGCTGAGCACGAATCTTTAGTTCTACATCGAGCGGTTGGCTGTGAAGCGTGTAACCAAAAGGGTTATCGAGGTCGAACGGGTATTCACGAGTTGGTGATGGTCGATGAGAAAGTTCAAGAATTGATCCATAGCGAAGCGGGCGAGCAAGAGGTTGAAAAAGCCGTTCGAGGGCATACACCAAGTATTCGGAGTGATGGCTTAAGCAAGGTGCGCCTTGGTATTACTTCACTTGAAGAAGTGATGCGAGTGACGAAGGAAGCGTAATGGCGGCATTTGAGTACAAAGCGCTGGACGCCAAAGGGAAACAAAAGAAAGGCACCATAGAAGGCGATAATGCACGTCAGGTGCGCCAACGACTGAAAGAGCAAGGGATGATCCCTATCGAAGTCGTAGAAACCAAAGCAAAGGCGGCCAAATCTTCCGGTTCGGTGAGCTTTAAGCGGGGTATCAAAACGGCCGAACTCGCCTTGATCACCCGCCAGCTTTCGACGTTGGTGCAATCGGGAATGCCACTCGAAGAGTGTTTACGTGCGGTGTCTGAGCAAGCAGAAAAGCCACGTATTCGCTCGATGATGGCCGCGGTTCGTGCAAAAGTGACCGAAGGTTATCCTCTGGCAGACAGTTTGAGTGATTATCCTCATGTTTTCGACGAACTGTATCGCTCGATGGTCGCAGCGGGAGAAAAATCAGGGCATTTGGATGCAGTATTGGAGCGTTTGGCGGATTACGTAGAAAACCGTCAAAAAATGCGTTCTAAATTGCTGCAAGCGATGATTTACCCTGTGGTTTTAGTGGTCTTTGCCGTTGCAATCGTCTCTTTCTTACTGGCGACTGTGGTGCCGAAAATCATCGACCCTATTATTCAAATGGGGCAGGAACTGCCTCAATCAACACAAATCCTATTAGCGGCGAGTGAGTTTGTTCAGCAATGGGGTTTGATTATTTTCGCGCTGCTGGTGGCGTTTTTCTATGCTCTCAAGCTTGCGTTGCAAAAGCCCGATTTTCGCCTTGCTTGGGATAAAAAAATTCTTAATTTACCGCTGTTAGGTAAGATTTCTAAAGGTCTCAATACCGCGAGATTCGCTCGTACACTTTCAATTTGTACCTCTAGTGCTATCCCTATTCTTGAAGGGATGCGTGTCGCGGTGGACGTAATGTCAAACCGTTATGTGAAACAACAAGTGTTGGTGGCCGCAGATAGCGTTCGTGAAGGGGCCAGCTTGCGTCGGGCTCTCGATCAAACCCGTTTATTCCCGCCAATGATGCTACACATGATTGCCAGTGGTGAGCAAAGTGGCGAGCTGGAAAGCATGCTTACTCGTGCAGCGGACAACCAAGACCAGAACTTTGAATCTACCGTCAACATTGCATTGGGTATTTTCACCCCGGTATTGATTGCCTTAATGGCCGGCCTAGTACTGTTCATTGTTATGGCGACCTTGATGCCAATGCTAGAAATGAATAACTTAATGAGCGGATAATATTCGGGTTAAGGAATGTCTACTAAGGGTATTCCTTTAATCTAACTTTTGGAGAAAAAAATGAACTTTAAGCGCAGCAAACAACGTGGCTTCACACTGCTAGAAGTGATGGTAGTGGTCGTAATTTTAGGTATTTTGGCGAGTTTTGTTGTACCAAACTTACTTGGTAACAAAGAAAAAGCAGACCAACAAAAAGCGGTCACAGATATTGTGGCGTTAGAAAACGCGTTGGATATGTACAAACTAGATAACAACGTTTACCCGACAACCGATCAGGGGTTGGATGCATTGGTCAGTAAACCTTCAAACCCTGAGCCACGTAACTACCGTGATGGAGGCTACATTAAACGTCTTCCTAACGACCCTTGGGGCTATGAATATCAATACCTGAGCCCAGGTGACAATGGCACGATTGATATTTTTACCTTGGGTGCGGATGGTCAAGAAGGTGGTGAAGGTCCAGCTGCGGATATCGGCAACTGGAACATGCAAGATTTCCAATAACCGTGACCGTTAAACCAGCGCCAAGGAAGCAAATGCGAAAATATCAAGCGTTTACACTAATAGAAATCCTATTGGTGCTGGTTTTATTGTCTCTGACCGCCTTAGCGGTAGTCACGACATTGCCTACTAGTCAGAAAGACCTTTCAAAACAATACGCCCAAAGCTTTTTCCAGCGCCTCCTGCTGCTTAATGAAGAGGCGATACTGAGCGGCAAAGATTTTGGCGTCCGAGTTGATGACGTTAAATCGACCTATGCATTACTGAGTTTGAGTGCAGAGGGCTGGCAACCACTAGAAATGCGCCAGATCCCGAGTGAGACCACGCTGGATGAAGGTATTGCGTTGCAGTTGGACTTAGGTGGTGGGGCTTGGGATAACGATGATCGTTTGTTTGAGCCAGGCTCGCTGTTTGACGAAAATATGTTTGCCGAACAGGAGCAAGAGGAAAAGAGCAAACCACCACAAGTGTTTGTGTTTTCCAGTGCGGAACTGACGCCGTTTACTTTATCTTTCTTTCCCCAAAATGGCGATGTAATGAATGATGGCTGGCGTGTTGTAGGTAAAGAGTCCGGTCAGATTTTGTTGTTAGCACCGGGTGAAGAAGCAGAAGAGGATGAGAATGCGCAGTTTTAAGCGAACTCACCCGAGCGTAACGGGTCACCGAGCCAAAGGCATGACATTGCTAGAGGTGTTGGTTGCGCTGGCGATTTTTGCGACAGCAGCCATTAGTGTGATTCGCTCCGTGAGCCAGCACATTAATACAGTCAGCTACTTAGAAGAAAAAATGTTTGCAGCAATGGTTGTGGATAATCAAATGGCGAATGTGATGTTAGACACCAGTGAGCTCAAAGCGAAAAATGGCACTGAGGAACTGGCAGGACGCACGTGGTACTGGAAAGTTGCGCCAGTGGCTACCACGCAGCCATTGCTGAAAGCATTTGATGTGAGCGTCGCGACAGCGAAAGACGCGAGCCCGGTTGTGACGGTACGCAGTTATGTGGCGCAGTAGGGTGCACAACGTGGCGAAACATCACAAGCAAAACGGTTTTACACTTATCGAAGTGTTGGTGTCGATTGCAATTTTTGCCAGCTTGAGCGTTGCCGCCTATCAGGTGGTATCACAGGTACAGCGTAGCAACCTGCTTTCTCAAGAACGTACTGCGCGTTTGAACGAGCTGCAACGGACGATGGTGATGATGGATAATGACTTTCGTCAGATGGCCTTGCGTCGTACTCGTACCGATGGAGAGGCGGCGGCAAGTCAGCTGATCTTTTGGTCAGACTATTTATTGGACTCTGATGCCAAAGGAGTGATGTTTGCGCGTTTGGGCTGGCACAACCCGCAGCAGCAGTTTCCTCGTGGTGAGGTAACGAAAGTGGGTTATCGCCTTAAGGGTGAAACACTGCAACGCATCTGGTGGCGCTATCCGGACACACCTGTTGGACAGCAAGGGATCGTTACGCCACTGCTGACGCAAGTCGAAGCATTCGACATTCGCTTTTATGATGGCGAGCAATGGAAGAGTGATTGGGACAGTAATGACTCATTGCCTAAAGCAGTATCCGTGGTCCTGACGTTGAAAGACTACGGCAAAATTACTCGCACTTATCTTACGCCGGATGGCAAACTGGGTGGGCTAGAGGAAAGTGACAATGGCTAAAAGTCAGCGTGGTGTCGCTTTACTCATCGTTCTCATGCTACTGGCGATCATGACGACAGTCGCGGCAAGCATGTCTGAGCGTCTGTTTGCTCAGTTTCAGCGCGGTGGTAATCAGATCAATTTCCAACAGGCCTATTGGTATAGTTTAGGCGTCGAAGCACTGGCAAAAGTGGGTATTGAGCAAAGTTATAAGGATACCGACACCATCAACCTGAGCCAGCCTTGGGCGATCAAAGATCAGGTTTATCCGCTTGATTACGGTCAGGCCAGCGGACGGATTGTGGATAAGCAAGCGTGCTTTAACCTCAATGTCCTGAGCCGTGTTGAGCCGACGAGCCAACAAACCGCCAGGCCTTATTTGGTTCAGGTCCTGCAACGCTTATTAGAAGAGTCAGAGGTGGAGCCGTATCAGGCTGAAGTGATTGCAGACTCGACCTGGGAGTACGTCGACAGTGACTCTGTGGTTCGTTCAACGGCAGGGGTTGAAGACAGTACTTACGAATCGATGAGCCCGGCTTATTTATCGCCAAACAGCTGGATGGCGGATAAGACCGAGTTACGTTCAGTTTATCAGGTGAGTGGCGAGTTCTACCACAAAATAGCGCCGTTAGTTTGTGCACTTCCAAGTGATGACTGGCGTCTGAACATCAATACTATTGAGGCTGAACAAGCACCAATTTTAGTCGCAATGTTCTCTCCGGGCTTAAGCAGCAGTGATGCGGTACAGTTGATAGAGAAGCGTCCATTTGATGGCTGGGATAATATCGAAGCGTTTTTAGCCGAGTCAGAGTTAGCGGGCTTAAATGAAAATATCACGAAGGAAGCCAAAGCTTATTTAGGCGTCGATAGCGCTTTCTTCGAATTGGATGCACAAGTGCTGGTGGATGATTCACGCGTGCGGATCCGAAGCCTTTTGCAAAGTACAAACAGAGACACAGTGACGGTAGTACGCCGTCGTTTTGGAGGGATCAGTGAGCGAGTTTCTGACCGTTCGGCTGAGTAGCGAACAACAAAGTACCATTCCTTGGGTGGTGTGGTCGACAGAGCAGCAGGAAGTGATTGCCAGCGGCGAAATCGCCGGGTGGGAACATTTGGATGAGTTAGTGTCTTACGCTAACCAGCGTCCGGTGTTTGCTTTACTGGCAAGTAACGATGTCGTACTCACTCAAGTGGATATCCCCGCGGGCGCTGAACGTCAGTTCGACACCATGCTGCCATATCTGGTGGAAGACGAAATCGCGCAAGATGTCGACAGCCTTCACTTCATGGTATTAGGCAAGCAATCAGGTAAAGCGCAAGTCTGTGCGGTTGAACGAGCGTGGATTCAAACTGTGCTGCAGCGTTTCTTGAGCCAGGGAATGACAATTAAGCGTATTTTGCCTGATGTTTTGGCATTACCGGTTAAAGAGAACAGCAGTGCAGCACTCATGGGTGAGCAGTGGCTGATCCGCCATTCTCAAACCGAAGGCGCGGTGGTGGATGTCTCATGGCTAGACCTTTATCTCTCATCTTATTTACAAAGCCATGTAGGCTGGAAGCTTGACTGTTATAGTTCTGTTCCCGCTTCTGCTGTCAGTGAAGTGTGGGTACCCCAGCCAGAAGAAATGACGATGGCGCTGCTAGCCAGAGGTGTCGTTGAGAGCAAAGCTAACTTACTAACCGGAGAATTTAAGCCGAAATCCTCTTGGGGTAAATACTGGAAAATTTGGCAAAAAACCGCAATAGCGGCGGGTGTTTTGTTAGTGGTCATGGTCGCTCAACAGTTACTGATGGTACATAAGTATGAGGCTCAGGCTCAGGCTTATCGTGAAGAAAGTGAACGTATTTTCCGCCAAGTGTTCCCGGGCAAAAACCGCATTCCAACCGTCAGCTACCTTAAACGCCAAATGACCGATGAAGAGCGTCGTTTATCTGGTGGATCTGGTGATGAAGCCATGTTGATCTGGTTAGCCGCGCTTCCTGCCACGCTAGGTCAGGTTGATGATCTGCAAATCACCAGTTTCAAATACGATGGTCAACGCGGAGAGGTCAGAATCCACGCGCGCAGCTCAGACTTTCAGCCTTTTGAACAGGCTCGAGTAAAACTTGCTGAAAAGTTTAATGTCGAGCAAGGCCAGCTTAATCGCAACGACAAAGTTGTGATGGGCAGTTTTGTATTGAAACGTTTGTGAGGTGGTGATGAAGAATTTAATCTCTCAAGTCCAAACTTGGTGGAGCGGCATCTCACAGCGTGAACAGCGTATGATGATGGGTTGTGGGGTTCTCGTAATTGTCGGTCTCGTCTACTGGGGCATATTACAACCGATGAGCCAGCGAGCAGAATTGGCACAGTCAAGAATACAGAGTGAGAGACAGCTTCTTGCCTGGGTGCAAGACAAAGCAGACGACATCACAGCACTGAGAAAGAGCGGTGGTGTAACCTACTCGAATCAGCCTCTTAATCAGCTGGTGTCTTCTTCAGCTCGCCGTTATAAGGTTGAGCTGATCCGCGTACAACCCCGCAACGAGAGTGTTCAGGTGTGGATCAAACCTTTAGTCTTTAACCAGTTGGTAGATTGGTTACGCTATTTGAAAGAGCAGCAAGGTATCGAGGTGGAGTTCTTAGATATTGATCGAACCGAACAGGCGGGCATGATCGAGGTGAATCGCCTGCAGTTTAAGCGAGGATAAATTGAAGCGAGTTGTACTTTATGCAGGCATCTTTATTGTCTGCTTTTCTGTGAGTTTATTAATGGGCCTGCCAGTTTCCTGGGTTGTTAAACAAAGCCCAAAGGTAAGTGGGCTCGATATTCAGGGCGTTCAGGGCACCATATGGCAAGGTCAGGCGTCTAATGTTCGTTGGCAAAGGCAAAACCTGGGTGAAGTTAACTGGGATTTCCAATGGTCTGCTTTGTTTACTGGTAAAGCAGAATTTGCCGTACGCTTTGGTCGTGGCAGCGATATGGATGTGCGAGGACGTGGCCTAGTGGGCTATGGTTTGTTTGGTGATGCCTACGCAAAAGACTTAGTGGCCTCTGTCCCGGCGATAAAAGTCGTTGAACAGGCGCGTCTACCTGTCCCAGTTGGTGTCGATGGACAGTTGGAGCTCAATATCCACCATGCAACGTATGCTTCTCCCTGGTGTAGTGAAGGGGATGGCACTCTGGTTTGGAATGCGAGTGGCATACAAAGTCCATTTGGGCGCTTAGATCTCGGTCCGGTCGTAGCCAATTTGAACTGTAAAGACAGCGTGCTGACCGCATCCGGTGAACAAAATAGCCCGCAAGTCTCAGCGGCGTTTTCAGCGGAGTTAATGCCGAATCAGCGTTACTCGACGACAGCATGGTTTAAACCGGGCGCTGAATTCCCTTCAGCGATGGGAGATCAGCTGCAATGGCTCGGTAAGCCAAATGCACAAGGTCAATATGAGTTTGATTACAAAGGGCGCTTTTAAATAAAAGCCTAAATTAGACAAAGAAAAGAGCTGCCAATGTGCAGCTCTTTTTGTTTTTGGATCATGGTAGGCCAAACCCTCTAATCGCTGTACGAGAAAATACGTTTATCTACGTGAGTTCTTTAAGGAATTGATTTTAAACTTCTTTATTTGGAAGCGTGCAGCTTGGGTAGCTTTTGGATCATAGTAGGCCAAATGCCCTGATCGCTGTACAGCAATAAAAAGAAAGGCCACGAATTAGATTCGTGGCCTTATAGAAGTTCGCTCTGCTGGGGGAGAGAAAATTAATCTTTACGCTGAAGAATCTCATCCCAGGGCAGCGTTTCATCACCTAATACAATGAAGTTAGGGTTTTCCAACGTTTCGCGTTCATTGTAAGACAGCGGTTCTAATTGCGTACTCAGAATACGTCCTCCAGCTTCTTCAACGATACACTGTGTTGCAGCGGTATCCCATTCACCCGTTGGGCCTAAACGCAGGTAACAGTCCACCGCACCTTCAGCCACTAAGCACGCCTTTAATGCAGCAGAACCGAGTGGGATCAGTTCGTAATTCCAGGCGCTGCTCATGCGATTAGTGATGCGGTTGATGTCCTGACGACGGCTGATGGCAATCGCAATATTTTGACCGGGCTGCTCATGCTTATGCGTGTGAATTCTCACGCTCTCCGACATGTCGGGAATTTTCCATGCCCCTTTTCCACTGTAGGCGTAATAAGTGACACCCGAGACAGGGCCGTACACAACACCCATTGTTGGTTGGTTGTTGTCGACTAAGGCAATGATCGTCGCGAAGTCACCGCTGCGTGCAATAAACTCCTGAGTACCATCGAGAGGGTCTACCAGCCAATAACGCTGCCATTGGGCACGCTTCTCTAGGCTGATGTCGGCGTCTTCTTCAGACAATACGGGAATATCAGGCGTCAGTTCGCTCAGGCGTTCTATGATGAATTTGTGTGCAGCAAGATCAGCGCTGGTGACAGGGGTTTCATCACTTTTGGTGTATTCTTCGTATTGCTTCTTCTGATAGATATCAAGAATCAGTTGTCCGGCACTGCGGGCAATCTCAATAACTTGAGGGAGAAGATGAGATAGATCTTTTGTCATTGGCATAGGTGATAGTCCTTCCTCACAACGATGATTCGGCTCTGTAATTGTTATTGGTTGTGAGTAGTATTGAGTAAGTGTTTCAACGCTAACATCAAGGCAGTGATGCTGCGTGCTTCACAGAAGTCCATGTGTGTGATGAGCTCTTCAGCTTGCGCCAGTGGCCAACGCACGATTTCTAGTGGCTCTGGCTCATCACCTTCTTGTTTTTCCGGATACAACGCCTGTCCTAAAAACAGGGTCATTTTGCTCGAAAAGTAAGAGGGTGCGAGGATAACTTGCTTTAACGGAGTTAATTGATTGCAGCCGAAGCCGATTTCTTCTTTCAGCTCACGGTCTGCTGCCTGATGTGGTGTTTCTCCCGGATCGATAAGCCCTTTAGGAAAGCCCAATTCATACCGTTCGGTACCCGCGGCATACTCACGCACTAACAGTAGATCCCCTTGCTCAGTCACAGGCACGACCATCACGGCATCTCGGCCACTAGGTTTCATACGCTCGTAAGTGCGGTGTTCGCCATTAGAAAAGCGAAGGTCGAGGGCTTCCACTGCAAACAGCTTAGACTTTGCGACCGTCTGACAAGAGAGAATCTCTGGTGGGGTCCTTTTCGACATAGCGCTGGCTCCTTGGTGTCGTTGGGTTTTTACGAGGTGCGTAAGATTCTTAATATATGAAAAGTCTGCCTGAGTTGCTAGCTGGAATTTATCGCTCTGGCGAATGCTAGATACAAAAACGGGAGACCTGAGTCTCCCATTTTCAATGACAGTACTTACCTTAGTAGTAAGAGTGGTCACCACGATCGTGTTCTGTAGCATCGCGAACCGCGGTTAGCTCACCAGAGAACTGGTTTAGTAGTTCTTTTTCGATGCCTTCTTTCAATGTTACGTCGACCATTGAACAGCCGTTACAACCGCCACCAAATGCAACGATAGCAACACCTTCATCAGTGATTTCAACCAGACTGACGTGACCGCCGTGGCCAGCAAGCTGTGGGTTCACCTGAGTTTGGATAGCGTATTCAACGCGCTCAACAAGCGGTGCATCATCCGACACTTTACGCATTTTCGCGTTTGGCGCTTTTAGCGTCAGTTGAGAACCCATTTTGTCTGTAACGAAGTCGATTTCAGCGTCTTCAAGGAATGGCAGGCTCAACTCATCAACGTATGCTGAAAAGCCGCTGTATGGGAGCACTGTGTCGGTTCCTTCCACCGCTTCAGGTGGGCAGTAAGACACACCACATTCAGCGTTTTGTGTACCTGGGTTTACAACGAAAATACGAATGTTAGTCCCTTCTGGCTGTTGACCGAGAAGATTAGCGAAATGCGTTTGCGCAGTTTCTGTAATAGTAATATTTGACACGACAATACCCGAGTAAATTTGTAGGTTACTGCTGCTATTCTACTCTTGTTGACGTATGGGTCTAGCTTTTTTCCTGATAAGGAATAGTAAAGCGATCTAGAGCGAAGTAGGAGCAGGCGTTCTGCAGATGCAGTAAATATCGATGCTTTCTACACCAACTTCAAGCAATAATTGACATAATTGTCGCACTGTACTGCCCGTCGTGACGACATCATCGACAATCGCTACGTGTTTACACTTTGGCTTCTTATTGAGTACAAATATGCCTTGTAAGTTTCGCTCTCGGTGGGATTTGGTCTGGCCTCGCTGGGAATCTGCGTATTTAGTACGACGAAATAATTTAGGCTCAAAATGGCTATGTAGATGCGTTGCCAAATGTCTGGCAAGTACATCACTTTGATTGAATCCACGTGATAAGTAGCGTCGCCAATGCAGCGGAACACTGGTGATAAGCGGAGCTGGGGCTGCAATACGAGTGGCAAGTAACTGAGTCAGAGAGTCTACGTGCCAGCTCTCTCCATGATCTTTAAAGCGTTGAACCTCGTGGGATAGAGGAAAGTCGTAATCGCCAAGTGTGAAGAGCCGTTGCCAGGGAGGCGGCTCGGTTAAGCATTCGCCGCACACCGAGTCGTCTATTTCTATCTCCTGCATAGCTAAACCACATTGTTGGCACCTTTTAACAGGACTAAGGGACTGAAAGCAATGACTACACCAACGAAGAGGGTTAGGTGGCTGCGATGTATTCAGCGGCAGCGTGCACAGACCACATTGACTACCGAGCACATGATGCATGATGTTTTGCCAGTGATGAGATAACATACAACTTATTCAGGCTGAGGTTTTGCACAGACTAACGCCAGAGTGAAAGCGCAAGGAATAAGTTAAGTGGGAGAGATTGAGAGCATGAGCACGAATTTACACTGGCAGTCGTTTGGTCAGGGGCCTGATTTAGTATTGCTGCATGGTTGGGGAATGAATGGTGCCGTGTGGCAGCAAACCGTTGAATCCCTTCAGCCCTATTTTCGGGTGCATGTGGTTGACCTTCCTGGATACGGCCACAGCGCTGAACATCACGGCGAAGATTTAGCTCAAATTGCGCAAATGGTGTTAAAAGACGCGCCAGAAAAAGCGGTATGGCTGGGCTGGTCATTAGGCGGTCTGGTGGCCACTCATGTTGCTCTTAATGCACCGGAACGAGTGAATAAACTTATCACTGTTGCTAGCTCTCCTAAATTTGCGGCGGAGAAAGCATGGCGTGGGATTCAGCCTAAGGTACTGAGTGCCTTTACCGAACAGTTGCTGGAAGACTTTTCGCTCACTATCGAGCGTTTTATGGCGCTGCAAGCAATGGGCAGCCCATCAGCGCGCAAAGACGTAAAACTGCTTAAGCAGGCGGTGCTCTCTCGCCCTCAGCCGAATCCAGATTCATTGTTGGTAGGGTTAAACATATTAGCTGATGTTGACTTGCGTGACGCGCTTACGTCGCTGACCATGCCAATGTTGCGTTTATATGGACGACTTGACGGTCTGGTGCCAGTCAAAGTCGCCAGCGATCTGAATGAGCAGTTCCCTCTCACTGAGCATGTCATTTTCAGCCAGTCATCCCATGCGCCGTTTATGACCGAACATGATGCGTTTTGTGCGCAAGTTCGAGAATTTGCTTTTCGCTGACGAACCGTGAGGTAAAAAACTCAAGCTGTTTAAAAAATGGCCGATATAGGGTTGAGCTAGGCTGTAATCGCTAGCGACATTGACGTGCTGGGCGACTCTGAGGAGGGTTCGCAATGATTGTGTCACCAACCAACGTAAGTGTGCCACTGATCGCGCCATCCGTGAATGTGCAAACGGAGCAAGCGGCTCGTGACAACAAAGTCCGGGAGCCTGTGACCCCAACGACAGCATTGGCTAAAACCAGTGCAGAGCGCAAAGTAAAAGGTGATGACAAACGGCGACGCCAGTCTGCCTGGGATCCTTCCGAGCATCCTAGTTATGACGAAGAGCCTGATGTTGATTCTCACTACTCTGAACAGCCCGCCGATACATTAGAACGGCTTTTCGGATTGCTGGCTCTCAAGTCGTACAGTGAAGAGCAGGGTAAAGGCTATACGATACGCTTTCGCTTACCTAAGCGCATTTTGGATGCTGCGATTTACCAAGGATGGATGGAAAGACGCAGGAAGGTGATCAAGTTTTATTATGGTCACTCGGTCGCGCCTCATACACCGTCAGACGTAATAGCAGTATTGTAATAACTCAAAACTCTAGCTAAATAAAAACGCTCCAGCCAGAGCTAACTGACAGGAGCGTTTTCTTTTTTGTTTTTAACGGAATTTACTTTTTCGCCTTGGCAAAAGCCGCCGCAAAAGCGCCACCCATAGCATTATTCCCTGCTGCATGGCTTGATGAGGCGTCATCGAGACGTGGTTGACGACGCTGCTGATCATTACGACGCGGCGCAGCAGAACGCTGGCTGCGGTTGTCTTGGCCAGGCTCATCATTCAGACGCATTGATAGCGCGATACGTTTGCGTTGCACATCCACTTCCATCACTTTTACTTTAACAATGTCGCCAGCTTTAACCACTTCACGCGGATCAGAGACAAAGCGATCGGTCAGTGCTGAGATGTGTACCAATCCGTCTTGGTGGACGCCAATATCGACAAAGGCACCAAAGTTCGCCACGTTCGAGACGACGCCTTCCAGAACCATGCCCGGCTCGAGGTCTGCCACGGTATTCACGCCATCAGCAAAGGTTGCGGTTTTAAACTCAGGACGTGGATCTCGCCCCGGTTTATCCAGCTCTTTGATGATGTCGGTTACCGTAGGAACACCAAAGCTGTCGTCAGTGTAATCCACCGCATGCAAACTTTTCAGGAACGTTGTATCGCCGATGAGCGCTTTAATGTCTTTACTGTTTTTCGCTGCGATGTTTTTGACCACTGGGTAGGCTTCCGGGTGAACTGAAGAGGCGTCCAGCGGGTTTTTGCCATCCATGATGCGTAGGAAACCGGCACACTGTTCAAAGGCTTTTGGCCCTAAACGAGGCACTTTTTTCAGTGTGGTACGTGCGTCAAAGCGGCCGTTTTCATCCCGGAAATCGACAATGTTTTGCGCGATAGTATTTGAGAGACCCGCTACGCGAGTTAACAGAGCCGCTGAAGCGGTATTTACGTCAACACCCACGGCGTTTACACAGTCTTCTACCACAGCGTCAAGACGTTTTGCCAGCATCGATTGGCTGACATCATGCTGGTATTGACCCACACCGATGGATTTAGGATCGATTTTCACCAGCTCGGCCAGAGGATCTTGCAAACGACGGGCAATAGAAACGGCGCCACGTAATGACACGTCCATATTCGGGAACTCTTTCGCCGCCAGTTCAGAAGCTGAGTAAACCGATGCTCCGGCTTCACTGACCATGATTTTTTGTACTTTCAGGTTGCCGCGCTTAATGACGTCAGCGACAAAACTGTCTGTCTCGCGAGAAGCTGTACCATTACCAATTGCGATCAAATCAACGTTAAATTTTCGTACCAATTGGTCCACAATCTGAGCCGATTTATCGTATTGTTTTTGCGGTGGATGAGGATAGATGGTCTCGGTCGTCAGCACTTTACCGGTCGAGTCTACCACTGCGATTTTAGAACCGGTACGCAGACCCGGATCGAGGCCTAGTGTGGCACGAGGGCCAGCCGGCGCTGCCATTAACAAATCTTTCAGGTTAGTGGCGAATACATCAATCGCTTCGATTTCTGCACGCTCTTTCATGGCGCCCATTAGCTCGGTTTCCATGTGCATCGATACTTTGATGCGCCATGCCCAGCTAATGACCTGCTTTCGCCACGTGTCTGCGGGGGCATTACTTAGGGTCACGCCATAATGGTCGGCAATCAGGGTTTCACAGTAAGACTGACGAACGCCTTCTTCCTGCTCTGGATCGGCATTCATGGCTAGGGTAAGGAAGCCCTCGTTGCGGCCACGCAGCATCGCAAGGGCGCGGTGTGATGGTACTTTGCTAAGAGGCTCATTATGGCTGAAGTAATCTTTAAACTTCTCGCCTTCGCGTTCTTTACCTTCGACAACACGAGCTACTAACTCTGCATTGCGGTTCAGGTGAGCACGGATCTTTTCTAGTAGGTTCGCGTCTTCTGCGATGCGTTCCATAATGATTGCACGTGCACCATCCAGTGCTGCTTTGGTATCCGCGATGCCTTTGTCAGCATCAAGGTATTTGCTGGCTTCACTTTCTGGTTCGGTTTGCGGATGATTCCACAGAGCGTCAGCGAGCGGTTCTAAACCTGCTTCAATCGCGATTTGGCCTTTGGTGCGACGTTTAGGTTTATAAGGAAGGTAAAGATCTTCGAGGCGAGTTTTGCTGTCTGCCTGAATGATTTCTTTTTCCAGCTCAGACGTCAGCTTACCTTGCTCCTGGATAGATTTCAGAATGGTTTGACGACGGTCGTCCAGTTCACGTAGATAAGACAGGCGACTGTCCAGAGTACGCAGCTGGGTATCATCAAGGCCACCCGTCACCTCTTTACGGTAACGTGCGATAAAAGGAACGGTATTACCGTCATCGATCAGTGTGACAGCAGCGTTGACTTGCTCTGGGCGAACATTCAGCTCTTGAGCAATCATGCGACAGATAGCTTGGCTCATCCGTGTATTCTCTTTCTATTCAGTTGAGTTTCATTAGTGATATAAACATTGGGGTCATTCGATGAATTTACAATGTTTTAAATTAGCAACACAAAAATTTACCGGGCGCTGGTGGACATCAGTCAGGTTTGTGTCAAAACTTTAATTAAATTGAGAACTTATACCCTCGATTATCAACTAAAGAACATACCTTAGCTCATAGGGATAATCATGATGAAAAAAATGTCTTTGGCTTTGGCGCTTACTAGTGCCTTACTTTTTGCACCGTTTAGCTGGGCGGAATCTCTTTCTGCAACCACTCAAGACCCCGTTTACCAACTCGATGATAAATTGGTGTTAGGACGGGTAGAAAATGTCTATTACAGCGAGATTCCAGAGCTCAGTGACGTGCCATTCATGGGCAAGATCGATACGGGGGCAGATACCACGTCGATGCATGCCGAGAATATTCATGTCACCAGTTCGAATCCAGATTTCAGTAACCTGAAAGATAAAGAATTACTGTGGGCGATAGTTGACGATCTCGGTGGCACTAAAGCCAAATGGGATGAAGGGACTTTCGAGCCATATCAAGTCAAGGTGAGCTTTACCATTCAGCACCCTTACACTGGCAAACAGGTCACGGTCAGCGATGACCTGGAACGTATCAGTGCGATTCGAAGCCGTACTAGTACAAAACCGATATTGCGTCCAACCGTTAAAATGCCGATAACGATAGCGGGTCATACCGTGGATACTGTTGTGAATTTGACCGCACGTAAGCAATTTTCCGCGCCGATTTTGATTGGTAAAACGTATCTGAAGGATAACGCGTGGGTGTTTGCCGGGTACGATTATCTGCAACAGCAGCCCAAGGCCAAAATGATTGGTAAGCAAGAGCTGGTCTCTGTTGAAGGTGTTCCTTACAAGGTGAGTATTTCGACCCGCAGTCGCTACACCAATGCGCATGCGCTGGATATCAAAGTGGATAAGAAAGCCCAGCAAGTTTCCTTCACTTTAGAGGGCGAAAACGGTAAGCGACATCCGATGACATTACCGCTGATTCGTATGCTAAAAACGACCAAAGGTGAGCGACCTCTGGTGTATCTGCCAGTGAAAGTGTCGGAAAGCGAAACTCAGCACTGGTTGGTGTATTTGCGTGATCGCAGCAACTTCAGCTCACAGCTTCGTTTAGGTAATGATGTGGTTAGCCAGCATTTTGTGGTTGATACCGATAAAGAAAACTTGCTTGGTGGTGTTGAGAAGACCTTTAAGAGTGCTCTGAAAGCCAAACCGCTGGTGATTTCTCCTGAAGAGACGGTCAATATTGATGGTTACTCCGTGCCGGCTTACCCAACCTTTACCGTCAAAACCCCGCTTCTGCGTGTGCATGGATTTGAACTGAGTGAAAAAGGCAAAGATGAGGTTGCGACCTATTACTTAACCAATGAAAAGGGCCAAGAGGAAAAAATCACCAAACCTGTGATTAAAAAATTAAGAGTGGGCGATATGGTACGTCCTGTCGTGGAAGGGGATTTCGTATTTGGTAATACCGAGCAGTCACTGGAATTTGCCATTGATGTGTTGGAGAACGACGAAACCCAACCATTTTTCGTGTTTGGTCATGACATGGCGAAAGGGGGCGTGTTGCTGAATACACGTGCGGACCACCTCTTGGATGCCAAACCGTTATTCCGGGCTGGTCATATTGAAGTTGCTGAAGTGGAAGGCATGTTGTTCCCTGTGAAGTTGGATACAGGGGCTGACGTCAGCTCAATCAGCGCCACCGACATTAAGCAATTTGAGAAAGATGGCAAAGAGATGGTGAGCTTCACATACGAAAACGATTATGGCGTGAAAAAAGAGCTGACTCGTGAAGTGGTCAATGTTATGCACATTACCGCGAAGAAGGGTGAGAAAACCAACGTTAGGCCAGTGGTTAAAATGCACGTAAAACTGGGTGATCTGGAGAAGAAAATTGAGGTCAACCTTCAGGACAGAGAGCGTTTTAAGTACAGCATGATTTTGGGTAAAAACTTTTTAAAGCATGGTGCGGTGGTGTCGAGCGATATCAATTACATCGTGACGAAAAAGTCAGATATCAAAAAGTAAGAACTCAGTCAATTTATCGCCTGAACTTCAAAGCCGCCCCGTGTTTTGCTGACTGTGATGGGTATAATCTCAGGAGTCGAGCCGGGGCATCAACCAAACGAAAACCACCCGCCTCTAAAGGAGAAAAATTGAAAACTAAGCTGATTACGCGTGAAGGTTATAACAAACTCAAACAAGAGCACGATTACCTCTGGAACGAAAAGCGACCTGAGATCACTAAAATAGTTACCTGGGCTGCCAGTCTGGGCGATCGCTCTGAAAATGCAGATTACACCTTCAATAAACGATTATTGCGTCAAATTGATCGTCGCATTCGTTTTCTCAGAAAGTTTTTACCTGAAGTGACAATTGTGGATTACTCACCTCAACAAGAAGGTAAGGTTTTTTTCGGTGCGTGGGTAGAAATCGAAAATGAAGCGGGGGAGGTGAAGAAGTTTCGAATTGTCGGGCCGGAAGAGATCTATGGCGATGCCA
Source organism: uncultured Vibrio sp. (assembly GCF_963675395.1). Lineage (NCBI taxonomy): Bacteria > Pseudomonadati > Pseudomonadota > Gammaproteobacteria > Vibrionales > Vibrionaceae > Vibrio > uncultured Vibrio sp. The sequence goes on along the minus strand of NZ_OY776223.1, from coordinate 1,712,296 downwards.
AAGGCTATATCTCTATCGACTCACCAATGGCGCGCGCGATGCTAAAAAAGCAAGTAGATGAAGAGTTTATGGTTAAGACGCCAGAAGGCGAAAAAGAGTGGTTTATTAACTCGATTGAGTACAACGTAGTAAGCCCTGATGCGACTAAATCGTAGTTAGAATGACTGTGGTCAGTCAGCGAATGCGCTGACCATGTTTAACCGAAATCCTCATTCACCCTGAGAGAAAAGACATTGAGTGCTTTTATAGGAGACCATAAATGATGAGAGCCGTGATTAGTGGCACTGTATCTCAGAAATAATGTATCAAAAGAGCGGTTAAGATAAAAAGAGTAACAATTTGCTCAAGCACGTTTGAATAAACAGTGATACATTTTCGACAATAGATGCTTCTGAAAGGATGTTTCAATGCAGGAAAACCATAAAATTTTAGTGGTAGATGACGATGCTCGTTTACGTGCTCTTTTGGAGCGTTACCTTTCTGAGCAAGGTTTTCAGGTTCGTAGCGTTGCCAATGGCGAACAAATGGATCGCTTACTGACGCGTGAAAACTTTCACTTAATGGTACTGGATTTGATGTTGCCAGGTGAAGATGGTTTGTCTATCTGCCGCCGTTTACGTAACGCGAATAACATGTTACCTATCCTGATGCTGACCGCAAAAGGTGACGAAGTTGATCGTATTGTTGGCTTAGAGGTGGGAGCGGACGACTATCTACCAAAACCATTTAACCCGCGTGAGTTGCTGGCTCGCATTAAGGCGGTATTACGCCGTCAAACCATCGAACTGCCTGGTGCGCCAAGCACGGAAGAAAAAGTGGTTGAGTTTGGTGAGTTTCGTTTAAACCTAGGAACGCGTGAAATGTTCCGTGGCGAAGAAGCGATGCCGTTAACCTCCGGTGAGTTTGCCGTATTAAAAGCCTTGGTCACCAATGCGCGTGAGCCAATGTCACGTGACAAACTGATGAATATGGCCCGTGGTCGTGAATATTCGGCGATGGAACGATCTATTGACGTACAAATTTCTCGTCTTCGTCGTATGTTGGAAGATGATCCGAGTAAACCACGCTACATTCAGACAGTATGGGGCTTAGGTTACGTATTTGTCCCAGACGGCAAAGAAGTCTAATTCACTCTACTGCAAACTGATGTTCGTTAGTACTTTCCGTCCTCATATATCTCCTGTTTGAGGGCGGAAAATCGCGACTAGGCACTTTCTTTTAGCATTACTTTCTTAGGATCACCAGGAACTGTCCATGCGAATCCGAAGCTCCCTCACTCAATCTATTCTGCTGTTCATTTCTTTGCTTCTCGCTAGCCAAGTATTCTCTTATTACGCTGTTTTTAATTATGCGTTGATGCCGAGCCTGCAGCAGTTCAATAAAATTCTCGCCCATGAGCTTAATCTGGTGCTGGATGCCGACGGAGAGCTTCAGTCTGAGGCACCAATACGACGTCAGCTATTAGAAAGGCTGGGTGTGACCGTTCACCGCATTGATAGTGACAGAGCGGATGAGTTTAATCACGCGATGTCGATTGAATTGATGTCGGAAGAAATGACTCAAGAACTGGATTCTCCAACCGAAGTGCGTTTGATGTTGGGCGAGGAGAGTTACATCTTGTGGATGCACATCGATAAACTGCCAAACTCGCTTATCCGCATCCCGCTTTCAGAGCTGCAAGAAGAGGATTTTGCGCCGCTATTTCGCAATAGCCTGATCATGGCACTGCTGATTATCGCTGGTGGTTGGCTCTTTATTCGTTTTCAAAACCGACCGTTACTGGCGTTAGAAAGAGCAGCCAAGGGGGTGGGGCGTGGTGAAATACCGCCACCGATACCAGAGAAAGGCGCGTTAGAAATTCGCGCGGTGACCCGTGCTTTTAATCAGATGTCGAAAGGTATTCAGGAGCTGGAAGAAGACCGCGCCTTGTTGATGGCGGGGATCAGCCACGATTTACGAACACCGTTAACCCGAATTCGTCTCGCGACAGAAATGATGTCACCAGAGGAAAGCTATCTAGCGGAAGGCATCATCAGCGATACGGAAGAGTGTAATGAGATCATCAGCCAATTTATGGACTACCTTAAGCCGGTGAACAATCAGACTTTTGCGGCGGTATCTTTGAACGATATCGTATGCGATGTTGCGAGCTCAGAAGGCAGTGAAGAGCGAGAAATTGAGACACGGGTTGAAGCGTCCATCAAACCTGCTTTGGGTAACTCGATTGCGATAAAACGTGCTGTGACGAACTTAGTGGTCAACGCGGTTCGCTACGGTAATGGCTGGGTAAGGGTGTCGACGGGCATGACCGCAGACAACCAACTGGTTTGGGTCACAGTGGAAGACAACGGCCCCGGTATTGAGCCTGATCAGGTCGGTAAATTGTTTGAACCGTTTACGCGTGGAGATACGGCACGAGGCAGTGAAGGTACCGGACTTGGTCTGGCGATCGTCAAGCGCATTGTCAGCCAGCATTCAGGATCGGTTGTGATGCGAAATCGAAGTGAAGGTGGCTTAGTCGCACAGATCAGCTTCCCGACTAAGTAATCCGATAACGAAAGCGTTACCAACGAGCAAAATAAAAGCCCAACTGAGAATCTAAGTTGGGCTTTTTTATTATCCTATTGATCAGTTTAGGATTCTTTGACCTCTTGAACTTCTTGTTCTTCGTCTTCCAGTTTCTCTGGCAATAACAGGTTCAAGATGATTGCAGTGATACCGCCAGCAGCAACACCCGTAGAGAAGATGCTCTTAATAAATTCCGGCATGAATTGCAGAATTTCAGGCTTCTGAGCAATACCGAGGCCCATCGAGAACGACAGCGCCATGATCAGAATCGCACGACGGTCGAGATCAACACGAGAGATAATACGCACACCTGCCGCAGCAATCGTACCAAACATCACGATGGTTGCGCCGCCAAGTACAGGCTCAGGAATCAACTGCACAAAGCTCGCCACACCAGGAAATAAACCAAGCACAACTAACATACCTGAAATGAAGTAACCGACGTAACGGCTTGCGACACCAGTCAGCATGATAATGCCGTTGTTTTGGCTGAAAGTAGAGTTAGGGAAGCTGTTAAAGACTGCAGCGATCGCTGAGTTTAAACCGTCAGCCAAAACGCCACCTTTGATGCGCTTCATGTAAACCGGGCCTTTTACTGGCTCACCGGACACTTCAGAAGTTGCGGTAATATCGCCGATGGCTTCTAGCGCAGTAATAAAGAAAATCAGTACTAGCGGAATAAATAGCGACCAGTCAAACGCCAAGCCATATTGCATCGGGATTGGCAGCGCAACCAGGTTGGTCTCACTTAGCTGTGAAGTGTCAACCATACCCATAAAGTAGGCCATGATATAGCCAACCAGCATCGCAATGACAATCGAAGCAACACGAATATACGGGTTGTTTGAGCGGTTCAAAATAACGATCAGACCCAGTACAGTGCCAGCCAGCGCTAACTTGTCCAGGCTACCGAACGTGCCGTCACCCATCGCAGCATAGCCACCACCCATTGAGACTAATCCAACTTGAATCAATGTCAGACCAATCAGAGTCACCACAATGCCAGAAACCAGTGGAGTGATGATGCGGCGAGCGTGCTCAAGCACTCGAGACAGCAGAATTTCCGCGAATGAAGCGACCAGAATCGTGCCGAAAATGGCGGCCATCATGGTGCTAATGTCAGCACCGCCAGCTTTGAGTGACAAGCCGGCACCAATGATTGGACCTAAAAAGTTAAAGCTGGTGCCTTGCACGGATAACAGGCCAGAGCCTATCGGGCCAAAGGTACGAATCTGAATAAATGACGACACACCAGAAGCAAACAGAGACATGCTGATAATCGTGTTGGTCTGATCGGCTGGTACACCTAAGGATTGGCAAATGATCAACGAAGGGGTAATAACCGCCACGAACATCGCCAACAGGTGCTGAATGGCGGCGAAAATCGTTTGTGGTAGTGGTGGGCGATCGTTTAATTGATAGACCAGTTCCGAAGATCGGTTTGAAGTTGTCATGGTTTGTCTCGCTTGTCGCAATATTTATTACCCAGCGCTCGCTGAATGGGAGTACTAGGAGGAGCTGACGTTTTGATCTGTGATTGCTGTTAATTAGTGTCAACTCAGATTGGTTGGGGTAAATACCCTAATTTTGTGCGCGATTATAGAGTGATTTATTTAAAAAGCAAACGATTGCCATGGGGCGTTGATAATCAGTTAATCGGACAATTTTAAGCTTAAGCTTTGGAGTAAATATCCCGTTCACCTAACCAACGGTCGATAATCGCAGTGGCATTAGTAGGGTAATTGTCGTGGATATGGCGCGCTATGCGTTGAACTTCGGGTATTAAGCGCTGATCACGAACCAAATCCGCAATTCTAAAATCTGCCAGACCTGTTTGCTTGGTACCTAATAATTCACCAGGGCCACGGATTTCCAAATCCTTCTGCGCAATCACAAAGCCATCGTTGCTTTCACGCAGAACCCCGAGACGCTTTTGCGCGGTTTTGGACAATGGTGCGTGATAAAGCAGAACGCAGTGGCTGGCGACGGAGCCTCGTCCAACTCGGCCTCTTAGCTGGTGGAGCTGAGCTAAACCGAGTCTCTCCGGGTTTTCGATGATCATCAGGCTTGAGTTGGGTACGTCTACACCAACTTCTATGACTGTCGTAGCAACAAGTAGGTGCAGTTTGTTGTCTTTAAAATCCTGCATCACCGCTTGTTTTTCCGCTGGCTTCATACGGCCATGAACCAAACCAATTTTTACATCAGGTAGCTTGCGTTGCAGTTCTTCAGCAGTATCAGCGGCAGCTTGTGCCTCCAATACCTCAGACTCATCAATCAGTGTACACACCCAATAGGCTTGCTTACCTTCGTTGAGACAGGCATGGCGAACTCGTTCCACGATGTCATCGCGTTTTGTATCGGGAATTGCTACGGTTTGAATCGGAGTTCGGCCCGGTGGTAATTCGTCAATTACTGAGGTTTCCAAATCGGCGTAAGCGGTCATCGCTAAGGTTCGCGGGATAGGGGTAGCGGTCATGATGAGCTGATGTGGATAAGCGCCTTGTTTGGCCCCTTTCTCACGTAACTCTAATCGCTGGTGGACGCCAAAGCGGTGCTGTTCATCAATAATCACCAGTGCCAGATGATGGAATTCAACATGCTCCTGAAACAAGGCGTGAGTACCCACTACCATTTTAACTTCACCGCTGGCAATACGTGCGAGTTCGGCTTCTTTGGCTTTACCCTTTAACTTACCTGCCAGCCAGCCCACCTGAATGCCCATTGATTCAAACCAATTCGCAAAGTTGATGGCGTGTTGCTCCGCAAGCAGCTCAGTGGGTGCCATTAGTGCGACCTGATAACCGTGCTCGATAGCGCGAACCGCAGCCAGTGCCGCGACGAGTGTTTTCCCTGAGCCAACATCCCCTTGAACAAGGCGCATCATCGGGTGGGGCTTTTCCAGATCGGTCTCAATCTCTTTTACCACTCGATCCTGAGCATTGGTTGGTGAAAACGGCAGTTGTTCCAGCAGCTGGTTTTTCAGCTTTTGACAGGGCGCAAGTGGCAGCGCGATATCTTGTTGTCCTTTACTGCGTACCGCCAGCATAGAAAGGTTCTGTGCCAGCAGTTCTTCCATGATCAAGCGAATTTGTGCCGGGTGTTTACCTTCATCGAACTCATCCAAGTTGATGGTTGGTGGCGGTCGGTGAATGGTATGTAGCGCCTGAGACATGGTGATCTGGTGGTTGTATAAACCCGCAGGCAGCAACTCTTGCACCGCGGCTTTATCAAGTAGCGCCAACGCCTGCTCGGTCAGGTTACGCAGAGTGATTTGCCTTAGACCATCTGTGGTGGGATAAACCGGCGTCAGGCTTTGTTCTACATCCGGTTTTTGTTCGCTGACATAGAACTTGTAATCTGGGTGGACGATTTCTAATCCCATTCCACCACGCTTTATTTCTCCGTAAGCGTGCACTAACTTACCTTGAGAAAAATTGTTCTTCATTGCCGCGGTAAAATTAAAAAAGCGCAGCGTAATCGTGCCATTGCCGTCACTAATTTTTACTGTGAGCATTTTGCGTTTACCAAAAATGGTATCCACAGCCATCACCTTGCCTTGTACCGCCGCCCACAGTCCAGCATGGAGCTTTGCGATAGGATAAATACGGGTGCGATCTTCGTAACGAAGTGGCAGATGGAACAGTAAATCCTGAACCGAATGCAAGCCGACTTTGGCCAGTTTTTCTGCGACTTTCGCGCCAACCCCTGAAAGGGAAGTTAATGGAACAGCAGATAGCAGTTGGGCAGACATAGAAGGCTCAAAAATGGTTAACATTGCAATATGTTAACCATGGAGCTGTGTTTTTGTACAGGAAAAAATAGTCATGCTTTAGTTAGTGTCATGATTTGACTGATAAGCTGTCATTCCGAGGAGCCTTAGCGACATCAGGAATCTATTTCCAGCAAGTATGTCGTTGATGTTAACACTATCAGCATCAGCACACTCGGGAATTAGATCCTGAATCACGCTCCTTCGTCGCTGTTCAGGATGACGAAAGTCTGTTACTTGCTTTGCATCTCTTTCCACCATGCCTCACCGGCGATGATTTGACCCTCATCGTCGAGTGGCGGATAAGCGAGGCCTTTACGTTTGGCAACTTTAGCCAGCACCGGGTGACCACGTTCAAACAGAATTCGGTTAATGGTCTCTTTTGGCAGCGCGCTTTCCTCGCGTGTGTACATACCGGCGGCTTCACGCTGACGCTGGGCTTCATATAGAATCACCGCACTTGCGACAGAAACATTGAGCGACTGCACCATACCAACCATTGGGACGATGATGTCTTGGTCAGCGAGCTGCTTCGCTTGTTCTGAAGCGCCTACTTTCTCACTGCCTAAAATGATAGCGGTAGGCTTGGTGTAGTCGATTTCACGGAAGTCGACCGCTGTCTCTGACAGGTTCGTCACCAGCACCTGCATTCCTTGTGCTTTTAATTCTGTTACGGCGTTTTTGATAGAATCGTGAGTATCCACTTCTACCCAGTTACGGGCGCCAGCAGAAGTGTGGCTTAAGGTGCGCATCTTATCTGGCCAAATCGCGTGGACTTTGTGCAGGCCAGTTGCATCGGCAGTGCGGATAACCGCTGAGACGTTATTCGGTTTGTGCACTTCTTCCAGGCATAAGGTCAGGTCGGTCTGGCGTGCTTTCAGGACTTGGTGGATACGGTGGTAGCGTTCTAGATTCATAGTGATAGGTACATAAAAAATCGCCACCTAGTGGGGTAAGTGGCGATGGAGGTTATTTTCTTCTGCGTCTGACTCGAGTCGCCTGAGGCATCGTTTTGATTTTTCGCATGATACTAGCAAGATGAACACGATCTTTGGTGGTCAGCAGTACCGTGACGGTATACAGGCGACCATCTCGCTCTTCCGTTGACAGGCCATGGATGTTCGAGCCTGTTTTCGAAATCACGTTGGTAAGCTCAGCGAGCGCACCTTGATGGTTGAGCATATCGACTTTGAGCTCGGCGATGAACTCTTTATCGTAATCGTCAGACCAGGCAACGGCCATGTAGCGATCCGGCTCTTTCTGGTAACCACGAACGTTTGGACAAGTTTCGCGGTGAACAACCAGACCACGACCCGGTGATACGTGCGCAATAATGTGATCATCCGGAATCGGGTGGCAACAGTTTGCAAACGTCAGCAATAGCCCTTCCGCGCCACGGATTGGCAGCTTTTTCTTCGAATCGCCTGGAATCGAACTGGTTGTGGTCAGCTCTTCGGTATCACCAAGCAGACGACGGGCAATGACGATACTCATTAACTCACCCAAACCAATCGCAGCCAACAAGTCATCGGTACTTTCCAAACGAAGGTCAGTCAGGACTTCCTGGACGTTTTCTGGGTAAATCGAGTCAATAGAGTGGCGACCAAGTGCGTGATTCAATAAGCGTCGCCCAAGCGTGATTGATTCTTCACGACGCATGGTCTTCAGAACCTGACGGATCTTGGTACGGGCACGAGAAGTCACCACATAGTTCAGCCAAGCGGCATTCGGACGAGCGCCCGGCGCACTGATGATCTCGACCGTTTGACCGTTTTTCAGTGCCTTACTCAGTGGGTAAGGGTTACGGTCAACACGAGCACCAACACAAGAGTTACCGACATCCGTATGGACTGCGTAGGCGAAGTCGACTGCCGTCGCACCAAGCGGTAACTCGACGATACGTCCTTTTGGTGTGAAGACGTAAATCTCGTCTGGGAACAGATCCGATTTTACGTTTTCAATGAATTCGAATGAGTTACCCGCGCTTTGCTGCAATTCAAGCAGGCTTTGCATCCAGCGCTGAGCTTTCACTTGCGCCGTTGTGCCAGACTTGTCGCCTTTGTCTTTGTAAGACCAGTGCGCAGCAACACCTTTATCCGCCATTTGATCCATATCTTCCGTACGAATCTGTACTTCGACCGGAACACCATGAGGGCCGACCATAGAAGTATGCAGAGATTGGTAACCGTTCGCTTTTGGTACCGCGATGTAATCTTTCATGCGGCCCGGGCGTGGCTTGTATAAGCTGTGCACCTGACCCAGTACGCGATAACAGGTATCAGAGGTATCGACAACCACTCGGAATGCGTAGATATCCATGATGGTGTGGAAGCGCTGCTCTTTGGTTTTCATCTTGTTATAGATAGAGAACAGATTCTTCTCACGACCCACAACACGTGAACTCAGGCCGACATCTTGTAGGCGACCTTCGATCTCACTGTGGATGCGTTGGATCATCTCTTTACGATTACCACGTGCCGTTTTGACCACTTCTTTAAGAACGCGATAACGGTTCGGGTAAAGCGCTTCAAAACCTAATTCTTCCAGCTCTGTTTTGATATTGTGAATACCAAGACGATGAGCCAGTGGTGAATAGATTTCTAGGGTTTCACGGGCGATACGGCGTTTTTTATCTGGTCGAAGCGCGCCAAGCGTACGCATGTTGTGCGTTCGGTCGGCCAGTTTGATCAGAATTACGCGGATGTCTTGCACCATAGCCAGAACCATCTTACGAAAGTTCTCAGCCTGAGCCTCTTTCCTGTCACGGAATTTGAGTTTGTCCAGTTTAGATACACCATCAACCAGCTCAGCCACGGTGTTACCGAATTGCTCTTCGAGATCTTCTTTGCTGACGTCACAATCTTCGATGACGTCATGCAATAGAGCGGCTTGGAGGGTTTCAATATCCAGACGCATTTCTGCCAGGATTCGAGACACAGCGACAGGGTGGATGATGTATGGTTCACCGCTAGAACGGGTTTGCCCTTCATGGGCATCTCGCGCTACCACATAAGATTGACGCAGAGCCTCAATCTGAGGCTCTGTTAGGTATTCTTGGGCAACGTCTTTGAGGCTATCGAATAGATACAAATTATAGGCCCGGGAGGTTGTTGAATTCTCGAGTCAGAATTAACGGTTGTGAGCGATGCTGCTTACTGCCGCTAGCTCTGCCGCTTCTTGCTCTTGTTGTTCTTGACGTTCACGAGCGTCCAGAACTTCTTTCGTGATTAAACCTTCTTCGATTTCGCGAAGCGCGATAACCGTTGGCTTATCGTTCTCTTCTGGCACTAGTGCATCTTTACCGCCAGTTTGCATTTGACGAGCGCGGCGAGCCGCAATCAGTACTAGGTCGAAACGGTTGCCAACTTTTTCAACAGCGTCTTGAACAGTTACGCGTGCCATGAGGACTCCAAATAGTTAACTAAAATATTAGAATGACGAGAAAGTATACAGCCTAACTGCTTTATTTACTAGCAATTAGACAGGCCACAGCATGTGGGCTTTCTCCGAGGTTTTATTGTCTGCTCTTTACTGCGAAAAAATGGGCGTAAAGAGGCAAAAATTCTTTGTGCATTACAGCGTGACTTTCTATTGAAGTTACTCTGCTAACAACGCGTCAAGCATACCTTTATATTTAGCAGCTTGCTTTTCTTCCTTCAATCTTTCTGCGCGAAGAATGGCTTTAAAATCCACCAATGCTGTATCGAAGTCGTCGTTTACAATCACGTAATCGTATTCATTGTAATGCGAGATTTCTGACTTAGCTTCTGCCATGCGCTTGGCAATGATTTCATCGCTGTCTTGACCACGAGTGTTCAGGCGACGTTCTAATTCACCGTTTGATGGTGGTAGGATGAAGATGCTTTTTGCTTCAGGCATTTGTTGACGAATTTGTCGTGCACCTTGCCAGTCGATATCCAGGAATACGTCGATACCTTTGTTTAGCGTTTCTTCAATCCATACGCGAGAAGTGCCATAGTAGTTGCCAAACACTTCAGCGTATTCAAGGAAGTCACCTTGCGCAATGAGAGTTTCAAATTCTTCTTTTGCGACGAAGTGGTAGTGGATACCATTTTCTTCACCAGGACGCATGTCACGAGTGGTGTGAGACACAGACACTTTCATTGCGTATGTTGGGTTACGCTCCAACATTGCTGAGATCAAGCTAGATTTACCTGCGCCGCTAGGTGCAGATACGATATAGAGAGTACCTTTGCCCATTGTACTGTTCCACTATTGATTGGATGGATTGAGTGCCGACGCAAAGTCGCGACAGTCTTATAACGATAGCACTGGCGTTGTTGAATTAACCACCAAAGGGGTGGATATTGGTGATAATCCCGCCAGAAAAATGGAGGCGAAGAGTATCATGATCTCTATATTGTTGCCAGTTGATCTTTCTCGCTGTGCTAACTCCTCATAAAAGAGCCACTTATTCTCGAGTATGCTGACACTAACAGCGTTTACTCCAGCTGCATTCTTGTTGTACGCAGATTCCTGATGTCGCTGAGGCTCCTCGGAATGACGACAGGGAAGTGAAATTACCGCTGAAAATAGTGGTCATCCTGAACAGCGACGAAGGAGCGTGATTCAGGATCTATTAACCGAGTGTGCTGTACTAACCGTGTTTACTTCAGCAGCATTGTTGTTGTAAGTAGATTCCTGATGTTGCTAGGGCTCCTCGGAATGACGGAAATATTCTCAGGTTTTAGGGTTCCTAGTAATGACGCTGATGGAGAAGGTAATAAATAGAGGGAAAAAAGGGGAAGCTTTCACTTCCCCAGGCGTGCGACTGACTCACACTTAATTTTACGGCCATTGACTTGGTTTAGCCTTGAGTCTCTAAGAAGTTGATCCAAGGGCTCGCGACGGCTTTCAAGTCTGGAGCCTGAGCGGCACTTTTCATTGCCTTTAGAGCACTGTCTGGCTGGTTTAGCTCAAAATACGCCATGCCACGAATGTAGGCTAGTTCGCCCTTTTGATCGCGTTTGGCATCAGGTGCGGCGTTTTGAGTAAACTTCGTCGCTTCTGAATATTGCTTGTCTAAAATCATCAGACGAGCGATTTTGATTTGAGTTTTCGCCTTTGGAGCCAAGTTATAAGCTTGTTGGTAGACGTTGATTGCACGTCCAAGCTCTTGTGCTTGCTGCCAGAAGGTACCCTGCTTTTCTAAGTTCTCTGCATTGCGCTCCACGTGACCTTCTTCAAAGGCCGTTTGAAGCGTTTTTGCTGCTCGGAATGGTACGCCTTGATAAGCCTGGAAGTTCACTAAGCGTAGGTACTCTTTTTCGTCCTCCAGAAGACCCAACTTATAGGCCATCTCCAGAGTAGAAAGGGCATTACGCTCTTGGTTTAACTCCATGTAAATACCAGATAATTGAGTCCAGTAACGCTTATTCTTTGGGTACTTGGTGGTTAAAATCTTCAAAACACCGGCTACGCTCTTGAACTGCTTTAGTTCGTAGTGTGCCGACATCAATAGCTGGTACCAAGATTCACTAGGGTCGTTACTCATTGCGATGGCCTTTTTCGTCGGCGGAATCGCGTTTTTGTAATCTTCTAGCTGAATATAAGCACTCGCCAGTGTGATGTAGGCATGAGCTTGCGGTTTTTCTTCAGTCGTCTCGGCAATTTTGAACCATTCATTCATGGTAGAGACGGAGTTTTTAAACTGACCTTCAGCAAGATAAAGTTGTGCCACACTGTAGCGCACTTGTTGTGCCACAGGCACAGGCAGTGCGTTTAGACTAAGCGCATCAGCAAAGTATTTTATCGCTTTGGTGTAGTTGTCTTGTAACGAATACAAAAAACCCATCTGTTGCAGCAATACCGCGCGATCGTATTGGCGTTTGCTGGTGCTACTTAATGCCGAGTTCAGTTTCGAGATGGCTTCTGAATACTGCTCAGTTGCGATCAATTCTTGAACTTTGTTGACGGTTCTGAATGTTCTGTCAGACAACTCAGGAGTGCTGGAGAAAGCAGGCGCGCCGTACGCACCTGCAATGAACACCAGAGAAGCCAACAATTTTGTGTATGATTTCATGATTGCGACTCCTTAGTTGGTAGAGAACTCAATTTCTTGAGAAAGGCGCGAACTCACTGCTTTACCTTCGACCATCTTAGGTTTGAAGGTCCATTTAGCTACAGTGCTTTTCGCGGCTCTACCCAAGCCTAACTTACGTGGGGACTCTTTTAAGACTTTTACATCTTCGACGCCACCGCGTTCATTAACGGTAAACTCTACCAGTACGATACCTTTCTCAAGTCCCGAGCGTGCTGCTTTACGAGGCATCTGCGGTTGGAACGTTGCCAGAGGAACCGGGCCTCCGCCGCCAATGACCTGAGCACCGCCACCTTGTGTGTAGTGACCCAGTACTGAACCACCGGTTACGTTAACTGGCAGGTCTAGCTTTGGCATGTCCATTGGAATTTGATCCATCACCGGCTTCACTGTCGACGTCACCTTCATTTCTGGTGGCGGCGGCGGACGCTTAGGTGGTGGTGGTTTCGGCAGTTCGCGTTTTTTCTCCTGTATTTTTTCGTCTGGTTTAATGCGAATGAACTCGACCATACGTTGGTCATCATTCGACACTAGCTCGTGGCGCTCTTTGTTTACCAGCTTGTCCATCCCCCAGAACAGTCCGAGGGAGACAATGAGCGCCAGTGCAATTGAGGCCAGATACCGCATAAGCTTAATCCTTACCGGTTGCGGCAATGGAGATGCTTTCTACACCTGCCATCTTGATCTGGTCCATAACCTTCACGACTACGCCTGCGTTGGCTTCTGTATCCGCCTGGATAACAACGGCACCATCAGGGCTTTCTGCGCGAAGACGCTCGATGTTGGCGCGAACGGCGTCGACTTCAATACGTCGTTTATCCACCCAAACGTCACCCGCTGCACCAACTGCAACCATGATGTTACCTTTCTTCACGGTTTGTGCTGAGCTTGCCGTTGGGCGGTTTACTTCTATACCCGCTTCTTTAACGAACGATGTTGTTACGATAAAGAAGATCAACATGATGAATACGATGTCGAGCATCGGTGTCATATCGATAGCGGTTTCATCACTGCTATCACTGCTATAGCGTCTTTTCATGACCTATACCTCTAATTCCATTTACTCAGGCAATATGCTTTAGCTTATCTTCCAGCTTTTGCGTTGTGACTTTGGCTAAATGATCAAGACGTGAACTAAAGAACAGTCCTGATAAAGAAGCCACCATCCCGGCTAACGTTGGGATTGTTGCCTTTGAGATCCCCGAGGCCATTGCTCGAGGGCTTCCTGTTCCTGTTACCGCTAAGATGTCGAATACCTGGATCATGCCGACAACCGTGCCGAGCAGACCGAGTAGGGGGCAAAGCGCAATCAATACTTTGACGATTGGCAGCCCCTTTTTATTCTCAATATCCTGACGAGAAACAATTTCTTGTCGGATCATCTTTGCGTTCCAGCTTTGATGTTCTGAACGCTCCCCCCAAAGGCTCACGGCTTTTTTCATGGCCTTTGGAGCGACGGCAGCAAAGTAGAACCAACGTTCTAGCAGGACTGCCCACAACATAAAGCTGAGGATAAAGATGGCGACGAGTACATCACCACCCATTCCCAAGAAGCGCCTAATTGATTCAAGTTCTCCAACTAACCACCACATAACGCCTCCTTAGCTTTCGGCTTTATGTAGTTTTTCCTGATAGCGAGCGATGAAACCTGCACTCTGTTCTTCAAGAGTTTGAACCAAACGACGACCTTTACTGTGTACGATGGTGTAAAGGAACAGCAGAGGAATAGCGACAACCAGACCTAGCATGGTGGTGACCAATGCTTCAGAGATACCGCCAGCCATGAGTTTCGGGTCGCCTGTACCAAATAGTGTGATTGCCTGGAAGGTGCCGATCATACCCATTACTGTACCCAGTAGACCGAGTAGCGGTGCGACAGAAGCAAACAGTTTGATTGAGCTGATAAAGCGTTCGATACTTGGTGCGTTACGCAGGATGATTTCGTCCAGTTTCGCTTCCAGATCTTCAAGGTTGTCGCCTTTGTGCTCTTGGTAGGCCTGAATAACTTCACCCAGTGGGTTGCCAGGGATAACCGTTTCAGATTTCGCCTGTTTACGCATTTTTCCACCAATAACCTGAAGGCGTAGGAAACACATTAGGGCGATGATGGCACCAACGGCACCCATTGTCAGGATGACGTAACCAACGATGCCACCTTGGTCAATACGCTCTTCAACGGTAGGGCTTTGTACAAGTAGCGATAAGATCACACCACGAGATGGGTCAAGAAATAGTGGCTCGTAAGTGCCTGTTGCTGACTCGAAACCATCGACCAGACCGGTGATGTTTTTGCTCGGTTGGCGTGATAGCTCTTCGAACTTAGCCGTTTGAGGAACGTAAGTAACGTATTTTCCATCAGCAATGGCGTTAAATTCACCCACCAATGTAACGTTGTGAACGGCTTCGTTACCTTCACCATAAACGACTGTGGCTTGAGTTGTGGTTGTTTCGCCCGACACAATGACTTGTTGGAGGATGGTATGCCAGAATGCTTCTAGCTCTTGAGTTGATGGCAGTTCTTTACTTTCTGCCAATTTCGTCAGTAGCGCGTCACGTTCTGGAAATTGAACTGCATTTTGCGAAGCAGCAAACAGGCCTTTAAATTCGCCGGCGTACTGACGAACCACACCAAACATCTCACCTAAAGTACCTGAGCGAACGCGCAGCGTTTCAGTCAGTTCAGTCAGCTGTTGGTCGTTTTCATCGAACGTTGCTTTTAACTCATCACCAAGCGCTTGTTGTGACGCCAGCTCATCGCGCGCTTGTTGCAGCAACGCAGCTTGTTGGTCACGATCGCGTTTGAAGATAGCTTCACGTTCTTTGTTTTCTTTCGATTCAACAATACTTTCTGATTTTACGTTTTTCAGTAGTTCAGACAGTGTTTTCGGTGTTTCTGCTTGAACGGCAGAAACCATAAATAAGCTAGCTAGTAGACCAGCGGCTAGAGTTTTGAATCCTTTCATCTCTTATTCCTCCCCAGCAAATACAGGCAGTTTGATCAGCGATGGTGGCGCTTGCTTCTTAGCGATGCGCAGACCTTGCTGTACAGCGATACGGTAGCTTTCAGGTAGTGTTTCCCATTGACGAGTTTGTTGGTTCCACATACCGGTTTCACCGCCGTCTGGAGATTGGAAGAGAAGCGCCGTACGACCAATACGCAAGAAGTCATAAGTCACAACTTCGCCGTTACGATCCAGGCTAGCTTTGTAAGATTCAATGGAGCGCGAGAAGCCTTCTTCGATTTGGTAAGCTTCCATTACTTTACGGAATTTCTCTGAAGTCGTTACGTCTGCACGGTCCATCAGGCGACGTAATTCTTGAACGCGTTTATTACGTTCTACTTTCTGGAACGGCAAATCGAGTGTCACGAATTCGTCTAGTGCATCGATCATTTTTAGTGTTAGAGGAACAACTTCGGTTGCCGTTTGATCGATTTGAGCAATTTGACTGTTTAACGAGTCCAACTCACCGTGCTGAGATTGAACCATACGGTTAATTTGCTCATTGTAGACTTTCATGCTGTCGATTTGACGAAGTAAGCCTTTGTATTCAGCCAACATGCCTTCGGTGCTTTCAGCATAGTTGTCGATTTTTTGTTGTGAAGCCTGTGAAGACTTTGTGGTTTGTGCTTGGTTAGAGACGACGGTTCCT
Source organism: uncultured Vibrio sp. (assembly GCF_963675395.1). Lineage (NCBI taxonomy): Bacteria > Pseudomonadati > Pseudomonadota > Gammaproteobacteria > Vibrionales > Vibrionaceae > Vibrio > uncultured Vibrio sp. The sequence continues at coordinate 1,696,244 of NZ_OY776223.1, read as the reverse complement.
GAGTCAGCGGCCATTGCTGCACCACTTACCGACAGGATCGCGGCAGTCAACGCACTTACGCCAAATTCCTTTAACGTCATAGTAGCATCCTTGTTAGTGTATAAAGTCAGTCGAATAGGGCGCAGGAAATCCTCCTGCGCCAAAGGTCTTAATTAAAAGTTTTGAGAGTATTTCAAGAAGTAAACACGGCCTTGAATGCTGTATAGGTCTGATTCGTAAGTCACACCGTCAGATTCAAATGCTGGATCTTCGTCAGTCAGGTTACGTACACCCGCTGTGAATTTTGCATCCCATGGAGCCAGGTAGTTGTATGCAACGTTCCACGTTGTTTGAGAAGAGATGTGGCCAGTTTTCTTGTAGTTGTCGTCAACATCTTGTGCCTGATCTGCGATGTGATCTGCAGATAGGTAGATGTCATGATCTTCAAGGAAGCTCACACCCACACCAGAGTTGAAGCGGTACTCAGGCATGCCGTTACGGCCTACCTGGTTGTTCGTTGGACCGCCGACGTATTCAGGTGTGCTGTAGTCAAGTACGTAGCTACCCATAAAGTCGTAACGAACAGTCGCGTAATCGAAGTCGTAACGGTAGCCCAGTTTCAGGTCAAGACCTGATGTATCCAGTGTACCCAGGTTCTGCAGACCTGCTGTTGCTTCAATGATACGACCGTTTTCACGGATGATGTTCGGGTTTGAAACTCCAGAGCTACGCTCCTCGTCGATCATACTTTGCAGAGTATTCAGTGTGATCATGTCATCAATGCTGATGTTGTAGTAATCCACTGTTACGTCTAGATCTTCGATTGGTGAGTAGCTCACACCGAAGTTAAATGATACTGACGTTTCTGCTTCCAGATCTTCGTTTGAAGTACGAGTCACATCGTATTGAGTCTCTGGACAGTCTTCGATTGCAATACCATTCGCTGTACAGTAGCTGTAGTCTTTTGCGAAGTCTGATGAGTCGCTGTCAGCCGCGTAAAGGTCAGATAGTGTTGGAGCGCGGAAGCCCATACCAGCACCAGCACGGAACATCAGGTTATCAAGAGGCTGGTAACGGAAAGAAACTTTTGGCGAGATCTCATCACCGAAGTCGCTGTAGTGGTCGTAACGCGCCGCCAGGTTCATTTCCAACTCATCAGTGAATGCGATCAAAGACTCCGCATAAAATGCGTATGTTTCGCGATCACCACCAGCAGAGTTACCCGCACTACCGATGATGTTACCCGCTTCACTCTGTGGGTCATAGATATCGGAGTAATCGTAAGTGGTGAACTCGGCACCAAGATAAAGTGGAATCGTTACGTCACCCACTTGCGCGAGGTCAAACTGAAGACCACCAGAGAACTGGTGCATTTCCATTTCTGTTTCACGGCCAGTTCCCGCAGAAAGCTGATCTGTCGCGTCTGCGCTGAACTCACCGTCTACAAACTGACCTGATTCTACAAGTTGTGATGCGGCTGAACCGAAGACATAGCCAGTGCCTGTTTCGCTACCGTTGGAGTAGTTCATATGGTAGCCGGCTTCCCAAATCACGTCGCCGAAGGAATCGGTGTAAAGGGTACCATCTAAGCCTGCTTTGAAATCAGCCTGGAAATCTTTAACGGTATTATCACGTGTACCAACGTTGTTGAAACGATAGTAGACCGAAGCAGGGCCGGCTGTTGGATCAAGGCCATTTTCTGCGAAGAATGCCGCACCACCATCAGTGTCCGGGTTTACTGTAAAGCTACCCGCAGCTGGTGCGAAACGACCAAAACTTTCGTTCCGGTTTAGTAGCAATTGTGAATTAAATGTTGTGTCGTCAGTCAGGAAGATATTACCGTTAACAAATACCGTGTTACGTTCTAGAGAGGCAGTTTGAGCCGCTTCGCCAGTGTAGTCATAACCACAAATGTCACCCAGGCCTGGGTAGTTTGTTAGACCAACGAACCCTTTTGATGTACAAGATTCGTCAGTGTTGAAACCGTTTAGGGCTTTTAATTCGCCGTCATGGTACACGTTACGAGCGAAATAGCTGACTCCCGACATATCGAATAAGCTATCTGCACCTGTGTTGGTTGAGCTCAAGTAATCGCGATCGCGTTGGTAGATTTCATCTTTGCTGTCATGTTCAAACGAGAACATGATGTTACCTTTCTCGCCGCTGGTACCCATCACAAGTGCAACGTTTCCTTCATCACCGCCGTCCTGGCTAGGGATGCCTGAACCAACCGTTACGTTAATGCCATCAAACTCTTCTTTCAGGATGATGTTGACTACACCAGCAACTGCATCGGAGCCGTATACCGCTGAGCCACCGTCGGCCATCACTTCAACACGTTCAACAATCGCAGATGGGATCGCGTTGATGTTCGCTGCGCCACCACCCATGGTTGCTGAACCAGGTAGACGTTTACCGTTAACCAAAACCAGAGTTCGTGAAGCGCCTAAACCACGTAGAGCGATGGTTGCCTGACTTTGCCATGAGCTACCAGAGCTTTCACTGTAAGAACCAAATGAGTTGAATGAAGATTTGCGTAGAACGTCTGCAATCGATATGTCACCAGCACGTTCGATTTCTGCTCTGCCGATCACTGCTATCGGAGTGCTTCCTTCCATCGATGCGCGCGTAAGGCGCGAACCAGTCACTTTCATCTTTTGAAGTTTTTCAACTTGCTGCTCTTCTGCCTGGGCTGCTACAGGTGCGAATGCCGTCGCCGTACCTAAAGCAAGACTGATCGCAACAGATAAAGCTGTTGTGTTTTTATACATCCTTGTTGCTCCAATTTATTATTATTTCCTGTGTCTGGTCGTATAACGACCAAATGTGACGTTAATGTTTCGTTAACGTGCGGCCAATGTATAACCGAGGTCAAAAAAGGAAGTCAAACCAGTGGTAAACTGACATGGTTAAATGTAAAAAAGATGTAAAAAACTAAATTTGTTATAAATTGCAGAATTAATATCCAAGAAATATAAAATAAATGACATTAAACCTCGATAAAACACCGTGTTTTGTCTTTCTTGTAAACTTTAATGGGTTATGTTGTGTATGGTTTTTGAGCGGGTAATTGAATCTGAAAAAATGTATTTTTCCAGTTAATAATTCTGATACGAGTTTTATATGAAATGCTAATCAAGTTGGTTCTAGCACGTTAGGTGGTATCAAAATATGATACCCATTGATTCTAAAGGGCTCACTCGAAATTCTGAGTCAATATGCTTAGGTTATGAATGTCTTATTATTCTTAATTTTTGCATTTTTATGTAGGGTTTTGGCTCTAATGTGGCCAGATTGATATTCTGTATGAATTATTTTTGTGGTTTTTTATCATTTTTTATCAAAATAATGCGTTTTTTTGATAGTGGACGAAGTGCGTCATGTTTTGTTTTTAAACACTTGAAGCTAATGTGGATTCAAGCTAAATATGACGCTGACATTATTGCAGTCATTTAAAAACAAGTGTTCGACACACATGGAGCGTGTTTCAATGGTTTGAATTTCTGCAAGTATAGATATGCACCATTTGGGGCCGGAACTTTCTCTGTTAAACCGGTCTAGATTGGACAGTAGACAAGGAGCAAGTTGTATATGCTGTCGTACTTTTTACGCCGTTTAGCGTTAGTCATTCCGACCTTTCTCGGAATTACCATTCTTATTTTTGCCATCACTCGTTTCGTGCCGGGCGGCCCTGTTGAACGTATGTTGTCACAGATGCAGTCACAGGGGGATGGTGCCGCCGCTATGACGTCTGCGGGGGGCAATACCGCGCTTTCTGATGACCAAATCGCAGAGTTAAATGCTTTCTATGGCTTGGACAAGCCGGTGATAGAAGCGTATGTCGAGTGGTTAAGTCGCTTGGTCACCTTGGATTTAGGTGAGTCAACCCGTTACTACGAACCAGTATCTGACATGATCGCAGAGCGTCTTCCCGTTTCGCTGTTTTACGGTGGGATGACGTTCTTTATCAGTTACTTTATTTCTATTCCTCTTGGTTATTACAAGGCGCTCAAGCATGGCTCTGTGTTTGATTCTGCCTCCTCGATATTGATCTTTGTTGGCTATGCTTTACCTGGTTATGTGGTGGGGGTGCTGCTCATTACCTTGTTCAGTTATCACCTCGAGTGGTTCCCGATGGGAGGTTTCGTCGGCGATGACTTTGATGACTATGAAACCTTCTTTGAACAAGCAAAAGACATCATGTGGCACGCGGTATTGCCGTTGATTTGTTATCTGATTGGTGACTTTGCCACGCTGACGATGACGATGAAAAACAATCTGATGGAAAACCTGTCGTCAGATTACATTCGTACTGCCATTGCAAAAGGTTTGCCTTTCAAGAAAGCGGTTCGCAGACACGCTTTGCGTAACAGTCTAATTCCGATTGCGAGCCATTTCGGTAACTCTTTACTGTTCTTTATGACGGGGGCCTTCCTGATCGAAGTTATCTTTAACATCGATGGCATTGGTCTGCTGGGCTACGAGTCCATCATGGAGCGTGATTATCCTGTGGTCATGGGTATTGTTGCCATCAACGCGATATTGCTGCTGATCGGTAACATTGTTTCAGATATCTGTGTTGCTTTAGTCGACCCACGTGTGAAGTTTGGAGCGTAACATGATTACAGTCAGTCCATTAACTCAAAAGAAAATTCGTAATTTTAAAGAGATCAAACGTGGTTACTGGTCGTTTGTGGTGTTATCGATCATGTTGATCTTATCGCTCTTCGCTGAATTGCTGATCAACAGTAAAGCGTTGGTGGTTAAATACGACGGCAGTTTCTATTTTCCTGTTGTCAGTGATGTGCGCTTAGGCAGTGATTTCGGCCAAAATTCAGCGAGTGAAGCGGATTATCGTGTTCTGCAAAAAGAGTTTGACGAGCAAGGTGGGGATAATTTTGTGATTTTACCCATCGTACCTTGGAACCCGTACGAGCAGGACTTTAGTGGTGATTTCCCGCCAACAGCGCCGAGCGCCGAGAATAAGCACTATCTGGGTACTGACGTTATTGGTCGGGATATTTTAGCTCGACTGGTTTACGGCTTTAGAACCGCGATGGGGTTTGCTTTATTGACCATGGCTATCTCGTACGCCATTGGTACCGCAGTAGGTTGTGCGATGGGCTTCTGGGGCGGCAAGTTCGACCTGTTCGTCCAGCGATTGATAGAAGTGTGGTCGATGGTACCGTTCCTTTACGTCATTATGATTCTGGTTTCCATCGTTCAGCCCACCTTTACGCTTTTCGTGGCTATCAACGTGCTCTTCACTTGGATGGGCATGACCTGGTATATGCGGACCATGACCTATAAGGAAGCGGCTCGTGAATACGTCATGGCAGCACGTGCGTTAGGTGCGTCAACGGGTCGAATTCTGTTTAATCATATTCTGCCTAATACCATGGTTATGATTGTAACACTGGCACCATTTACTATTGCGGCCAACATTACCGCACTCACCGCGCTAGATTATTTAGGCTTAGGTCTGATGCCACCAACACCGAGTTGGGGTGAACTACTGCAACAAGGTAAGTCGAATTTAGACTCGCCATGGATTGTGTCGTCAGTAGTGACTTCAATTGTATTGGTACTGGTAATGGTCACCTTCATCGGTGAAGCGATCCGAGCGGCTTTCGACCCGAAAAAATTCACACGCTATGTTTAAGTGAGTGCACAAAACATAAAAAAGGGAAGTTTTATGAATAGATTACTTTTAGCGTCTACGTTGAGCGCCCTGAGTTTCGCTGCGATGTCCGCGACGCTCCCGACGGACTTAGAGTGGCAGACTAACTGGGATGAGCCGCAATATGGTTCTCCTGAAGCCAAGCGTGGTGGTACTTATCGCACCTACATGTCGAGTTTTCCGCAGACGCTACGCAGTGTAGGGCCAGATGCGAATGCGGGGCTGCGTGCTTTCTTGTTGGATGACACCCCAGGTCTGGTTGTACGTCACCCTGATACTCTTGAATTCATTCCTGAGCTGGCAAATGAATGGGCGTTGGCTGGGGATAATAAGACAGTTTACTTTAGACTCAACCCAGCAGCGAAATGGTCGGATGGCAAGCCAGTGACCGCAGACGATTTTGTCTTTATGCTCAAGTTCTACCGTTCAAAAGATATTCTGGAACCGTGGTACAACGATTACTACAACAAAACGGTGGCAGACGTTGTTAAATACGATGATCACACTTTCTCCGTCGTGGCGGCCAAAGAGTTCAACCCAGAAGAGCTGATGTTGAGAATGGGAGCGTTGCGCCCGCGTCCAGCACACTTCTATGCTAACCCAGCTAAAGATGAAAATGGCGATGGCATCCACGATAATTTTGTTCGCTATTACAATTTTAAGAGTGAGCCAACCACGAGCGCGTACTACCTAGACGATATCAAGAAAGGCAAAAGCGTTACCTTCAAACATGTCGGTAAAGACTGGTGGGGCTACAGTAATAAGTATTATCAAAACCGCTATAACGTCGACAAGATTCGTATCACGGTTATTCGTGATAATGACATCGCGATGAAGCACTTTGAGAAGGGCAACCTCGACGCTTTTGCTTTAATACTACCGAGTTTGTGGCATGACAAATCTAACTCGGAACCGTATCAGAAGGGCTATATTGAAAAGTTTTGGGGTTACAACCAATACCCTGTTGGTGCTGGTGGTATCTGGATAAACTCAGCGCAACCGCTATTAAATGATCTTAATGTACGTAAAGGTGTCACCTACGCAACAGATTTCGATGGCATGATTGAAAATGTCTTGCGCGGTGACTACTCACGTAAGCCGAACCCAATGGGGTTTGGTCATGGCAAATACTCGCTGCCGGATGTAAAAGCCCCAGCCCTTGATGTGGATAAAGCCATTGCTGCATTTGAAGCGGCAGGTTTTGACAAAGTTGGTGCAGACGGTATCCGTGTTAATTCTCAAGGTCAGCGTCTGAGTTTTGAGTTGACCTACGGAACACCTGTGCATACTCCGCGTATTGCTTATCTGAAAGAACAGGCTAAATTGGCTGGGTTGGACATTGAACTGAAGCTGGTTGATGGTTCTTCGATGTTCAAATATGTGCGCGAGAAAAAACACGATCTTGCGTTCTTAACCATGAGCACCTCAGAGATTCCGACGTATTGGGAATACTTCCATTCGGTGAATGCCAATAAACCACAAACGAACTCCTTCACCAACTACAGCACACCTGAGTTGGATGAAAAAATCATGGAGTACCGTTTCAACTTAGATATGGATAAAAAGGTTAAGCTCGGACACGAAATTCAGCGTGATATTATCGATGCGCACGTGATCATTTCTGGCTATATGGTGCCTTACGTTCGCTACGGTCACTGGCGCTGGCTCAAGTTACCAGAAAAACCGATGAACCGTATGACAGAAGCTCTTTACAGTGATGGCGTTATTGGCGATGGCACATACTGGATTGACAGTGATGTAAAAAAAGAAACTCAACAAGCGATGAAATCAGGTAAGGCATTCGAACCTGTAGTTGAAATTGACGACACCTATAAGCTGTAGGGAATAAGCCGTAGGGAGGTGTTATGGAAAACGATGTAATCTTAAGTGTTAAAGACCTCGAAGTAGAATTCACAACGGATGATGGTCCGGTAAAAGTACTGCACGGCGTTAACTTTGATGTTCGAGCCGGACGTACACTGGGCTTGGTAGGTGAGTCGGGCAGTGGCAAAAGTGTCACCTCAATGGCCATTATGGGTCTGCTACCGAAGCCATACGGCAATATTGTTAAGGGTGAAGTGAATTACCGCGGAACCAATCTGGTGGAACTGCCAGCAGACCAAATGTATGCGATGCGTGGTAACCATATTTCGATCATTTTTCAGGATCCAATGACCGCGTTGAACCCCGTTCACACGATCGGCCGTCAGATTTGTGAAGTGCTCGAGTTGCACCGTCCGGAATTGGATAAGAAATCCCGCGAGACCTATGCGATTGAAATGCTGGATAAAGTAAAAATCCCAATGCCAGAAAAGCGTCTCAATGAGTATCCGCACAACCTGTCTGGTGGTATGCGTCAGCGTGTGATGATCGCAATGGCACTGGCCTGTAAACCAGACATCCTAATCTGTGATGAACCAACGACGGCATTGGATGTAACCGTACAGGCGTCTATCCTTGAACTAATGAATGAGCTTCAGGAAGAGACTGGCATGGCGATGATCTTCATTACCCACGACCTTGGCGTGGTGGCAGAAGTCTGTGATGACGTGGCAGTGATGTATGGCGGGCGTATTGTTGAGAAAGCAGAGATTTTTGAACTGTTTGATAACCCGCAGCACCCATACACAGAGCGTTTGATGGGCTTGATGCCAAGCTTAGATAATGAACCTAAGCAGATGATAGACATCAAACCAATTGATGCGAGTATGTTTGCAAGCTAACTGGTGCAAAGTAAGTGAGTCATAAAAGAGGATGTTATGACAAAAGAAGTATTAAGAATTGAAAATCTTAAGCAGCACTTTGTATCTGGTAAAGGGCTGTTTAAGAAAGGCTACACCATTAAAGCGGTAGATGGGGTTTCTCTGTCTGTCGGTGAGGGGGAAACGCTGGGTCTGGTAGGAGAATCAGGTTGTGGCAAAAGTACCTTAGGCCGCACGATATTAAAGCTATACGAACCTACGGAAGGCAAAATCTTTTTTGAAGGTAAAGATATCACCAAGTTGTCGGTAAGAGAGATGCGCTCTCTGCGAAAAGACATGCAGATTGTTTTTCAGGACCCAATGGAATCTCTCAACCAGCGTCATACTATCGGTATGATTCTGGAAGAGCCGTTTGTGATTCATAAAGTTGGTACGCCTGCTGAACGTAAGCAGTGGGTGAAAGAGCTATTGGTCAAAGTCGGTTTGCCGGAAACCGCGGTAAACCGTTATCCACATGAATTTTCTGGTGGTCAACGTCAGCGGATTGGTATTGCTCGCGCGATTGCGTTAAAACCAAAACTCCTGATTTGTGATGAGTCGGTTTCGGCACTGGACGTCTCCGTTCAGGCGCAGATCCTCAATCTGTTGTTACAACTACAGCAGGAGATGAATCTGGCGATCATCTTTATCTCGCATGACTTATCTGTGGTGAAGCATGTGTCAGATAAAGTCGCGGTGATGTACTTTGGGAAGGTGGTAGAAGCGGGCAGAGCCAAAGAGATCTACGCCAACCCACAAAACGAATACACCAAGAAACTGCTTTCTGCTATCCCAATCACGCACCCGAAATTCAGGAAGAAAAAGCGTTTGGCTGAAAAAAAGCAGCGAGTGGCGTAAGCCGTGCCACTGCCAGTGTAAAAAAACAACGCTCCGCCAAATAGCCGGGGCGTTTTTCTTTGTATGCTTTTTGCGCTTACATGCTACACTCAGGCTTATCTCTTTGGTTTTGTTTGGATAATTGACTATGGCGTCAGATTTACCGAAATCATTCAGCCGACCGTTCTTAAAAATCTTCCACTTCTTTGAGGCGATATTATTAGTCGCCATAACCTTGGCAACCTTATACGCCATGGCGGAGGAGTTCATCCATGTGTTTGTTGCAAAACGTGTTTTACTGACCGACATCTTATTGATGTTTATATATCTCGAAGTGTTGGCTATGGTGCGACAATTTGTGATGAACGGGAAAATTCCGGTTCGTTACCCCATCTATATCGCGATGATGGCGATTGCTCGTTACATCACTCTGGGTATGAAAGAGTTGGATGCGGTTCCCGTTGTTTGGCTATCTCTTGCGGCCCTGATTCTTGCGGCGGCGACACTGCTCATTCGCGTTGGTCACCATTATTGGCCATATGTTGATAAGCGAACTGAAGAAAAGGATGAGTAATCTAACGCTGGTCTCTTTTTGTTGGAACGACTTTTGACTTCTTCTTTTTAGCCTCATTTGAGAGCTGACTCGCAGTATATGTTTGAAAGTGAGATGGGCCAGATAATTAAGGTTTTTTTAAATGTGGGATTTGAAGATACATATAGATTGATTGAGAACCTAAACTATCTGTTGCACCAATATTGGACTTTATTTTTAGAGTGGTTACTTAAGTCGGTGTCGGTTGATGTTGTTAATCTAAGTAAGCAGTGCTGTTTTTAGAGCAATATCACTGAATAATATAGATATTACCGTTTTTGTTGCCAATTTTTATACCTCTACTGCATGATAGCAGTTTGCACTGCCAAGATTAGCTTTATCTAATTGATAAGCAACTCTTGTCAATTTTGAGTAATTTATCTGTCGGCTTGATGCAAACAGTTTTTTACATTAATAGGTATTTCTTATATTATTGGTCGAAAGCTAAAATTGTTATATTAATCAAGGTTAAAAAATAATAGAAACTATTATCGCGGCCCTTTATTGGTATACCCTCACTTGCAAAAAAAAAGGAGATTCAAGTGAAATTTTCACTATTAGCAATCGCGGTTGGCTCCATAATTTTAGTCGGCTGTAATGATAGTAGCACTGATACTGTATCGTTTTCTCAGGATGTACGTGCATTCGATGGTGCTGTTCAAGGTATGACTGGTCAGTTTGATTGTACTGATGGCTCAGGCGGCGCTATCAACGGGACTACTGACTACGATGGTTTTATCACCATTGAAGATGAAACGTTCGCAACTAGCCCTGAAACTTGTTCTGTAACCTTCAATAAAACACCAGGTGCCGTGGATACCTCTAACGGTAAAGACATGTCGAACGTAAGCTACAGTGTGCCAAAAGGCTTGCTCCAAGAGGGTCAAGAAGCAGCGGCAACGCCATTTACGACAATTATTGCCAAAGCGCTGGGTGATGACGAATATTCTGAAGAAGTTGCTAAGGCGACTTTGAAAAACCTGGGTATCGATGTTGATGACTTAAACAACAAAGGCGCGGGAATTGATGTTCTTGAGCTGCTCACTGATCCTGAAACTGTATTGGGTGATCTAAAAGAATCAAATCCAACCATTTACTCAGAAATTATGGTTACTACAGTCGTACTTTCTGACACACTTGCCGCTCAAGGTGATAATTCAGATGTTACTGTTGAGCAGCTTACCACTGTGACGAAAAGAGTAAGTCAGGTTGTTCTGAAGGAACATCCAAACTATCCGACCAATAACGATGGTGATGAAATCTATGTCGAACTTTCTGGAGCTCTGGAAGATGAGACTGTATTCAACACAATTGCTGATGCAGTACAAGACGAAGATGTAGATATGGATAATCCAATCTTTGATAAAATTATTGAAGATATAGCAACAGGTAAGCCAGCGGAGCCCGTCCCTGAGCCTGAGACGCCACCTACAGGTGGTACAGGTGGTACAGGTGGTACAGGTGGTGGTGGTAGTGAAGGCGGCGGTGGCGCTTAATAGCTTTCTCCTTCCTTATCATAGCTAAAAGATTAGTCACCCATAGCGCACGCTTTGGGTGATTTTTTATAAATGGATGTATCACATGTTCAGACCTAATTTTTCATTACAAAACTGTATACGAACAGTTTTGCTCCTTGCCCCCTGTACTACTCTTGCTTCACCCGATAATCTATCTTCTTATCAGAGCTTCACTGGGTTGGGGTTCACCCCGAATGCTCAGGTGATTGATACTGGAGACTTTCATCTTTCTTTCAGTCAAGGAGTGCCTTATAAGGGAACTATCGCTCAACTTGATGACTGGTTTCTTGGTGCTGGCGTTCTGCCCGGTGTCGAAGCTGGGGGGAGAATTGTTACTCAAACTTATGATTGTAATCTCTACTTTGACTCCGACTGTGGTGATATTCGAGACCTATCTGCATCTGTAAAAGTCCAAGTGCCATATGTCTATGACTTAACTGGCATCCAGCTAGCCGTGGGGGCTCAAGATGTTGGCGGTGCTGCCAGTACCTTTAGAGCGGCGTATGTCGTCGCAGACAAAACCTTCGAAGATTACGGATTGCGTGTTAGTTCAGGTTTTGGCAAGTCAGATCTTAGCCTTGGGATTATGGACGGGCCTTTTGGTGGGGTTGAGTGGCAACCGCTTCCTTTTGCCCAACTGGTTGGCGAATACGATGCCAGCGAACTCAATGTTACGGCGAAAGTGTTTACCCCTGAGGGCTTTTTACCCTATGGTATTCAGACTTCTGCCCATGTAGAGCTTTACAGTGGTCACGAGAATAGTGATCAGACGCTATGGGGGATCAATACAGACATTCCATTGGTTGGATATAGCAGCAATAGCCGCAAGCAATTAAAACAGCCAGAACTAGAAAGTACCGAGCAGCGTCTTGCCTCACAGTTGGCTGCTAGCAAGTCGACAAGTCGGACATCTTTGCAGCAAGCGCTCAAGAATGAAGGCTTTATCAATATTCAAACGGGTACTCATCTTAACCAATTGGTCATTGCCCTCGAGAACCGTCGTTACAACCACAATGAAGTTGACGGTGTTGGTGTGGCTCTAGGCCTAATAGCTACAAACCTAAGCCATGATACACTTACCGATATTGTTGGTAGTGATTATGCTCCAGTGATCAACTTGCTGCTGCTGAATAACAATATACCAGTAATGCGAGTTTCCACCACGCTAGACTGCTATCAAGACTTTTTGGCGACAGGCGAGTTATGTAAACAGACGTCGTTTTCCTCACAGCACTTGAATGAATATCGGAAACAGACTCAGTGGATCCATCAGCATATTAACGGTGGAGCTGGACGTTCGCAGCTTATTTTTTCGCCAGTTATGAATTACAACGTTGCCACGGAATATGGTGTTTTTGACTATTCAGTCGGTCTTAGTTCCAATCTGTATACACCACTGTGGCAAGGTGCAGCATTTGATATCCGGCATGTATTACCGCTTGATGACAGCGATGATTATCAGGACGGTGGATACTGGGAAGAGCAAAGCTTAGAAAATGAGATTAACCGTGTTCTTGTTCACCAGGCTTTTCGTCTACCTATCGATATCATGACTCAGTTTTCGGCAGGTTATGTCTATGGTGGGTACCTTGGAGGAATGAATGAAACCCAGTGGAACTCACCTGAGGGACATCACGGCATTGGTTTTCAGATCAGCGAATTCACCTATAAGGATGACGTTGACTCACGCGGTCGTGAAATTGAAGACAAAGCCACTCGTTTAGCTAACTATACCTATTCAAGACCTGATTGGAACTGGCAGCTAAGCTTGCGAGGTGGAGAGTACTGGCGTGGGGATCAAGGTTATGATATCACCACAACGCATTGGCTCGGTGATGCTAAATTCTTCGCGAAATACTTAAACAGTGAAGATGAAGAGTTTCTGACTCTTGGCGTCTCTTTACCGTTGACGCCATGGCGAGATATGAAGCCGGGGTACTTACAAGTCAGGGGTATCGACCAGTATGAACTGACGGTACAAACTCGAATCAATGATTCTCACAACAACATCAACACCGGGCTGGGTCAGTCTCTTGAGTTACAACACAGTTTGGAACGAGAGTATCTTAACCGTTCTAGGCTAACACCGGCGTACTTTAATACCTACCAACAGCGAATGAGAAACGCTTATCTTCGTTTGTTAGAACAAGAGCGGTAAGTTGATTAAAACGTAATATTAAAGGGCGGTTTCCTTTTGTGAACACCGCCCTTTTTTGTTTTTGGGCCTTATGGGGAAGGGTAATGTTGTGAGTGAGTTGGAGTGCTGTTACTAACTATCATTACTATGAATGACGAATATTTTTTCTGGTGGGTTCTTATGAATTTATATTCTGTTTGTGCTCATTTATTTGTGACACGTAACTTATTCCAAGATTATGTATAAGGATATTTGTCACATTTATTATTTTGGACAATTTACTTTGTTCATCTTTTGGCTAAAAATGAACTCATCGGTCAATCAGCTATAACTAATGATGGAATTAGAAATGAGTGAAAATCTAAAAAATCAAAATAAGTTATGGTCAAGCTCATTAGCTTGGTATACGCACGATTTTGATCTAAAAATCCTTCCTTCTTGTATTCATGCCTAATTAATACTTATATTTGGCAGCTAATTGGTTTTGCTAAATATTCGTTGTCTCTTTGACATGTTTTTAAAATTCGACATTACAGTTCTGCATTAATAATCCAGTTCATTAGTCGTGTTTTATCTAAATTTAATTTTTTAATTTAACTGATTCATTATTCAGTGCGATATAATACGCCAAAAATAAGTTGTAGGTGTAATTAATGTCGTCTGATTAATAAAACTATTACTTATAGGTATTATTATGGAAAACTTTAAGCATCTACCAGAACCATTCCGTATCCGTGTTGTTGAGCCAGTAAAAACCACAACCAGAGAATACCGTGAAGAAGCAATTTTAAAAGCGGGTATGAACCCATTTCTACTAGACAGTGAAGATGTATTTATCGACCTGTTAACGGATAGTGGTACGGGTTCAATCACACAAAAAATGCAGGCAGCCATGCTGATGGGTGATGAAGCCTATAGTGGTAGTCGCAGTTACTACGCACTTGCAAATGCAGTTAAAGATATCTTTGGATATGAACTGACTATCCCAACTCACCAGGGCCGTGGTGCAGAGCAGATTTATATTCCAATTCTGATTAAGAAGCGTGAGCAAGAGAAAGGCCTGGACCGCTCTAAAATGGTGGCTCTGTCTAACTACTTCTTCGATACGACACAAGGTCACACGCAAGTGAACTGCTGTGTAGCGAAAAACGTTTACACAGATGAAGCCTTTGATACATCAGTAAATGCGGACTTTAAAGGCAACTTCGACCTGCAAAAACTGGAAATGGCGATTGAAGAAGCAGGTCCTGCTAACGTTCCTTATATCGTAAGTACCATTACTTGTAACTCTGCAGGTGGTCAGCCAGTTTCTATTGCAAACCTGAAAGCGGTTTATGAAATCGCTAAACGCTACGACATCCCAGTCATCATGGACTCGGCTCGCTACGCAGAAAACGCATACTTTGTGCAGCAGCGTGAGCCAGGTTACCAAGATTGGACAATCGAAGAAATCACTCGTGAAACATACAAGTACGCAGATGCACTTGCTATGTCTGCCAAGAAAGACGCGATGGTACAAATGGGTGGTCTACTATGTTTCAAAGACGAATCCATGATGGATGTATACACTGAATCTCGTACGCTCTGTGTTGTTCAGGAAGGCTTCCCTACTTACGGTGGTCTTGAAGGCGGTGCGATGGAGCGCTTAGCCGTTGGTCTCTATGATGGTATGCGTCAGGAGTGGTTGGAGTACCGTATCGGTCAGGTTCAGTACTTAGTTGATGGTCTAGAAGCGATTGGTGTTGTTTGTCAGCAAGCGGGTGGTCACGCGGCGTTCGTCGATGCAGGTAAATTGCTGCCTCACATTCCTGCGCATCAGTTCCCAGCGCATGCTCTTGCTTGTGAATTGTATAAAGTAGCGGGTATCCGTGCAGTTGAAATTGGTTCGCTTCTGCTAGGTCGTGATCCTGCAACGGGTAAACAGCATGAATGTCCGGCAGAATTGCTACGCCTAACGATTCCTCGTGCAACTTACACGCAAACACATATGGACTTTGTTATCGAAGCATTCGAAAAAGTGAAAGCAAACGCTGAAAACGTAAAAGGTTTGGATTTCACTTACGAACCAAAAGTGCTTCGTCACTTCACCGCTCGACTAAAAGAAATTTAATTCCAGGAATTAAATAGTAAATCATTAAGCAATAAATAATAAGTGCGTCTCTTTCCTCTGCAGAGGCGCGCTTATTCTCAATGGTTATCTCGTAACATATAAAAACTATAAATAATATTATATATAAATTATAAAAGTTGGCTGATTGTTTATCCCTATTTAAAACACAATTATAGAGACATGGGTCATGAAAAATAGTCCATCTTTAGTCGGCGGATCTTGTATTATAGCAAGTGTCTGTGTTGGGGCGGGAATGCTTGGTTTACCAAGTGCAGGCGCAGGTGCTTGGACCGCATGGTCGTTAATCGCAATTACCTTTACTATGATTATGATGACAGTATCAGGCTGGATGCTGTTAGAAGCTTTCAAACGTTATGATTTAAAAGTATCTTTTAATACTGTAACCAAAGATATGTTGGGTGATAACGTAAATCGAATTAATAACTTAGCCGTTTATTTTGTTGGCGGTATTTTACTTTATGCCTATATCACTTCGTCAGGTTTAATACTAGAAGGCGTACTAGGTATTAATAATAAAATAGCTTCTGTTTTCTTTGTTGCTATCTTTTCTCTTTTCGTATGGCACTCCACTCGAGCGGTAGACAGAATCTCTGTTGTTCTTATTGCCTTTATGGGCCTCAGTTTTATCTTCGGTGTATCTGGCTTAGCGGCAAATATCGATATGTCGATCCTGTTTGACCGTGTTAATCAAGAAACCAACTACGCACCTTATGCAATGGCGATGTTGCCTGTCGCGTTGACTTCATTTGGTTACCACCATTCAGTGGCAAGTATGCGTTCTTACTACGGTTGCGAGCAGCGTGCGAAGAAAGCCATCTTAGGTGGAACGGTTATTGCGCTGACACTTTATTTCTTATGGATGGTGAGTATCTACGGCAACTTGCCACGCAGTGAATTTGGTCCAGTTATTGAACAGGGAGGTAACGTAGAAGCATTGCTATCAGCATTAGGCTCGGCAATTGATTCTGATAAAGTGGCCAGTGCCATCAACACTTTCTCTATGGCTGCCATTCTTTCCTCGTTCATTGGTGTTGGCTTAGGCGTTTTCGATTTCTTAGCGGACTTATTCAAGTTTGAAGACACAAAACAAGGTCGAACAAAAACCTGGCTGGCGACCTTCTTACCACCACTCGTTCTATCTTTGCTATTCCCATTTGGTTTCGTTATTGCCATTGGTTATGCCGGCGCAGCGGCAACGGTTTGGGCTTGTCTGGTTCCTGCAATGTTGGCACGCAAATCTCGTCGCTTAGAAGGCAGTAACGAAGGTTTTGTCGCTCCAGGTGGCAATATCATGATTGGCGTATTGATGTTGTTTGGTGTGCTGACCGCCGTGTTCCACTTTATGTCGATGCTGAACCTTCTGCCAGTATTTAGCATTTAGTCGTCAATATATGACAGCCTTCTAACCCTATTTTGAGATAAAAAATGACAGATATTATTAATACTTCAAAAGCCCCATTAGCTATTGGCCCTTATGTACAAGGTGTAAATCTAGGTGGAATGGTCATGACCTCGGGTCAGCTTCCAATTAACCCAGAAACAAAACAGATGTCGGAGGATGTCGCTGAACAAACGCTGCAATCATTAAACAATGCTTTGGCCATCATCGAAGAGGCCGGGTTGAGCGCCAAAAATATTGTGAAAACAACCGTATTTGTTAAAGACTTAAATGACTTTCCTGTTGTTAACAAAGTTTACGGTGACTTTTTTGATAATCACAACGCGTCATTCCCTGCTCGATCTTGCGTTGAGGTCGCTCGTTTACCCATGGATGCAAAAGTGGAAATTGAAGTGATAGCAACGACATAACGACCGCTGAATACGCTTTAACACCTCTACACCTATTTAAAAATAGAAGCATGATAATTTCATAATGTGATTTATTGTCATGCTTTTTTTGTGCCCGTTTTTTATAAATGTTGGAACGTGAAATGAAACTAAATAATAAAAATATATTATTCATCTCTGGTTTAATTTTTTCAAATCAATCGCATGCGCTGACGGTGTATCAAGATGACGTAAACAAGGTAGAAGTATCTGGCGCATTTTTAATGGATTACTGGCAACCAGCCCAATTCCTTGATCACTACTTTAATGCAAGCAGGAGTACTTTGGGTATCGCGATAGAGCGTCAGTTGGAGAACGGCTGGTCTACTGATGTGAAATTTGAGTGGGATACCATTCTTAATCCGCCTTCGAACGAATTTGAAAACCAAAATGGCGATAAATTTAGAAGTCGTCTGGGTTATATAACGGTTGCGAATGAAGAGCTGGGTAGTGTGCGAATCGGTAAACAATATTCTGCGTATCACGATGTCGCTGGGTATATGGATAACCTGATTGTGTTCGATCCGGATGCAACACCATTATTCAGCGATGGTAAAGATGGCGGCTTTATGGCCACAGCCCGAGGCGATAACCTAGTTGTTTATCGCAATAGCTTCGACGCGCTGAATGTCTCTGCTCAATATGGCTTTAACGGGGTAAACAACCGATATAACCAGGATTTAAGCCGAGAGAACAACTTTGCTGTAGCGGTAAGCTATGATTTTGACTTTGGTTTAAGTCTCGGCGCAACGCATATGCAAAACAAAGTGGAAGGCACTGCTTTTGCCGGACTCAACGATGGTGACTCCCAGGAGCTGACGACAGTTGCCGCCAAATATGGATATGAAGGGTTTCAAATTTCCGCTGCGTTTACCGACGGCAAAAAAGCGCATGAAACCGATTTATTGTATTACCGCGTGACGGAAAGTACTAAAGACAACCTCTATGCTGACGCTCGCGCTTACGATATGTATGCACACTATTATTTCAACATTGGCTTACGTCCTTACATTTACCTTTCCCAAGTTGATTTTGATGACAGTTCTCTAAACATAGATGGGGAACGTAGTATCTACTCATTCGGGTTAAGCTACCATGCGACGCCGCAGTTGATCATTTCTGGTGAAGTTAGAAAAACAGAAGAAGATAATTTGGGGGCAGGAAAGCAGGAGGATACCTTAAGTGGTATGACAATTTTGTATGCATTCTAGTCAGGCCTAAGGGTCGACAGACACGGATGCTGGATTGGGGCAATAAAACAAAAAGACGCTATATTAAGCGTCTTTTCTATTTTTGAATTCTGACGGGCAATAAACTATGCCATAGAAATTAGACTTAACAGTCCAATAACTGCTGTTGTAGAGGTACACATAATTGCAGCAGAGATTGAAGGCGTTAACACTTTTCCTAGTTCAAGATTATTTTTACCGTCTAAAATTGATAAAAGTGCTGAATTCATTTTTTCACCGTAGTTATTGGTACGTGTCTAAGAACGAAGCGTATTTTACTACTGGCGTGATGAGTGTCAAATATTTAATCAAAAATAGTTTAATTATTGTTCCATTTGTTTAGTGGGGTTAATTGGCGATTTACGCGTCATACAGAAAAAAGCCCTTAATAATAAGGGCATTTAAGGTATGCATAGAATTGGAGGTTATTCTATGTTCTGGATCTGCTCGCGCATCTGTTCAATCAGGACTTTTAGCTCGACGCCAGACGCTGTAATGTCTGTGCTGATTGATTTAGATGCCAGTGTGTTGGATTCACGGTTGAACTCTTGCATCATAAAGTCAAGACGACGGCCAACTGCGCCACCTTTTTTCAGAATGTTAGTGGTCTCTTTTACGTGAGAGTCGAGACGATCCAATTCTTCCGCGACGTCAGATTTTTGCGCTAATAGGATAAGCTCTTGTTCGACACGAGAAGGATCGAGTTCGACTTTGGCATCTTCGAATTTAGAGAACAGACGTTCACGTTGCCACTCAAGGATTTCTGGCATGCGAGCACGAACTTTCACCACTTCAGCAGTGATAGCATCTAGGCGTTGCTCGATAAGCGCTTTCATGTTGTCGCCTTCACGGCCACGCGCATCAATAAACTCACTAAGAGCGTCATCAAAAGCACTCAGTAAAACTTTGTTTACCTCATCCATGTCCTGCTCTGGCGTTTCCATCACACCTGGCCATTGCATGACTTGAAATGGGTTGATGCGGCTCAGTTCGCCCGTCATGTGCATCACTTGCTCTGCCGCTTTAATCACTTGGTTTGCCAGAGTTTCATTGATGCTAAGTTCACCTTTCGCGGCTGGGTTAGCTTCAAAACGAAGGTTACACTCAACTTTACCGCGAGCTAGGCGCTTGCGAAAACGCTCGCGTAATACGGGTTCTAGTGCTCGGAATTGTTCTGGCATGCGGAAGTAAGTTTCCAGGTAGCGCTGGTTTACACTGCGGATTTCCCATACCGCTGAGCCCCATTCGCCTTTCACTTCTTTACGCGCATACGCTGTCATACTGTAAATCATCGAATTTTCCTGTCTTCAATTTTTTGAAAATTACCTAGAGAGTGTATCACGGAGTGAGAATAGGTGCGCGGGATGTGGAGCGATGTCGTCGGGAAATGTGCATCGATTGCATGACTTGTGACCTAGGAATCCGGAATCGATTCCGCTATAATCTTCGCCCAATCAAATCGTCTTCTCCTCATATTTAAGGTAGATGCCCATGCGTCCAAACGATCGCAAGGCGGACCAAGTTCGCCCAATCAAAATTACTCGTAACTACACAGCTTACGCTGAAGGCTCAGTGTTAGTGGAGTTCGGTAATACCAAAGTGTTGTGTAATGCGACCGTCGAAGAATCTGTGCCACGCTGGCTAAAAGGCCAAGGTAAAGGCTGGGTAACTGCAGAATATGGCATGCTGCCACGTGCAACGCACTCTCGTACTCGTCGCGAAGCGGCAAGTGGCAAGCAGGGTGGCCGCACCATGGAAATCCAACGCCTTATCGCGCGTAGCCTGCGCGCTGTTGTCGACTTAAAAGCGATGGGTGAGTTCATGATCACTGTTGACTGTGACGTGATCCAAGCAGACGGTGGTACTCGCACTGCTTCAATCAGTGGCGCAAGCGTTGCGATGGCAGACGCGTTCCAGCACTTGGTTGAGAGCGGAAAGCTAAAAGCCAACCCGATGAAAGGCCACGTAGCGGCGGTTTCTGTTGGTTTGCTCGGTGATGAAGTACTGTGTGACCTTGAATATGTTGAAGATTCAGCAGCTGATACTGACATGAACGTGGTCATGACTGAAGAAGGCAAGATGATTGAAATCCAGGGTACTGCAGAAGGCGAACCGTTCAGTCAAGAGCAACTGATGGCACTGCTGGAGTCGGCGAAAATCGGCATTAGCGAAATCGTCACGGCGCAGAAGGCGGCGTTAGAAAATTAATTTTTAAAAATAGCTTCCCCGCAAAGGAAGCTATTTTTTTGCGTATTTTTAGGGCTTTTGTCCTAGAACTTTAATACTGATATCCACACACTGAAAATCGAGAGAAATCCATGAAAGCATACCAGCGTGAATTTATTGAGTTTGCACTTGAGAAACAAGTTCTTAAGTTTGGTGAGTTTACTTTGAAATCAGGCCGTAAGAGCCCTTACTTTTTTAACGCTGGTCTTTTCAATACTGGTCGCGACCTTGCTCGTCTAGGCCGTTTCTACGCAGCCGCATTGGCGGACTCAGGCATCGAGTTCGACGTATTATTTGGCCCTGCGTACAAAGGTATCCCTATTGCGACGACAACCGCCGTTGCACTTGCGGACCACCATGATATAGACACACCTTACTGCTTCAACCGTAAAGAAGCGAAAGACCACGGTGAAGGTGGCAACCTGGTAGGTTCGGCTCTGGAAGGTCGAATTATGCTGGTTGATGACGTGATTACTGCAGGCACTGCGATTCGTGAATCGATGGAAATCATCAAGGCGAACGGCGCGGATTTAGCGGGCGTACTCGTGGCGATTGACCGTCAAGAAAAAGGCAAGGGCGAACTTTCTGCTATTCAGGAAGTTGAGCGCGACTTTGGCTGCGCAGTTATCTCGATTGTGAGTTTGGGCGACCTAGTGACTTATCTTGAAGAAAAAGGTAATGCGGCTGAGCACTTAGACGCAGTAAAAGCGTACCGCGCAGAGTACGGCATTTAATCAAGGAAGTTCTCGGGTCCTAGGCATCTAGGACCCGAGAACGCGAGCCTTTTTTATAGCCGTCATTACGAGGAGCATAAGCGACATCAGGAATCTGCTTTCAGCACACTCGGTAAGTAGATCCTGAATCACGCTCCTTCGTCGCTGTTCAGGATGACGATGTTGGGATGTTAAATCCCTGAATGTTGATTACGAGAAACGTTTTTATTTCTGTATTCGGTAATCTGTATTCCCAAACAACAAACACAAATGCCAAAAACAGACACAGAAGTCCTAGCGCGCAAACCTAGAACCTAGGAGCCTAGCCCCTTTGGTTATTTATAACGAATCCCTTTTGGCACGCTTTCATCCTGCATGGTTTTATAGCGTTTATGTAACCACATCCATTGTTCAGGGGCGCGCAAGATGACCTCTTCCACATACTTGTTCATGTACGCGGCCGCGGCAACTTCATCCTTTTGTGGGTAATCGGCTTCAATGCATTTATCTGCGATGATTTCATATTTACCTTGCTTATTACGGAAACCTGAACCCGGGATAATGGCACACTTCGACGTATAAGCCAGAATACTCGTACCAGTGGTTGTACATGCGTCTTCTACTGCGAAGAATGGCACATACACCGACTTATTACGGCCGTAATCGTGGTCAGGCAGGTAGAACAGACGTTCTCCACTACGCAGCACGCGAATCATCTTCTTTACGTCTTTACGGTCAATCAGTTTGTTGCCGTTGTGGGTGCGGCCCCAGTATTGGATAAAGTTATAAGCTGGGTTGTCGTGTGGACGGAACGCGCCATAACCAGCAAGCCCCATCACCGCAAAAGCACGTGCAGTGATTTCTAGGTTCAATGCATGCACACAGCAAAGTAGGACGCCTTTGCCTTCTTCCGCCTTTTCTTTCAATGCATCAAGATCTTTTTCCACCAGCAGGCTTTTGAAGCGCCAAGTTGGCCAAAACCAGGTGATGCCAGTTTCAATAAGCGCCATGCCAGTGTTCTTGAAGTTCTCTTCGACGATGCGGTCGATGTCTTCCTGAGGTTTGTCCGGAAACGCTAGCTCCAGATTACGCTTTGCGACATGTACTCGTTTTTTACCATAACGCATGCCGAGCTTACCCAGTGACTGGCCTAGTGAGAGAAGCAAACGGTACGGGAGAACATTTACGATGATCGCCAGTAGGCCAAACCCTATCCATACGCCCCAGTTACGTGGATGGAGAAGGGAAAGTGAAAACTCTGGCTGCATTTGTTTGTCTTTACTCATAATCTCTACTTAATTTGTGCGCTGAGCAATGCCCAATATTCATCAAAGTTGGCAGTAGGTTGATATTTGAAGTCACTACGAACAAAGCGGTTTAGACTACCCTCTACTTGACCGAGGATCTGTGCCGCAAGAATGCGTTCTTCGACAGGGAAAGATTTCCCTTCACGAAGTTTACGTTCACGTAGGATCTGGCGTAGTTGAGTTTCAATTCGTTCGAACAACTGATTGATTCGCTCACGCAGACGTTCATTCTCAAACATTAGAGCATGACCTGAAAGAATGCGTGTCAGCCCGGGATTACGTTCCGAAAAGACCAGAATCAGGTGCATCACCATACGAATGCGCTCTAAGGTATCTTTTTCGTCGTCCAGAATGCGGTTAATGCGAGTCATTAACGCTTCTTCGATGAAGTCGATCAAACCTTCAAACATACGTGCTTTACTTGGGAAATGGCGGTAGAGCGCCGCTTCTGAAACGCCAACTTGCTTCGCCAGTTTTGCCGTAGTAATACGTGAAGCGCCTTCTGTAGATTCAAGCATCTGTGCTAAAGCTTGCAAGATCTCTTCACGACGATTGGATTTTTTACTGCCGGCCATTAGTTATTTCCTTTCAAAATACAAAGTTGAGCGGAGGGGATTATAAAACGCTAAGTTGGATCAAACTAGACTACTGAGGGTGGATTGGGAGACATAACACCCTCAGTTGTCATAGATGTTCTAAATTTTCGCCAACTTTTATTAAAAAATAAGCAGCTATCAAAAAATGAACACCGATTACATTAATGCGTGCATTTTTTCGAGGATTCTAAAACTCAGTGCATGCTTTGATTCGAGAGCGAGGACGAGTTCACCCTCTGGCCAGAAAAGCGTCATCGCGTTGTCATTGCTGTTGAACCCCTGACCTTCAACCGATACGTCATTGGCGCAGATCATGTTGAGGTTTTTCTTCACTAACTTACCTCGCGCATAGGTTTCGACATCATTGGTTTCAGCGGCGAAGCCGACGGTAAATGGACGCTTATCTGTCATTGCTGCAACCGATGCAACAATATCAGGGTTTTTCACCATTTTGATGAGCATTTGGTCGTTGTCTTCGGTCTTTTTCAACTTTTGAGACGCGATGTCTTCAGGTCGGTAATCGGCCACTGCGGCACAGCTGATAAAGGCATCATGACTGCCGGCGTGTTCCATTACCGCATCAAACATCTCTTGAGCACTTGCGACGTTAATACGTTCAACGCCAACAGGAGTGCTCAAACTGACCGGACCGCTAACCAGAGTCACCTTCGCACCCAGTTGAGCTGCAGCGCTTGCCAGTGCAAAGCCCATCTTGCCGGAGCTATGGTTGCTGATGTAACGCACGGGATCGATAGCTTCGCGGGTTGGACCTGCGGTGATCAGTACCGATTTTCCTGCGAGCAATTTAGGCTGAAAAAACTGTTCACACAGATGCACCAACTGCATTGGCTCTAACATACGACCCGGACCGACATCACCACATGCTTGCTCTCCAGCTGCGGGGCCCCAGATATGCATACCACGACGTTCTAGTGTCGCGATGTTCTCTTGTGTTGCGACGTTCTGGTACATTTGTTGATTCATTGCCGGAGATACCGCAACTGGTGAATCAGTGGCTAACACTAGGGTTGTCACTAGGTCGTTACCCATCCCTGCCGACAGACGAGCAATCAAATCTGCGGTAGCTGGCGCAAGCAGAACCAAATCGGCCCATTTTGCCAACTCAATGTGCCCCATGGACGCTTCTGCTGCGGGATCGAATAAGCTGTCAGAAACTGGATGGCCAGAAACCGCTTGCATTGTGAGTGGAGTAATAAACTCCTTGGCAGATTCGGTCATCACGACGCGTACTTGCGCACCTCTCTCAATTAATCGACGGGTTAGCTCCGCACATTTATACGCGGCAATACCACCACTGATGCCGAGTAGAATTTTCTTTCCTGCTAGTGTTTGCATGTGAGATCTCCAATTTTTCTGGCGACGAGTTTAGCACAACTCAAACTTCTGCCACTCGTATAAGCTCAAATAACCTCAAGATGCTGGTTCAGCTTGCCCTCGTCAGAGTGCCACTATCACTTTTTTTCGAATTGCTTGGAAAACCGTTGCGGTTACAACGCTAAGAAGCCTGACTGTGGAAGTCATTTAGGGGTATTTCTCCTCAGAAACTAACCGAAATCAAACTCGGGATATAATTCGGTTGAGCAGCCATAAAAATTCCGCATACTTCACAGTAAATCTGAGCCTAGTTTGAAAGATTGAAAAGAAAAAATAAGGTCATAATCCATGGTATTAAAAAGTCGAAGTAAATTGCTGCTGATCACTTTAGTTCCTCTACTGTTGATCACCACGTTGATTTCAGTGGTGTATTACATCAATAGTAGTAACAGCCTAGAAGAGGAACTGGTTCGCGATAGACATGAGTTGTTAGAAACGCGCAAGAAAGAGCTGACCGCCTACATGATGATGGGGGTAACCGCGATCAAACCGCTTTATGACTCTGACGTAAATGGCAGCAATAAAGAAGCCGCGAAAGAAATCTTGAAGGCGATGCGCTTTGAGAGTGATGGTTACTTCTTTGCTTACAACTCAAAAGGCGTGAATACGTTGCATGCGATTAAGCCATCACTAGAAGGTAAAAATCTGTACAACCTTAAAGATGAAAATGGCGTGGCCGTGATTGCTGGCTTAATTGACTCATCGAAAAAGGGTGATGGTTTTTTGTCTTTCTCTTGGCACAAGCCAACCATCGACGCGCAAGCACCAAAATTAGGTTATGCAGAGTATTTGCCGAAATGGGACTGGGTTCTCGGCACTGGTATTTACATTGATGATATCGACCATCAGGTTGCCATGCAGCGTGAACTACGTACTCAGGAGCTGAATCAAAACACTTTGTTTGCCGTGATGATCTCGGTCATTGGCCTCGTTTTTACCAGTATCCTGACCAGTATCGTGGTGTCTAAAGGTATTAAGCCTTTGCAGCATGTGGCGAACTCTCTTAAAGATGTTGCTGCTGGCGGTGGTGACTTAACCGCTCGACTGAAAGTAGAAAGTAAAGATGAAGTGGGTGAAGTGGCTGCAGCATTCAATGAGTTCATGGATAAGCTGCATCCGTTAATGACAGACATTCACCGTTCTGCATCGACAGTACAGAGTGTTTCTGAAGAGCTGAATGACAAAACCATCACAGCCAGTGATCAGATGCAAAACCATTGTCTGGAAACCGATAAGGTGGTGACAGCGGTAACACAAATGAGCATGACCGCAAAAGAAGTGGCAAGTAATACCAGTGCGACGGCAGAGGCGATCGAGGATGCGAACAGCCAAGTGACCGAAGCGCAGCGTGAAGTAGAACAAGCTATTGATGGGATAACCGATCTAGTTACGGAGATTGATAGCACATCAGATGCTATTTCGGAGCTGAGCCAGCAGACGGATCAAATCACCAAAGTACTGGATGTGATAGGAGAGATTGCAGAACAAACCAACTTGCTCGCCTTGAATGCGGCGATTGAAGCCGCACGAGCAGGTGAACAAGGACGAGGTTTCGCTGTGGTTGCTGATGAAGTTCGCTCGCTTGCCAGCCGCACGCAAAATAGCACACACGAAATCGGCGACATGCTGAAACAGTTGCGAAGCGGCGTTTCACGTGCCGTGACCACCATGTCTGTTAGCCAGCAACGCGGAGTGAAAACGGCAGAAGAATCAGCGCTTATCCAGCAATCTCTATCGAGTGTTCATCACTCGATTGGCACCATCAGGGATATGGGTATTCAGACCGCTTCAGCAGCAGAAGAACAGAGTGCGGTCGCTGACGACATCAATCAAAACTTGGTTGCGATTCAACAGATCGTCAATAACATTACTGACACCCTGCAACACGCGGAGACGATCAGCACCAAGCTGTCGCAATCCGGAACCGAGATTAACGATCTGGTTGGTAACTTTAAACTTTGATGAACTAATAAATTACATAGAAAATCAAAACAGAACGGAAAAAGCGAAAGTCACCCTCGACTTTCGCTTTTTATTTTGTGGAATAGGGGCTCTTACCTTTAAAAGAGACAGTCGATGATACTCAAATCCTTACCGAATGAGTCCATGCCCCGAGAGAAGCTTCTGCAAAGAGGACCACAAGCGCTAAGCGATGCTGAATTACTCGCTATCTTTCTGCGTACAGGCACACAAGGCATGAATGTGATTGAGTTGGCAGATTTCCTCATTCAGGATTTTGGCTCGTTCAGGAAGCTGTTTTCCGCGTCAGAGAAAGATTTCTGCCAACACAAAGGTCTAGGACAAGCAAAATATGTCCAACTACAAGCCGTGCTTGAGATGACTCAGCGTTATTTAGCGGAAACGTTAAAGCGCGGCGACGCCTTAACCAGCCCGGAACAGACAAAGTTGTACCTATCTTCTATTTTACGAGATCGACAAAGAGAGGCTTTTTACATTCTTTTTCTCGATACTCAGCACCGAGTAATAAAAGATGAAATCTTATTCGAAGGAACGTTGGATTCGGCGTCGATTTATCCGCGAGAAGTGGTGAAGCGAGCTTTGCATCATAACGCTGCAGCCTTGATTCTCGCTCATAATCACCCTTCAGGCTTGGCTGAACCGAGTCAGTCTGATAGAAGAATTACCCGCCGCTTAATCGACGCGTTAGCACTGGTGGACATTCGTATTTTGGACCATTTCGTCATCGGTGATGGAGAAAGTGTCTCTTTTGCTGAAAGAGGATGGATATAACTGTGCGTTTTTTAGGTTGTTAGTTGCAAAAAATCTGCTATTATCCACGCCACTAAATTTTAAACTGAATTCAGCTTGGACTGCTAGAAAAAACCTGCTGTCTAAAAAAAGATCACGAAAACCTGTAAAAAGGATCTGTTCGGGTCTTGAGCAATGCATGTCAAGTTAGTATAATGCGCGACCTTTGATAGCCTTGTATGGATTTTCCATAGCGGTTCTTAACCTCTAACTTCTTTTTGAGAGATAGAGAGGTTCGGCCACCAAGGTTGATATCGAGCTGAAACGATTTTGGAGAAGACATTCATGTCACGAGTATGCCAAGTAACTGGTAAGCGTCCAGTAACGGGTAACAACCGTTCACACGCACGAAATGCTACTAAGCGTCGTTTTCTGCCGAACCTACAAACTCATCGTTTCTGGGTAGAGAGCGAAAAACGTTTTGTTAAACTACGTCTATCTGCTAAAGGTATGCGCATCATCGACAAGAAAGGTATTGATACTGTTCTTGCTGAAATGCGTACACGTGGCGAAAACGTTTAAGAGGAAATAAGCAATGGCAAAGAAAGGCGTTCGTGAGAAAATCCGTCTAGTATCTTCTGCAGGTACAGGCCACTTCTACACAACTGATAAGAACAAGCGTAACATGCCAGGCAAATTTGAGATCAAGAAATTTGATCCAGTTGTACGCCAGCACGTTATGTACAAAGAAGCAAAAATCAAGTAATTGGTTTCTGACTCTTTTACGAATTGAAAAACCCAGCTTTCGAGTTGGGTTTTTTATTACCTCTAGTTCCCAGCACCCATCCTCATTACTTTTCTTCACTGCTTTTCTGCATCTGTTTACAGATTTTCTAGTCAATATTTACCTGCTTTGCTAATTTACTGTGACTTACAGAAATTAGGAGTGATTATGCGCATTAGTCCGACTCGTCGCCGTCGATGGAACAATATCATTATCGTAGGTGTTATCGCTTTTATCGTGATCCTAAATGCGCCGATGTGGATCAAAACCTACTTATTATCGGAAGAGGTGGATCCTTATCCAAACTTACTTCGTTCTGACTATACCGTTAGCGCGATTTACTATAGCGGTTGGGAATTGGATCTTAACCATGGTCTGTGGCAATCCAATATTAACCTTAGTATTCCCGCTAAAGAGCTGGTGGCTCGGTGGCAATCTTTAGAAGGTACTGAACTTTCTGAACAGCAATTTGAGACGTTAAGATCTCAGCTTCAAGCGCCAGAATCGATCGAAGTTTGGTATCAGGGACTCGACGAACCACAGCGCGTCACCTTCTATCGCTTAACCGATTTTTGGCTATTTAAGAGCTGGCAGGATAAATGGATCGCGATTTCGGTTGATGATAGTTACATACTCCCAGAATAAGTCGAACCTATAAAGTGTATATCTGAGTGCATTTCTATTATGCTAGCGGCGCGGATTGATGAACAAAATGAATGGAGCCAACAATGCCTGAATTACCTGAAGTCGAAGTCAGTCGTATGGGAATTACGCCACATATGCTTGATCAAACGATCCAGGCGTTTGTGTTTCGTACCCCCAAACTACGCTGGGATATTCCAGAGGAGCTGAAACTACTGGAAGGGCAGGTCATTCGCGCAATCCGGCGCCGTGCCAAGTATCTGTTGATTGAGACAGATAAGGGAACCGCGATTGTGCATCTGGGTATGTCAGGCTCGCTACGTGTGCTTGATGCTGATTTTCCTCCGGCTAAGCATGATCATGTGGATCTGAAGCTGACTAATGGCAAAGTGCTGCGTTATAACGATCCACGTCGGTTTGGTGCTTGGCTGTGGTGCGCGCCGGGTGAGTCTCATGCAGTACTTGACCATATGGGGCCTGAGCCTTTAACCGAAGAGTTCAACTCACCTTACGTAGCAGAAAAGGCCAAAGGCAAACGCGTCGCGGTGAAGCAGTTCATTATGGACAACAAAGTCGTGGTCGGAGTCGGGAATATTTACGCCAACGAATCTTTGTTTAAATCGCGGATTCATCCAACTAGACCTGCTGGTAAAGTCACATCACAAGAATGGGCGCTACTGGTTGCCAACATCAAAGCAACTCTGGAAATCGCGATAAACCAAGGTGGCACGACGCTCAAGGATTTCGCCCAGGCGGATGGTAAACCGGGATACTTTGCCCAGGAGCTGTTAGTTTATGGTAAAGCGGGCGAGCCTTGTCCAGAGTGTGGAGAGCGGCTTCAAGAGCAGAAGATTGGCCAGCGCAATACGTTCTTTTGTGATGAGTGCCAGAAGTGAAGCTGGGTTAGGGCAAATTATATTTGCCCTGATTTCTCAAAATATTTCTTCGCGACCAATAATGAAATTAAGCGCTCGCGTTTTTGATCTCTAAATTGGTCAACCCACTCGTGGGCATTTTGAATGATGGTCTCTGCCTCTTCAGGGTGAGCGATGTAATACTCCATTTTATCTATCAAATCAGAGTAATCGTCTCTTACTTCTACATAGTGAACACCTGCTTGTAAACGCCCTTCCATAAACCAAGTCTCATACTTCGGCTTAGACATGACCACCAGTGAGTTAGATGACATTGCCCACTTGAGGTTAGTTGCAACGTCATTGCCTTCAATGGCGAGCAAAAATTTATACTTAAGTTGCTCTTCAATCGACATAAATCCTTTTTCCCAAGGATCGCCGTTAGCAGGCTGTGTCTGACCAATGTTACATTGTGGGTGGTTATAGAACTGTTCAATCACCTTTTTACGATGTGGTTGGTATCCAACACCGCGCCAGGCCGCCATGTCTTTCTTGCTTCTAAATGGCTGTTTATCAGAAATAAACTGAAAGTGACGAATCTCATTCAACTTTAGTAAGACGGAGTTTTGATTGTCTTCCCCAATAGGTCTACTTTTGAGAAAGCATGGGTATTCCGGGACATAACGAATATCACCGTTCAAAAAGTGGAAAAAGCATTGAGCTGGAAAGGACTTAACCACTTTATGTAGGTCGAAATAGTATGTTGTACCGCCTGTTTTCTTGTATTCGCCAACATGTGTCGACTCGTTTTCAGGAAGTTCAAATGAATCGTTAATTTTGTTGTAGTAGCCGACTCGATCTTGAATGTAGGAATCCAGCGGATATTTATCGATAAGATAATGAGCTGATTTATTTTTAATGGCGTTAGGAACTAAGACTTGTAGACCATTCGTGACGTAATACTTAAATTTCCTGAAACTCATTGTGCTACCTTTTTATTGATAGCGATATAAACACATTCAGGTACAAACTGTTTTACGTCGCCACCATGAATGGCAACCTCACGAACAATGGTGGAAGAGAGAAAAGCATACTCATCGGCTGGGGTAAGGAACACGCTTTCCATGCCCGGCAACAGCTTGCGGTACATACTGGTAAGGCCGAACTCATATTCAAAGTCGACCGTTGTTCTAAGGCCGCGTACTAATATGTTCGCTTGTTGCTCTCGAGCAAAATCGACCAGTAGTCCACTAAATCCAGCTGTCGATACATTACTTAAATGCGCTGTTGACTCTTCAACCAGTTGTACGCGTTCTTCTAGACTAAAGAGCGTATTTTTAGAAGGGCTTGCCGCGACTCCGATGATAATTTGGTCAAACATGTCTGCAGCACGAGTGATGATATCAAGGTGACCATTTGTGATTGGATCGAAAGTACCTGGGTATATGACTTTTTTCATCGTAAAACTTTCTCGTATATGTCTACGTATTGATTAGCAGTGTAGTTGATATCAAACAATTTTAATTTTTCTTGTCCCTGAGTGATGAAGTGTTGCTTCAATTCTTCATCTTGGGAAATTTTCACTATTGCATCTGCCAATTCTTGAGGATTGCCTGGCTCAACGAGTAATCCGTTTGAATTGTGGTCGATGATGTCAGGAATACCACCAGTATTAGTACCAATGATGGGTAAACCAGAGCCCATTCCTTCCAAAATGACAGAACCAAGCCCCTCGGTATACGAAGGGTGTATTTGTAAGTCTGCCGCTGAAAACCAGTCACCCATATTATTCTGTTTGCCTTCAAAACTGATGTTAGTTAGGCCTTCAGCTTTTGCTTCAAGCGTTTGTCGCTCAGGGCCATCACCTAACAAGCAGATGTGAACAGAGGGGGCTATGTCTTTTAGTCGCCTTGCCGCTTCGATAGTGACATTGAAGCCTTTATGTTTGAGCATGTTAGCGCCATGGATAACCAAAAATTTGTCGGCAAAGCGCTCTCTTATGGTTTGTACAGCTTGTTCATCTACAGGATATACTACTGGGGAGCTTGGTATTTTGTAAGTGGTAGACGTTGGGTAGGCGTCTTTGACTCTCTGAACAATGGCTGTGCTCAAGCCAACCACCGCACTTGCTTTAGAGTAGGCTAAATTTGCTAACCACTTTTTCTTCAAAGGGTTATCGATACGACGCGTGATGATATAGGGCTTACCATAAAGCATGTGTTGAATGAGAGCCCAGTAAATCGCGCGCCCTTCATGAACATGAATCAGTGAACAATTTTGGGTTACAGATCTAGAGTGTGCCTTAGTAAAGTGAGTCGCCAGTACTAGCTTAACGTTCATTTTACGGATGGCATCGGCAAAAGGGCTTTTAGGGTTAGCGACTACCGTAAGGTTATAACCCAACTTGACCTGCTGCTGGATGAGTTGGAGGGTTTGGTTTTCTCCTCCATGGTAGCCAGAAGCCAAATTCACATGGCAAATATTCATACTATTGCTCTTTGTTGTGTTTTTTCACGTAGTCACGCAGCCACAGATCGGCATAACGGGTAAAAGTGGTATTTGCGCTTAACACCGCTAGCAAAAAGCCGTGTCGCCCATCTAAAAAGCCACGCTTGATGATATACATCTTAAAGAATCGAAAAAAACCGTGTGTAAATGCACTAAGTAGAGAAGCTGTTTTTTTTCCTTCTCGCTGGTCAGCCCAAGACTGCATATACAGTTGAGTTTTTCGTGTGTATTCACCCAGTCTTTCATAGGTAAAGTGCTTGAGTCGTCCGTTCAATGACACGATGTTAAATCCATCTGGAATCACCACGCTTTCGTGTACCAATGCATCATTGTATTGAGTTTGTGAAGTCTTATACAAACGGACTACCCAGTCAGGAGACCAACCGGAGTGACGAATTTCTTTGGCAAAGGCTGTGGTTAGACGATTAACTTGGTAGACGTTTTTGTCGTTGTGCTGACTGATGGCATGCAGTATGTCTTGGCGCAGTTCGTCAGTCACACGCTCATCGGCATCTAGCCAAAGAACGAAATCTGATTCGATATAAGTTTGTGCAAGTTGGCGCTGCTTTCCAAAACCTGGCCAATCTAAGTTGGTATAAAACTTATTTGTGTATTGCCTTGCGATGGATTCAGTACTATCAGTACTTCCAGAATCAAGGATGACTATCTCATCGACCCAATCTTTTACTGTGTCTAGACAAGCTTTTAAGTGCTTCTCTTCATTTTTTACGATTAAGGCAACGGCTAAGGTTGGTTTAGACAAGGTGGCTTCCTTCTTTACAAATCAATACAGTGATTTTACTAATATTGCGGGTACAAATCTTCTATGACTTGATCGAACATGTTTATCACTTGAGTACTTGAAATTCGGTTCATCGCCTTTTCATCTTTTGCACGAGATCTCCAGCTCAGTTCTTGACTCGTTTTTCCTGTTTCCGACAAAATGACATCTTCGTAAACCGATACTACATATTGTAAGTAGCGGTATGGGCCCACGCGAGCCGGGTTATGGTGGGCATACAAACCAATAATCGGTGTGTTCATAGCACTTGCCATATGTGCCGGCCCTGTATCTGGAGCGATGACCATTTCTACGTTATCAATCAAAGCGAGCATTTGTAGAATAGAACTTTGGCCTACTAAATTTAGGCATGGGTCATCCAAGCGAGACTGAATATTCTCTGCAAGGTCCAACTCTACTTGTGCTGGACTACCTGCAAGAATGACGTTCCAACCTTTAGTTCTCGCATGGCCAATTACGTCAACATACCCTTCGGCATTCCAATTTTTATAAGCTTTACTGGCTCCCGGCACGAGTAATAGGTTTGGTTTGTCACCAGAAATATGAGTCTCTGCCCACTCTTTATCTTGCGCTGAGTAGGTAAGTGTCCAATCTAGCTCTGCTTTGGGAACTCCTATTTGCTGGGCAAAAGCCATTAAGCCATCTGCGACATGCAGAGATTGCGGGGAAGGCACTTTGACATTGGTAAACAGTGTCTGAAAATCCTGACTTCTATCAGAAGAAAAGCCAAGCTTGTACTTTGCCTTAATACCCAACGTCGCTACGCTAGCTCGAATAGCGTATTGCATGTGCAAAAGGGCATCAAACTCACGGCCTTTTAACTGTTTCCACAGCGCTTTATAGCCTTCTAAGCCTGCCTTTTTATCGAATACTATGACTTCGACACCATCAATAGCCGCTAACAACTGAGACTCTAGTTTGCCTGTAATCCAGGTAATTTGAGTGCTTGGCCACTGTTTTTGAATCGCTTGCACAGTAGCGATGGTATTACAAACGTCTCCAATAGCGGATAAACGCAAGATGCATAATGACGAAGGGGCAGAAGTGAACATAATTATTGTCTAATTAGATGAATAGAGGCAGGTAAATTATGCAGACATCCCCAATAAATGTAAAATACACAGTTCTAATATAACGAAGTACCGATAAGTATTGTGCAATGTCAAAGACTACACCAGAACAATCGCAAGAATCAGGGAAGCCAGGTAATACGGGCGTAAAACGCATTATCAAAGCAACTGGTTACTCTATACAGGGATTAAAAGCCGCTTTTAAACATGAAGCCGCCGTTCGACAAGAGCTCGCTTTGCTGAGTATTGCTGTGATCTTGGCAGGCTTGGTTGATGTCGGGATGATCGAGCGTATCTTATTGATTGGTGTGGTGGTATTAGTACTGATTGTGGAACTGCTGAATTCAGCCATAGAAGCGGTAGTAGACCGCATCGGTGTTGAACACCATGAGTTAAGTGGTCGCGCTAAAGATATAGGATCCGCAGCCGTTATGGTTGCGTTAACTTTTGCTGGCTTTACCTGGCTTTACATATTGGCCAGTCGCTACTTGGGCTAGAGATTTAAAACATGATTCAACAGTATCAAGATAACAATCAGGTCATTTGGTTTGATGATGAGTTCGTTACAAATCCAAGTCAGCCTATTTTTGACCCAGAATACTGGCAGTCAGTGAATAAGATTGTTGGCACTGCTACGGGACGCGGTACGACCTGGTTTGTTCAGCTTGATACTATGCAAGCTGCCTTGCGTCATTATCGTCGGGGCGGATTGTTCGGAAAGTTGGTTAAAGATCAGTATTGGTTTTCTGGCTGGGATAAAACACGCAGTGCTGAAGAGTTTCAGCTTTTACTAACGTTGATAAAAGCGGGAGTTAACGTCCCTCGACCGATCGCGGCACGCGCTGTTAAAGTCGGACTCACATACCAAGCCGATTTGTTAAGTGAGCGGATTCCGAATGCCAGAGATTTGGTTAGCATTTTACAAGAGCGTTCGTTATCGAAAGCAATGTATAAAAAAATTGGGCAAGAAATTGCCAAAATGCACAATGCTGGCGTGAATCACACCGACTTAAATATCCACAACATATTGATTGATGATAAAGATAAAGTGTGGATTATTGATTTTGATAAGTGCCGTAAACAAGAGCATGGTAAATGGGAAAAGCAAAATCTGGAAAGACTGTTGCGTTCCTTTAAAAAAGAAAAAGTTAAGTGCAACATTAAATGGCAGCAGAAAGGTTTTGAAGAGTTACTAAACGGATATGATCAAAGCATTACAAAATAACTTCAAGACGGCGAAGCCCCACTAAGCTAACATCTTGAAGTTATTTGGAGAATCTATTATGTGCGTTCGTTATCTCTGCTCGCTACATTTATCCAGTTTTGCACAACCGATTCTTTGCTAAATCTGGCCACATGCCTTTCTTCAATTGGTAGCCTATTTTGTACCAGTTTGTCGATGCAGGTTGCGATTCCGTGATGGATGACTTCTTCTTTAATATTGGTGATAGGTATCAAATACTCTTTTAAATCATCAACTAGGATTTCACTTGGCCCACAAGGGCAATCTGTCGAAATCACTGGTGTCCCGCAGATCAAAGATTCAATGAGAACAGTAGGTAAGCCCTCAGAATCGGAAGCCAGAACTAACATATCCGCTTGTTTAATAAATGGGTAAGGATTGTCTTGAAACCCTAAAAAATGCACGCGATGGCTTAGTCCGAGAGATTCTGCTAGCTCAGTCAACTCCACTTGCGTTGGGCCTGTACCAACCAGAACCAACTCAATGTTTTTATCAGATGACTGGGCCAAAGCGTACAGAATTCTATCTATACGTTTTCTTTTATCTAATGACGACAGGGATAAAATATACCGCTTGTTATATATGTCGTAGTCACAATTTGGGGTGGCTTTCGCGTTTTCCCTAATTGTGTTGAAATCAAAAGGATTATAAATAGCGAAGCTACGGTCTAGTACACCGAATTGAAGAGCCTTGATTTCATCAATGGTTGCTTGGGAAACACCAAGACACAAACGTTGATTAAAGTAATGTTTAAAAGGAAGAAGTCTAACAACGCCCCGCTCTAAAAATACTTCATTTGGCGAATTTCGTAACATTAATGCGAATTTGTCTTTCGGATAATAGAAGAAATGCTCAAAGAAGGTGTACATATTATGACTGGCAATAAAGTCAATGTTATTTTTAGCAACAAAGCTTCGGATGATGGAGTAGTTAACCGGAAAAACCAGAAGCTTGATAAAGTATCTCTTTATGTTCTGGATCTTTCTAATTGCTCTTTTAAAAGCGGTTCTTTTTTTCGCTTTTTTCTTTTTCTTACTCTTATAGTTGTCAATGGCACTTTCTTGTGACTGATTTGAAAGCGGTGACAGCTTCCCTTTCTTTAGTAGGTACAATTTTATTCTCGGATCGACATTAAAAGCGATTCGATTAGCGTCTATTATGATCGAAACCTCATGACCTTGGGCACAAAGGTATTGTGAGAGATCCAGAATATTTCGACTTCCACCTGTGGCTGAAAGATCGGGAGTGTGGTGTAGAAAGTGCACTTGCTATTACCTTGACTTATATAACCATAATTTCTAAATATAACTATCTATCAACAAATATTTTTTGTTTACTAGTTAGCCAAGTTTCTTTGTTTGATAGCGACTTGAGAAACAGACTATCACTGTTACCGCTACCAAATTCTTCTATTGGTTCAAATTGACGAGACTTCGCTTTTCCTATCGCACCCAGTATCTCTGTCTTGGACTCAGGAGCATTGATTATCGACGGAGCACTGGAACGATTATCTTGTCGGGAGCCAAGGTTGATTGATGGTATTCCATAGAATGGCATTTCTCTTACGCCTGCACTGGAATTACCAATCATTAAGTCGGCATTCTTCAATAGAGTCAAAAAGTACTCGAATCGAATACTTGGGAAAACTTTAAATTGAGGATTGCCTGATAGTCGTTTTAATGCATTGATAATAATTTCTGATCCATGGTCATTGTTAGGGTAAATGACAACGTAATTTTCATTACTTTCAAGAAGAGCATCAATGGTGTTGGTGATATTCTCTTGGAGACGATCGACCTCGGTTGTCACAGGGTGATACATGAAGACGGAATAGTCATTATAAGGGATACCGTATCGAGACTTAGCATTACTCAGAGACGGCAGATTCGGTGACGTCATTATATCGAGATCGGGAGAACCAATAACAAAGATAGACGTTTCAGATTCTCCTAACTGTATCAAACGAGATTTTGCGGCCTCATTAGAGACAAAGTGAAGGTGAGACATTTTAGAAACGGAATGACGAATGAGTTCATCAATGGTTCCTGATACCTCGCCACCTTCAATATGGGCGACTAAAATATTGTTCAATGAGCCGACAATGGCACCAGCCATAGCTTCAACGCGATCTCCATGTACGACAATCATGTCAGGTCGCAATTCTTTTACGTAGTCTGACAGCCCTTGAATCGTTTTTGATAACACCACATCCATGGAGTCATGTCCATTTTGATTGATGTATTTATAGAGTGACTTGAAGCCCGCTTTTTCTACTTCATTCGCAGTCATGCCATATTTTGCGATCATATGCATGCCAGTAATAAAAATGTGAGCGTCAAACTCAGCGTGCTCTTCAACTTTCTGAATCAGGCTCTTTAACTTACCAAAATCTGCACGAGTACCAGTCAAGAACAATATTTTCTTCATGTTATTTAACGCACTCTTTCTTCAGTTGGATATCCGCCGGAATTGTTTGTGCTGCCGTTTTTCCGAGCAATGCCTCATAGTCTTCAGCAAGGAAGTCACCTGTTCCAGGACGTTTAACCCAAAGGTTATCACGGGTAAACGCTTCCCCTTCTTTTATTTCAGCAATTGTCACGACACTCGCATAGGCAAAATCAATGGTCACTTGCTCTTCTTTCGCTGCTTCTTTCTTACCGCCCCGCATCTGTGCCATACGTTTAGATTGTGCGATTAGCTCGGCGCATTCTTTCGCATCCATCGAGCATACAATGTCAGGGCCTGGGCGATCTTTGCTGTCGGTAAAGTGGCGCTCAAGTACAGATGCACCGCCTGCAACAGCCCCTAAGCAAGCAAGGTTGTCGATACTGTGATCCGACAGGCCAACGACTGCATCAGGGAAGGCCGCTTGAAGTTGCTCCATCGCACCAAGGCGGATTAGATGGTCTGGTGTAGGGTACAGGTTAGTGGTGTGCAATAAGCAGAATGGAGTACTATGCTTGCGGAAGATGCGCACCGCTTTCTCAATCGAAGGGATGTCATTCATGCCAGTGCTGAGAATGATAGGCTTGCCAAAACTTGCGATCAGATCCAGCAATGGGTAATTATTACATTCACCTGATCCAATCTTGTATGCTGGTACGTTCATGCGCTCTAGGCGCAGTGCCGCTGCTCGAGAAAATGGCGTACTAATAAAAATCGCACCCTTTGATTCAACATACACTTTGAGTTTCGTTTCATCTTCTTCATTCAGGGCGCAACGTTCCATAATGTCGTAGATGGACACATCAGCATTGCCGGGTACAACACTTTTGGCTTCACCGCTCATTTCATCTTCAACAACATGGGTTTGGTGCTTAATAATTTCTGCACCACCTTCGATTGCTGCGTCGACCATCTCGTAGGCTACCTTGAGTGAGCCTTCGTGATTGATGCCAATTTCGGCAATGACGAGAGGGTCGAAGTCCAGACCAATTTTACGTCCAGAGATTTCAAATACAGGGTTTGTCATGGATTCATTTCCTTTAATCTTTGTTCAACAACCATGAGATCTTCAAGAGTATCTACATCCGCAGAGTCTGCTTCTGACATGATATACGGGAATACCTGAGTTCTTGGGAAGTGGTTGTTACGCTTAAACTCTGCAACCGAAAAAGCGTAGATAGCTCCGTTTGGTTGGAAAGCGCGTGGTAAATCTTGTCGCCGTGTATAGGGCGCCTCATTACTGTAAAGACCTTCGATTGAACCGTTTTCTTGTTCAAGATATGCCTTCACAGGAGTGTGCGATGGTTCAAAAACGCTGATAACCAAATGAGCATTTTTGTGTTGTAAGAGGTTGAGTGCTTGCTCGATATGCGTGGCGGTGCGTAGTGGCGATGTTGGTTGTAGCAACGTCATCCATGGAGTCTCGATATGATGGTCTTCGAGCCAGCCAATCGCATGGGAGATGACATCGATACTACTTGAGGTATCCGAAGCCAGTTCATCTGGGCGAACAATAATCTCTGCACCAAATTGACGACTGATCTTGGCTATTTCATCATCTTCTGTTGAAACGAATACACGGTCAATGTTAGCGCAATCAAGTGCCGCTTTAATCGTCCAGCCAATTAAGGGGGTCCCGTGGGCTGGCAGTATGTTTTTTCGTGGCAGCCCTTTAGAGCCACCTCTTGCCGTGATTAATGCAATGTGTTGTCTGCTCATACTTAATGATCCGCTGCTGGAATGCCGCTATCCAACTGAGAAAAGTCCTCAGTTAAGGAGGTTAGGCTATCAATAATTTTAACACGACAGCTGGTAAGCTGCTTAACAAGCTCTTCCAGAAATAGTGGATCGCGATGATACACGTTCCGAGCAATAATTGGCATATCAGGATAAAGCTTACGACAAGTAAACATGGCGGTGGAGTAATCACCAACCAGAGCAGAGAGCGCAATTTTCTTGTCTATGAGCTCAATTTCCATTGGGTATTCACTGTAGTGATACTGAATTTTTGGGTGACTTTCTAGCTTTTCACGGACGGCGGATTTTTCTGTCCGGTGTGGGAAGTAGATAATCTCAGCAGTAATATATTGCGCTAACTCAAGAATCGATTGGACATACTCATCAACGCTTGTCTGATTTTTATCCCCAATAGCACCTTGGCCGATAATGCCAATTGGCGCCGATGGGCTGTACAGTTGTGGGTTTCCATAGCGACGTTTTAAGGCACCTAAGTGGTTGTTATGTAATTTGAAGCTAGACGGGGCTAACTCAAACATCGAGAATATTTCCAGGTTATCAGACGGTGGCAAAGTACCAATCGGCTGACAACCACTTAGGCGGACTTTGAGATCGACCAAGAATCTCGGACGAGAGTAAGGCTTGCCAGGTAGAATATAATTCCCGTACTCAAGCAACGTCATGGTGCCATCATCAAAGTAGATTTCTTTCTCTACAGGTAAGTTCTTGAGTAGTAATTTGGTGCGCCAGCCATTGTATTCCGCATAGAAAAATTGCTCTAATGTACGGTCAGCCAAAATGGCTTTGATTTGCTTGATGGCGCTAGGTACCTGTTTGCTGCGATTATCTCGGCTAATCGTGACCACATGTTGCCATTCACTCTTGTCGATGATCTTCTCTTGCTGCTTCAGTCCGTGTTCACTTTTTTGGTTTACCAATAACAGGATATTATTTTTACAGGCAAAGTACTCTTTCGCTTCAAGTGCACAAATGTATTGAAGAGGAGAAGTCACGAGAAATAGGTTCATTATACTTTTTCCAAATTATCGATAGTTTTAGCAATAGAGCCAGAGCTTGTTTTTAAAATCAATTTTGCAGAATGAATGGCTTTATTCAGCTCTGCAGTAGACATGTTTAACCATCGAAGTAGTGAATCCGCAATTTCATCACTGTTCGCGCAAATAACGATCCCTTCAACTTTGGTGAGTTTATCAACAATACTTTTGAAGTTATAATAACTAGGCCCGGTAATAACTGGCACGCCAAGCGCTGCTGGTTCCAATACGTTATGCCCGCCAACCTTATCACCAATTAGGCTTCCCCCCATAAAGCAGACATCGGCTGCGCCGATTAAAATCAACATCTCACCCATGGTATCACCAAGATAGACTTGTGCGGTGGGTTCGACTGCTAAGTCTGTGGTACGGCGAATGGTTGCAAAGCCTTGTTCCTGGCAAAGTTCAAAAACGCTATCAAAACGCTCCGGGTGGCGAGGGACAAGGATCAGTAAGGCATCCGGATAGGATTCAAGCACTTTCTTATGTGCGTTGAGCACTTGCTCGTCTTCGCCCTTATGCGTGCTTGCTGCTATCCAGGCGGGTCTTTGTTCGCCAAGAGCAGAACGTAGTTCTTTTCCTTTTGCTTTCACATCGTCTGAAATTTGGATATCGAACTTTATTGAACCAGTTACCGATAGTTTGTTTCGTTCAACGCCCAAGCGTTCAAATCTGGCTGCGTCGGATTTCGCCTGACAAAGTACCTGCGTTAAGCAAGGATGCAGCAAGTCAAACAGTGCTTGTACTTTGGCGTAGTTTCGGCATGACTTTTCAGACAAACGTGCGTTGACCACAGTAATTGGAATCCCGGCTTTGTGTACCGTGTTAAGGGTATTTGGCCAAAGCTCAGTCTCAATGATCAGCATTTGCTTGGGATTTGTGGCTTTCAAGAAACCTTTTACCGCAAAGCTAAAGTCGATCGGCATGTATCGGTGCTCCACTAAATCACCTAATTTTGACACTTGTTCTGCCCCGGTGCTGGTTGTTGTGGTAACCAGAATCGTTTGCTCAGGGTTTTGCTTTTTTAGCGCCTTTATTAGTGGTGCTGCAGCGATGCTTTCACCGACCGATACGGCATGAATCCATATTGGTCGTTGGTCAGTGTTAAGCTTTGGCGTAATTCCGAAATGTTCTTTCCAGCGCGAGCCAAATTTAGGTTTGTTTGGTTTGCTTTTATACAAACCAAACAAAAGAATCGGCGAAGCCAAAGCCAGCAACAGGGTATAAATGAGTCTAATTAACATGAGCTAATGGTAATCGCTTCGAGCTTTTGGATGCTGTTCAGCACTTGTTTTGGAGACAACTCCGTTAAGCACTTAAGGTGGTTAAACTGGCATTCACGCTGAAAACATGGGCGACAGTCAATATCGGTATGTACAATCTCGACTTTCTGCGCAAGTGGTGGCGTGTATTTTGGCGACGTCGAACCATATACCGCGACGACATTACAACCGACCGCAGCTGCGACGTGCATTAAGCCTGAATCATTCGCTACGACGGTTTTACACGCCGCCAATAAATCAACCGCTTCGATCAAACTGGTTTGTCCGGCAAGAACATGAATATGTTGATGGAACTGTGGTGGAACGAGCGCCCGAATGCCATTACAAGTCTCTAGATCTTTTTGCGAACCGAACAACCAGATCTGATGACCCTCTTTGCACACCTGTGTTGCCACTTCCGCATAATGCGTTTCAGGCCACTTCTTCGCCGGGCCAAACTCTGCGCCTGGACACAAGCCAATAATCAAGCGCTCTTGATTCAGATTGAACTTCTGGATAGTCGCCTGCTGCTCTTCGGTATTGATAGCAAGGCGAGGGCGAGGCAGAGTCTCCAATCCACCGAGAGATGATGAGTCGACCATCTCCGATTGCGGATAAGCTAAAGCGACATAACGCTCCACCATGTATTGGAACGACTTCATGTTCGGACGAATGTCATTCAGCAAGCCATAGCGCATTTCACCTTTCCAGCCTGTACGAAGAGGAATGTTCGCAAACCAAGGTATCAGTGCCGATTTAGCTGATTTTGGTAGGATGTAAGCGTGGTCGTATTTCTTCTCACGCAATGTTTTACCAATTTCACGGCGACCTAGAAGGTTAAATTCACCATGACCTATCGGCATTTCAATGGCTTTATTTACCTCAGGCATGCGCTCTAAGATTGGTTTACACCATTCGGGAGCAATTACATCAATTTCGCTTTCAGGGTTCAGTTGCTTTAAAACGATGTATAGGGATTGCGACATCACCATATCGCCAACCCAAGAAGGACCAATAATTAAGATCTTTTTCATTTTTTAACTTGCCAGTCAGTATCATATCTCGGCTTAAAGATATTGTAGTAGTTATTACCGTCTTCTTGCGAGCGTAATAGCTGGAGTACCCACATGTATTGCTCCGGTTTGCTGCCTACAAAGTACTCAATTGCTTGGTTGCAGGCTCGTGCGTCTTGCTCGTGACCTTTATCCAGTTCGAATGCTGGTAAGATTTCGATATCAAACGTACCATCCTCTGTGTTCATAGAAGCAAACATAGGTAACACTTTGGAACGTGATAGCTTCGCAATTTTACCTAAGCCCGGCAGTGTCGCTTTACGTGTCGCAAAAAAGTCTACAAACACACTATGTTCAGGGCCATGATCTTGATCGGGTAAATAATAACCCACGTAGCCATCACGGATTGATTTTAAAAATGGTTTGATGCCACCAGAACGCTCATAAACTCTGCCGCCATACTGCACACGTTGTTTGTGCATCAGCCAGTCCGTGACTTCATTCTTTTGCTTTTTCGCCATTGCTGATACAGGCATACCCATTGAAGCAAGCAAGATAGCAGGAACATCGATGGCCCAAGAGTGCGGGACCATTAAGATTACATTTTCATTGTTATCAATATGATTTTGTAAGATGTCCAACCCTCTAATTTCGCAGCGTTTCTGTAGCCATATCGAAGAGCGTAAACTCAATAGTCCAAAGCGGAAGAAGAACAGTGCTGCGGTATAGATTGTTTTTTCAACCAGGGCTTCACGTTCTTCAAAAGTCTTTTCTGGGAAACACAACTCAAAGTTTACGCGCGCTCGGTGTGCAGGCCCCTTACGTGACTTTGATAGCTTTTTTGCTATTGCTTTGGCTAACCACTTTTGTACGCCAAGCGGCACAACAGATAAAGGCAACGATAGAATAACGCCTAGCCAAGTCCCCCAATATTTAGGTGATAAAAAATTGCGCTTAAACTTAGGGTTATAGGCTTTGGGATCGAAATCATCACGTTTATTGGTCATGGGGAGTCTAATTACCTATACGTAGGGGGACGAGTGATCTAATTGCAGATAAAGGAAATGATACAGGCTATTGAGGCTGAGTAAAGGTGGCAGACCAAATAGCCGCCACCCCATAATTGCGAACAAAGACGCTTAGCGGTTTTGGATGGCTAGGTATTCTGCCACACCTTCAGCAACCGTTTTGAACTCTACGTCGCAGCCTGCTGCACG
Source organism: uncultured Vibrio sp. (assembly GCF_963675395.1). Lineage (NCBI taxonomy): Bacteria > Pseudomonadati > Pseudomonadota > Gammaproteobacteria > Vibrionales > Vibrionaceae > Vibrio > uncultured Vibrio sp. The sequence continues at coordinate 1,651,996 of NZ_OY776223.1, read as the reverse complement.
TAACTTAGTCAGATCGGCTTGTGTAAACTCCTGGTAAGCGCCTTTTAGGTGCTCTGGGAAAGGAATCGTTTCGATTTCACCTTTGCCGTGGTGCGTGATCACCGATTTCGCGACCTCTTCAAACGACTCTGCGCGACCTGTGCCACAGTTGAAGATGCCTGATACGCCATTTTCAAAGAACCATAGGTTTACTTTGCATACATCGCCGACGTAAACGAAATCACGTTTAAAGGTCTCGCTACCTGCGAACAGTTTTGGGTTTTCACCTGCATTTAGCTGGTTGTTTAGGTGGAAGGCGACCGATGCCATGCTGCCTTTATGATCTTCACGAGGGCCGTAGACGTTGAAGTAACGGAAGCCAGTGATTTGAGACAGGGTCTCACCGTGTTCTTCAGCATCTTGCCATAGACGGCGGACGTAGTTATCAAACTGTTGCTTCGAGTAACCGTAGACGTTGAGTGCGCCTTCGTATTCACGTTCTTCGACAAAGGTATCTGTCTCGCCGTATGTGGCAGCAGAAGAAGCGTAAAGGAATGGAATTTCACGGTCTAAACAGTAATGCAGTAGCTCTTTTGAGTACTCATAGTTATTTAGCATCATGTACTTACCATCCCACTCGGTCGTTGCAGAGCACGCACCTTCATGGAAAATTGCTTCGATCGGACCGAAATCATCACCCGCCATGATTTGGGTAAGGAAGTCGTCGCGATCCATGTAATCTGTGATGTCCATATCAACTAAGTTCTTAAACTTTTTACCATTTTTTAGGTTGTCGACAACCAGAATATCGTTCATGCCAGCTGCGTTGAGAGCTTTAACAATGTTGCTGCCAATCATGCCAGCACCACCAGTTACGATGATCATAGAACTTCCACCATAGATTAAAATTTTCTCAGGAATTTTAGCAAGAAACGCCATACAGCGCTATAAAGGATCTAGTTACCGAGTACTCTGATGTTAAAGGTGTTTGCTTTGACTGACACGCTTGCTGTTACTCGGTTCCTGATGTTGCTTGTGCTCCTCGGAATGACGGGGAAGGGCCTAGTACTCTAGGCCCTTACGTCGCTTATTTCTCATCCGAGTGATTTGGTCGCTGGAACCAAGGATTTCGTTTATCAGTCAATTCAATCAAACTGTACTTACGACCCAGTTTTTGACCACCATCGCGAGTCAGTGGCTGCCAGCTGAAGTTCGCTCGGTTGTTACTTGGCTTAACCGTCATAATGTCGTATGGAATGGATATATAGAAGCCTTTGGTAAAGCTACCTTCACCAAACTCATCGGCTGACAAGTCACTTACCGAAGCGAATACGCCTGCGATAACGCCACTCTTGAATTGCTTAGCAAAATTCACCTGAGCACCTTTGTCACCCCCTAAGAATTGACCAACATCCAACTGGAACATGGTATCAGACAGAAACTCCCATTGAGGGAAGTAGTAGCCAGACACAAAACCGGTAAACCCTTTATCAATAACTTGGAACGGACGGCCATACTCTGGAATGTCCTGCCACTTATCGGTGTAAACGCCGAAGTAGCTTTGTGGGTCACGCTGAGATATTAAGTTAACGTCTGCACCGACAGCCCAGTTTGCACCTTGCGGGCGGTATAGGATCTCTGTACCTGCACCGGCAAACATACTTTCCAGATAACCCGCGTAGAATTGCTGGTCTACTGTATCTGAGTATTCTTGGAACCAAGTCAACTGTAGGTTTGACATAGTGACATCATGCTCATTCTGGTAAGCACGGAACATGGTTCTCACTCGCGGAATTGTTGTACCATCTGGCGGTGTAACGTAAACAAATTTGTCATAGTTATTGTACCAATCCCAATACAGCGAACCGCCTATTTCGAGGTTGTCAGTTAACCAGTAGGAGGCATTACCACTTAAGCCAACGCTAAACAGATAGAAGTCTTCTGCGCTACCCAGAGTCTGAACTAATTTAGGTGCAAAACCCCAATCGAAGCGTTTATAACCATCGTAAGTTGCTGCGCCTTGTGGTTTGTCATTCGATGTTGAGATCGCATCTTCGATTTGTGGCTCGATATAATTTACCTGAGCGTAGTCGAGGTATTTGTCTTTAGAGATAACCTTTTGATTGGTCAATAATCCACGGTTACGTTCATTGATTGTAAACGTATCAACACTTTCAGGCATTTGGTTAGTTAACACAGCCGCGGCTTTTTCATGAGCCTCGTTACGGTCACGATACTTTTTCTGCTCACCAACAATCGATACCGTATTGTCCTTGGCGTAAATTTTAGTATTTTGATAACCCGCGATTTTATCCAAGTCTTCCGTGACACGTTTCCAGTCAACATCAGATAGCTCTGCTGGTTGGCTATCTTCTACTTTTGGCGTTGGCGTATCGCGCCAGAAAGATGGCATCTTATTAAAGTTAGTGTATAGACTTAAACCTGCTACTAAAGTGTCACCGCGTTCATAGCTTAAACGTAGATCTGCCATGTGACTCAAGCGGTATAAAACGCCAAAGTTCCACGGAGTGTGCGGAGTCATGTCTACACCACCGCGAACCACAGGGAAATCTTCACTGTAATCGTTGCTGTCGTATTCCAATTTAAAACGCAGCGGAGCATGTAGTGTCTGGTACTCTACACCACCGAAGATAGCGGCTGAGCCTTTAAACCAATGTTCAAATTCAACACTACCGCCTTTTCCTTTAAAGTATGTAGAGTCCGTTGGTCGGTCACAGTAGCGTTCTGAGACTTCGCAAACCGGGTTTGTGATATTGTCGCGTGTCCCTAGGTAGCCCCAACCCATACCCAAAGTAAAGTCGAAGGTACCCAAGTTGGGGTTAGAGTAACGTTTGGTTGCGGCGATAAACTCAGCATCAAATAGGCCGGTACCTGCAAAATCACGAACTCCAACCGACAACTCGGGTAAGTATTGGGATTCTTCTAAGAGGCGAATTTTAAAGTCGATACCTTTGTCGGTGTATTTTGTATCACCAGAGTAATCAGGGTCATTGCTATAGAACAGGTCATTGACCAGTGTATAACGGATGGTCGTTTCCAGCCATGGCATCACTTGGATCGTGACATTGTATAATTGGTATTCATTACTGAAATTGACAGCAAAGTTAAATTCGCCTTCTGGGGCCATACGACCAGTTGGCATCTGCATTAGACCGACACCACCAAAGTCCATTTGTGATGGTCGCAATGGTGGTACTTCAAATGGCATGTCTTGAGCCCAAACCAATGCCGGCCCTAGTAACGAAAGGGTTAAAGTATTTCTAATCAGCGTCATAGTGGCTTCTTCATTACGGTTGGCTTCAGTTGCGTGAGTAACTGGACAATATCCTGATCCATTTCTGAGGTTTCAAATTCCTCAAACGGGATATAAACCATAGTCAATGGTGGCAAGTAATATTGCGTCGTAAGCCAGGAGCCGTGGTGTGGCTGGACAACGTTGCCATCTGGATAAATCAAAATTGGTGGGTTGGACAGTTCACCAATATCACGCTTTAAATTGATCATTTGTTGTTTTAGCGGAATACCAGCTTGCTCTTTGACGGAGTAGACGTTGTCTAGGTTGCCTAGGTAAATGATTTTTTCTTCTCGTTGTATTGATATAAGAGATAAATCACCGTTAAGCAAAGGGTTGTTAAATTTATCCAAGCGGACGTCATCCAAATCAACTGCAGAGAATACACGCGGTGCAAATTGATGTTTTTGGATGTATTTATAAAAAGGGTGAGCGACCAGATTATGCTGAATCATTTGATTCAGTACCGAATTTTTTAGCGCAAGCGATTCACGCAACGCTTGTTCAGAACCGTCAAAAAGTGTTGTACCAAGTGGGTATTGTAATATAAGGCTTTGTTGTTGCGCCTGCTTCAGAACATCTGCTAACCGAGCTGGTCGTTCGAATTGCAGCTGTTTACTCACACCAACTAACTCAACGTTTAAATACGCAGTACTATCTGGCGTTGATTGAGCCGAGACAGCAGCGGTACTGATACTCGCTAACAAAGCGACGCTTAATAAAGGTAACAGTCGTTTACTCATGATTGGCTGTATCCTTTCAAAATCGTTAACTCAATAGGCACCATATTTGGTCCTAGGTGTTGTCGGGTTTTCACCACTTGTCCTGCATCATCTACCCAGTAAAGGTTTTTAACGGTTTCAGATAGGCTTGGAAACTTAACGGATTCAATATAGACATCGGTTGGTGTTGAAGATATTGGCGTCGTTACAACATCTTTACCTTGATAGGTTCGAGTTATATAAGCAGGAAATCCGTAACGGTATTGCTCAGCCCAGTCATAGGAAAGGACATACTCAGCGTTTGATTCTGTATAGGCAGGCACTTGGCCATAGATACCTGCTATGTTGTTGTTCTGTAAGTTGACCGTTTTAACGATATGACCGTTTTCTGTGATCACCATTGCTTTATCTGAGCTAACCCATTTCAACTGAGTTTTGCCAGTAAGAGGGTTGTGTTCGGCAAATGCCAAAACCACGAAAACTTGTTTTTGATTGCCTATCTTAAGGTATGCACTGGCGTATGGTACGGCTTCAATTTCTTGGGACGTGAGCTCTACATCGATGTAATTATCATAAGCTTCTTGAACGGTTGCGGAGACATCATTGAATTTTTGAGTACATCCGAACATAAGACTCAATACTGGTAGTGTTACAAGTAGGCGTTTCCACTTTACTGTTCGAAAGATATTCATTATTCCCTCTTGAAAATAAAATCGCCCTGAATAAATCAGGGCGATTATTAGTCGACTACTATTGGTATTACTGCGGAGCAGAAACAGAAGCAGAAGCAGAAGCTGAAGCTGTTGTAGTGCTAGAGTCACTGTCTGTTGCTGCTACTGCCACAACGGTTGCTGCTGCTGCTGCACCAACACCTACAGCCACTTCACCACTAGCAAGGGCAGACGCGCCTTCAGTTGTGCCTGCGTCAGGTGCTGCGAAGGCTGTCGACGCACTTAGAGCCATAAGAATAGCCAGAGCTGTATTCTTCATTATTTATCCTTTTTATATCCGGTATATAAAACATCGATGTTTTGGAACATAATTCTATGCCCCAAATTCTATTCTAGTTAAAAAATCATCAGCATGTAAATAGTTTCGTATCTATTTGGTTGTTAATTTTAAGAAAATAAAAAACTTAGGGGAATAGAGGCAAACTAGGTCCATAGGATGTATCCCCTGTACTCTCTTTTCTCTGAAGCGACCATCCCATTCTCACTTCCTAGACACTCTTCCCCACTTGCCGTTTCATGTCATTACATGCATAATTTGACAGCTTTGTTATGCACTTAGACCATGTTTTTTGGGTTTAAATTCACAAAAAATTGGCTTAAATAGCAGTATTTCTATCAATAAACCGAATACAATGAATCGGTAATCAGCGAACAGTGGCTAACGCGTAAGTGCCGCAGGGCGGTAGCGTGGAATGCACAGATATTTAACAGGCCTTACTGATCGCACTATTATATGCAGTCGTAGGTCTATACCTAGGGAACCATTACGTGATTTATAAACGACCATGGCTAGGGGCGTTGAGCGCAATCAGTTTAGGCTTGTGCTCTTTTTCTGTCTCAGCCAATTTTTATGCTGGTGCGTTATTGAGCTACTCTAACGCTGAATATCACCACACGTCCTCATCTTCCGTAGCTGAAGGAAGTCCTTTTCTTCTTCAAGCTCAAGCTGGCTACTTCTTCAATGATTACCTTGGGTTCGAAGCCCGTTACGGTACCTCTCTCGAGCGCGATAGTGGCTTAGCTGTCGATAGTATTGCAAGTGGTTTCGCCAAGTTCAATGTTCCAGTTTCGGAGCGAGTCGCCCTCTACGGATTGGCTGGTTACTCCAGTGTGCAAATCGATCAACAGAATGTTGGTTCGGGGAAAGATCAGGGCTTCAGCTTTGGTATGGGGGCACATTACGCGCTCGATAAGCAAAGTGCTGTTGTCTTCGAATTTATTGATTATCTAGCCGAGGATAAAGTCCGCCTGAACGGAATCTCACTTGGCTTCCAGCACCGATTTTAATTAAAAACCTAGCGCCTAGGTCTTAGTGTCTAGGTTTTTCACTTCATTATATTTATAGCGATTGATCATGCTTAAAGGATATTTCTCCATTGCGGTTTGTGTATTGGCAAGTATGTTTGCGCCGTACACGTTGGCGCAGAACCCAACTCCAGAACAGATCCAAATGTTTAAGAGCTTACCGGCCGATCAGCAACAAGCACTGGCAAGTAAGTATGGTATTTCCGTTCCATCTGCCTCTTCTCAATCAACGACCTACCAAAACCCACAGGTGATTGAACCACGTCCCTCGATAAACGACAGCGTTCAAAACGGGCAATTGAATCAGCAAAATCAACAAAACGAAGATGAAGAACTCAAACGTTTTGGTTTGGAGTTATTTGCTGGCTCACCAAGTACCTTTGCTCCGATTAGTGATGTTCCTGTTCCTGCTGACTACACGGTTGGATCGGGTGATGAGCTTGTTATCCAACTATTTGGCAAAGAGAATGCAACTCACCGTCTACGTGTTAATCGTGCTGGGATCATTAACTTCCCATCGCTAGGTCCGGTACAAGTTGCTGGCATGAGCTTCTCAGAAGTGCGTGATTCACTTAACCAACGTGTCAAAGAACAAATGATTGGTGTACGCAGTGATATCTCTCTTGGTGAAATGCGTACCATGCAAGTCTTTGTCATGGGTGATGCTTATAAACCTGGTGCTTATACTGTGAGTGCGCTGACTACCATTTCTCAGGCCATTTACTACAGTGGTGGCTTTGGTGAGAGCGGTGCACTGCGTGACATTCAACTAAAACGTGATGGTCAAGTTATTCGCAAGCTTGATATGTATGATCTGCTACTAAAAGGTGATGCTCGTAACGATGTAAGGTTAATGCCAGGGGATGTCGTATTTATTGGTTCGGTGGCACAAACTGTATCAGTTGATGGTGAAGTTAATCGCCCTGCTATTTATGAAGTAAAACCGGGTCAAACCTACAAACAATTAATTCAGATGGCGGGTGGTTTTACTGCTAACGCCTTCTTTGAAAAAATCGATATCAAACGTTACGGCATTGAAGGTAGCCGAGAAGCATTGACTCTGAACTTTGTTAACTCCCAAGACCAACAAGCGAAAGTTAAAGTGGGTGATGAAGTCAATGTGCTGAAGAAAAGTGAAGAGCTGACCCAGTATGTTCAGATCGAAGGTGACGTACGCCATCCTGGTTTTGTTCAGTGGAAGAGTGGGTTGCGTATCGCTGACTTATTCCACTCTGTAGATTCTTCTTTCAATTCAACAGCTGATGTTAACTACGCCGTCATTGTGCGAGAAATTAACTCTCAGCGAGATATTGAAACGTATCAAGTGAATCTTGCCAAAGCAATTTTAGCCCCGAACAGCAAAGATAATTTACAGCTGCAAAGTCGTGATCGTGTCTTAGTGTTTAACCGTTTTAACAATGAAGACTTAGATACACTAGCTGAAAAAGAAGTCGTTACTAAAGCTAAGACACTTGAAGAAGCTCAGCAGCAAGCGGAACAAGATTTGCGAAAAGAACAGCAAGTAATGAGTTCTTCAGTAGCCATCTCAACTGAGCCTGTAAATAATGGCATCGACATTGGTGCTACACATAAGACGATGGACCTTAACCAGAACAATCAGCCTAAAATTATTTTCCGTGGGAAAGAGATAACCCGAGAAGATCTGGACGTGCTGAAACAAAATACACGTCGAACTTTACTTGCCCCTGTTCTGTTGCAACTTCAGCAACAATCTAAGCTCGGTTTAGCACCGCAAATAGCCGAAGTTTTTGGTGAAGTAAAACACCCTGGTCGTTACCCAATCACCCCAAGAATGACCGTCTCTACGTTGCTTGAAGCCGCCGGTGGATTAACGTACAACGCGTTTACTATTAACGCAGAGCTGGCACGTACAGTTATCAATAATATTGATGAACGTGCCTACATCGATGTAGAGCGCATTGACCTACGCAAAGCGATTCAGGGTAGCACGGCAGCTGATGCTATTATTGCTGGTCGAGACCGTTTGAACATTTTAGAAAAACCGAGTGTGAAATTGCAAAGTACGGTTACTTTACAGGGTGAAGTTCGTTTTCCAGGGACTTACACAGTGCGCCAAGGTGAAACACTTGGAGAGCTACTTGAACGCGCTGGTGGTCTTACCGAATTTGCGCATCCGCAAGGTGCAATATTCACTCGTGAAGCGCTGCGACTACAAGAGCAGAAGCTACTCAACGAGTATGCGGCGGATATGCGTGCAGAAACAGCGAAGAAAACCTTCCGGGCGGATACTAATCTAGGTTCGATTATCTCTGATCCAGATAAAACGCTGAAGTTTGTTGAAGAAGCAAGCCGCAGTAAAGCACTTGGCCGTATGGTTGTTCAGCTAAACCGCATCATTAAAGATGAGCGTTCTGCTGACTTTATGCTAGAAGACGGAGACTTCCTATTTGTTCCAACGTTCCGTAATACAGTCTCTATTATGGGTGAAGTTCAGGTTCCAATTACCTACTTGTTGGACAACAAACTTGATGTCGATGATTATCTGAACAAAGCTGGTGGCGCTAAAAAGCAAGCGGATGAAGATCGTATCTTCGTAATACGAGCAGACGGTTCTGTATATAAACCAACTTCAGGTTATTGGTTCGGTAATAATAATGAAGAGTTAAGTGCTGGTGATACCATTGTTGTTCCGATCGATACAGACTACCGCGACGCTCTGAGCACCTGGACAGCTGCAACGCAAATCCTCTACCAAACAGGTGTAGCAATCAACGCGCTTAAATAAGACGGATGTCTACGACCTAGTGTTTAATAAGCTAGGTCTTAGACAGCAAAAAGAATTTGAAGTGGCACTGTAAAGTGCTTTGTGTTTTAGGCTTATAGAAAGAAGACTCTATTTCTAATCGCGTCATTCCGACGAGCCTAAGCGAGATCAGGAATCTAACAATAGCGCGCTCAACACTATCGGATGGTATGGCGTTCTATCCTACAGGGATTAGCTATTAGATCTTCTCGAACTCTTCTCGAATATTTACTCCTAGGACCTTTTTATCCAATGGACTCAAAACAACACTCTAATTACCCAATTGATGCACAGTTTTCCCAGCAAGTGGGAAATGATGATGAAATCGATTTACGTGAACTCTTCGCTGCGATTTGGAACGGAAAGTGGGTGGTTATCACTACAACATTTTTATTTGCGGTTGCTTCAGTATTATACGCACTCAGCCTACCCAATATTTACAAAGCAGACTCTCTATTGGCTCCAGCAGAGAACTCAAGTAGTGGCGGGCTTGCTAAAATGGCTGGACAACTTGGTGGGTTAGCTGCTCTTGCGGGAGTAAATCTAGGTGCAGGAGAGTCATCTCAAGCGGATCTCGCTGTACAAGTATTGAAATCTCGTCAGTTTATTGATGAATTTATAAATAATCATGATTTGCTCGTCCCATTGATGGCAGCTGAAGGCTGGGATCTAACCAGCAAAGAATTACTATTAGATAGCGATATCTACGATAAAAATTCAGATGAGTGGCTTAGAGAGCCAGAAGGGCTTCGTGGAGCAAGGCCGACGGCGCAAGAAGCTTTTAAGGTGTTCAGTGAAGATATTTTAAGTGTAAGTCAAGATCTAGAAAGTGGTTTATACACAATTTCAGTTAAATACTACTCTCCTTATATTGCTAAGCAGTGGGTGAATTGGCTAATTGAAGACATTAACAAAGTCATGCGTGAACGCACCATCGCAGAAACTTCACAAAACCTAGACTACTTAAACACCCAATTACAGAAAACATCAGTAGCTGAAATGCAAAGTACATTTTACAAACTCATTGAGGAACAAACTAAAAGCTTGATGCTAGCAGAAGTACAAGAAGAATTTATCTTCAAAGTTGTAGATCCGGCTGTCGTTCCTGAGCTAAAAAATGAACCTAAACGAGCTCTGCTTTGTGTAATTGGCACCCTTCTTGGTGGGATGATTGGTATTGGGATTGTTTTAGTCGGATTTACTCTTCGTAAACCAAGAAATAAAGAAGAATACAATTGATATTCCAATTTTTATCTCAAATTTATTAGTCAAATTGCATATTGTATTTCGGAATTAGCAAGCCTATTTCAGGCTGAGAAAAGGTTCTGCGGGATAATGAGCTGTGACTGATCTCCACGCAATTTTAAATGGAAATAATCTCTTTCTATTATAGAAAGGGGCTTTTTTATTGCTACTAGTTTCCATTACTCAATTCATACGAGATGTTCTCATGGTATTTACTAGCCACAATTAAGGAACGCTGATAGTGAAAAAGGTTCTCACCATATTTGGTACTCGCCCAGAGGCTATTAAAATGGCACCTCTGGTTCATGAGCTTGCAAATGATGCTCGCTTTGAGGCGAAGTGTTGTGTTACAGCACAGCATCGTGAAATGCTTGACCAGGTTTTACAGCTGTTTGAAATTAAACCGGACTATGACCTGAATTTAATGAAGGCAGGCCAATCACTTAATGATGTAACTGCCCGTATTTTGCTTGAATTAAAACCTGTGTTACAAGATTTTAAACCTGATGTGGTTTTAGTTCATGGTGATACTGCTACGACCTTTGCCGCTAGTTTAGCTGCTTACTATGAGCAAATTGCTGTCGGTCATGTCGAAGCTGGTTTACGAACTGGCAATATATATTCTCCATGGCCGGAAGAGGCTAATAGAAAGCTTACAGGAATTCTAGCTAAGTATCACTTTACTCCTACCGAAACGTCGAAAAATAACTTAATAAAAGAAAATACTAATCCCCAGGATATCTGCATTACAGGTAATACAGTCATTGATGCGTTATTAATGATAAAAAACGTTATTGATAGTGATGTAGAACTTAATTTACAGCTCGCTAAACAATTTCCGATGTTAGACGACAAAAAGAAACTTATTTTAGTCACAGGGCATCGCCGCGAGAGTTTTGGTGGAGGTTTTGAGCGCATTTGCGAAGCACTGGCTCGAGTTGCAAAAAGCAATCCTGACGCTCAAATTCTATACCCTGTACATTTAAATCCAAATGTGAGAGAGCCAGTAAATCGTATTCTATCTAACGTTGACAATGTTTTTCTAATTGAACCGCAACAGTATTTACCATTTATCTATTTGATGAATCGCTCCCACATTATACTTACCGATTCGGGTGGCATCCAAGAAGAGGCTCCTTCTCTAGGTAAGCCTGTTTTAGTCATGCGTGATACAACTGAGAGGCCTGAAGCAGTAGAAGCAGGAACCGTAAAATTGGTTGGTACTGACGTAGATAAAATCGTCACCAGTCTAGAAGTGTTACTTCACGATAGAGATGCATATAAAGCAATGAGCTTTGCTCACAATCCTTACGGGGACGGCTCTGCATGCCAACGAATTTTAGAACAATTAGTTAGATAAGTATTTTAATTAGGAAACAATCATGTCTTTTGAAACAATTTCAGTTATTGGGTTAGGCTATATCGGCCTTCCAACCGCCGCAATGTTTGCTTCTCGTAAAAAGAAAGTGGTTGGGGTGGATGTCAACCAACATGCGGTTGATACGATTAATCAAGGGAAAATTCATATCGTAGAACCTGACCTTGACATGATTGTCCATGCTGCGGTAAAAGAAGGTTTTTTAAAAGCGACCACCATTCCAGAGCCCGCAGATGCATTTCTTATAGCAGTACCAACGCCTTTCTTGCCATGTGAAGAAAACAAAGTTCCAGCGCCTGATCTTTCTTACATAAAAGCTGCAAGTAAAGCAATCGCACCTGTACTGAAAAAAGGAGACTTGGTGATTTTAGAGTCTACGTCTCCTGTGGGCGCAACAGAGAAAATGGCGGCGTGGTTGGCCGAGGCGCGCAGTGACCTGAGTTTTCCGCAGACGCATGGTGACCAAGCGGATATCAATATAGCTCACTGCCCTGAGCGAGTCTTACCTGGTCATGTTGTTCGAGAGTTGGTAGAAAATGATCGAGTGATTGGTGGTATGTCTGATCGTTGTTCTGAACGCGCTGTACAGCTATACAATACCTTTGTAAAAGGTGAATGTGTTGTAACAAATGCTCGCACGGCTGAAATGGCAAAATTGACAGAAAACAGCTCTCGCGACGTGCAAATTGCCTTTGCCAATGAACTTTCGATTATCTGTGATAAGTTAGATATTAACGTATGGGAATTGATTACGCTAGCTAACCGTCATCCACGTGTAAATATTCTTCAACCAGGCCCTGGTGTCGGGGGCCATTGTATTGCTGTTGACCCTTGGTTTATTGTATCTAAAACGCCAGAAGAAGCACAGATTATCCATACGGCACGCAAAGTAAACGATAGTAAGCCAGATTGGGTGTTGGATAAAGTTAAGATGGCTATGGCAGAATTCTTACAATTGAATCCAAACAAAACTGCTCGTGAAGTGACCATAGCATGTTATGGACTCGCGTTTAAACCAGATATTGATGACCTGCGCGAAAGTCCCGCGATGCAAATTGTTAAAAAAATAGAGTGTTTCCATTCAGGCTCAGTTTTGGTAGTTGAGCCGAACATTAGCTCTTTACCTAGTTCTTTAGAGTCATCAGTACTTGTAGATTTTGATACAGCAAGAAACAAAGCTGATATTCAAGTTCTGCTAGTCGATCATAAGGAATTTAAAGCAAGAACAATGAGTGAAGAAGGCTTAATTGATACTAAAGGGATTTGGTCTTAGCTATCAATATACATTCCTTTATAAAGTTTAAAGCTAGGGTAAGATATATATCTTACCCTTTTAACATACTTAGCTTCATAATATAAAACGCTATATAAGAAAGACTATTGTTGATGTTTACTTTTTATAATCTCACTTGGTGATAAATTGAATTATAATATTATATTCTTAAGTTTGATACAAATATTAAAGTTTGTTGTTCCTATTATCACATTTCCTTATTTGACAAGAACTTTAGGAGTTGAACAATTCGGCTATTTAGCGTTTTCCACTGCAGTTATGTCTTATAGCATGATTATATGTCAGTACGGTTTCGATTTTTCTGCTACATCAAAAATAGCAAAAATAAGAGAAAGCAAATCTAAAATGGATTTATATTGTAGTGGTGTTTATTATTCTAAATTTATTTTGTTTTTTGTTTCTCTAAGTTTCGCTAGTTTATTTTTGTTTTTTTATAATGACTCAGTTTTGATTAAGCTGTCTTTGTGTATGTTACCAATGATATTAGGAACATTATTGCTTCCAACGTGGCTTTATCAAGGTGTAGAGTTAATGAAGCAATTAGTTTTTATTACTTTGATTAGTAGGGTGATTGTCATCCCTTTTGTTTTTATATACGTAGAAAGTGGCTCGGATATTTACTTGGCAGGCTTTCTTCAAGGGTTGCCATTTTTAATTTCAGGATGTATTGCTCTACTTTACGTTAAAGCTAATAAATTGTTTGGTTTCAAAAGATGTTCTATCAAGTATGTGTTTTTGGTGACTAAATCTGGATGGAATGTGTTTTTAACTAGTGTAGCTTCTAGTGTTTACCTTACTTTAATTCCTATCGTGATCGGAGTGTTCCACGGTCCAATAAGTGTAGGCTATTTTAATGTCGCTGACACTATAAAAAAAGTATGTATATCATTTTTTAGACCAATTTATCAGACAGTCTTTCCAAGAGTAAGTTCGTTAGTAAATAAAAATGAAGACGAAGCAAGAATTATAATAAATAAATATTTTAAAATTTGTGTCATTTTGGCTATTTCTGGTGGAGCTTTCGTTGTTTTATTATTAGAAGAGATAATTACCATTGTGTCAGGTAAAGATTTTCTTGAGGCTAGTAATACAGTTGTTATTATGATGGCTATTGTAATTATTAGTGTTTTTAATAATTTTCTAGGTGTTCAGAGTTTGATACCAACTAAGAATGATAAAACTTTAAAAAGAGTCGTGGTTGTAAGTTCGATACTTTGTTTAATATTTATGACACCAGTGGTTTATTATTTTGATTATGTTGGCTCTGCCTTTTTAATTTTATTTACTGAGTTGATTGTGATGTTTGGTTTGTGCATGGCTCATTTTTATTGCAATGTTAACTTGATTTTCAATAGGAAAAAATCGGTATGAAACTATTAATAACAGGTGGTGCTGGTTTTATCGGTTCAGCGGTAATTCGCCACATCATTAACAATACCTCAGATAGCGTAGTCAATGTGGATAAGTTAACGTACGCTGGTAATAGAGAGTCGCTTAGCGAAATAGAAGCTAACAAGCGTTATGTTTTCGAACAAGTCGATATTTGTAACCGTACCGAATTAGACAGAGTATTCTCAGAGCATCAGCCCGATGCAGTAATGCACTTAGCAGCAGAGTCACATGTTGATCGTTCTATTGACGGACCTGCTGCATTTATTGAAACCAATATTGTAGGTACATATACCTTACTGGAATCAAGCCGCGAATATTGGAGCCTTATGGATGAAACAAAGAAGAAAGCTTTTCGTTTTCATCATATATCAACTGATGAGGTTTATGGCGACTTAGAAGGGACTACGGCTCTATTTACCGAAGAAACGTCATATGCACCATCAAGCCCATATTCTGCGTCTAAGGCTTCAAGCGATCATCTGGTTCGTGCGTGGCTTCGGACCTACGGTTTACCGACAATCGTGACCAACTGCTCAAATAATTATGGTCCTTTTCACTTCCCTGAAAAACTAATCCCACTCATGATTCTAAATGCCTTAGAGGGCAAAGCATTACCTGTGTACGGAAATGGAATGCAAATTCGAGACTGGTTGTTTGTCGAAGATCATGCACGAGCACTTTATAAAGTTGTGACCGAAGGCATGGTAGGGGAAACCTACAATATCGGCGGACATAATGAGAAAGCCAATATTGAAGTTGTGAAAACGATTTGTACATTGCTTGAAGATCTAGTACCTGAAAAGTCCACAGGTGTTGATAAATACGTCGATTTAATCACTTATGTCACAGATCGACCGGGACATGATGTGAGGTATGCTATAGATGCTTCTAAGATAGAGAGAGAATTAGGTTGGAAACCTGAAGAAACTTTCGAATCTGGTATCCGAAAAACGGTAGAGTGGTACTTGAACAATAAAGATTGGTGGTCTCGTGTTTTAGACGGTTCTTACGCGGGTGAACGTTTAGGAACAGGGGCATAAGATGAAAGGGATTGTTCTGGCTGGAGGTTCGGGTACACGTCTATATCCACTAACACGAGGTGTGTCAAAACAGTTATTACCAATTTACGACAAGCCTATGGTGTTCTACCCCATATCCACGTTAATGCTTGCTGGTATAAAAGATATCTTGATTATTACTACTCCAGAAGATAATGCCGGCTTTAAGCGATTGTTAGGAAATGGTGCTGATTTTGGTATTAAATTGGAGTATGCAATTCAGCCAAGCCCTGATGGTTTAGCGCAAGCATTTATTATAGGCGAAGAATTTATTGGCGATGATAGTGTTTGTCTTGTGCTAGGTGATAATATTTTTTATGGACAGTCATTTTCAAGTACTTTAAAACGTGCAGCGTCGAGAGAATCTGGGGCAACAGTCTTCGGGTATCAGGTTAAAGATCCCGAACGTTTTGGTGTGGTGGAATTTGATGAAAACATGAAAGCTGTGTCTATAGAGGAAAAACCAATCTATCCTAAATCAAATTATGCAGTAACAGGCTTGTATTTTTATGATAACCGAGTCGTGGAATGGGCAAAGCAAGTAAAGCCATCAGAGCGAGGTGAGCTTGAAATTACGACTCTTAATGAAATGTACTTAAATGATGAGTCATTAAATGTTGAATTGCTTGGGCGTGGATTTGCTTGGTTAGATACTGGAACTCACGAAAGTCTTCATGAGGCATCTTCATTTGTGCAAACTATAGAAAACGTTCAAGGGTTAAAAGTTGCTTGTTTGGAAGAGATAGCTTGGCGAAATAATTGGCTTACCAATCAACAGTTGTTGGCTCTTTCTGAGCCTATGATGAAAAACGAATATGGACAATATTTAAATCGCTTAGTAACTAGAAAGCAAAGCAAGGAAGAAAGATAATGCGTCTTTTAATTATTGGGGGCAATGGTCAAGTTGGTTATTGTCTGACTAAACGATTATCTGAGTTTGACAATGCTACGGTTTTGTCTCCCGACAAAGAAGAACTAGATATTACCAACCAAGATGCTGTTAAATCTATTGTTCAAGCATTCAAACCAACGATCATTATAAATGCTGCTGCGCATACAGCAGTTGATAGAGCAGAAGAAGAAGTAGAACTCTCTTACGCAATTAATCGTGATGGTCCAAAGTTCTTAGCTGAAGCTGCTCAAGAAGTTGATGCTGCCATTTTACATATTTCCACAGACTATGTTTTCGAAGGTAATAAAGATGGTGAATATTGCGAAAATGACATTACGAACCCGCAAGGTGTTTATGGTGCTAGTAAATTAGCCGGCGAAAGAGAAGTCGCAAGGGTATGTGAAAAACATATTATTTTGCGTACGGCTTGGGTCTTTGGCGAAACTGGGAATAACTTTGTAAAAACCATGCTCAGATTAGGTTTAAATAAAGACTCTTTAAGTATTGTTGGAGACCAACTTGGAGGTCCAACATATGCGGGTGATATTGCTGATGCGCTGATTCAAATTGCAGAACAAATCGCGAATGGTGAATCTGTTGATTATGGTGTTTACCACTATTCGGGGTTACCACATGTGAGTTGGTTTGAGTTTGCAGATGTAATTTTTGATGCTGCGATAGATAAAGGCTTACTCGACAAAAAACCAAACTTAACGAGTATTACAACGGCTCAGTATCCAACTCCAGCTAAACGTCCTAGTAACTCTCGCATGAGTACAAAGAAAGTGAATGATACTTTCTCTATTGAAGCTAGTGACTGGAAAGTTGCCGTAACAAAAATTCTACCGTATTTGGATTAGTAAGATGAAAGTTTTAGATACAAGAATACCTGATGTAAAACTTATAGAGCCGACAGTTTTTGGTGATGAACGTGGCTTCTTTATGGAAACTTGGAATCAGAAACAATTCGAAGAACTGGTAACAGGAAATCCAACTAAGTTTGTACAAGATAACCATTCAAAATCAAAAAAAGGGATTTTACGCGGTTTACATTACCAAACCGAGAATACTCAAGGAAAGCTAGTTCGAGTAGTATCCGGAGAAGTGTTTGATGTAGCAGTCGATCTTCGTAGAGATTCGCCAACATTTGGAAAATGGGTTGGTGAATATCTCTCAGCTGAGAACAAGCGTCAATTATGGGTTCCTGAAGGTTTTGCACACGGATTTTATGTTACGAGTAATGAGGCAGAATTTGTTTATAAATGTACAAATTATTATAATCCAAAGTCTGAAGTTTCAATTCGTTGGGATGATGAAACTTTAAATATAGACTGGCCGTTGGATGGAGTACCTTTAACCTCAGGCAAAGATGATAATGGCATGTTATGGCGTTCAATAATAGAGCAAAGGAAGTTCTATGTTTAAAGCGTCATATTTGGTGATTCTATTCGATAAGAGGCCTGAATTATCGTTAACTTTAAATACTATCCTATCGTCTGGTAATGATTATACAGACTGTTCGTTAGTTGTTTGGAGTAATGGGCCAAATAGTATTAAAAATGAACTATCCTACCTTAATAAATTTAAAAAAATAGGATTTTCTGTAGATTTCTATGAAACAACAGGAAACGAATCATTGGCAAAAATATACAACTACTTTATTGAAAACTACGATTCAGAAAGGTATGTGTTATTGGATGATGATTCTACGTTAAATAGTGATTATTTAGTTGGTTCTATGAACTCACATCCTTCCTATGTATCTGTACCACTAATTAAGCATGGAGGAGAGATTGAAGGCCCAATTCTAAATGGAAAAGTTTGCACTCAGCTTGGCCCAATTCCTGAAGAACAACGTTTTGTAGCTATTGGAAGTGGCCTAATTATCGGAAAGGGCTTGGTGAAAAAAGTTAAACAACGTTACTCGGAACTTTTTGATGAAAACTTTTATTTATACGCGGTAGATACGACATTTTTCTATCGTCTTTTTAAGATAGGGGCTAACGTAGATATAAACGTGATCAATGGATTTGAGCACTCTTTGTCAAGATTAAATAAAGATAGTGATCCCATTAGTGGTTTTAGAAAAAAAGAACGAACATATGCCATATTATTAACTGCACTTCACTATTCAAAATATCCAAAATTGAAAATTATCAAGTTGTTATTAGTTGATCTAAGAAAATTAATATTGAGGACTCCAACTGATTTGGATTTGAAGGCGTCATTGTTTTTTGTTTTTGATAAAAAACACTATAGATGCTCGAATAACAAAGAAGTCACGAAAATAGAAATTTGAACATAATAGTCTTTATGGTCTTTTTATTAAAAGAGCATCAGATATTTTTAATGTGTTTATGCACTGTTATAGTGATATTTAAAAAATGACGCGGATAAATCACTATTCTATAGGATTAAAATTGATAGAATAGTAATCGTCTCAATTGAAGTTAAATTCTTTATTAATGTTAAAGTGTAATTAGATATAATCTCATTTTTTGTGATAAATTAAAATTTTCGGGATTAGCATGTCATATGAGATATAGCAGGCAAGGATACTTTTTATTTAAGGTCTGAGTAATATATTATATGAATATGGCAGTCTATTTAATTTAATGGTGATTAATCTTGTTTACAATTGTTTCTTTCTTATTTTGTGTGTTTTTATTACGAATTTATAAAGATAAAAAGTTCGGATTTTTCTTTGTAAGTGGACTGATTATAATTATTGCACACTCCTGTCTTCTTTATTTAACATATAATGAGGGGATTGCAGGCAGTGATACTCAATTTTATATGAATGAGTATCTAAAGTTATATGATGGATTAGAATCATTTATAAAAAAATCAGAGTTGGGTTTTAAGTACTACGGATATATGATCTTTGTATATATATCCACGTATCCATTTACTGATAATGATAGCATTCATTCTATTCTTGTTAGAATGAATACATTCTTTGTGTTTTTTGGTTTGATTGTAATATTAAAAAGTAAAATTCGAACGGAAATTAATATTTTTGATGAAAAAGTAATATTATTTTTGCTTTACGTAGTATCAATATGGTTTTCTCTATTTGTATTACGAGACTCTATAATAGCAGTTGTCATAACTTTATTTTCCTTTTTTATATATGGAAATTATTCTAAGTACAAAAAAGTTATATTTACACCAGTTATTTTCTTGTTGCTAGCATTTTTTAAATATGAATTAATTCCATTTATACTGATCTCTTTAGTTTTAGTTTTCATTTTTAGTTTCAGATATAAAGAGAATACTTTTGTTGGTGGAATTATATTCCTTGTTATTATATTATCATTATATTCTCTTAGATTTGTCCCTTTCCCGGAATGGTCACACATATTTATTTTGAAATTGTTAGTTGTAAATGAGCATGATGTGACAAAGTATAATGATTCAAGTGTTGATTTTGTATCATTAATAGCAACCAATCCCAAATTGGTTTTTATAGAGATCTTCAACAGAGCAATTGTTAGGATTCCTGCCTTATTTCTGGGTTACAATCCTATGAAGGTTATGATTTCGCTAACGCCTTTTAACGAAAATCAGGGACTTAACTTTACAGTAATCAGTTATATATCAACAGTTCTGCTGTCATTAATTCAGTACTTTATGATGGTGCCACTATTGATTGTTATTATCTGTTCTAAATGTAAGACATTTGGCTATTATGAAAAAATAATATACTTTAGTTTCACAATGATTATTATTATTTTTATATTATATGCGGTTAAGTTTGGAGATGCACAACCACGTATAATATGGCCTTTTGCGTTACCTATGCTATGCGCATATTTTTGCTCTAATGGACTTCGTCATACTAGGCTTTTATTTTGGCAAGCCTCATTTTTGATGTTTTTCATTATGATAATGTATTACATGGCTCTACCACCAATGTTTTAATGGAGAGAGAACAGTGAAAAAAAGGGTTTTATTTATTACGCCAGAATTGCAGTACACAAGCTCATCAGCTGCGATTAGAAACAGATTATTACTAGAAGGTTTCTCTGAGCATTTTGAAGTTGATGTTTTAGAAGTTAAGCGAGAGCGTAATGCTGATAAGCATTTTGATGCGACTGTTTTTGCAGATAAATATTATCAAATTGAGTGTCTTCGTACGGAAGCACTAAACAAACAAAAACATGTAAATGTATCAAGACGACTCTTTGCTATGATAAAGAATACAATTCAAAAAGTTATACCTGATAGAATTTACTTGTTAAAAAAAAGCATGCCAGATGATGTTATCTTTGATGATTATGATTATTTTATATCATCATCAGATCCTAAAGGAATTCATAACTATGTTATTAGAAATGTACCTAAAAACAAGCATATAATTCAATATTGGGGAGATCCTTGGTATGATGATATATCCTACGGTAGCGGCTATTTAGTTAAGTTTCTAGAGTATATTTTACTACAGCGTTCTAGTTTAATTATTTATAACTCAGGAAAAACTTTAGAAAAGCAGAAGAATATATATCCATCTCAAAAGAATAAAATGTGTCTTCTACCAAGAGGAATAAGTAGTCAGCAAGTGAAATTGGCTATAAGTAACAATATTAATATTCCTAGTAGATTACCTAATGAGCTTCGTTTAATATATGCTGGAGATTTCCATAGTAATATAAGGAATATTCGCCCACTAGTTGAAGCTTGTGAAAAATTAAATCTAAAACTATCCATTTATGGTAATGGTGAAGTTCTGGATACGAAATCAAAGTGTATAAATTTTCATGATAGAATTTCATCATCTGAACTATCAAAAATTTCTGAAGGCTTTACCTTGGACGTTATTATAATGAATGTCACAGGGGGGCAATTGCCGGGTAAAATATATGATTCTCTAATATCGAACAGAAGTGTGCTTTTGATATTAGATGGTGATTTTTCAATTAAAGACATACCTTGTCGAGAGCGGTTTATTCATTGTGATAATAATGTGAGCGATATTATCAAAGTGTTGACAAAAACTGAAAGTTTATCTAAGGACTTTATTAATCCAGAGAAGTTGACATCTGTTGAGATAAAAAACTTAATGACACCTATTATAAAAAAATTAGAGGAATTATGAAAGTAAGCGTTATTATTCCCACTCATGACCGAGTGCACAGTTTAAAACACGCTATTGATAGTGTTGTTGGACAAAGTATAAGTGTGAATGAAATAATCGTTGTTGATGACACAGGATCTGAAAATACTAAGTTATTAGTTGAAAGTTATAAAAATATTTCAATTACTTTTATTCACAACCACAATAATGGAGCGTCATCGTCACGTAACTTGGGAGCTAAGTTAGCAAAATCTGATTTCTTAGCCTTTTTAGACGATGACGATACATGGTTTCCAGATAAATTGGAAAAACAAGTTTCTTTAGTTAAAGAAAATCATTTAGATGCTGTATTTAGCCAATTATTAGTTAAGTATGATGTTTCAGGAGGAGAGTATGCAACGAAGGCTCGAAATGTATCTAACCCGTTAAAAAGTATTTGTATTGAAAATTATATCGGGGCGACTATTTCTTGTTTAATCCGACGTGAGCTTTTCTTAGAACTCAAGGGGTTTGATGAGATGTTTCTAGCTAGAGAAGAGTATGATTTATGGATAAGAGTAATAGAAAGTGGAGCTAAGATAGGTATTGTGGAAGAACCTCTAGCAATATCTAATCGTTCTTTTTCTAGAGAAAGAATATCTTCAAATATATCTAGTTATGAAAGTGCCATCGATTTGCTAAACGAAAAACATAAAAAATTGGTTTTAGATACCTTAAATGAAAGTGAAAGAAAACATAGGGAATCAAAGCAATATTGCTTCTTGGCAGCGCAGGCAATATCTATAAATAAAGGTGGTATTGCATCAAAATATTATTTTAAATCATTTTTTAAATCATTTTCTCCTAAGTCCATGGTCTTGGCTATCTTGTCATTGATCAGTCCAAAGTTTCTCATTATGTTAAGAAGTAAAATGTAAGGTAATTTATGAGTTCTAGCTATAATCCACTAGAAAAAAGTATTGCAAAAATATTATCAGATTATCCAGGAATAAAAAAAATAGCGAAGAAATCTTATTCTTACATATCTTTTCTCTTAAAAAAGAAAAACTATAAATATCTGTGTCAGAATAGGTTGGAATCTATCGACATTCCGGGTCATGAGACGTTTTTTGGTTACTATGATAAATCTCCATGTAACGAAGAAAATTATGTACTTGTTTATGCTACAGAATACTCAACGTCTAAAACTCCAAGCTCTGAACACCCTATCAAGTTGTACCTATATGATATGAATACAAAGAAGTATGACTTTATCACAGAGATCTGTTCATATAATTGGCAGCAAGCTAGTAGAGCACAATGGATAAATAAAGATGAATTTATCTTCAACGATTTTTTGTCAGAAGAGAAGAAGTATGTATCAAAAATTTATTCATTAAAAGAAGAGCATATAATTCACATACTCCCATACCCTATACAAGATGGGTTTAAAGATGAATATTTCTTGTCTATAAACTATTCAAGATTGATGGCTTTGAGGCCAGATTACGGATACCGCAATATGGATGAACGTGAAAGCTTTGAACTACCATCTTATAAAGATGATGGTATCCATAGATTCACAAGCGATGCTCAATCTGCGTTAATCATCTCTATTCAGGACGTACTTGATTTTGACTTTAATAACGACCCAGATTACGAGCATAAATTAAACCACGTTATGATTTCTCCTTGCGGGAGTAAGTTTATTTTTATGCATAGATATATCTATAAGGGCAAGCGTCATGACCGATTAATATTAGCTACTCAAGAAGGTAAGTTATTAAAAGTCCTTGCAAACAATGATATGGTTAGCCATTGCGCATGGCTAAATAACACTCAAGTTATTGGGTACTTGAGAGGAAATGACGGAGAGGACGGTTATTGGGTTATAGACATTGAAACCGGTACTATGGATCCATACCTACAAACGGAACTTGATTCCTATGGTGATGGTCATCCGACCGTTGGTTTAAATTCATTTATCACTGATACTTATCCAGATAAATCTAGAATGCAAACGTTGATGAAAGTTGATCTTCAAGATGGAAAGGTGGAAAAATTAGGAGAGTTTTTTCATGGCTTTAAGTTTGATGGTGAAACAAGATGTGATTTACACCCTCGAATGTCACATTGCAATCGTTTCGTCTTTTTTGACTCCGTCTTTAGCGGTAAACGACAGCTCTATAGAATGGAGTTGCCCAAATGAATTTTAGTGTTTTACTCTCTGTTTATACTAACGAAAATCCTACTTACTTAAATGAAGCGCTAGATAGTATTTGGGATAAACAGACTTTAAAGCCAGATCAGATTGTTCTAGTAAAAGATGGTCCTTTATGTTCAGAGCTTGAAGATGAAGTTCTCTTATGGAAGCACAAGCTTGGTGACGTTCTTACTTTGGTGGAGTTACCAAAGAACGTAGGCTTAGGAGAAGCATTAAATGCTGGCTTGAAAGCTTGTAGTAATGAGTTGGTTGCGAGAATGGATACTGATGACATTGCGTTACCACTGCGTTTTGAGAAACAAGTTAAGTTTATGCTTCATAATCCAAATATTGCAGCTTCCAGTGCAACACTTGAAGAGTGGGATGAGAGTTTTAGCACTCGTATTTCTGAACGCAAGTTGCCCGTAAGCCCTACAGAGTTAAGCAAGTTTGCGATTCGTCGTAGTCCGCTTAGTCATCCAGTTTCGATTTTCCGAAAGCCGATTATAGAATCCGTTGGTGGATATCCAAACTTACGAAAGGCTCAAGATTATGCGTTATGGAGTCTTTTACTGAGTGAGGGGTATCAGTTAACTAATTTGCCAGATACATTGTTAAAAATGCGTTCTGGTAAAGAAATGCTGACTCGCAGGGGCTACTATTACTTTAAACAAGAATGCAAGTTAATGCGCTACCAAAAGAGAATAGGCTTTTTATCAACGAAAGATTTAATGATAAACACATTGTTAAAAGCAGTGTTGAGGCTTTCCCCTCGGTTTACAAAAAAGATTGTTTATAAGTTTGCAAGATAGTAAAGCATGGAGACGATGGTAGTAAATAATAAGAGTTTCAGTAAATAAAAAAGCCAGAAGTGACGCTTCTGGCTTTTTCGTTTTCTAACGTCCCATTCCAAACAAAACCGTTTTTACTGTTAGGAAAAGGATCTTTACTTCCATCTTCCAGTTCTGGTGCTTGATATAAAAGATGTCGTATTTATGCTTCCAAACTGCATCTTCTAGGGACGCGCCGTAAGGGTACTTTACTTGAGCAAGTCCTGTTACTCCTGGTTTGACCGCGTGACGAAAACGATAGTATGGAATCACTTTTTCCAGTTCAGATATGAACACCTCACGCTCCGGGCGAGGGCCCACCATAGACATCTCACCTTTCAATACATTGATTAACTGAGGCAGTTCATCAATTCGCGTTTTACGAATAAAGCAACCTACTTTAGTAATACGAGCGTCATTCTTGGTCGCCCACTGCGCGCCATTCTTTTCCGCATCATTACGCATCGATCGAAATTTGATGACTTCAAACTCTTCGTTGTACTGACCAGTGCGGCGTTGTTTAAAGAAAACTGGACCTGGTGATTCTAGCTTTATGAGTAAAGCTGTGATTAATCCTACTGGTATTGCAACCCACGCTAGCATGAATACAAATAGAAGATCGATAACTCGCTTTTGCCAATTATTTCTACGATTAGAAAGGATAGAAAACGCTTTTTGATGTAAGAAGTAGCCGCTATGCAAGAGTTCTGTTTCGGTGTAGCCAAGGGTGCGGTCTAAGTAGCTTACGAGAGGTTCAACCCAAGCTCCAAGTTCCGTCGCGGCAACGAGAAATGCTTGCTGGTCTTGGGTCAAATGCGAGCTCTTAAAGTGACAAAGCGTCTTACTTTTGAAATCCCTAATGGTGTAGTTGTTTACTTGAGCATTTATTTCTGGGTTTCGCTTTAATACTTCAGCGAGCATGCCCTCATCAGGTTCGGGACAGTAGATATAAATACATGATTCCAGGTGCTTAGAGGTTGTACTCGATAAATTGACACTTGCTTCGATAGAATCGTTCGCTTGCAACTCTAACGCATCTCTTTTTTGAATTGTATCGCTGATTGTATCGGTCATATTAATGATTATTTTTTTGTTGGCTAGCCAAGCTTAGTAATGTAGACATACATTATAGATTATTATTGTGGCAACGGCACTTCGTGTAAGTTCTGTTTTAATCGTTTAAGGCATACTTTTCAACCTTAAACTGGTGCTTATTTTCAATTTCTGCTATTCCAATCCAAAAGTCGGCGTAGGTTATAGTCGGGTTATTCATAGTAGCGGCTTTCTTGTCCTGACCCTAAATGAGCCACTGTCAACGCCAGTTTAAAATTGACCCACTTATCGGCGTTATCGCCGAAGTAAAACTGACCCACCCACGTAATTAACTTCTACTTTCAGATAGATTTTCTAGAACCGTTGGTATGGTTCCAGCCGCCTTCTTTCCCCGTAATCGGTAGCTTTCTCCACTGATTTGTACGATGTGCGAGTGATGAAGAAGCCTATCCAGTAATGCCGCCGTCAGTGTCGTATCGTCGGCGAACGCATTTGACCATTGAGAGAACGGCAAGTTACTGGTTACGATAATGCTGCCTTGCTCATATCGTTTAGCGATGACGTTGAAGAACAAGTTAGCTTCTTCTCTGCCGAACGGTAGATAGCCTATTTCATCCACGATAAGGAGCTTTGGCGCAAGCACGCTTCGTCTCAAGTAGCTTTCAAGTTTGCCCTGAGCTTTCGCTGTAGACAGTTGAAGCATTAAGTCCGCTGCTGTGATGAACCGTGTCTTTAAGCCCTTTTGTACTGCTATTTGACCAAGGCTCACTGCAAGATGGCTCTTGCCGACACCACTTGGACCAAGTAGTACTACGTTTTCCTTTCGCTCGATGAACGCTAACCCTGTTAGCTCCTTGAGCTGCTTCCTTGGGGCGCCTGTTGCGAACTTGAAGTCATAGTCGTCGAACGTTTTTTCCATAGGGAAGCTGGCGAACTTAGTTAGCGTTGCTCGCGTGCGTTCAGCTCTCGCTTCAAGCTCAGTGTTTAGAAGTGACTCTAAGTAGTCGGCTAGACTCAACTCTCGACTGTTGGCGACTTCTGCTAGTCTTGGCCATTCCTGACCTATAGCTTGTAACTTCAGTGTTGCACAGGCAGCTTCGATACGATTCATTTGAAGGTTCATGGTCGCACCTCCAACAGTGCATCATACGTTGATAGTGGGTGCTGGAAGCTCTCCAGCGGCACCACATTATCACTCATTGTTAGCGTTGTGACTGGGCGCGTTGGCGATGGGAGTGGCTGAAGTATAAAGCGCTCTTCATCTAAGAGAGTTTGAGGCTTTGTACCCGTCGTGCCGTGGGTTCGTTGGTGAGCGACGGTTTCTAACCATGCGCCGATATGTCCATTAAGAACATCGACGGTGACCTTAAGTCCGTGTTGTTTGAGTGTCGCAGCAAGCGGAGTGACAAAGCTGCTTTTCAAGTAAGAGTTAAATCGCTCCACTTTCCCTTTGGTCTTTGCGCGATAAGGACGGCACGCTCTTGGTTTGAAGTTGTATTTCTTGGCGGCGGTGAGCAGTGCTGGATTCCAGCGGTGTTCACCTTCACCATAAGCATCACGCTCTATCATGATGGCTTTCGCATTATCGAACAGAACTTCTTTAGGGACGCCGCCGAAGTATTCAAACGCTTCTTCAAGACCTTCAACCCAGTCTTCTTGACGCTCTCGCTCACAAAAGCGAACGAACGTCGCTCTGCTATAACCAAGCGTTGCGACGAAGGCTTTAACACGCACGCCGTAATGCGTGATGGTGGTGAAATCGACTTGCATCTGTTCGCCAGGTTTAGTCTCGAATCGAACCACGGGGTCGATAGGCGTGCTAGGTTTGTATTGTTTGATGTGCTCCTTGAGCATCGTTATACCGCCCTTATAGCCAAGCGCTTTTAATTCACGAAGTAGGACTGTTGCTGGTATCCAATACGGTTTTGCTGCGTCAATGCGAGTACGCAAGTAGTCATGGTATGGCTGAAGTTTAGTTGGTCGCGATTGACGCTCGGGGTACACGGGGGCTTTGCTTCTATCACGGAGATAGTTACGAACGGTATTCCTTGAGATACCCAAATCCTTGGCGATACGGCGGATGCTGCACCCTTGCTGATGTAAAACATGTATTTCCACTAGTTGCTCCTGATTGATCATAATCCGCCGCTTTGTCCATTTACGAACGGATAGTTTGCCTCAGGTGGGTCAATTTTAAATCGGCGTTAGTGGGTCATTTTGACATCGGCGCTGACACCACTGTTTCTATGTCTCCAGTGCGCACCGCTTCTAGAAAATTGTGCGCGCGGAGATATTGCAAAACTTGATGGTCGTAGTTTCGACTAAGGTAAATTACCTCAAAACTTCAGTCTATTTCTGGGCCATAACCAAAATGTACCAAGGGTATTGGAGCTATTATGAATACGAATGATACAAGTAAAGATTAATCTCAGGCTCAATGAGTAGATTTGTAGTTGGTTAGAAAAATAGAGCTCGATTACTTCCTCGCTTCTTCAATTTGGGGCATTATGAATATGTATTAGAGCTCAGGGTAGTGAGTTGATTGTTTACGAGCTAGTGTTTGACTGGCTCCGTGATTGTTAAAGGCTAGGTAATATGAAGTATTTAGTAACGGGTGTCGCTGGCTTTATTGGTAGTGCGACGGTAGAAAAACTCAATTCAGCTGGGCATGAGGTTGTCGGTATCGATAATGTTAATGACTATTACGATACTAACTTGAAATATGCTCGGTTAGCTCGAATTGAGCATCCACTTTTTCGATTTGTAAAAATTGATATTGCTGACAGAGAAGGTATAGAACATCTGTTTGTGGAAGAAAAGTTCGACCGTGTTATTCATCTAGCGGCACAAGCCGGAGTGCGTTATTCGCTTGAAAACCCACACGCCTATGCGGATTCTAACTTAGTTGGGCACTTGAATATACTCGAAGGGTGTCGTCAAACAAACGTGAAGCATTTAGTTTATGCATCTTCTAGCTCAGTATATGGACTTAACGCAAAAGTTCCGTTTGCGACATCAGACAGCGTTGACCATCCTGTTTCTTTGTATGCAGCTACCAAGAAGTCTAATGAATTAATGGCGCACAGTTACTCTCATCTCTATGATATCCCTACGACAGGTTTGCGTTTCTTTACGGTGTATGGTTCTTGGGGGCGCCCAGATATGGCTCCGTTTATTTTCACCAAAAAAATTCTTAATGGCGATACAATTGATATTAATAACAATGGTGATATGTGGCGTGACTTTACGCATGTCGATGATATCGTCGAAGGCGTAGTTCGTATCGCAGATGTATTACCAGAAAGAAATGAGAAGTGGACTGTCGAATCAGGGACGCCAGCCAGCAGCTCTGCGCCTTATGCGGTGTATAACATAGGCCATGGCTCCCCAATTAACTTAATGGAATTTGTTAAGGCCATCGAGGAAGAGCTGGGTATTGAAGCGAAGAAGAATTTCCGTGAGATGCAACCAGGTGATGTATACCAAACTTATGCAGAGACCGAAGACCTGTTTTCTGCAACTGGTTATAAGCCAAAAGTAACAGTAAAAGAAGGCGTCGCTGAGTTTGTTTCTTGGTATAAAGAATTCTATAACAAATAAAAATAGGGCGGGGTTTGAGCCTCGCTTTTACCTATTGTACCGGTTGTTTTTAAAAGTGGAGCTTATGAGTCTCATTTACTTATGAGCCCGAAAAAATGTTGTGATCTTGAACGTAATATGGATAATGTTTGTGCTTAAAAAATATAAAAAAATAAGCGCTGTTTTTCAGCGTATTGAAAAAACGTCAGTAAATTCAACACCATTATTCTATTTTGTGTTGGATTTAGCGCTATGTGGTTTGCGTACAGCCGATGGGCGGTAGCGTCTAAAAAGGTTTTACAAGGCGAAATGATACAAATGGAAATCGTGCGCTCAAGCCTATATTCAAGGACTTAACGATATCATGAAAAATATCAATTAGTGTAAAGATTCGGTAAATATTCATGGCAAGTGTCGGTACAGGAACGTCTCTTCCCTTCGAATCCCCCAAAAAGGGATTGTAATGATGCGTTGCGGTGAATTTCCCAACTACAAGGGTGATTAGCTCTTGCCCATACTTAACTATAGATCGCGTTAGCGTGTTGTCCCTTTATATTTCCCTGCTAACAAACACTCTTTAACTCTTGATGATTTGGCTTACATGGAACTGAAATCAAAATTTATGCTAGTTCTGCTAGCACCCACCTTACTAGCCGGCTGTACTTTGCCGGGCTCACACTTGTCTACAAATAGTGAAAACGTTGTAGCACTTAATGAGGCTAATCAGGCCGACAACATTTCTGAATTTGTTAATCTGCATACGCTCAATGCTAAAACAGTAGCAAGCTACGGCGGACTGTCTTACTTTACTTCTAAGGCCAACCCAGAGCTCGATCAACAGATTGCTCAATATGAGTACCGAGTGGGAGCGGGTGACATCCTAAACGTGACAATTTGGGACCACCCAGAGCTAACTATTCCTGCTGGTTCTTACCGAAGCGCGTCAGAGGCTGGTAACTGGGTACATGCTGATGGCACCATCTTCTATCCCTATATTGGCGTTGTTCAAGTATCAGGAAAGACGGTACGCGAAATTCGTGCTGATATTGCTGCTCGCCTAGCAAAGTATATCGAGAGCCCTCAAGTCGACGTTAACGTCGCAGCGTTTCGCTCTAAAAAAGCTTACGTGACAGGTGAAGTAGGGCAGCCAGGTCAACAGGCGATCACCAACATACCTTTAACGGTGTTGGATGCTGTGAACCGTTCTGGTGGTCTAGCTGAGAACGCAGACTGGCGAAATGTCACCTTGACCCGAAACGGTGAAGAGCAGCCAATCTCTCTTTATGCTCTAATGCAACGTGGTGATTTAACCCAAAACCGTTTGTTAGAGGCCGGTGATATTATTCATGTGCCGCGCAACGATGGGCAAAAAGTCTTTGTCATGGGCGAAGTAAATAACCCCCAACTACTTAAAATTGACCGCGCTGGAATGAGCTTGACCGAAGCATTGAGTAATGTCGGAGGAATCGACCAGCTTTCTGCCGATGCGACTGGTGTGTTTGTGATACGCACTTCTGACGACAAGTCAGAACGGATGGCCGATATTTACCAATTAGATATTCAAGATGCGTCTGCGCTTGTGGTAGGAACCGAATTTAATCTCGAACCTTATGATGTGGTTTATGTAACCGCAGCACCAATTACACGCTGGAACCGCGTTATCTCTCAACTTATCCCGACGATCTCTGGCTTTAATGAGCTGACGGAAGGGGTGTTGCGAGTTCGTAATTGGCCTTAGACCAAAGTAATACCGCTTATTTAACAGCAGGTAGGACCTACCGTCATCCTGAACAGCGACGAAGGAGCGTGATTCAGGATCTTTTATCCGAGTACTTGGTTGTTAAAGGTATTTCTGCAATTCTCAGTGCGCTGATATTAGATTCCTAGTCTGGCTAAGACTCGCTGGAATGACGCTCTAATAGTCGTTAAGTGACTGGTAGTTGTAGACTAAAGTAATGCCGTCATCCTGAACAGCGACGAAGGAGCGTGATTCAGGATCTTTTATCCGAGTACTTGGTTGTTAAAGGTATTTCTGTAATTCTCAGTGCGCTGATATTAGATTCCTAGTCTCACTAAGGCTCGCTGGAATGACGCTCTAAGAGTCTCGTTAAGTGACTGGTATTAATAGAACATAGACTTTTTTCACTATAGGCGTGATCCATGTTTAACAAAATCTTAGTTGTGTGTGTCGGGAATATTTGCCGCTCTCCAACTGGTGAGGCAATTCTCAAAAGTCTATTGCCGAATAAAACGGTAGACTCTTCAGGCATAGCTGCCAAAAAGAGTGGCCTAGTTGGTAAGGCTGCGGATTCTATGGCCCAGCAAGTGGCTGCTGAGCATGGTGTGGATTTAGCTGAGCATCAAGCGAAACAGCTCACGTCAGAACTATGTGCTCAATATGATCTAATTCTTGTAATGGAAAAAGCGCATAAAGAAGCATTGACCCAAATCGCGCCAGAAGCCCGAGGTAAAACCATGCTATTTGGGCAATGGGTGGACCAATGTGATATTCCAGACCCGTATCGGCAAAGTAGAGAGGCGTTCGATCACGCTTACAAGCTTATTGAAGAATCTGCTCATGCTTGGGCGGCAAAGCTGAAATAACGCTTACTTCTCTAGTTAAACTCACAAGTTACTTATCAAATTGCCCCACTAGGGGCGATTGTTTTAACATAAGAATCAGCATCAATTATGACAACACCACAACAAAGACCCGCTACAGAATCCGCTTCAGACGTAGTGGACTTAGGCAAACTGTTTGGCATCTTGCTAGACGCGAAATGGACCATCTTAGTTACCACCTTTTTATTTGCTGTCGGAGGGGTAGCGGTCGCACTGCTATCCACGCCTGTCTACAAAGCGGATGCGCTGCTGCAAATTGAGTCTAAAAACTCAGGTGG
Source organism: uncultured Vibrio sp. (assembly GCF_963675395.1). NCBI lineage: Bacteria > Pseudomonadati > Pseudomonadota > Gammaproteobacteria > Vibrionales > Vibrionaceae > Vibrio > uncultured Vibrio sp. The sequence goes on along the minus strand of NZ_OY776223.1, from coordinate 1,620,281 downwards.
CATTGGCTCTTTGGTTGGGGACATGGGAGAACTTTTCACCCAAGAGTCTTCTGCGACCACAGAAATTGAAATCATCAAATCGCGCATGATTTTAGGCGATACGGTTGATAAGTTTAACTTAACTACGGTCTCTACACCTCAGTACTTTCCTGTTATCGGCAAAGGCTTAGCGCGTATGTCTGGTGACGTAAATCAGATTGCAGTTAACCGCTATACAATCCCCGACTTTGCAATGGGATTAAAGCATCATCTAGTGGTAACAGACGCCGAACAGCAAACATATCAGTTAATTCGTGAAGACGAACAGGTAGTCCTAGAGGGAAAAGCAGGCAAGTTAGCTAAGAGTAACGGTTATGAACTGTTTATCACCTCAATCCACTCACAGAATGGGCAAAAGTTTAATATCGCTAAACGCAGCCGTTTGGAAGCAATTGAATGGCTAAAGCAAAATCTTTCTATTAGCGAACGTGGCAAGCAGACGGGAATATTGCAACTTAGTTTTGTTGGCGAAGACCGCAGCCAAATCACTAATATCCTAAATCACATTAGCCAAACTTACTTTCTACAAAATGTAGAGCGACAATCGGCTGAAGCAGAACAAAGTTTGGCTTTTCTAAAAGAGCGTCTGCCTGACATCAAGGACAGCTTAACGACAGCAGAAGATTTACTCAATCAATATCGACAGGATAACGAATCTGTTGACTTAGGGTTAGAAGCGCAGTCAACGTTGACCGTGATGGTTGAACTTGAAGCTCAGTTGAATGAACTGACATTCAAGGAGAGCGAGATTAGCCAACGCTTTACCAAAGACCACCCTGCGTACAAATCTTTACTGGATAAACGTGCAACCTTGTTAAGCGAAAAAGAGCGTTTAAATCAGCAAATTCAAAAGTTACCAAAAACCCAACGTGAAGTGCTGCGCATGACGCGTGACGTTGAAGTGAACCAACAAATTTATATTCAACTGCTTAATAAAGTGCAGGAGCTGAGCGTTATTAAAGCTGGCACGGTGGGCAATGTACGCATTCTTGATAGCGCTCAGTCTTATGCCGCGCCCGTTAAGCCGAAAAAGCCGTTAATTGTTGTGTTAGCAACCTTGATGGGGGGGATGCTGAGTGTTGCATTTGCACTGGTTAAGGCTGCACTTCATAAAGGTGTGGAATCTCCGGATGAGATTGAAGCAATCGGCTTAGCCGTTTATGCCAGTGTGCCTAAATCGGTGCTGCAGCTTGATATCGCTAATAAGGTGATGCGTCAAAAGAAAAGCAAGGAGCAGCCATTGCTGGCAGAGCTTAACCCTGCCGATCTTTCTATCGAAGCACTACGTGGCTTACGCACCAGCCTCCATTTTGCGATGATGGAAGCGAAAAATAATGTACTTATGATCTCTGGTCCTGCGCCTGGTATTGGTAAATCATTTATTTCTACCAACTTTGCGGCAGTGACGGCGAAAACTGGCCAAAAAGTATTACTTATTGACGCAGATATGCGTAAAGGCCACTTACAAAACTCGTTGGGAGTAAATGCGAATAACGGACTGTCGGACTTATTGAGCGGTAAAATTGATACCAACCAAGCAGTCAAAACCACCCAAATTGAAAACTTAGACGTGATTACCCGTGGTCAATTACCGCCAAACCCTTCAGAGCTGCTAATGCATCCTCGCCTGAAAGAGTTAGTTGATTGGGCTTCCCAAAACTATGACTTGGTGATTTTCGATACGCCACCTGTGCTTGCCGTGACTGATCCAAGTATTGTCGGTGCTTTTGCTGGTACTACGCTAATGGTTGCCCGTTTCGGTGAAAATACCGCAAAAGAAATAGATGTCGCACGCGGCCGATTCCAGCAATCAGGCATTGAAGTAAAAGGCGTTATCTTTAACGCAATCGAGAAAAAAGCCTCAAGCTCTTATGGCTATGGGTATTACAACTATGAGTATTCAAGTAATAAAGCTTAATGGATTGAAATATATTTAAGCTGGAAGGCCTATTGGGGTAGGGGTGCCAAAATAGGCCAAATCAAGCAATTACAGATAGTTAGTGAAAACTGACTGTCTCAAAATGGATAAAAACTGTCTCTGGCTTGGCTAGAGTCTGAGATGGAATAGTGAATAAAAACAATTTTCGAATGTAAAATCTTCGTGATTGTTCAGGCTTTTACATAAAATAATTAAGAGACAACATGAAAATTTTAGTAACCGGTGGTGCAGGTTTTATCGGATCTGCAGTCGTCAGACACATCGTTAATAATACGTCAGACAGTGTTGTTAACGTTGATAAACTAACTTATGCAGGCAATTTAGAGTCATTAACTTCAGTAGAAAACAGCGAACGTTATGCGTTTGAGCAAGTTGATATTTGTGATCGAAATGCGCTTGATGCGGTTTTTGAAAAATACCAGCCAGACGCTGTCATGCATTTGGCCGCGGAATCTCACGTTGACCGCTCTATAGATGGCCCTGCTGCGTTTATCGAAACGAATATTGTCGGCACTTATACCCTATTAGAGGCTGCCAGAGCATATTGGAATAAGCTTGACGCCAATCGTAAATCAGCCTTTCGTTTCCACCATATCTCCACTGATGAAGTTTATGGAGATTTAGAAGGCACGGACGACCTGTTTACCGAAACCACTTCTTATGCCCCTTCCTCTCCTTATTCAGCATCGAAAGCTTCGAGTGACCATTTAGTTCGTGCATGGCAACGCACCTATGGCTTACCAACCCTCGTGACGAACTGTTCAAATAACTACGGTCCTTTCCACTTCCCAGAAAAACTGATCCCTCTAATGATACTAAATGCATTGGATGGTAAAGCGCTGCCTGTGTATGGCGATGGTATGCAAATTCGTGACTGGTTGTTTGTCGAAGATCATGCCCGTGCGCTTTACAAAGTTGCCACTGAAGGCGAAGTAGGTGAAACCTACAACATCGGTGGTCATAACGAAAAAGCGAACATTGAAGTCGTGAAGACGATTTGTTTACTATTGGAAGAGTTAGTCCCAATCAAGCCGGAAGGCGTGGCGCAATACCAAGATCTCATCACCTATGTAACCGATCGACCTGGACACGATGTCCGCTATGCGATTGATGCGGCAAAAATAGAACGTGAACTTGGCTGGACACCACAAGAAACGTTCGAGTCGGGCATTCGTAAAACAGTGGAATGGTACCTAAATAATAAAGAGTGGTGGAGCCGTGTACTAGATGGCTCATACAGTCGTGAGCGTCTGGGAGCGGGAGAATAAGAATGAAAGGGATTATTTTAGCTGGTGGTTCAGGTACTCGCTTGTACCCAATTACCCGCGGTGTGTCGAAGCAGTTATTACCGGTTTACGATAAGCCGATGATTTATTACCCGCTTTCAACATTAATGTTGGCCGGTATTAAAGACATTCTAATTATTACGACTCCAGAAGATAACGACAGCTTTAAACGTCTGCTAGGTGATGGCAGCGACTTTGGGATTAATCTGCAATACGCGGTGCAACCGAGCCCAGACGGTTTGGCTCAGGCTTTCATTATTGGAGAAGAGTTCATCGGTGATGACTCAGTCTGTTTAGTATTAGGTGATAATATTTTCTATGGCCAGTCGTTTGGTCAACAATTGCACCGAGCCCGAGAACTTACTTCTCAAGGACTAGCGACCGTATTTGGCTACCAAGTAAAAGACCCAGACCGTTTTGGTGTTGTCGAGTTTGACGAGAACATGAAAGCGATATCAATTGAAGAAAAGCCAGCTACTCCTAAATCTAACTATGCGGTCACGGGGTTATATTTTTACGACAACCGAGTGGTGGAGTTGGCAAAGCAAGTTAAGCCTTCCGCCCGTGGTGAGCTAGAAATCACCACGTTAAATGAGATGTACCTAAACGATGGCTCACTTAATGTTGAATTATTTGGTCGAGGCTTTGCTTGGCTAGATACCGGTACTCATGGAAGCCTGCATGAAGCTTCTTCATTTGTTCAGACTATTGAAAATGTTCAAGGTTTAAAAGTTGCCTGTTTAGAAGAGATCGCATGGCGAAACGGTTGGTTGAGTGACACTGAATTAAAGTCTCTGGCACAACCAATGTTAAAGAATGGCTATGGTCAGTATTTAAAGTCTTTACTGAAATAGTTAGGGAAAGTAATGAGAGTCTTAATTACCGGATGCAATGGCCAGGTAGGCCATTGCTTAACTGAGCGTTTAAAAAACAAAACGGAAATATTGGCTCTTGATCGAAAAGAGCTAGATATTACTGACCAAAAAGCAGTTCATAAAACCGTTTCTGATTTTAAGCCTGATTATATTATTAATGCGGCGGCACACACGGCGGTTGACCGTGCGGAAGAAGAAATTGGACTTTCAAATGCAATCAATCGAGATGGCGCTCGATACCTGGCTGAAGCGGCACAACAAGTAAATGCAGTGATATTGCACATTTCAACAGATTACGTCTTTGATGGTGAAGGTGAGAAACCATATTTAGAGTCCGATCCAACTGCTCCTCAGGGTGTCTACGGTCAAAGTAAGTTAGCAGGTGAATTAGCAGTGGCACAGAGTTGTCCCAAGCATCTTATTTTACGAACTGCTTGGGTATTTGGTGAACACGGCAATAACTTTGTAAAGACTATGCTTCGTCTTGCTCAGACGCGCGATGAGTTAAGCATTGTGGGAGACCAATTTGGTGGCCCTACTTATGCGGGTGATATAGCAGATGCTCTCATTGCGATGATTGAATACATCGAGCAGGGGCAACAGCCTAAATGGGGTACGTATCATTTCTCTGGGATGCCTTATGCGAGTTGGTATGACTTTGCAGCTAAAATATTTCAGCTGGCAGAAAGTAAAGGTGTATTAAATAAGCAACCTAAACTATCGTCTATCCCAACTTCTGCTTACCCAACACCAGCTAAACGTCCAGCAAACTCACAACTAGATTGCAGAAATATAGGAAATCAGTTCGGTATTAAGCCAAGTGACTGGAACGCTGCCTTAGAAAATATTCAAGCTTATAAGTAGTAAATTATGAAAGTTATCGAGACTAAAATTCCAGACGTAAAAATCATTGAGCCCACTGTTTTTGGTGATGAACGTGGCTTCTTTATGGAAACATGGAACCAAAAACGTTTTGAAGAGCTAGTGACAGGAAAGCCAACCCCTTTTGTTCAGGACAACCATTCAAAATCTAAAAAAGGGATTTTACGAGGTCTTCACTATCAGACTGAAAATACCCAAGGAAAATTGGTTCGAGTGGTATCTGGTGAGGTTTTCGATGTAGCAGTAGATATTCGTAAAGATTCTCCAACATTGGGACAATGGGTTGGTGTTTATCTATCGGCAGAGAACAAACGCCAGCTATGGGTACCAGAAGGTTTTGCACATGGATTTTATGTGACTAGTGATGAAGCTGAGTTTGTCTATAAATGTACGAATTACTATAAGCCATCTTCTGAACGTTCTATTCTTTGGAGTGACCCGAAAATTAATATTGATTGGCCGTTAACAGAAACTCCTATCTTATCAATAAAGGATATTGAAGGTGATTTGTTAAGTGAATCTCTACACCTATAAGTTTTATCAAGTCGGCAAAGGTCTTTCAAAGATATCAGAAATCAGTGCAAATTACGGCATTACAAGCAGTGATTATATGTAGTTGCTTGAAGTAGTAAGTACGTATTAAGTGTTACGATAATAATTGATAAGAAAAACTGAATAAAAACAAGTGTTGTTAAGGATTTAAAATGAAATTCAACGTTCAAGATGCCAAAGTTGGTATTATTGGCCTAGGTTATGTCGGTTTACCCCTTGCGGTCGAATTTGGTAAAAAATATCCCACAATTGGGTTTGATATCAATCAATTACGTGTCAATGAACTATCAGCAGGTCGTGATAGCACACTAGAATGCAGTGACAACGAGTTAGCTGAAGCAAAAGACCTTTCTTACACTTCTTCTCTTCAAGAACTAAAACAGTGCAATGTTTACATTGTTACCGTCCCTACCCCAATTGATGAGCATAAACAGCCTGATTTGACGCCATTAATCAAAGCATCTGAAGCGTTGGGCAGTATTGTTAGTCAAGGTGACATCATCATCTATGAATCAACCGTATACCCTGGTGCAACAGAAGAAGATTGTATTCCTGTGGTTGAGCGTGTTTCTGGACTTAAATTCAATCATGACTTTTATGCGGGTTATTCGCCAGAGCGTATCAATCCAGGTGATAAAGAGCACCGAGTAACGAATATCCTCAAAGTGACAAGTGGCTCGACGCCTGAAGTAGCAGAATATGTAGATCAACTATACAAATCAATCATTACTGCAGGTACGCATAAAGCTTCGTCTATTAAAGTAGCAGAGGCAGCAAAAGTCATCGAAAACACTCAGCGTGATGTCAACATTGCATTGATCAACGAGCTATCAATCATTTTCAACAAGCTTGGTATCGATACTTTAGAAGTATTAGAAGCTGCGGGTACTAAATGGAATTTTTTACCGTTCCGTCCAGGCCTAGTGGGTGGTCACTGTATTGGTGTTGATCCTTACTACCTAACGCATAAAGCGCAAGCGGCAGGTTACCACCCAGAAATGATCTTAGCAGGTCGTCGCCTGAACGATGGTATGGGGCAATACGTTGTTTCTCAACTTGTGAAGAAAATGCTGAAAAAACGTATTCACGTAGAAGGCGCAAACGTACTTGTGATGGGTCTAACGTTTAAAGAAAACTGCCCGGACCTTCGTAATACCAAAGTGGTTGATATTATCTCTGAACTAAAAGAGTACAACATCAATGTCGATGTTATGGACCCTTGGTGTTCAAATGCTGAGGCTCAGCGTGAATATGGCCTAACGCTTTATGAAAAAGAAACGCAAGGCTTCTACGATGCCATCATCATGGCAGTCTCACACAACGAATTTAAACAAATGGGTGTCGAGAAAATTCGTGCTCTAGGCAAACCAGAACACGTACTCTACGATCTAAAATACGTTTTAGACAAACAAAGCGTAGATATGCGTCTTTAATCTAAGGCAAAGCTAAAAGCTAAGGAGACAAATACTTGCACTCTTTAGCTTAGTCTTGGGCAGGAAACGAGTGTTTTAATACTGCGAGCTTAAATATTGTCATCCTGAACAGCGAGGAACGTGATTCAGAATCTAACTACACGGTTCATACAGCCTCACGTAATGTCACTCATTCCCCACCACGGAAACTACAATGAACAAATACGAACAAATCCAACAACATATACTTGAATCACCAAAAACGTGGTTAGTTACCGGTGTAGCAGGCTTTATTGGCTCGAATCTACTTGAAAAACTACTTAAGCTTAACCAAACCGTAGTCGGCCTAGATAACTTCTCAACTGGGCATCAGCACAACTTAGATGAAGCCAAAAGCTTAGTAACAGAAGCTCAATGGGATCGTTTCACTTTTATAGAAGGTGATATCCGCGAACCGAAAACCTGCCAACAAGCAGTAAAAGGCGTTGACTACGTTTTGCACCAAGCGGCCCTGGGGTCTGTACCTCGTTCTATAGCTGATCCGTTAACAACAAACGCAACGAACATTACTGGCTTTTTAAACATGCTGGATGCAGCAAAAGAAGAAGGGGTAGGTAGTTTTACCTACGCGGCGAGCAGCTCAACATACGGTGACCACCCAGCATTACCAAAAGTAGAAGAGAATATTGGTAACCCTCTTTCTCCTTACGCAGTCACCAAATACGTGAACGAACTTTATGCGGGTGTATACGCACGCACTTATAGCTTTAAGACTATTGGCCTCCGTTACTTTAATGTATTTGGCCGCAGACAAGATCCAAACGGTGCTTACGCTGCGGTAATTCCAAAATGGACGGCGGCAATGCTCAATGGTGAAGATGTCTACATTAATGGCGATGGCGAGACTAGCCGAGACTTTTGCTATATCGACAATGTGGTACAAATGAACCTATTAGCTGCAACGGCTGACGAAGAAGCAAAAGACGAAGTTTACAACGTAGCAGTTGGTGATAGAACGACATTGAACGAGCTTTACAGTTCAATTCAAATCGCATTGAACGGCTTAGGGCTTAATCTAGATACGGAACCAACCTATCGAGATTTTCGTGCAGGTGATGTAAGGCATTCACAGGCAAATATTGCAAAGGCGGAAGAAAAGTTAGGTTATGCACCAGGGTTTCGTATTCAAGATGGCATCAATAAAGCAATGCCTTGGTACAAAGGGTTTATAAGCAAGAGAGGGGCTCATGGTTTTGATTGTTAGGTTCTTTTTTCTTAAGGGCTTTGCTGGTAATCATGTCTCTGTTCGAAGCATAATAGTCATCAACCCATTAAGGAGCAGTTAGTAGATGATTTTTAATCGTCTTTAATGACCTTCATGGACAATTTGGAGGCTGCCTAATGAGCAAGAATCATACTTTTAAGCATTTAAGGGCTTTGTTGCGTAATTCGATGGAACTAAATCAGGAACTTACGATCTGATCGTGTACATCAGTTAATCATCGTAGTCCTATGCCGAAACCTCGTTACAAAACAACTAACTGGAAACAGTACAACAAAGCCTTAATCAACCGTGGTTCACTCACTTTCTGGATTGATGAAGAAGCCATAAGTGAGTGGAAGCAAAGTAAGCAGAACAAACGTGGCAGACCTCGTCGATTCAGCGACTTAGCCATCACTACCGCACTGATGGTGAAACGAGTCTTCTCAATGCCACTGAGAGCATTGCAAGGGTTTATCGATTCCCTGTTTAAGTTGGCTAATATTCCTCTTACCTGCCCACACTACAGTTGTATCAGTCGTAGAGCTAAGCAAGTTGAGGTTTCATTTAAGATAAAAACTAGAGGTGCAATACAAGCACCTAGCCATTGATGCTACTGGCCTCAAGGTTTATGGCGAAGGTGAATGGAAGGTCAAGAAGCATGGTACTGACGGGAAGCGTAGAGTTTGGAGAAAGCTACATTTAGCAGTCGACACCAGCACTCACGAAATAGTCGCTGCAGAACTGAGTTTATCTAATGTTACCGATGCAGAAGTCCTTCCTAACTTGCTAAAGCAAACACGCCGAAGAATCATCGAGATATCTGGTGATGGCGCATATGACACAAGGGATTGTCACGATGCCATACGGATTAAGCGAGCAGTTCCGCTAATCCCTCCAAGAGAGGGGGCTGCCTTCTGGGAGAATGGCCACCCTCGCAACTTAGCGGTAGTTTGGCAGAAGCTCTACGGCTCCAACAAGAAGTGGAAAAAACGTTATGGTTATCACAAGCGTTCACTCTCAGAAACCGCGATGTATCGAGTGAAGCAGTTACTTGGTGGGAGGTTAAGCCTGAGAAATTACAATGCTCAGGTTGGAGAAACTTACGCCATGATTAAAGCGCTGAACAAGCCTACAGGGCTTGGTATGCCTGAAACTCAGTATGTTGTATAAGAATTACTCAATTTCAGGCGGTTTGGTTTTCTTTCCGAATTACGCAACAAAGCCGCATTTAAGTGTTATCAGAGGTTATCGTCAACCTGATATTCATGATTTTTCTGTGTCTATAAGTGACAACAAACACCAATCCTGGGTACCTTAAGGGGTTACTCATGGACTTTATTTAACTAGTAATGAAGCAAAAGTTTTGTATAAGTGCAATAATTATTATGATCCATTATTAGTATTTTCAATTAAATGGGATGATGAGAAATGGGTATTTTGTGGCCTCTGATTGAAAGGGGAAAGACATTCCTTTTTGAAAAGAATAAAAATGGTGAAAGTATAAAAGAAATAGAGTTCAAATATGTTAGATAGAGTATTGATAAAAAACATAGGATCATTATTTTTTACAAAGTTTGCTGGTTATTTAATACCACTAGTATCTTTGCCTTATTTAGTTAGAACTCTTACACCGGAAGGTTATGGTATACTTGGTTTTACATTAGCTATTATAAACTATTTTGTCATGTTTGTTAATTTTGGTTTTGATTTGTCTGCTACCAAAAGAATTGCTAACTCTTCTACGTGTATAAACGAGATAAGTAAGATATACTGGAATGTAATTTCAATTAAATCTATATTTTCTATTTCTGGATTAATAATTCTTTTTTTTATAAATAATATGTTCTTTTCACAACAAGATGGAATGTTGCTTTATCTGGCATATATCTCAGTGATGGGGGCTGTTATATATCCTCAGTGGTTATTTCAGGGAAAGGAAAGTCTTGGTTTTATCTCAATTTTCACAGTGGTTACCCAACTTTTTTCTTTAGTACTATATTTTATATGTGTGAATGATTCATCTGATGTTGATCTTGCGATTCTTATTAACAGCTTACAATCTGTTGTTGTCGGTATTATTGCGTGCGTCATTATTTATCAAAGAAGATGGATAGTATATAAAAAACCAGAATGGAAATTTATAAAGCAGTTAACTCTAGATTCATTTAATCTTTTTGTATCAACATCTGCAATAAGTTTTTATACAACCTCTTCTTCTGTGATATTAGGGTTTATATCAGGACCAGTTGCCGTAGGTTATTTTGTCGCGGCGAATAAACTTGTTAGTGCAGTTAATGGAATGTTGTCACCACTATTTATATCCTTCTATCCAAGAATTAATAAAGAGTTGAAGGTCTCCAAAGAGGCTGCAGTAACTTTGATTAGATATGTAATGAAATTACAATTCTATGTTTCAATGCCTCTTGTTATAATGATATTTTTTCTTTCTCCATTTATAGTCAATGTCCTTTATGGTGATGATTACATTGAATCTGTTACTATATTGAGGATTCTGTGTGTGGTTCCCTTAGTAGTTGGATTCTCAAATATATTTGCAGTACAAGTCCTAATTACGTTTGGTTATAGTCATGAATATAGAAATAATTATATCATTTCAGCGATTATCGGGATGATAATGATAATATTTTTTACTAAATGGTATGGAACGGAAGGTCTATCTGTAGCAATTGTACTAATAGAGATGCTAGTTGTGATGTTAATGGCACGAACTATTGTTAGAAAAAACATACCATTATTTAAAAGTTGATTGTTATTTTTTCTGATGATTATGGAATTAGCATTCCCGGTTTTAGATAATAATTTCCACATCAAATATCAACATTAGACTGAGCATAAGCGATACACGAAGAGATGGCCGAAGCATTAGAGGAAGATGTTTACTTTGCTCATCCGAGCGAGGAGCAAACGAAAATATAAACGGCCTACTTTGTTAATACGTACCTAAAGGATAATATTTGCGAGAACTGGATGAGGATGTGATATCACTTGCTATGGCGAGAATAATTTACAGGCCGAGTAAGTATTTAAGCTACCAGTCATTATATTCAAAGAAATGAGCATGACATCTTAAATGATAAAGTGTCATACTTCGGACTAGAACTCGGGTTGTATTTTTATATTTTAGAGGAAATTTAAGTGGAATTGGGAAAAGTCGTTGTTTTGATTTTGTCTACAAAAAATTCACTTTATGATGGGTTTAAGAAAGCACAAAAGGATACGTGGGTAAAGAAGCTTAAAGAAAGAGGTATACGATGTTATTTTTACGAAGGTGGGCATAACTCTGATGAGATAATTGGGGATACAATTTATTTAAAATCAGGAGATGCCTTACATCAGACTTCAGTAAAGCTAAAGAATGCATTGAATTTATTAAAAAAGTACAATATAAGTTTCGATTTGATATATAGGACAAATTTGTCATCATATATTGAAACCGATAACTTTATCCAATGTGTTAAATCTATTGAGTCACCTTCGAATGTATATGCTGGAAAAACAGCCAAGTTTAATATTATGTATGAGGATTATTATATACTTTCCTCTAAACTTGTTAGAATTTTTAATAAAAATTCAATATCTAAGTTCTTTCTGTCAAGACCAATTGAATTTTCTTCTATATATGTGAGAAAAGTATTATTAAGGTTTTTTGAAAGATATAACTATGAGTTTGCAAGCGGGTCCGGTTTCTTTTTAGGGAAGAGCTATGTCGATAAGCTATGTATAAACAATGAATTCGATAGGTATATTGATGATGTAATGCTACGACTAATTGTCAGTAAGCGGGGTGACTTTGATATAGATAGATTTGATATTACATACGAATTTAAGAATGTTTCGCTCTCCGAATACAATGATAGGATCAGCAATGGGTTATTTCATTATAGATTGAAAACAGAAAATAGATTGCTTGACGCTACATTGATGAGAGTCATTGATGTCGATGATAACCGAAAAATGATGGCGCTTGGAAGCAAAGAGCCTTCTTGATTTTGTTAACCATTTTATAGGTGTATATCATTAATTAATGTAGGGAAACGCATAAAGTTCGTAGATATATAAGGGCTGGACTACCACCGCGACGGAGTCAGAAACACGGTAATAGACTATATTACTTTTAGAATTATTAAAGCGACTCGCTCACACTGGTTAGTTGAGTCGATGTACAGGATGTTGGATACGGAATTTTGGGAAGATGCCTGTAGAAAGCGGAAAGATGATTCAGCAGATAATTTTGCAAGGGGCTGGCAGGTTTGTCTTAATATGCTGAAGTCTTAAAGTAGCTTTAAGGCGAGTATAAAGCACAAAAGAGCGAAGTGTACGACGGACTCTGAGTGTACTTGGGAGACTTTAGTTTCGCGGTTGTTCATGCGGTTTCCGTGTTTCTTAATGAAGTGTAAGAAAAATATTATTCATAAAATGATGAGATAGGTTTTGGAAACTAAAATTAAAGTACTAAATATTTTTGCATCTTTAGACTTTGGAGGGGTAGAGAGCCATGCTCTTATGCTTGATAAAGGCTCGAAATACTCTGAATATAATCATGCGTATATAGCTATAAGTAATGGCGGAGATATTGAAAATAAGCTAAAAAAGCGTAATTGCGATGTTTATACTCTAAATTGTGACCCTAAAATTCCGTCCATATCTACTATATGGTCGCTTTACAAAGTGATAAAAGAACTAGACCCAGATGTTGTTCATACTAGAGGTGCAGAAGCAACCTTCCATGGGATCATAGCTGCAAAACTGGCAGGCACCAAAGTAAAAATTGCTGAAGAAATTGGAATTCCAACTCACTCTCTGTTTGCAAAAGTCATTTTCAGATTAACTTATTCCTTCACCGATAAATTGGTAGCGATTTCACAGGCAGTAAAGCAATGGATAGTTGATAATGGCGAAGCTTCAAGCTCTAAAGTACAAGTTATCTATAACCCAACAGACTTCTTTTCAGAAAACTCTAAGAGAGATACCTCATCGAAATATTTTAGTATTGGTTTTATAGGGCGTTTGGAAAATGTAAAAAATCCTCTGTCTCTTGTAAAAGCAATAAAAATTTTACGAGATAGGGGTGAATTAGTTAAGCTAGAACTTGTTGGAGATGGACGTCAAAAAGAGTCTATATTAAATTTTATTAAAAATAATTCATTACAAGATTTAATAACAGTACATGGATTTCAGTCGGAACCACATATATCAATAGAAAATTGCGATCTATATGTACAGCCATCAATAACTGAAGGTTTTGGCATAGCTGTTGTTGAAGTTATGGGGGCGGGTATACCAGTTCTAGCATCCGCTGTTGGTGGAATCCCTGAGTTTATTGATGATAAGGACAATGGTTGGCTGTTAAAAAGTGTTGATAGCCAATCTATCGCTGATTCCATCCAATCTATACTCGAAATAACAACAGAAGAAAGGCTAATTATCGCTAAAAGGGGACGTGATTCTGTAGTAAGCAGATTTACAATAGAGAAATACATTACTAATTTACATGATATGTACTCGAGTTTATTAAATGAAAAGTAATAGACCTAAAATTTTATTTGTTACATGGGATGGGCCACAAACTAATTATTTACCGAGCTTGTTTTTACCTATTTTTAAAGGTTTGATTGAAGCTGGATATGGGGTCTCTGTTTTACAATTTACATGGGATAACTTCGACAAGGTTAAATCTAACCAAAAAAGCTGTAAAGAGATGGGCATTAATTATAAGCATGTGAATGTGTTAAGAAAGCCATCAGCTGCGATAGGTTCATTCTTTAGCGCTTGGTACGGAAAAAAGTACATAGTTGATATGGTAAAACAATATCATATTGATGTCGTAATGCCTCGCAGCACACTTCCTGCCTTATCTACTTTGCTAGCTACTAAACATTGTAATACTAAATTACTGTTTGATGCAGATGGTCTGCCATTGGATGAGCGAGTTGATTTTGCTGGTGTAAGTCCAACTTCAATCATCCACCGAATTATGCGTGATATTGAACAGCAAACCGTGGTTAGGGCTAATGCTGTAATAACTCGCTCTAGAATTGCTAGCACAATTTTAAGACATAGAGCTGGTGCTAATGTAGATAAAGACAAATATTTCGAAGTAACTAATGGTCGCTCCTCACATGCTTTCAAACCATTTGGTTCAGCTAGCCGAAGAAAGATTCGTCATGAGTTAGATGTAAAAGAGAAAGATCCTGTAATTGTTTATGCAGGCTCGTTGGGTTCACAATACTGTATGCATCAAATGTATGACTTTTATAAACAAGTCAAGCTAGCTATTCCAACCACTAAATTGCTAGTTTTATCAGCACAAATATCTTCTTTTAAAGCAATAGTAAAGGGGGATGCCAATGTTATCTACAGGTCTTTAACTTCGGATCAAGTCCCCGAATATTTAAGTGCTTGTGACATCGGTTTAGCTATACGTGAGCAGAGTTTTTCTATGCAAGGTGTTGCTCCTATAAAGCTAGGCGAATATTTAATGTGTGGTATCCCAATAGTAGCAACTGACGGTATTGGTGATACCTCAATGATTTCAGATGATCTTGGTTTTTTGTTAAAAGACAATTCTGATAGTCAAATACGAAAAGCAGCGATGTGGTTTGTAAAAGTATTTGAAAAAAATCAAGACTCACGCTGTATTGCCGAAAAGGGAGCAAGACACTTTTCTTTGGAGAACACGATAAAACAATATGTTAAAGCGATAGATTATATCTCATGAAAAAGATTTTACTTTTTTCTAAATACTCTCGTATGGGAGCGAGTAGCAGACTTCGAACCCATCAGTACGTAACTTATTTAGAGCAGCTGGATTACAAGGTTACTGTTTCACCTCTTTTTAATGATAAGTACTTAAAAGCCTTATATAGCAAGCAGCCTATCAGTAAAATTTTGGTTTTAAAGTTGTACTTTAAAAGATTGATGACGCTAATTACCTGTTTTGATTACGATATACTATGGATTGAAAAAGAATTATTTCCTTATTTTCCAGCCATATTCGAGAGAGCTCTTAGGCTTTTTGGAGTGAAATTTATAGTAGATTATGACGATGCAATTTTTCATAATTATGATTTATCTTCGAACTATTTAATAAAACGTTTTCTAGGTAATAAAATTGATAAAGTGATGGCTTTATCTACAGCCACAGTGGCTGGTAATCAATATCTATCTGATCGAGCAATAAGTGCTGGTTCTAAAAACGTCAAAATTATTCCTACAGTAGTAGATATAACTAGATATTCTGTCAAGGAAACGGACAATAAAAAAACTGTGGTCGGTTGGATTGGCTCACCCAGCACACAAAAATACGTTGTGGAACTACTTCCCGTATTTTTAAAGCTGTCTAAATCCGTTGTATTTAAATTAGTCCTCGTTGGTGCGACTGAAGATATTGTAGACCAATTAACAGGGCTGGATGTAGAAGTAATCCCTTGGGGTGAAGATACTGAAGTTAATAATATTCAAAGTATGGATATAGGCATAATGCCGTTGCATAATGGGCCATGGGAAAAAGGTAAGTGTGGTTATAAATTAATTCAATATATGGCATGTGGTAAGCCGGTAGTTGCCTCTAAGGTAGGGGCAAACATTGAGATTGTTAATAGCCCTAGCATTGGTTTCTTAGCTGATAACTCTGAAGAGTTTTATGATTGCTTAGTAAAAATCCTAAATGATCCTTTACGTCGCAAATCCATGGGACTTTCTGGGAGAAAAATTGTTAAATCGAAATACACAGTTCAGGCTCAATTACCAGCTTTGAATCAAGTTTTTACCGCAATAGAGTCTGAGACAGTTTAAATATATGTTTGCATATTGTTTTATTTTCTTTTTATTTTCTACATTTGCAATTTTTGAGCGCGCTAGAGTTTCTGATATCAAAGTTGGTATATCTAATATACCTGTAACTTGGCTGATAGTGCCTTTTATTTTAACTTTGGTGATTGGATTCCGAGTAGAGGTCGGTGGAGATTGGTTTAGCTACATTCATTACTTAGAAATATTAAAAGATGCTGATTTTTCAAAGGTATGGGACCTAAAAGATCCTGGCTATCAAATGCTTAATTTTTTGTCTCAACAAATTGGCGGGGGAATCTATACGGTTAATTTGTTGTGTGGTTTCTTTTTTAGTATTGGCTTAATGGTATTCTGTAAAAGTTTACCAAGGCCAATGCTTGCGGTAGTCACAGCGATTCCTTATATGACTGTTGTTTTGGCAATGGGCTATTCACGGCAAGCTACCGCATTAGGTTTTGGGATGATTGCTTGTAATGCATTAATACATAAATCTACTTTCAGGTTTTCCATTTGGATTGTTGTTGCAGCTTTATTTCATAAATCGGCAGTTCTGCTGATTCCTGTCGCAGCACTTATCTCATCAAGGAGTAGAATATTAAGTGTTTTTTGGATAGTGATTGCTAGTATAGGTGCTTATGTAATCTTGCTTCACGACAGTGTTGATACACTTTACACTAGCTATGTAGAGGCAGAATATCAATCCCAAGGAGCATTAATTAGAGTATTTATGTGTGTTGTACCTGCCGTGATTTTTTTATATTACCGCAATTATTTTAGCATGATAGATAAAGAAAAACAGTTATGGAGTTGGTTTTCATATGCATCACTCATTGCATTTTCTATTCTTTTTCTTACACCGGCAAGTACAGCTGTAGATCGAGTTGCCTTATACTTGTTGCCATTGCAATTAGTTATTTTTTCTCACCTACCGGAGATCTTGGGTCATCCTGATAAATCTAATAAACAGTGGGTGCTGCTTATTTGTGGGTACTATTGCTTAGTTTTATTTGTATGGCTTTTATTTGCAAGTCATAGTTTTGCTTGGTTACCCTATCAATTTTATCCATTTACTTTGTTGTAATTTACTATGAAAACTGTTGTTTTATCATCAAATACGTCTTGGTATTTATATAACTTTCGTGCTTCAACTATTCGTGCTTTTATTGATAAAGGTTATAACGTGGTCTGTGTATCACCCAAAGACGAATATTCTGAGAAACTAGTAAGTGAGATTGGTTGTAAATGGGTTAACCTAACAATGGATAACCAAGGTAGCAACCCAGTTAAAGATAGCTTGCTTTTTTTTAGGCTTGTGGGTATTTATGCCAAATTGAAACCTGTTGCGGTTTTTAACTTTACGATTAAAAATAACATTTATGGTACTTGGGCTGCTAAGTGTATAGGTGCTAATGTTTTTAATAATGTATCGGGGCTTGGCACCGCTTTTATAAAAGATAATTTAACCTCTAAGTTGGTAAAACTTTTATATAAATTATCACAACCATTTGCTAACAGAGTGTTCTGTCAAAATCCAGACGATATGCTGTTACTCATTGAAAATAATTTGGTGAATGAAAATAAATTAACTTTACTTCCAGGGTCGGGAATTAATACTGAGTATTATCATCCTAGTTATGTTAATAATAAAGAAGAAAATAGTTTATTTAAGTTTGTTTTTATTGGCAGAATGATTGGTGATAAAGGGATCTATGAACTTCTAGAAGCTGCGCAGAAGTTGTTTGATGCAGGTGAAAAATTTAAATTAACTTTATGTGGTCCAGCAGGGGTTAAAAACAAAACGGCGATATCAGAAGCTGAGCTCAGGCGACTAACGGATAAACCTTATCTTGATTGGATCGGTGAAAGCAATGATATACGTAGGGTTCTTTCAACTTCAAACTGTGTCGTATTACCTTCATATCGTGAAGGCTTACCTAGAACATTACTAGAAGCTGGTGCAATGGGGCTTCCAAGTGTTACTACCAATGTTCCTGGGTGCAAGCACGTGATTACTCATGAGTACAACGGTTTACTTTGCGATGTAAAATCTTCTCAATCTTTATTTTTACAAATGAAGAATATGCTTCATCTATCTGGCTCTGAATATTTCTCTATGCGCGAGAATAGTCGATGTAATGTAGTGAAAAATTTCGATGAAACAATAGTCATTAAGTTTGCATTGGATGCATTGGAAAGTGTATGTCATCGAGGTTCTAGTTGCCCCCAAAGCTAATCGTCAAAACCCTTGGTAATGATCGTTGGTGATCCTTTTTTGTCTTTGTGTAACAGATCGTTAGCGTAGCGTCCGTCTCACCCGTGAGACGGAAGTGAGACACTTTTTTGTTGCTTTGAGTCCCCAATAGGTTGGGCTATATGAACCTATTGGGCCTCAAGCACGGAAATCGCATGAACATCGTAAGCGCTTAATTATCGACATCATTCCTATTTAAACCCAAGCCCCGATAATGGCAACAGTCATTATTTATGGAGGCTTTTACATCATCTCTACAGCAAACTTGGCTATGATCATATGCTGTTTTTGCAACAGGAATGACAGCACAATGAACGGTTTAAGATTAAGCCTTTCGCTTTGACCTAATTTAGCGACACCAAATCCTCCAGGCTCATTCCCCGATAGCTCACTTCATACCCTTTGAACTTGCTCAGTAGCTTTTGTGACTTGGCGATAAGCTGGGTCTTGCTGTAGCGTTTGATGTTCCTTTTCACTTCAATAAACACCACTTGCTTGTTGGAATCGTTCACCGCCACAATATCAATCTCGTTCTGATTACCTTTCTCCCAATAGGTGCCAATTTGGTTATACTCGCCTGATTCTGCAAGTATGGACTTGAAAAGTCGCTCTAACCAGGCCCCACTGTATTGCTCAAAGTCGCGTTCGATAACTTGCTGAACATAAAGCAGGTTGCCCACCTCGACACTGCTTTGGTTTTTGTGGATGTAGCGAAACCAGAAATTGAGAAACGCATCTTTGATTTGGTATTTAACCATGCGGCCGCCAGGCTTGCTCAATATCGGGACAATCCGTTCAATGATATCAAACTCCTCCTCCAGCTTTTTCAGCTGTGGCCCAACCGAGTACTGCAGCATCGACTCGATATCACTTCGGCTGGTTTTACCTGATGCAATGGCGGATAAAATGGAAAAGTAGTTGCTTTGTTCGCGACCAAACTCCTCCGTCAGCCGGTATTTACCTTCCTCTAACGTTAGTGAGAACTCATCAATCAACTGTGGCCATAAACTTTGCTTTGGGTCACATTGCACCAGCCACTCCAGATACTTAGGGATCCCCCCACTAAAGCAATACCATTCAAGCAAAGTCTCAGGGCTAAAACAGCCATGATCACTCATCATGGCCTTAATGAAGGTTGGTTTGAGTGGTTGAAGGTTGATCCGATGATCTGCACGGCCAAACAGTGGCTGCTTACTGTTTTGAAATAGGTGCGTCATCATTGAATAGAGTGAACCACAGCAAACCAGGTGCATGCGAGCGTCGAGGCGATGGCTGTCCCAGAGGTTTTGCATGTCAGAGAAAAAACTGGCGTTAACCTTCTGGATGTCTTGAAATTCATCCATGATCACGGTGATCGGGTTGGATTTGGCGTAAGTAAGTAGGATCTCCAGGATAGCTTTGAGCGAATCTGGCTGGCCATAAATGGGGAGATCCAACTGAGCCTTGATTTGCTCGGTAAACTCCTCGGCTAGCAGTGGCTCTGCCTTTCTGGAAACAAACAGATATACGACATTTTTCCCTTCAAACGCTTGTTTTAGCAAGGTGGTTTTACCCACGCGTCGACGACCTACCATCATAGTTAGCTGGCTGTATTGATGGTGGGCCGTGTCGGTCCATCGTTGTAAATTTTTCAGTTCAGATTGGCGGTTGTAAAATCTCATAGCTATACCTTAAATTAATTACTGTAAATTTTAGTACAGTAATTAATCTTTGTTAAGGTGTTTTTTGGTAAACGTCCACCAGTTGGTACTTGACTAATGAATTACAGGTCAAAGATATTAGGATAAGGTTGACGAAGGGTCATTGCCTTACCGTTGAATAGTGTCTTTATCGTTGCCTGAACTCTGGATATGCGCCAGATACTCAGCAGGATAAAGGGATAGAACATTGTGGGTCTTTTCCATGGACCCAGAGCCTTTATACTCAAACCTTGTGCCTTGAACTCCTGATAATGGCTGCCTGACATATGATTGAGCAGCCCTAACCAATTGTATCGGTTAACACGATCAGGTCGACAATGTATCGCAGCGCAATGAGAGAGCCAGGGGGTCATGGCAGAGGATTGTCAGCACAGTAGGCGAAGAGCCTGGCGCGGCTTGAGATACAGCCTTTAATGCATGAGACGTTTGAGTTTGATCGTTAAGTTGAGATGAGGGGCACCGTCTTTCGCCTTTGAGGTAATCACGCTGCGCTTCTTTGAGGCTTAACACTCTATCTTCAAGTCCGTCATTCCGAGGAGCCATAGCGACATCAGGAATCTATTTATAGCAAGAACTAGCTGAAGTTTACTCCTTCAACAGTTGCACACTCTGACAGTAGATTCTGAATCACGCTCCTGCGTCGCTGTCCAGAATGACGATAATGTAACGCGCCTCTGACAACCTATGGTGGACGGCTGTATTGTTAGCCGTCCACGGTCATCAAATCTTACTGACTTAATCGTTTACGAGGGATCAGCGTGCGTTTGCATCCTGAGCCATTTCGAGTTCTTTTTTCCCCATCATACGGCGTACCCAACTCGTAATACGCCAAATGTACGCCAGGGTAGAGAAGTAAATAGTAAATATAACGATAAAGGAATAGAACATAACTGGCTCGCTAATATTCATAAACTCGCCATAAATACCAAACAAGGCAAAAATAGAGGCCAGCAAACAAATCGCAAAAAGAGTTTGGTGTGAGCTAAAACCAATGCGCTGGAATATATGGTGAAGGTGCTCTCGGTCGGGTTTGAATGGTGAATCTCCGCGGCGAACGCGGCGAACCATAATCGCAACCATATCCATTAGTGGCAAGCCGATTAGCCATAAAGCTGTGACAGGGCGGATGAATGGCTCAGAGCTAGTTTGGCTGGCTGAGAGTAACAGCCAAATTATAGTGAAGCCAAGTAACATGCTCCCGGCGTCACCCATAAAGACTTTGCGTGTACGGCCTAAAATACCGAGGTTCATCATAATATAAGGCAACATGGCTACAATAATTACCAAGCAGAAATAGGCTAAGGTGTAGTGGCTATTTGTATGCAATAGAAGGGCTATTGAACCTAAAGACACAATCGATAGTCCACCTAGTAGGCCATCAATACCATCCACCATATTAAAGGCGTTAATGGCACCGATAACGGCAAGTATAGTAATGACAGGGCTTAACATCCCTAAATACATATCGCCAAAGCCAAACATATTGCCTAAGCTGTGCAGTTCCGTGCCATGTATTTGCATCATAATAATGGAGAGGGCTGCCTGCACTCCCATCCGGATTTTAACGCTTAAGTCTACTTTGTCGTCTATTGCGCCAATTAAAGTAAGCACAGCAATACAAGCGACGTAAAGCCAGCTATGTTGTATAGCTTCAGGTCTAAACACTAAGTATTGTGCTAAAACCAAACAAATGGAAATGCCACCCACCAAGGGGATTGCACCACTGTGGAGCTTTCTTTTATTCGGTTTATCTACCAAGCCGATTCTTTTGGCGAGTTTTCGCATAAAGAACAGGGTGATACATGAAGAAAAGAATATACTGATTAATTCAAATAACATGATTTAGCCAACGTTTGTTTAATAGTTTTGTTTTTTTGATGTAACTGAACAATTTTACTTCAAATATGAATGGGTCTAAAGAAAAATTGACGGGATATTGGTTTTTTTTTAACAAAGTTAATTTTTTCTGTGCGGCGATCTGTTGGGGATTTCAAACTAGTCCCCTTATTCAAATTTTGATATTCTCAGGTAAAAAGAAACCAAGGATTTATTAATGAAAATAGCAGTTGCAGGTACCGGCTATGTAGGGCTTTCTAACGCCATGTTACTAGCGCAGAACCATGACGTTGTGGCGTTGGATATTATTTCAGAAAAGGTCGAGTTATTAAACAATAAGCAATCTCCAATCGTGGATACGGAGATTGAAGATTTCCTCAAAAACAAGCAGTTAAACTTTGCCGCCACAACAGACAAAGAGTTCGCATATCGCGAAGCCAAGTATGTTGTTATTGCTACACCAACCGATTATGACCCAACGACGAACTACTTTAACACCTCTTCGGTAGAAGCTGTGATCAAAGATGTCATGTCTATTAATCCGGATGCCGTCATGGTTATCAAGTCGACAGTACCTGTTGGTTATACTGCGCGTATTAAGCAAGAACTGGGCTGTGAAAACGTTATTTTTTCACCAGAGTTCCTGCGTGAAGGGAAAGCGCTTTACGATAACCTTCATCCATCTCGTATTATTGTTGGTGAGCGCAGTGAGCGTGCCGAAACCTTCGCTGGTTTATTAGTTGAGGGTGCGGTAAAGGAAGATATTCAAGTACTGTTTACCGACTCAACCGAAGCAGAAGCCGTTAAGCTGTTTTCCAATACCTACCTGGCAATGCGTGTTGCGTATTTTAATGAGCTTGATTCGTATGCGGAAGCGCATGGCTTAGACGCGCGTCAAATTATCGAGGGAGTAGGCTTAGACCCTCGCATTGGCAATCATTACAATAATCCATCCTTTGGCTATGGTGGTTACTGTTTGCCAAAAGATACCAAACAGCTTCTGGCGAACTATCAAGATGTACCAAACAACATTATTGGTGCGATTGTAGATGCAAACCGTACGCGCAAAGATTTTGTTGCAGATTCGATCATCAAGCGTCAGCCAAAGGTAGTTGGTGTTTACCGTCTGATCATGAAGGCGGGGTCTGATAACTTCCGTGCCTCTTCTATTCAAGGCATTATGAAGCGCATCAAAGCAAAAGGTATTGATGTCGTGGTGTACGAGCCAGTTCTTCAGGAAGAGGAGTTCTTCAATTCTCGTGTAGTGAAAGACTTGAACGAGTTTAAGCAAACTGCTGACGTGATCGTTTCCAACCGTATGGTGGAAGAGCTAGCGGACGTCGCTGATAAAGTTTATACGCGTGATCTTTTTGGAAGTGATTAAATTCAAATTTGTTTAACGTAAGGGCTCCTGGTACGGAGCCCTTTTTTCAGTTGGTAATTAAAATGATAAAAAAATGTCTATTCCCAGCAGCAGGTTACGGTACGCGTTTCTTGCCTGCGACTAAGTCCATGCCGAAAGAAATGATGCCAGTGGTAAACAAACCACTCATCGAATATGGCGTCGAAGAAGCGATAGAAGCAGGTATGGATGGCATGTGTATTGTCACAGGTCGTGGTAAGCACTCGCTTATGGATCACTTCGATAAAAACTACGAATTAGAGCACCAAATCAGCGGCAGCAGTAAAGAAGTGTTGTTAGATGATATCCGCAGTTTGATTGATTCAGCGAGCTACACTTATATTCGTCAGAGTGAAATGAAAGGCTTAGGTCATGCTATTCTGACGGGCCGAGAACTAGTGGGAGATGAACCATTTGCTGTGGTATTGGCTGATGACCTTTGCGTTAATGAAGACAAAGGTGTGCTGGCGCAAATGGTCGAGTTATACAAGCAGTTTCGCTGCTCGATTGTTGCGGTGCAAGAAGTACCAGAATCAGAAACGCACAAATATGGTGTGATTGCCGGTGAGATGATCAAAGAAGACATCTTCCGTATCGATAATATGGTTGAAAAGCCAGAGGCAGGTACTGCACCGAGCAACTTAGCGATCATTGGCCGCTACATTCTGACTCCCGATATCTTTGAGTTGATCGAAAATACAGAGCCAGGCAAAGGTGGTGAAATTCAAATCACTGATGCTCTGATGCAGCAAGCACAAAACGGCTGCGTATTGGCGTACAAATTTAAAGGCCAGCGTTTCGATTGCGGCAGTGTAGAAGGTTATATTGAAGCGACAAACTACTGCTTCGAGAATATCTACAATAAGCCGTCTAAAAATCAGGTCGAAGAAGTGTCTGAGGTGAAAGTGGCTTAATTAGGCTACATGATTAACTAAGTGAGCGACGTCAGTAGATTCCTGATGTCGCTTCGGCTCCTCGGAATGACGGTCTTGTAGAGAGAGTGTTAAGCCTCAAAGTATCGTCATTCTGGACAGCGACGAAGGAGCGTGATTCAGAATCTTTTCATCAATAAACCACCTTAAATCCTTTCTTCTCTAACTCCTTCCCTAATGCTTGCTGGGCCTCTTCTTCTCCATGAATCAAATGAACGGCTTTTGGCGCCGTTGGAATACCAGTAATAAACTTCAATAAATCACTTTTATCCGCATGAGCGGAATAACCAGAAATGGTATGAACCTTAGCGTTCACTTGGATTTCTTGAGTATCTATCTCAACGGTCGAGTTCCCCGCCTGTATTGCCTCACCTAACGTGCCTTGAGCTTGATAGCCAGCGAATAGCACATCATTTTTTACATCAGGAAGCAGTGCTTTTAAATAGTTCACGATTCTGCCGCCTTCACACATACCAGAAGCGGCCACAACGACGGCTGGTTCATCGGTTGAAGCGAGTCGGTTGACCAAAGCTTTATGTTCGGTGTGATTCTCAACCGTAATACACTGATCGAACGCGAGTGGGTGACGTTGATTCTCTAGTCTTTGTTTAGCTTCTTGACCCCACAGCGTTTTGAAGCGGCGATAGGTTTTCGTTACTTCCTTGGCGAGAGGAGAGTCCAGGATGATCGGTAATGAAGATGCCAGATTCTGCTGGTTTATCAGTTGCTCAAGATCAAATAGCAGTTCCTGTGTTCGACCGACACTAAAAGCAGGTATCAGAATCACACCACCATCTTTTAATGCATGCTCTATGATGTTGTTTAAACGCATTGTGCGTGTCGCGATGTCCTCATGGTGTTTATCGCCGTAGGTGGATTCTAAAAATAGGTAATCAGCACGCTTTGGAGGTTGCGGGTCGGGTAAAAGTGGCGTATTCGACGGCCCTAAGTCACCAGAGAAAACAACAACCTCATCATTGGGTAGTCTGAACTCCACATACGCAGAGCCCAGTATATGTCCTGCAGGTTGAAAGAGGACGTCTGCGAGATCAGGGAGCTCTACCCACTGTTGATAATCGCAAGGTTTGAGCTGCTTCTTGATGATATTTAGTACTTGTTGTCGCTGGTGATAATTTAAACCGAGTTGTAATTTCAGACCATCTTCAAGCATTAAGGGAGTGAGTTCCGCAGTCGCTTGAGTGCAGTATATTGGCCCTCTAAATCCAGCAGTCAGTAACCATGGCAATCGGCCAATATGATCAATATGAGAGTGAGTTAGGATAAGAGCCTTTACCTGTTCGATAGAAAACTCAATGTTAAGTGAAGCGTCACGTCCACCAAAGCTGAGATCCTTGCCTTGAAACAGCCCACAATCAATCAAAATGCTGCCATTGGTTAGCTTAAGCTCATGACAGGAGCCAGTAACGGTATGCTTTCCGCCATGGTGGATAACACTGGCGATGTCTGAGATTGGTGTCGTCATGTCTATAATTATCCTTATCTATTCAGAATAGGCGAGCGGGCAATGAAAAGAGTAAGGCTTCTGACTCAGTAGATTAGATGTAATAAGTTGGAAAAGTACTGAAATGCGAGAGAGGTGTTGTTTTTGATGGGGTTTTGGATATTTCCCTTCGGGTAAGAGGTAGAACTTTATTTCTGATTAGAAAAAGGGATGCATGGTGCATCCCTTTGTATATTTAATACGATTGGTATCAAACAAGATTACGCTTTTGCTGCTGCCGCTGCTTTAGCGATTGCTGCGAAGCTCTTAGCATCTAGAGATGCACCACCAACTAGAGCACCATCGATGTCAGGTTGTGAGAAGTATGCTTCTGCGTTTTCTGGTTTAACAGAGCCGCCGTATTGAATGATTACTTGCTCAGCAACGGCTTCGTCTTTCGCTGCGATTAGTGCACGGATAGAAGCGTGGATGCGTTGTGCATCTTCAGCTGTTGCTGCTTTACCAGTACCGATAGCCCAGATTGGTTCGTAAGCGATGATCGCGCCGTTTAGAGCTTCAACGCCGTAAGCGTCGATCACTGCGTTGATTTGACGTGCACATACTGCTTCAGTTTCGCCAGCTTCGTTTTGTGCTTCAGATTCACCGATACAGAAAACAGGAGTTAGGCCGTTTTCTTTTAGGAAAGCGAATTTCTTAGCAACGAACTCATCTGATTCATTGTGGTAGTCACGACGCTCAGAGTGGCCGATGATGATGTGAGTAGCACCGAAGTCTTTCAGCATTTCTGGAGACATGTCGCCAGTGAAAGCACCGCTGTTGTTTAGGTCAGTGTTTTGCGCACCTAGGATGATCTTGTTACCGCCTTCTGCGATTACACGCTCTGCTAGATCGATGTAAAGTGCTGGTGGAGCTACTGCTACGTCAACACCTTCAACACCTTCAAGCTCAGCGTTAAGACCAGTTAGCAGCTCAGTTACCATTGCTTTGCTGCCGTTTAGTTTCCAGTTACCCATCACTACAGGACGACGCATAGGAATATCTCCGTATTATCTATTAATGATTAATGTAAAAAATCTACGAAAGAATATAACAGAATATTTTGCACAGATCATGATTGGTATCATGTCTTGTACGCCTTTGTTTATCTGGTCAGCGTAGCACTTGTTTCTGTCAGTTCTATCAAAAGCAATCGATTGGTGATCACGTAGACAGAATGATAGTTCATTCCTCGGAAATTGCCGCTTGGATTGGTATTACTACGCACTGGATTTTAATCTTGTAGAAAGGAATCAAAATGCCAAATTTGGTTTTAGAGTATTCGAACTCAGTGGAAGAGCGCGTCAACGTTCAAGGTTTGCTGGAAGACTTACATAGAGCAGCCTTGGATTGCGGGCTTTTTGAATTGGCATCAGTGAAGTCAAGAACACTCCGCTGTCATAACTGGCTAATAGGTGAAGAAGGCGACAGTCTGGATTTTATCCATGTAAACTTTGAGTTACTGGCAGGGAGAACGTCAGAACAAAAACGCGCGCTATCACGTGACTTAATGACTGTACTTCAGGACCAAGCCAGCCATGTCCACAGCTTAACGGTAAACATTCGTGATATGGATGTGGAATGCTTCCAAAAAGTGGTGAATTGGTAACAAGGGGTTGTATTTCTAGCCTTAATTTTACGTTGTTCCTTTCTAAATTAAACGGGCTCGGCTAATCTAGAGTTTTGATGTTGGGGTAATTGTGAATGCTGACTAAAGAGCTATTATTTTCTTTTAAAGGACGAATAGGGCGTAAAACCTTTTGGATTTGGAACATCATTTATTACGTCTCCATTCTGGGTTTTGGCGTGGGTATTAGTAAGCTATTTCCTGCTCTTTCCCACCTTCTGTTGCCTATTTTTCTCTTAGTTTTGCTTATTCCTGATCTTGCGATTACGACTAAGCGTTGGCACGACCGTGATAAATCGATTTATTGGCTAGCCCTGAATATCCCTTTGGTTTTTGGCCGACTTACCACACCAATGACGAGTCCGGTTTCACAAGAAACTGCCACACCACAACTGTTTATCGCGTCGATTTCTTTAATTTGTGGCGTATGGATTTTAGTTGAATGCGGCTTTCTGAAAGGAACAACAGGCCCCAATAAGTACGGCCCTGATCCGGTAGAGTAGAACTAATTTAGTCCAACATTGATTAGAAAGTGTATTATCGTGCCACTACTTGTCATTCTGAACAGCGAGGAACGAGCGTGATTCAGAATCTACTATTTGAGTGTGCTGATGTTGAAGGGTAAATCTCAGCAACGTACTTGCTATAAAAGATTCCTGATGTCGCCTAGGCTCCTCGGAATGACGGCCTCAAGAGGGTATATAGACGGAAAGATATCGTCATTCTGAACAGCGAGGAACGAGCGTGATTCAGAATCTACTATTTGAGTGTGCTGATGTTGAAGGGTAAATCTCAGCAACGTACTTGCTATAAAAGATTCCTGATGTCGCTTAGGCTCCTCGGAATGACGGAGTTACAGGAATGATTTTGGAAAAGAAGCCTTGTGTTTATATCTTAACTTCAAACACTAACTCCGTGATTTATGTTGGGGTAACTAGCCGCTTACCTCAAAGAATATGGCAGCACAAGAATGATGTAGTGGAAGGGTTCACCAAACGATACAAAGTTCATAAGCTTGTCCATGCTGAATTCTTTGAAGATATGACTCATGCCATTGCTAGAGAAAAGCAACTGAAACAATGGAGGCGGGAGTGGAAGCTTGAATTGATCCGAAAGTTTAATCCTGACTTCACCGACCTGTATACCTGCTATCAACAATAATCGTCATTGTTCCTCAGCGACCTGAACTGAACCACATTATGTGTCTTTTCAGGTAGTGACTCACCTTGCAACGCATCTCTAAATTTCATCAGCTGCTTTTGCAACTCATTCATTAAGACCACGTTGGTATGGTTTGGGTTTTTGCAGTTGTTGATCACTCTGTCGATGTGACTTTGCTGCGCCCACAACCTTGGTTGCATGTTTTCCGATGCTCCTTCAATCATCTCGCGCGCCTTATCTTGGCGAAATTGCTCAAAAGCTTCCGGATCATCCTGTGCCATTTTCATCAGTTCGTCGAAAGAAGGCAGAGATTGTGGTTTGTGAGTGCGCAGATTGGCCATCGTTTGTCTCCTAATCCATCAGGATCGTTACGCTTCGATATTAAAAGCGTACATCACGGAGAGGAGGAGAACGGCGAAATTATTCTGTCGTCTCAGATATAAGAGAATACTTGATATTTAAGGGCTTGGGTGAAGCGAGTGCATTGTCGGTAGTTGTTTACGCTTGAATACGGTATACACAGCGTCGCTGGCCGCTAATGATATGCTCTGTGCGTTCCACTCGAGTGTGATCACCAAGTAGAGCCTGGAACACACTCAACTCTGATTGGCACAGACTAGGGCAACGCGTCGCAGCTTTGCAAATAGGGCAGTGATTCTCAATTAGGATAAAACCGTGCTCGTCTTGATCCAGTTCGGCCATGTAGCCTTCTTGCTCTCTTAATGAGACGAGTGTTTTCAATTTGCTTTCCAGCGTGTCACATTGTTCAAGATGTTGACGATAGTTTTGTAACGTGAGTTTTTCGCGCTCGGAGGTCACTTTCTCCAATCCGTCTTTACCGAAAATATGCTCGACGGCTTCAATGAATTGAACGGTGAGTTCACCATGGCGATCCGCAAACTGCTCATGGCCTTTTTGGGTGAGAGCCCAATGTCGGGTCGGGCGACCGACTTTGACTTTTACATCGTAAATAGACAGGATGCCATCGTCTTCTAAGCCTTGCAGGTGCTGGCGTGCACCCATGGTTGTCATTCCAAGTTCAGAAGAGAGTTGTTTTGCTGTGACAGAGCCGTCACGCTTAACGATTTGCAATATCCTATCTACGGTCTTCATATTCCCACCATTTATATGTCAGTACATATTATGCGCGATAGGTTTTATAAAGAAAAGTGTTGACTTAGTTTTGGCGAGAGAAGCGAGATTCTAGGGCCGTTTAATCAGGCCCCAGAATCCCTAATACTTATTAAAGGATAATATCGCGCACTTCTTGATCTTTACGCTCTAAGTAATGGATCGACTTGATGCGGCGGATAGTACGGCAGCGACCACGAATAAGTAGCGTTTCGGTTGTCGCGATATTGCCTTGGCGAGTAATACCTTCTAACAGATCACCTTTGGTGATACCCGTTGCGGAGAAAACCACGTTGTCGCTGCATGCCATGTCTTCCATTTTCAACACGACGTTTGCTTTCACACCCATCTCTTCACAACGTTTTAGCTCTGCAACGCCGTAGATGCGGTTTTCTTCGGTATTGCCTTTCACCTCATGACGAGGAAGCAGGCGGCCATGCATGTCACCGTCTAGAGCGCGAATAACAGCAGCAGAAACAACGCCCTCAGGTGCGCCACCGATGCAGTACATCACGTCCACTTCGCTGTCTGGCATACAAGTCAGGATTGAAGCTGCAACATCCCCATCTGGCACAGCGAATACACGCACGCCCATTGCTTGCATTTCTGCGATCACCTTGTCGTGACGAGGCTTAGCCAGTGTGATCACTACTAAAGTGTCTAGAGTTTTGTTTAGCGCATTGGCGATGTTTTCTAGGTTTTCTTTTAATGGCTTTTCTAAATCGATAACGCCTTTTGCACCTGGGCCAACCACCAATTTTTCCATGTACATATCAGGTGCTTTGAGGAAGCTGCCTTTTTCACCGGCCGCGAGAACCGCTAAAGCATTTGATTGCCCCATGGCCGTCATACGTGTGCCTTCGATTGGATCGACCGCAATATCGACTTCATCTCCACCAATACCCACTTGTTCACCGATGTACAGCATCGGCGCATCATCAATTTCACCTTCGCCAATGACAATTTCACCGCTGATCTCTGTTTTGTTCAGTAGTGTGCGCATAACCTCAACGGCTGCACCGTCTGCTGCGTTTTTATCGCCGCGACCAAGCCATTTGTAACCAGCCAGTGCTGCACCTTCAGTAACACGAGAAAATGCCATTGCTAAATCACGTTTCATGATGTCTCCAAATAAGCAAAAGGGAAGAAGAATTTGCGCGCCGATTTTACCATAACGGTAGTGAAACGTTTGCGTTTTTGCCGGGCTTTTACTTTGGTTAAGTTGAATTTGATCAATACTGAGTGAGTTTTTCTCGTGGCGAGAGGCAAATATCTTGCTCAAAAATGCTTCGGTGATCAGAAAAGTCACTATTTAGTGAGATTGCGCCGGTTTTTTAACCGAATGATGCAGAATATCGAATATAGTGAGTGTTTCTCGTCGCAACGCTGAGTAGAATAAACCTTATATAGGTAAGGTGCATGCCTGTCGCGTGCATCATCCCAACGGAACAACATAGGTAGGCCAAGATGTCTTTTGAAGTACTAGCACAACTAGAATCTAAAATTCAAACTGCAGTTGACACAATCACTCTTCTTCAAATGGAAGTTGAAGAGCTGAAAGGTGATAAAGAAAAATTAGAAGCAGAAGCAAACGATCTTCGCTCTCAACGTGAAGAGCTTGAGCAAAAAGCTCAGCAAGCTCAGCAAGAGCACGCGCAGTGGCAAGAGCGCATTCGTGCACTGCTTGGCAAAATGGAAGAGGTGGAGTAATCCCGACTTTCTGTCCAGAATTGAAAACACCCGCGATAAGCGGGTGTTTGTGTATTTGGTGTGGGGAAAAGCGCTAAAGCCTAGGATCTTGTTCCTCTAACTCTTCTTCCTCAACTTCCTCATCCAGCTCTAGATCGATATTGAGCGGTTCTGGAGACAGAATAATGCCAGTGCTGTCCGCGTAAATGTAGTCTTCTGGTAGAAAGCTAACACCACCAAAGTTCACAGGGATATCGAACTCACCAATGCTCTGGCTGGCGGCACCAACAGGAATAGAAGCCAGAGCCTGAATACCCAGATTCATATCTTCCAGTTCATCAACCTCACGAACACAGCCGTATACGACAATGCCTTCCCATTCGTTTTCTTCAGCGATGGCTGCAATTTCTGCGTCTACAAGGGCTTTGCGTAAGGAACCACCTCCGTCAATGAGCAACACGCGTCCCAGGCCATCTTGCTCTAACGTTTCGCGAATAAGCGAATTGTCTTCAAAACACTTGATGGTGGTGATTTGTCCGGCAAAGGAAGCGCGACCGCCAAAATTACTGAACATTGGTTCAACCACATCTACCTGCTCGAGGTAGATATCACAGAGTGCTGAGGTATTGTATTCCATAGCGTACCTTTCTAAACAGAAACTGGTTGTCTTTGAGTATATCTGGGCATTAAGTCAATGCAATGACAATCCTTTTTTAACTTACCAGAGTTTGAGCTACCACAATTGTTGCAAACAAAACGTTAGTGACCAGCGAGCATTTTACGATGACGGGCATCATCGGTGCGATCTGTGCGGGCTTTTCGGTTTCCCAAACGGCCTTGCCATGGTGAGCGACAAAGTAAATACTCAATAAGAATGGCAGACTGATCCAGACCGGTTTGTCCTGAATGAGCAGGTAAACGGCGAAAGCGAGTATTGCGCCTCCCAACAAGATGAAGTGGTACTGCTTCGATTTGTGTTGGCCTAAGCGAACCGCGACAGTACGTTTTCCACACTCTCGGTCATTTTCAATATCGCGCATGTTATTGATGTTCAGCACTGCAACAGCAAGTAAGCCACAACCTAAAGCGGGTAAGAATAGAGTGGTATCGACATGCCCGGTATGAAGGAAGTAAGTACCGGATACGCCAAGCAAGCCAAAAAATAGAAACACAGAAATATCACCGAGTCCAACATAGCCGTAGGGTTTACTGCCCATGGTGTAGGCAATTGCAGCGAGGATGGCAAGAATACCTAGTCCGATGAAGGTGAGAATGCTTTCCAGAGAGCTCAATGAGTAAAACACTAAGATCAGACCGGAAATGATAGTGAGCACGATGTTGAAGCCAATTGCCTGTTTCATTTGTTTTGTGGTTACGGCTCCAGATTGTAATGCGCGCAGTGGACCAAGGCGTTTTTCATTGTCGGTTCCTTTTACCGCGTCTCCATAATCGTTGGCCAGATTGGAAAGGATCTGCAGCAGTGTTGCCGTGACGAAAGCCATTAAGGAGATAGGCATTGAGAATTGACCCGCTGCATACGCGAGCACACTACCGGTTAGAATAGAGACTAAGGCCAGTGGTAATGTTTTGGGACGAGCGGCGTCGAGCCAGATCTGTAGAGATTGTTTCATGGATATTTCGTGCTAGTAACCGATTTGTCCAGTATAAGCATAAAGAAGCAGATGCGCTATTGACCTAAAGCAAGTCAATGAGAGTTGGGAAGACTAGAAGCTCCTAGGTTCTGGACCCTAGATGTGATTGGCTGTGTGGTAAACGTAAACGATGGTGTTTAAGACGCCAGTGACGATGATACATTGGTTGTCAGTAGATTCCTGATGTCGCTAAGGCTCCTCGGGATGACGGCTTAAAGGGAACTCAAGGTTTGAGCTTACGTTCAAGAATGACAACTAGGGTCCTAGAACCTAGGCTCTAGGACCCTCACACTTAAAGAATAAAGCGGCTTAGATCTTCATCTTCAATCGTATCGCCAAGACGCGCTTGCACATAGGCTGCATCAATCACAAACTTAGCACCAGATTGCTCAGCGGCGTCGTAAGAAATCTCATCCATTAGACGCTCCATAACGGTATGCAGACGACGAGCTCCGATGTTTTCGGTGGTTTCATTTACTGTCCACGCGGCTTCAGCAATTCGCGTAATACCGTCTTCAGTAAATTCAATGTCTACGTCCTCTGTCTTCATCAACGCGATGTATTGCTCAGTCAATGACGCTTTTGGTTCAGTCAGAATACGCTTGAAGTCGTTACTGCTTAGTGCTTCAAGTTCAACACGAATTGGCAGACGGCCTTGCAGTTCAGGGATAAGATCAGAAGGCTTCGCGACCTGGAAAGCGCCAGAAGCCACAAACAAGATGTGATCTGTTTTTACCATGCCGTGTTTGGTTGAAACCGTGCTACCTTCAATCAATGGTAGCAGGTCACGCTGAACACCTTCACGTGAGACATCTGGGCCAGAGCTTTCACCACGCTTACAGATCTTGTCGATCTCATCGATGAAGACGATGCCGTTGTTTTCAACGTTGTAAATCGCGGCTTCTTTTAGTTCTTCCTGATTCACAAGCTTCGCTGCTTCTTCCTCGGCAAGGGCTTTCATCGCGTCTTTAATTTTTAGCTTGCGCTTCTTCTTGGTATCGCCCGCCAGGTTCTGGAACATACCTTGCAGCTGGTTGGTCATCTCTTCCATACCAGGAGGTGCCATGATTTCCACACCCATTTGCGGCGCAGCGACATCGATTTCAATCTCTTTATCGTCTAGCTGACCTTCACGTAGTTTTTTGCGGAAGATTTGACGAGTATGAGAGGAATCTTCGCTCTGTTCTGCTTGTCCCCAGCTATCTCGCGCTGGTGGCAATAGTGCATCCAGAACACGCTCTTCTGCTTGCTCTTCAGCGCGGAATTTCACTTTTTCCATCTCTTGTTGATGAGTGAGCTTCACGGCAACATCGGTAAGATCACGGATGATAGTTTCCACTTCTTTACCAACGTAACCCACTTCGGTGAATTTGGTCGCTTCTACTTTAATGAACGGCGCATTGGCTAGCTTAGCAAGGCGACGAGCGATTTCAGTTTTACCAACACCGGTTGGACCGATCATCAGGATGTTTTTTGGTGTCACTTCGACACGCAGGCTTTCTTCAAGTTGCATACGACGCCAGCGGTTACGAAGCGCAATCGCAACCGAACGTTTTGCTTTGTCTTGACCAATGATATGGCGGTTCAGTTCATGAACGATTTCGCGAGGGGTCATTTCAGACATATTCTTTCCTTACTTCGTTACGATTACTCAGCTGGTGTTGCCAGTTCTGCAGTTGATTCTAGCTCTTCTACTGTGTGATTGTGGTTGGTGAAAACACAAATGTCACCCGCAATGTTCAGGGCTTTTTCCGCGATTTCACGCGCATCAAGGTCTGTGTTTTCTAACAATGCCGTTGCTGCGGCCTGCGCGTATGCACCACCAGAGCCGATCGCTATCAAGTCATTTTCAGGCTGTACTACATCACCATTACCCGTGATGATTAAAGATGCGGTTTCGTCTGCAACTGCAAGCAGTGCTTCCAGCTTACGAAGCGCACGATCACTGCGCCAGTCTTTTGCCAGTTCTACCGCTGCTTTGGTCAAGTGGCCTTGGTGCATTTGCAGTTTGCTTTCGAAGCGCTCAAAAAGGGTGAAGGCATCCGCGGTACCGCCAGCAAAACCTGCCAGTACTTTGTTGTTGTATAGGCGGCGAACTTTGCGCGCGTTACCTTTCATTACGGTATTGCCTAGAGATACTTGGCCATCACCCGCGATGACGACTTTATTATTTCGACGTACAGATACAATGGTAGTCACAGTCGACCTCTTAATTATTTCTCTTTGGAAGTAATACTGTATATGGGGGAGGGGGAAAGGGGATTCAAGGGGGAAATTAAAGTAGAAAGTTAAGCCCGTCGTCCTAAATAGTGGCAAAGGAGCGTGGTTCAGGATCTACTTCCCGAGTGTGATGATGTTTAAGGTATTCGCTTCGGTTGACATTGTTGCTGTGAGTGGATTCCAGATGTCGCTCTGGCTCCTCGGAATGACGGCTTGGAATGCAGTGGACCTAAATTCTCGTCATCCTGAACAGCGACGAAGGAGCGTGATTCAGGATCTACTTCCCGAGTGAACTGATGTGAAAAGTGCTCGCTTCGATTGACATAGTTGCTGTTAGTAGATTCCTGATGTCGCTGGGGCTCCTCGGAATGACGGTGTCGTTGTTCTCATGCTTTGTATTCGATAGTCTGAAAAATACATAAAGGACCTAGCTAGGAGGCTAGGCCCTCTATGTTTAGTAATTCTCTTTCCAAATGGCACACGGCTCGATTTTAGCGCGTTGCAATTTATGGCGATCTTTTTCTGCATTGCGCTTAAATTTGTATGGGCCTAGAATAATTCGATACCAGGAGCTGCCTTCTTTTTTAACAATCTTGCTCGTTAAGCCCTGAAAAGCGATGGCTAGCTTGCGTTCTTCAGCCTGTGCTTGGGTTTTATAAGCCCCGCACTGCATGATGTAAGGGATTTTCGAGACTTGGATCTCTTTGGCGACCACTTCGACTTCGCGATTGGGGAGAGATTCCACATATTCCCATTTCTCTTCGGGTGGGGGAGGTAAATCTGTCTTTGCCTTAGGTTTGCTGACTGGAGCCGTTGACTGCTGCACCACCTGTGGCTGAGGCTCTGGATCATTGTTTAGCAAGTACAGCCCATAGCCAAAACCACCTACTAACACGATTGCCAGTAGACCACTACGCCAAGGCTTCTTTCTTGAAGGTTGTTTTTTTGTCGACTTTTTTGGGGTACCACGCCCCCTTCTCACATAATCTTTGTTTGCCACGGTCATTTCTGGTGATCAAGAATTCTTGCAAATATGTTAATCCAGAACGAGTCGAGAAAACACCCTGTTTCTCTAATCTTGATAGGAACATACAAAAAAGCAGCACCAAATGAGTGCTGCTTTCAATCGACAGTGACTTAACTAAAATTGATGAGAAAAAACTTACGCTCGTTGAGGGGGCGCAGCACTGCCGCGTATAATCAGGTTCGTCTCCAGAAGACGAGAGCCGGAATGTACGTCGTGGCCTTTTAAAAGCTCTAACATCATTAGCATTGCTTGTCGGCCAATCTCGTAGCGAGGCTGAGAGATGGTCGTTAACGGTGGATCACTGTACTGTGCGAAATTGATGTCATCAAAACCTACTACCGATAGATCTTGTGGTACACGGAAGCCGAGCTTTTTCGCTTCTTGAATGGCGCCGATTGCCATCGTGTCACAGTGACAGAAAATCGCTGTTGGTGGCTCAGCTAGCTCCAGTAGCTTACGTACGGCTTTTGCACCGCCGTCAAAAGAGAACTCGGTGACAATACTGTATTGTGGATCTCTATTGATTCCGGCACGACGCAGCGCTTGTTGGTAGCCTTGTTGACGGAATTGGCATAATACCGCCGTATCGGGACCTGAAATTTGCGCAATACGTTTATGGCCAAGCTGAGTCAGATAATTTACCGCCTCAAACGCAGAAGTCAGGTTATCGATATGAACGGTTGGTAGCTCCAACTCCGGTGCAAATTCACACGCCATGACCATTGGTGGCAGGTTTTTCTGCTCGGGTTTACTCACATCAAACGGTAAGTCAGTACCTAGCAGCAGCATCCCGTCTGCTTGTTTGGTAAATACTAGGTTTACGAATGAACTTTCGCGTTTCTTCTGCTGGCCGCTGTCTCCCAATAAAACGAGATAGCCGTGTTCCATCGCGGCATCTTCGATTCCACGTATGATTTCGGAAAAGTAAGGGTCGCAGATGTCAGGAACGATCGTAACAATGGTCTTCGACTCGTTTCGTCGTAAATTACGCGCTAATGAATTTGGTGAGTAACCTGCTTCGAGTACCGCGTCTTCAACTCTTTTTCTGGTTGAAGAGGAGACTTTCTCCGGGTTCATTAATGCTCGAGATACCGTCGCGGTAGATACTCCCGCAAGCTGGGCAACATCCTTCATTGTCGCCATAGTTTTTTAACCTCTCAAATTGTTCGCCAAGATGACGTTATTCCCTGTAGTGAAATTACTGTCATTGAGTACAGATAAATTCGCACTTTACCGTCACATTATTGGTGTTTGTTTGTCGAGCAAAGTACGTGTTTATTTCCAGAACAACACTTCAAATTTGGGGAATTGCTATAGTGTTCATTTAAAATCATTTTCTGCAAAGCACTTGAGACTTTGCTAATTGGGATAGTCTATTCATTTCTATCGCGAAAGTTACGGTCTGTTTAACAAAATCCACAATGACAACGTGATTCTTATCACATTAAAAGGTAATTCATTACATAGTTAAACGTTTGCTAGCTCAGGTCCTGTGGTTCTATATCTAAATTCCAACGCACTTTCTTGGCATTAGGTAACAACTCAATAGCAGGTTTTGCACTGGTTAATAACTTTTGCATCAATGAACGATGTTGAGTTTGCAGCAAAAGTTGCCAGCGATATTTTCCTGCTCGCTTAGCCAGAGGGGAAGGCGTCGGACCAAGCACCATACAGGTGTCGTCAAATAATGGGTGTGACTCCAGAGTAAAGCGCACCTGACGCAGGAAGTCTTCGACGACTTCACTTTGGTTTGCCTCAGCTTTGAATAGAGTCAGGTAACTGTAGGGAGGAAGTTGCGCTAATTTCCGCTCCTCTAAGGCGGTTATGGCAAAGTGACGGTAATCCTTTTGCAACAGTGCTTGTAACAAACTGTGCTCGGGGTGGTGAGTTTGCAGAATTACTTCACCAGGTTTACTTGCACGACCAGCCCGTCCGGCAACTTGAATAAACAGCTGCGCGAGGCGTTCAGAAGCACGAAAGTCACTGCTATATAGGGAGCCATCCACATCCAATAGTGCAACCAGGGTTACGTTCGGAAAATGATGCCCTTTGGCGAGCATCTGTGTACCAATCAAAATCTGGTAATCGCCTTTGCGAATCGATTCTAAGGCATCTTCTAAGCTGCCTTTACGACGGGTGCTGTCTCTGTCGATACGAATGGCTTTGTACTCTGGGAAGAGTTGAGCTAACTGATGTTCTAACTGCTCGGTGCCGACACCGACAGTGACCAATTGAGTGGAGCCACATCCCTGACATTGATGAATCACAGGTTGCTGCGATCCACAATGATGGCAGCGTATTTCATTACTGTATTGATGGAAGGTGTAATAAGCATCACAGCGCTTACATTCTGCAATCCAACCACATTCGTGGCACATCAGGGCAGGGGAGAAACCTCGGCGGTTAAGAAACAGCATCACCTGGTTGCCCGCTTTCAGGTGTTTGCGCATGTCGGCGATCAGTGGCGCAGACAATCCACTTTCTAAATATTGACCTTTAACGTCGAGCACTTTATTCGTGGTTGGTACTGCAGAGCCCGCACGCTGAGTTAACGTAAGGTGATGGTACTTACCCGATAACGCATTATGCAGCGTTTCTAGCGCCGGAGTTGCAGACCCCAGCACAATTGGCACTTGCTCTTTGTGTGCGCGCATAACCGCAACATCACGAGCGTGGTAGCGCAAACTATCCTGTTGCTTGTAAGAAGAGTCGTGTTCTTCGTCGACAATAATAATGCCGAGTTCAGCAAACGGTGTAAGTAGGGCAGAGCGAGTCCCGATGATGATTCCCGCCGCTTTATCACGAGCTGATAACCACGCGTTTAAACGCTCGGTATCATTTAAACCTGAATGTATCACCTCGACAGGCACGTCGAAGCGATGCTTAAAGCGATTAATGGTTTGCGGAGTAAGGCCAATTTCTGGCACCAAAACTAACGCTTGTTGCCCTTTTTCTAACACGGGTTTGATCAGATTCAGATAAACTTCGGTCTTACCGGAGCCCGTTACGCCTTCTAATAAATAGCAGGCAAAACCCGTTTGGCTATTCACACTGGCAATGGCTAGTGCTTGCTCATGATTAAGCTTTGGTTTGTCGACATCGTTCTCTACCTGCTCAGGCCATTTTGAAATGGTCGGCTTTTTCTCAACTCGCTTAATCCAGCCTTTCTCTTCTAGAGACTTCAGAACCGTAGAGGCGATCTCGTGCTCTACAAACTCTTGATGAGGGACAGCACCGTTGGCAAGAATTTGCAGCACTTTTTGTTGCTTTACTGCACGGCGGTCAAGGCCTTGCATCAGTTTATCTTTCCCCGACTCGGTGATTTGCCATTCCTGTAAAGTGGCGAAATCAGCCGGTTTCCCTTTTCTAAGTGCAGCTGGCATCGCATTGTGCAGCGTATCGCCGAGTGGATACTGATAAAACTGGCTGCACCATGTCAGCAATGAGTACAGCTTTTCTGACCAGATAGGTTGTGAATCCAGAACGGCTTTTATTGGCTTGAGCTGTGCTATAGGAAAATCTGAGTGGTTTACCATCGCGGTGACAATACCCACCAGAGTTTGACGGCCAAAAGGTACGGATACGCGCCCGCCAATGATCGGGAACAGGTGTCCCGGGATGGCATAATCAAACTGTTTGTCGAGTGGAACGGGTAGTGCCACTCTGGCAATGGATGGACGCATAAAGTTCTGCTGTAATATAAAGAAGGAAAGGAGCTTAGAGTCTATTAAAATTGGGGTGAAAATTCGAGTAAAGCTGAGTTATCGGCTCACAAACGGACGGCAAGCAATAGACTGACTAAAAAAGTGGCGAAAAAATTGCCAAATGAGTTGATCCCATCAGTGCGATTCATTACTATATCGCGCCTTGAGATATGGCTTCGGCATTAAGCTGATGCGGTATCGCACTTTTAATATTAATTACGTGTGGTGTGCGGCTTAGACTCGTATAGCGACACGGCCTACTATTGAGGTTATCCCATGAAAACTGGTATCCATCCAGAATACAAAGCAGTAACTGCTACTTGTTCTTGCGGCAACACTTTTGAGTTCAACTCAACTCTAGGTAAAGATTCTATCCACCTAGACGTATGTGACAAGTGCCACCCATTCTACACTGGTAAGCAACGTATCGTTGATACAGGCGGCCGTGTTGATCGCTTCAACAAGCGTTTCGGTGCACTATCAAGCGGTAAGAAATAATAGCAGACGCTATTACCATTACAGTTTAAGAAAAGGACGCTTTGGCGTCCTTTTTGTTTATGGCGTATCTAGTGGTTACATTAAAAACGGTGAGTTAAAAATAGTCTCGATTATTTTTCACTCAATGCTTGCAACCCAAAGCGTGATCTGTATAATGCAGCGCACTGGTTAAGCCAGTTGTGAACCAATGAGCGGTGAGGAGCTAATAAATCCAAGGATTTGTTAGGTAATGTAGACTCAGCTTATGTTCGCGGTTAATACAATTAGCTATCTTTTCTTCGGAAAAACTATCCCCAAAGGTGACTTTGGCATATAGGGATAGTTAATCGAAAATTAACTGACAATGCGTCCTAATCTTGGATGCTACGGTTTCACATAAATCAATCGGCATTCTCTCGTCTTTACGAGTATGAGTGGCGATATTGTTTGTGTAATTTACTAATTTTGGAGCTCTGTCTCATGCAGAACCAACGTATCCGTATCCGCCTAAAAGCTTTCGATTACAAACTAATCGACGCTTCTACAGCGGAAATCGTTGAAACAGCTAAGCGCACTGGCGCACAGGTTCGTGGTCCAATCCCACTACCAACTCGTAAAGAGCGTTTCACAGTTCTTATCTCTCCACACGTTAACAAGAAAGCACGTGACCAGTACGAAATCCGTACTCACAAGCGTCTAATCGACATCGTTGAGCCAACAGACAAAACTGTTGATGCTCTAATGCGTCTAGACCTTGCTGCGGGCGTTGACGTTCAAATTAGCCTAGGTTAAGGGAGATTAGAAGAATGATTGGTCTAATCGGTCGTAAAGTGGGCATGACCCGCGTATTTACTGAAGACGGCGTTTCTATCCCAGTAACTGTTGTTGAAGTTGAAGCAAACCGCGTTTCTCAAGTGAAAACTCAAGAAACTGACGGCTACGCTGCAATCCAGGTTACTGCTGGATCAAAGAAAGCTAACCGCGTAAACAAAGCTGAAGCAGGTCACTTTGCTAAAGCTGGTGTTGAAGCTGGTCGCGGTCTTTGGGAATTCCGTTTAGAAAACGGCGAAGAGTTCGAAGTTGGTGCTGAACTAACGGTTGAACTGTTCAACGAAACTAAGAAAGTAGACGTTACTGGTACATCTAAGGGTAAAGGCTTCCAAGGCGCTGTTAAGCGTTGGAACTTCCGTACTCAAGATATGACACACGGTAACTCATTGTCTCACCGTGCTCCTGGTTCTATCGGTCAATGTCAGACTCCAGGTCGCGTATTTAAAGGCAAGAAAATGGCAGGTCACATGGGTGCAGAGCGTGTAACGACTCAAAACCTAGAGATCGTACGTGTTGACGCTGAGCGCAACCTGCTTCTTATTAAAGGTGCAGTCCCAGGCGCAACTGGCGGCAACGTGATCGTTAAACCAGCTGTTAAAGCATAACGTCTCAGGAGTAAGTAATGGAACTAATGGTTAAAGGTGCCGATGCACTAACTGTTTCCGAAACTACTTTCGGACGTGAGTTTAACGAAGCTCTTGTACACCAAGTAGTTGTTGCATATGCAGCAGGTGCTCGTCAAGGTACTCGTGCTCAAAAAACACGTTCAGAAGTTTCTGGCGGTGGCGCTAAGCCATGGCGTCAAAAAGGTACTGGCCGTGCACGTGCTGGTACAATCCGTAGCCCAATCTGGCGTTCGGGTGGTGTTACTTTTGCTGCGAAACCACAAGATCACAGCCAAAAAGTAAACAAGAAAATGTACCGCGGTGCTATGAAGAGCATTCTTTCTGAGCTTGTTCGTCAAGAGCGTCTAATCGTTGTTGATAACTTCTCAGTTGAAGCACCAAAGACTAAAGAGCTAGTAGCTAAGCTTAAAGAGCTTGAGCTAACTGACGCTCTAATCGTGACTAGCGAAGTAGATGAGAATCTATTCCTAGCGGCTCGTAACCTATACAAAGTTGACGCACGTGATGTAGCTGGTATCGATCCAGTTTCACTAATCGCGTTCGACAAAGTTGTAATGACTGCTGAAGCAGTTAAACAAGTTGAGGAGATGCTAGCATGATCACTGAAGAGCGTATCCTAAAAGTTCTACGTGCACCGCACATCTCTGAAAAAGCAACTATGGCTGCTGAGAAAGCGAACACTATCGTTTTCAAAGTAGCGAAAGATGCAACTAAAAAAGAGATCAAAGCAGCTGTAGAAAAGCTATTTGAAGTTGAAGTTAAGTCTGTAAATACTCTTATCACTAAGGGTAAGACCAAACGTCAAGGTCTACGCCAAGGTCGCCGCAGCGACGTTAAGAAAGCGTACGTTACTTTGAAAGAAGGTCAAGATCTTGACTTCGTTGGCGGCGCGGAATAACAGGAGTAGTTAAAAATGGCTATTGTTAAATGTAAGCCGACTTCCCCTGGTCGTCGTCACGTTGTTAAAGTTGTTAACGCTGACCTACACAAGGGCAAGCCATACGCACCTCTTCTAGAGAAAAACTCTAAGAATGGCGGTCGTAACAACAACGGTCGTATCACAGTACGTCACATCGGCGGTGGTCACAAGCATCACTACCGTGTAATTGACTTTAAACGTACTAAAGACGGTATCCCAGCGACAGTTGAGCGTCTTGAATACGATCCAAACCGTAGCGCAAACATTGCTCTAGTTCTTTACAAAGACGGTGAGCGTCGCTACATCCTAGCACCTAAAGGTGTTGTAGCTGGTGATGTTATTCAGTCTGGTGTTGATGCACCTATCAAAGCTGGTAACACTCTACCAATGCGTAACATCCCAGTAGGTTCAACAGTACATAACGTTGAACTTAAGCCTGGTAAAGGTGGTCAGCTAGCTCGTTCGGCTGGTGCTTACGCTCAAATCGTCGCTCGCGACGGTACGTACGTAACTATCCGTCTACGTTCTGGCGAGATGCGCAAAGTTCTTTCTGAAGGTCGTGCAACGATCGGTGAAGTTGGTAACTCT
Organism: uncultured Vibrio sp.; assembly: GCF_963675395.1. Taxonomy (NCBI): domain Bacteria; kingdom Pseudomonadati; phylum Pseudomonadota; class Gammaproteobacteria; order Vibrionales; family Vibrionaceae; genus Vibrio; species uncultured Vibrio sp. The sequence goes on along the minus strand of NZ_OY776223.1, from coordinate 1,576,949 downwards.
GAGCACATGCTACGCGAACTTGGTAAAGCTGGTGCTACTCGCTGGCGCGGTGTTCGTCCAACCGTTCGCGGTGTGGTAATGAACCCGGTTGATCACCCACACGGTGGTGGTGAAGGTCGTACTTCTGGTGGCCGTCATCCAGTATCTCCTTGGGGTATGCCAACTAAAGGCTTCAAGACTCGTAAGAACAAACGCACTGACAAGTACATCGTACGTCGTCGTAACAAGTAATCTATATAAAGAGGAATCGCCATGCCACGTTCTCTCAAGAAAGGTCCTTTTATTGACCTACACTTGCTGAAGAAGGTAGAGAAAGCGGTGGAAAGCGGAGACAAAAAGCCTATTAAGACTTGGTCCCGTCGTTCAATGATCATCCCTACGATGATCGGTTTGACCATCGCTGTCCATAATGGTCGTCAGCACGTACCAGTATTTGTAACTGATGAAATGATCGGTCACAAACTGGGTGAATTCGCACCAACACGTACTTACCGCGGTCACGCTGCGGATAAGAAAGCTAAGAAGCGCTAAGGAGTAGATAATGGAAGCAATTGCTAAACATAACTTTGCTCGCATTTCGCCTCAGAAAGCTCGCTTAGTTGCGGATCAAATCCGTGGTAAATCTGTTGACCAAGCTCTAGAAATCCTAACTTTCAGCAACAAAAAAGCTGCTGAACTAGTTAAGAAAGTTCTAGAGTCTGCTATCGCTAACGCGGAGCACAACGAAGGTGCAGATATTGACGATCTGAATGTCGCAAAAATCTTTGTAGATGAAGGCCCAACCATGAAGCGTATTATGCCTCGTGCTAAAGGTCGTGCGGATCGTATCTTGAAGCGTTCAAGCCACATCACTGTTGTTGTAGCAGATCGCTAGAGACTAGGAGAGTAAGCAATGGGTCAAAAAGTACATCCAAATGGTATTCGTCTAGGCATCGTTAAGCCTTGGAATGCTACATGGTTTGCTAACACCAAAGATTTCGCTGACAACCTAGACGGCGACTTCAAGGTACGTCAGTTCCTTACTGGTGAACTGAAAAAAGCATCTCTATCACGCATCGTTATCGAGCGTCCTGCTAAGAGCATCCGTGTGACTATTCACACTGCTCGTCCAGGCGTTGTTATCGGTAAGAAAGGTGAAGACGTAGAGAAGCTACGCGCAGCTGTAGCTAAAATCGCAGGTGTACCAGCGCAAATTAACATCGCTGAAGTACGTAAGCCTGAACTAGATGCGCAACTTGTTGGTGACAGCATCGCGTCTCAGCTAGAGCGTCGTGTTATGTTCCGTCGTGCTATGAAGCGCGCGGTACAAAACGCAATGCGTCTAGGCGCTAAAGGTATCAAAGTGGAAGTAAGCGGTCGTCTAGGCGGCGCTGAAATCGCACGTTCAGAGTGGTACCGTGAAGGCCGTGTGCCTCTACACACTCTACGTGCTGACATTGATTACGCAACTTCTTCGGCTCACACTCAATACGGTGTGATCGGCATTAAAACTTGGATCTTCAAAGGTGAGATTCTAGGTGGTATGCCAGCAGCTAACGCTGTTGAGCCTAAAGGCGACAAGCCTAAGAAGCAGCGTAAAGGCCGTAAGTAAGGAGTCGACAGATGCTACAACCTAAACGTACTAAGTTCCGTAAGGTTCAGACTGGTCGTAACCGTGGTCTAGCTAAAGGTACTGATGTAAGCTTCGGCGAATTCGGTCTTAAAGCTGTTGGCCGTGGTCGTCTAACTGCTCGTCAAATCGAAGCGGCACGTCGTGCAATGACACGTCACGTTAAGCGTCAAGGTAAAATCTGGATCCGTGTGTTCCCAGACAAACCAATCACAGAAAAACCACTTGAAGTTCGTCAAGGTAAGGGTAAAGGTAACGTTGAGTACTGGGTAGCCCAAATCCAACCTGGTAAGGTTATGTACGAAATGGGTGGTGTACCTGAAGAATTGGCACGTGAAGCGTTCCGTCTTGCGGCACGTAAACTGCCTTTCAAAACTACATTTGTAACTAAGCAGGTGATGTGATGAAAGCACAAGATCTACGCGAGAAAAGCGTTGAAGAGCTTAACGCTGAGCTAATGAATTTGCTACGTGAACAGTTCAACTTGCGCATGCAAGCTGCAACTGGTCAACTACAGCAAACTCATACTCTGAAAGCTGTACGCCGTGATATCGCACGTGTGAAAACTGTTTTGACTGAGAAGGCAGGCGCATAATGAGCGAAGTAAAACGTACTCAACAAGGTCGTGTTGTAAGCGACAAGATGGACAAGTCTATCACTGTTGCTATCGAACGTTTCGTAAAACACCCTATTTACGGTAAATACGTTAAACGTACGACTAAAGTACACGCACATGACGAGAGCAACGAGTGTGGCCTAGGCGACACAGTTGAAATCGCTGAGTGTCGTCCACTGTCTAAGACTAAGTCTTGGACTTTGGTAAAAGTTCTAGAAAAGGCGAAGATTTAATCTCGTTAATTCTATGAAACTCAAGCGGCTCCAAAATATTTTTTGGAGCCGTTTATTTTTTGACTACCCAATCACAAAAAAGGGTGGTACAATTCGCGTCCCTTTTAAAGAGGCAGCCCGACCCGTGATGGGTCTAGTTATTAATATTTAGCGGAGCACTAACATGATCCAAATGCAAAGTATGCTGGACGCAGCTGATAACTCAGGCGCACGCAGCGTAATGTGTATTAAGGTTCTGGGTGGCTCTCACCGCCGTTATGCACATATCGGTGACGTCATCAAAGTTACTGTGAAGGAAGCAATTCCTCGCGGTAAAGTAAAAAAAGGTGATGTTCTGAAGGCGGTGGTAGTGCGCACCCGTAAAGGCGTACGTCGTCCTGACGGTTCTGTCATTCGCTTCGACCGAAATGCTTGCGTATTGTTGAACGACAATACAGAGCAACCAATCGGTACACGTATCTTTGGTCCTGTGACACGCGAACTTCGTGGCGATAAGTTCATGAAGATCGTTTCACTGGCTCCAGAAGTTCTGTAAGGAGCACGTAGAAATGGCAGCTAAAATCCGTCGTAACGACGAAGTAATCGTTCTTGCTGGTAAAGACAAAGGCAAGAAAGGTAAAGTAACTAAGGTTCTAGCAACCGGTAAAGTTATCGTTGAAGGTATCAACCTTGTTAAGAAGCACCAAAAGCCGGTTCCGGCTCTAGGTCAACAAGGTGGCATCGTTGAACAAGAAGCAGCAATTGACGCTTCTAACGTTGCAATCTTTAACGCAGCTACTGGTAAAGCTGACCGTATCGGTTTCCGTTTTGAAGATGGCAAGAAAGTTCGTTTCTTCAAGTCTAACGGCGAAACCGTTTCTAACTAATTAGAAGTAATTTGGAGTTCTACTATGGCGAAACTGCATGATTACTACAAGTCGTCTGTAGTCGCTGAACTGACCAAACAGTTCAGCTACACAAGCGTCATGCAAGTCCCTAGAATCGAGAAAATCACCCTAAACATGGGTGTTGGTGAAGCAATCAACGATAAGAAACTGCTAGAAAATGCAGCGTCTGATATGGCAACGATCTCTGGTCAAAAGCCACTTATCACAAAAGCGCGCAAATCTGTTGCAGGTTTCAAAATCCGCGAAGGCTACCCTATCGGTTGTAAAGTAACCTTGCGTGGCGAACGTATGTGGGATTTTCTTGAGCGTTTGATTAACATCGCTCTTCCACGAGTACGTGACTTCCGTGGTGTTAGCGCTAAGTCTTTTGACGGACGCGGTAACTACAGCATGGGCGTTCGCGAGCAAATCATCTTCCCGGAAATCGACTTTGATAAAGTTGATCGAGTACGCGGTCTAGACATCACTATTACGACGTCTGCTGGTACTGATGAGGAAGGCCGTGCTCTGCTGGCTGCCTTTAACTTCCCATTCCGTAAGTAAGGTGAAGGGTTACTGTTATGGCTAAAAATTCTATGAAAGCACGTGAAGCTAAACGTGCAAAGCTAGTAGCTAAGTTCGCTGAAAAGCGTTCTGCGCTAAAAGCTATCATCAGCGATGTAAACGCATCTGAAGAAGATCGTTGGAACGCAGTGCTTAAACTGCAAGCTCTTCCACGTGATTCAAGTGCATCACGTCAGCGCAACCGTTGCAACCAAACTGGTCGTCCACACGGTTACCTACGTAAGTTCGGTCTAAGCCGTATTAAGGTTCGTGAAGCTTGCATGAAAGGCGAGATTCCGGGTCTTCGTAAGGCTAGCTGGTAATTGCCACTTAATCATTTGGAGTAAATCATATGAGCATGCAAGATCCGATTTCGGATATGCTGACCCGCGTTCGTAACGGTCAGGCAGCAAACAAAGTTGCTGTAAAAATGCCTTCTTCAAAGCTTAAAGTTGCAATTGCTGCACTACTAAAAGCTGAAGGTTACATCGTTGACTTCGCTGTTGAAGGCGAAGCAAAACCTGAGCTAGAAGTTACACTTAAGTACTTCCAAGCTAAACCAGTAATCGAGCAACTTAAACGTGTTTCTCGTCCAGGTCTACGTGTTTACAAGAAGAAAGATCAACTTCCTTCTGTAATGGGTGGCCTTGGTATTGCTATCGTTTCTACTTCCAAGGGTCTTATGTCAGACCGCGCTGCACGTAAAGCAGGTCTTGGTGGTGAAATCATCTGCTACGTAGCTTAATAAGGAGTAGACTATGTCTCGTGTTGCAAAAGCACCTGTCGCTATTCCAGCTGGCGTAGAGGTGAAACTAAACGGCCAAGAAATCACTGTAAAAGGTGCTAAAGGCGAACTAACTCGCGTACTAAACGGCGCTGTAGTTATCGCTCAGGAAGAAAACAACCTTACTTTCGGTCCTAAAGAAGGTGTTGCTAACGCTTGGGCACAAGCAGGTACTGCTCGTGCACTAGTAAACAACATGGTTGTTGGTGTTACTGAAGGCTTTACTAAGAAGCTAACTCTTAAAGGTGTTGGTTACCGTGCTGCTATCAAAGGCAACGCTGTAGGTCTAACACTAGGCTTCTCACACCCAGTTGAGCACGAGCTGCCAGCGGGTATTAAAGCTGAATGTCCTAGCCAAACTGAAATTGTGATCACTGGTGCTGACAAGCAACTAGTAGGTCAAGTTGCGGCTGACATTCGTTCTTACCGTCAACCTGAGCCTTACAAAGGTAAAGGTGTTCGTTACGCAGATGAAAATGTGCGTACTAAAGAAGCTAAGAAGAAGTAAGGTAACACTATGGATAAGAAAGCATCTCGCATCCGTCGTGCTACACGCGCACGTCGTAAGATTGCAGAACTGGGTGCGACTCGCCTAGTTGTACACCGTACTCCTCGTCACGTGTACGCACAGGTTATCGCGGCTAATGGCTCTGAGGTTATCGCAGCAGCTTCTACTGTAGAAAAAGCGATCCGTGAGCAAGTGAAATACACTGGTAACGTTGATGCAGCTAAAGCAGTAGGTAAAGCTGTTGCTGAGCGCGCTCTTGAAAAAGGCGTAACTGCAGTTGCATTTGATCGTTCTGGTTTCCAATACCACGGTCGAGTAGCGGCGCTAGCAGAATCTGCTCGCGAAGCTGGTCTGAAATTCTAAGGTAGGGTTGGAAGATGGCTAAAGAACAACAAGTTCAAGCGAATGATTTGCAAGAAAAATTAATCGCAGTTAACCGTGTTTCTAAAACGGTTAAAGGTGGTCGAATCATGAGCTTCACTGCACTAACAGTAGTTGGTGACGGTAATGGTCGTGTAGGTTTCGGTTACGGCAAAGCTCGTGAAGTACCTGCAGCGATTCAAAAAGCAATGGAAAAAGCGCGTCGTAACATGACTACGATCGCTCTAAACGAAGGCACTCTTCACCACCCAGTGAAAGGTCGCCACTCGGGCTCTAAAGTTTACATGCAGCCTGCTGCAGAAGGTACTGGTGTTATCGCAGGTGGTGCGATGCGTGCAGTACTAGAAGTTGCTGGTGTACACAACGTACTATCTAAAGCATACGGTTCTACGAACCCTATCAACATCGTTCGTGCAACGATCGATGCACTAGGTAGCATGAAGTCACCAGAAATGGTTGCTGCTAAACGTGGTCTAACTGTTGAATCTATTTCGGAGTAAGAACACCATGGCAACTATTAAAGTAACTCAAACTAAAAGCTCAATTGGTCGTCTACCTAAGCACAAAGCTACTTTGCGCGGTCTAGGTCTTCGTAAAATCAACCACACAGTAGAACTTGAAGATACTCCGTGTATTCGCGGTATGATCAACAAGGTTTACTACATGGTTAAAGTTGAGGAGTAATCAGAATGCGTTTGAATACTCTAGCACCGGCTGCTGGCGCGAAAACTTCTGCGAAGCGAGTAGGTCGTGGTATCGGTTCAGGCCTAGGTAAAACTGGTGGCCGTGGTCACAAAGGTCAAAAATCACGTTCTGGCGGCAGTGTTCGTCCAGGTTTCGAAGGCGGTCAGATGCCTCTGAAACAACGTCTACCAAAATTCGGTTTCACTTCTCGTAAGAGCCTAGTGTCTGCTGAAGTTCGTCTAGCTGAGCTAGCGAAAGTTTCTGGTGACGTAGTTGATCTTAACAGCCTTAAAGCTGCGAACATCATCACTAAGAACATCGAATTCGTAAAAGTTGTTCTTTCTGGTGAAATCAACAAAGCAGTGACTGTTAAAGGTCTACGTGTGACTAAAGGCGCTAAAGCTGCAATCGAAGCTGCAGGCGGTAAAATCGAGGAATAATCTCGAGGAACGAGGTACAGATGGCTAAGAAACCAGGACAAGATTTTCGTAGTGCTCAGAGCGGCTTAAGTGAACTAAAGTCGCGCTTATTATTCGTAATTGGTGCACTTTTAGTATTTCGAGCAGGCTCTTTTGTGCCGATCCCTGGTATTGACGCTGCTGTACTTGCCGAGTTGTTCGACCAGCAAAAAGGTACCATCGTAGAAATGTTTAACATGTTCTCCGGTGGTGCTCTTGAGCGTGCATCTATATTAGCATTGGGCATCATGCCGTATATTTCGGCATCTATTGTTGTCCAATTGCTAACTGTAGTTCATCCAGCGTTAGCTGAACTCAAAAAAGAGGGTGAAGCAGGCCGTCGTAAGATAAGCCAATACACACGCTACGGCACGCTTGTACTTGCAACCTTCCAGGCTATAGGTATTGCAACGGGCTTACCAAACATGGTCGATAATCTGGTTGTTATCAACCAAACCATGTTTACGCTTATTGCTACCGTAAGTTTAGTAACCGGCACCATGTTCTTAATGTGGTTAGGTGAACAAATTACAGAGCGTGGAATTGGTAACGGTATTTCGTTACTAATTTTTGCAGGTATTGTTGCTGGATTGCCTTCTGCAATCGGTCAAACAATCGAGCAAGCGCGTCAAGGTGAATTGCATGTACTTCTTCTGTTGCTAATCGCGGTATTGTCTTTTGCAGTCATTTACTTCGTTGTTTTCATGGAGCGTGGTCAACGTCGAATCGTTGTTAACTACGCGAAGCGTCAACAAGGTCGTAAAGTATTTGCTGCACAAAGCTCGCATCTGCCACTTAAAATTAATATGGCAGGTGTTATTCCAGCGATTTTTGCATCAAGCATTATCCTGTTCCCAGGAACACTGGCTCAGTGGTTTGGTCAGAACGGTGAGAGCAGCGCGTTCGGTTGGTTAACTGACGTGTCTTTGGCTCTTAGCCCAGGTCAACCGCTGTATGTAATGCTTTATGCAGCAGCAATTATCTTCTTCTGTTTCTTCTACACGGCGTTGGTTTTCAACCCTCGTGAAACAGCAGATAACTTGAAGAAGTCAGGTGCATTCGTACCCGGCATCCGCCCAGGTGAGCAGACAGCGAAATACATTGATAAAGTGATGACACGTTTAACCCTAGCGGGTGCACTGTACATTACCTTTATCTGTCTGATTCCCGAGTTCATGATGGTCGCGTGGAACGTACGTTTCTACTTCGGCGGTACATCACTACTAATCGTAGTGGTTGTAATTATGGACTTTATGGCACAGGTACAGACTCATATGATGTCTCAACAGTATGATTCTGTGTTGAAGAAAGCGAATCTGAAAGGCTACGGCCGTTAATCCGGCGGTAGACTCAGTTTCATTTACGGAGTTTAGCAATGAAAGTTCGTGCTTCCGTTAAAAAAATCTGCCGTAACTGTAAAGTAATCAAGCGTAACGGTGTCGTTCGCGTGATTTGCAGTGAGCCAAAGCACAAACAGCGCCAAGGCTAATTAGCAGAAATTTTTACTTGAAAACGAAGGTTAGGTCGAGTATATTCCTCGGCCTACCTTTTGCGTGCAAAAGAAGTAGTACTCCGCAGCGTATCCATAACGGGCTTTGCTGCGGCTAATTCTTTTATAGAAACACTTAGGAGTGAATAATGGCCCGTATAGCAGGCATTAACATTCCTGATCAAAAGCATGCTGTAATCGCACTAACTGCGATCTACGGTATCGGTAAAACTCGCTCTCAAGCTATCCTAGCTGAAGTGGGTATTGCTGAAAATGTTAAGATCAGTGAACTAACTGAAGAGCAGATCGATCAACTGCGTGATGGTGTAGCTAAATACACTGTAGAAGGTGATCTACGTCGTGAAGTATCAATGAACATCAAGCGTCTTATGGACCTTGGTTGTTACCGTGGTCTTCGTCATCGTCGCAGTCTACCACTACGTGGACAGCGTACTAAAACCAATGCTCGCACCCGTAAGGGTCCGCGTAAGCCGATCAAGAAATAATCGGGAAGGTAGAGTACAATGGCTAAACAACCAACTCGCGCTCGTAAGCGCGTACGCAAGCAAGTTGCAGATGGCGTTGCGCACATCCATGCTTCTTTCAATAACACAATCGTAACCATTACTGACCGTCAAGGTAACGCTCTTGCATGGGCTACTGCAGGTGGTTCTGGTTTCCGTGGTTCTCGTAAGTCTACTCCGTTCGCTGCACAGGTTGCTGCTGAGCGTTGTGCTGAAATGGCTAAAGAATACGGCCTAAAGAACTTGGAAGTTATGGTTAAGGGTCCTGGTCCAGGTCGCGAATCAACTGTTCGTGCACTGAACGCCGCTGGTTTCCGCATCACAAACATCGTTGATGCTACACCAATCCCTCATAACGGTTGTCGTCCACCTAAGAAACGTCGCGTATAACGTTTCTAGGACAATTGGAGAAGAATCATGGCAAGATATTTGGGTCCTAAGCTGAAGCTTAGCCGTCGTGAAGGCACTGACTTATTCCTTAAGTCTGGTGTTCGCGCGATCGATACCAAGTGTAAAATTGATAACGCACCAGGTGTACACGGCGCTCGTCGCGGTCGTCTATCTGAGTATGGCGTTCAGCTTCGTGAGAAGCAAAAAGTTCGTCGTATGTACGGCGTTCTAGAAAAACAATTCCGTAACTACTACAAAGAAGCTGCTCGCCTTAAAGGCAACACGGGTGAAAACCTACTTCAGCTTCTTGAAGGTCGTCTTGATAACGTAGTTTACCGCATGGGCTTTGGTGCAACTCGCGCAGAAGCACGTCAGCTAGTTAGCCACAAAGCTATCCTAGTAAACGGTAAAGTTGTAAACGTTCCTTCTTTCAAAGTAGCGGCTAATGACGTTGTTTCTATCCGTGAGAAAGCTAAACAGCAATCTCGTATTAAAGCGGCTCTAGAAGTTTCTGAACAACGTGAAAAACCAACTTGGATTGAAGTAGATGGTGGCAAGATGGAAGGTACATTCAAGCGTATGCCTGAGCGTTCTGATCTATCAGCTGACATCAACGAACAATTGATCGTCGAGCTTTACTCTAAGTAAGGTTTAAACTAAAGAGAGGACACAATGCAGGGTTCTGTAACAGAATTTCTTAAGCCACGTCTAGTTGACATTGAACAAATCAGCTCGACTCACGCAAAAGTAACTCTTGAGCCATTAGAGCGTGGCTTTGGTCATACTCTGGGTAATGCACTTCGCCGCATTCTTCTATCTTCTATGCCGGGTTGTGCCGTAACAGAAGTAGAGATTGAAGGCGTACTTCATGAGTACAGCACTAAAGAAGGCGTTCAGGAAGATATTCTTGAAATCCTTCTAAACCTTAAAGGTTTGGCTGTGCGTGTTGCTGAAGGCAAAGATGAAGTGTTCATTACTTTGAACAAATCAGGCTCGGGCCCTGTGGTTGCAGGTGACATCACCCATGATGGTGATGTAGAGATCGCTAACCCTGAACACGTTATTTGTCACCTAACGGATGACAACGCTGAAATCGCTATGCGTATTAAAGTAGAACGTGGTCGTGGTTACATTCCAGCTTCTGCGCGTATCCATACTGAAGAAGACGAGCGTCCAATTGGTCGCCTACTAGTAGATGCTACTTACAGCCCAGTAGACAAAATTGCCTACGCTGTAGAAGCAGCTCGTGTAGAACAGCGCACCGATCTAGACAAGCTTGTTATCGATATGGAAACAAACGGTACTCTAGAACCTGAGGAAGCAATCCGTCGTGCAGCTACTATCCTAGCTGAACAATTGGATGCATTCGTAGATCTTCGTGATGTACGTGTTCCTGAGGAGAAGGAAGAGAAGCCAGAATTCGATCCGATCCTACTGCGTCCTGTAGACGATCTTGAACTAACAGTTCGCTCTGCTAACTGTTTGAAAGCAGAAGCGATTCACTACATCGGTGATCTAGTACAACGTACTGAGGTAGAGCTACTTAAAACGCCTAACCTTGGTAAAAAATCTCTTACAGAGATTAAAGACGTACTTGCGTCACGTGGTCTGTCTCTGGGCATGCGCCTAGAAAACTGGCCACCTGCATCAATCGCTGAAGATTAATCGATACTAGTTAGAAGGATTAGGTCATGCGCCATCGTAAGAGTGGTCGTCAACTCAACCGCAACAGCTCACATCGCAAAGCGATGTTCAGCAACATGGCTAGCTCTCTAGTACGTCATGAAGTTATCAAGACTACTTTGCCAAAAGCAAAAGAGCTACGTCGCGTAGTTGAGCCTTTGATTACACTAGCTAAGACTGACAGTGTTGCTAACCGTCGTCTAGCATTTGCACGTACTCGTGACAACGAAGTAGTTGCAAAACTATTTAACGAACTAGGTCCACGTTTTGCTGCTCGTCAGGGCGGTTACACTCGTATCCTAAAAGCTGGCTTCCGTGCTGGTGATAAAGCTCCAATGGCTTACATTGAGCTTGTAGATCGCCCAGCTGCTGAAGAAGCTGCTGAGTAATCAGTTCGTACCAACGAAAAAGCCGAGCGTTAGCTCGGCTTTTTTGTATCTGTTACTTTTAAATAAGTAAAAATCTAAGCGTGTTATATCGTCAAGCGACTTACTTCATCCCTGTTAACAGTGCTTAGTTCCTAATTCGTTAGCAACTCTTGCTTATTCACCAGACCACAATCCAGTTAAAGAGTCGAGCAACCCTTCACTTGCACCTTGTTGGTTTAGATATTCCAAAATAACTGGCGCAAATTGGCTGATCATTGATGAATCCAGTTCTAAGGTATCGAATGCACTTTGAACCGCGCTTAGGCTTTCAATATTACCTAACAAGCTTTGCGCACCACTCAGGCTAGACAAACCTGGTACTAAGGACTCCAGTTCACTGCTATTGTCACCTGACAACTGGCTTTGGGCTAGAGCGAGTAATGCACTGCTGCCACCTGCGGCTTGTTCGGTTGATACTGGTAGTTGACTCGTTAGTAAGTCAGTTAATGGTGAAGATTCCGTACTTAAGCTTTGACCGACCATGTCCATCAGTCCGCTCTCGCTACTTTTTTCTACTACTGCATCAAGGAAAGCATGAGCACTGCCGATATTCATCGATAACAGTGCTAGAGTGAGGAGTGTTTTACGCATAGTACCTCCAATGGTTGAGCGTGTTTTTAATTATTAGAGTGACAGTTTATGTTTAAGAGAACAACGACTTTTATCTTAAACAAAAAAGCGGCGCAAGAGCGCCGCTTTAGAAACCGTTATTGAAATCGCTTTCAATTATAGAATGTCTAGTAGTTCTACTTCGAATACTAGTGCTGCGAATGGAGGGATTGCAGCGCCTGCGCCACGCTCACCGTACGCAAGGTCTTGTGGAACGTATAGTTTCCATTTTGAACCAACAGGCATTAGTTGTAGTGCTTCAACCCAACCTTTGATTACGCCAGTTACTGGGAACTCAGCTGGTTGACCGCGAGATACAGAGCTGTCAAATACAGTACCGTCAGTTAGCTCACCGTGGTAGTGAACACGAACTTGGCTTTGTTCAGTTGGGATCTCGCCATTGCCTTCAGAGATAACTTCATACTGTAGGCCAGACTCAAGAACCTTAACTTCTGGACGTAGCGCGTTGTCTTTTAGAAACGCTTCGCCGTCAGCTGCTGCAGCTTTAGCTGCTTCTTGACGAACTGCTTCTGCGCGAGTGTGTAGCTCTTGCAGTGCTTTGTTGATTTCGTCGATTTCAATTGCTGGCATATCGCCTACTAGTGCAGTCGCAATACCTGCTGCAATTGCATCAACACTAAGACCTTCAAGACCAGAACCTGCTAGTTGCTGACCCATTTGCAGACCAATGCCGTAGCTTGCTTTTTGTTCTGCAGTTTCAAATTTAATTTCAGACATGAATGTCGTCTCTTATTAGGAGTGTAAAGGTCACAGGATATCAGTTTCGAGCGAAGGTTTAAATGATTGGCTCAGATTGTCTCGTCTGACCATTGAGGGTGTGACTTATCTCTTACTCCAAGTGAATTTTCTGCTAATTTAGTCCAAATTCCATTTTACTTGATTGAAAAACATATACTCTCCGCGCTGGTATTTTTATACTGGCAGTAAGCACTAAGGGGTCTATCAGAATGAATCGTCGCAGAAAGAAAAAGCAGCAAGTCGACTATGTTGAACTGATCAAACAAAAATACGCTGCTATCGACTGGAAGCAGCCGTTCAACAAAACTAAGTGGTTAGAACGCGTAGAGCCAGTGCCTACGTTTTGGCAACGCCTGCCTAAATTCCATCAACGAGCATTGATGGTGTTGGTGCCACTGCTGCTTTTGATTTTTATTGTTCCGATGCCAAAGAAAACCGAAGAGTTAGTCGAGCAAACTCAGCCTGTGGATCATCAACGCGTTGCGATCAATTTAAACACCCAGAGTTTGAGCCAACAACGTACGTCCCAGAATTCAGGTCCAAAGTCTGAAAATTGGAAAGAGTATCAAGTGAAGAATGGCGATACGCTCGCGCAGGTCTTCCGAAGTAATCAGTTATCTATGGCGGATCTCAGTTCACTGGTCAAAATTGAAGGCAGTGACAAGCCACTGAGTCATATCAAACAAGGACAGTTGATTCGCTTTAAGTTTTCTGATGATGGCCAGCTGGATATGTTGCAGCTTGAAAAGGACGATCATTCGGTCATGTTTTTCCGCTTATCCGATGGATCCTTTGGACGTAACAAGTAGCGGTACCTATAAAAGACTTGTTGTAAAAAAGACGCGCTCACTTTGCGTCTTTTTTCGGCGACGTAATGGTTTCGTTTTACTTTGTGGTTATTTCTCTGCGCATATCGACATGCGGGATACCATCTTCAAGGTAGCTTTCTGATATCACATCAAATCCGTGACTCGAGTAATACTCTATGAGGTGTTCCTGAGCACCAATATCGATGGTCTGCTTAGGCCATAATGATTCACACTGAGTTAATGCTTCTTCGAGCAGCTTGTGACCTAAACCTCCGCCACGAGCGCTCTGTTTGGTAACGACACGACCAATACTGACATTGTCGAAGGTGGTTCCTGCCGGTAATAAGCGAGCACAAGCAACTAATTCATCATTGTGATAGCCGAGTAGGTGATAAACGCCATCCAGTGTATCTTTACCATCGAGTTCCGGGTACGGGCAGGTTTGCTCTACGACAAAAACATCGACACGTAAGCGCATCAGTTCGTAAAGTTGAAGTGTTGTGAGTTGAGAAAAAGGTAAAGTAATCCAGTTGGTCATAGTGTGAATCTCAAATTGCTTTGTGTCTGACTTTACGGACTTTTTGCCCGAGGCTCATTAACAAGGGTTAATTTTCGCTGGTCATTATGCTAAATCTGGCGATAATGTGCCCTCTTTTTCATCCTACCTGAGGATATTCCCCTGTGAGCAAACAAACTTTTGACCACGTAGGGCTAAGCCCGGCGTTACTCGCGACGCTTGATTCATTGAATTACACCCACATGACGCCAATTCAGGCGCTAAGCTTGCCAGCGATTCTGAACCAGCGTGATGTGATCGGTCAGGGTAAAACTGGCTCGGGCAAAACTGCTGCGTTTGGCCTTGGGGTTTTGTCTAACCTTAATGTGAAGCGATTCCGCGTACAGTCTCTGGTTTTGTGCCCCACACGTGAACTGGCCGATCAGGTAGCGAAAGAGATCCGAACTTTGGGCCGTGGTATCCACAATATTAAAGTGCTTACGCTGTGTGGCGGTATGCCAATGGGGCCGCAAATCGGTTCTCTGGAACATGGTGCTCATATTCTTGTGGGTACACCGGGGCGTATTCTCGATCACCTTGAAAAAGGTCGGATTAATCTTTCAGAGCTGAATACCCTGGTACTGGATGAAGCAGACCGTATGCTGGAAATGGGTTTCCAGGATGCGCTGGACGCTATTATTGATGCGGCGCCGAAAAAACGTCAAACGCTGCTTTTCAGTGCGACTTTTCCTGAGAAGATTGATCAAATTGCCCAGCGTATCATGCAGTCACCTGAGATGATCAAAGTAGAATCGACCCACGATACCTCGATCATCGCCCAACATTTCTATAAAGTCGAAGGGTCGGAAGCTCGTGATGAGGCGCTGGCAAACCTGCTTCTAACTCATCAACCAGAATCTGCGGTTGTATTCTGCAACACTAAGAAAGAAGTGCAAAGCGTGGCGGATGAGCTGCATCATCGCGGTTTCAGCGTAATTGATCTGCATGGCGATCTGGAACAGCGTGAGCGTGATCAGGCTTTGGTGCAGTTTGCGAATAAGAGTATCTCTATTCTCGTGGCAACAGACGTGGCGGCGCGCGGTTTAGACGTTGATAACCTGGATGCGGTATTTAACTTTGAGTTGTCTCGCGATCCAGAAGTGCACGTGCATCGTATCGGTCGTACTGGTCGAGCGGGCAGTAAAGGTTTGGCGTTCAGCTTCTTTGGTGAGAAAGATGGTTTACGAGTTGCACGTATCGAAGAATATTTAGATATGGATATCGTGCCAGCGACGTTGCCAGAAAAGTCCAAACAACAGCCTTACCAAGCGAAAATGGTGACGATAAATATCGACGGCGGCAAGAAACAAAAAGTGCGTCCGGGCGATATCCTTGGCTGTTTAACCGGAAAAAATGGTATTCCGGGTGCTCAAGTGGGCAAGATTCATCTGTTCCCAGTGCGTGCTTATGTCGCGGTTGAGAAGTCAGCGGCGAAGAAAGCGCTGCAAACCATCAGTACGGGCAAGAT
This sequence comes from uncultured Vibrio sp., assembly GCF_963675395.1. Lineage (NCBI taxonomy): Bacteria > Pseudomonadati > Pseudomonadota > Gammaproteobacteria > Vibrionales > Vibrionaceae > Vibrio > uncultured Vibrio sp. Next base: position 1,561,531 of record NZ_OY776223.1, on the reverse strand, counting down.
GAAAGGACGTCAGTTCCGAGCTCGTCTTCTCAAATAAGCATTTTTATTTACTTAAGGCTCTTCTGTTGAAGAGCCTTTTTTTGTTTTTGGCTTATTGGTTGTCTTTTGCTAAGCGTGCTTTAATTCGGCTCAAACTGATGGCCGTAATGCCAAGGTAGGCGGCAATTTGGCTATCGGTAATTCGCTGCTCTAAATCGGGGTAGTGTTGGCAGAACAATTGATAGCGTTCTTCGGGTGAGTACAGCAGCATAAAGCGTTCTTTGTGCTCTTTGTTCATCAACTGTGTTTCCAGCAGCTTGAGATAAATCGAATGCTTGTCTGAACGCCAATGGTGAAGTGTTTCGACAGGTAAACAAAATAAACGACAGGCATCGAGCGTTTCCAGCAAATAGGGGGAAGGTTGGTTGTTTATGACGCTTTCGAAACCAATCACCCAGTCTTTCTCCCAGTAGAACTCTTTACTGAACTCCTTGCCTTGCTCAGTGAGATAGCTCGCATGGCATAACCCTTCTAGAATGAAATAGATGTGTGAACCAAGCTCTCCCTGATGGCAGAGAATATGTCGTGTGGGCAATTCGAGTTCTTGCCCATGTTCTATCAGTTGGGCGGTGTCCTGTTCGGAAAAGCCATTTTGAGTCAGGTCAGAAAATACGTCGTTTGGCATCAAGGGTGAAAAAGTCTAAAAGTCGTTGATGTATTCTAACTTTCTTATTCTATAACAAAAAGCAATAACAAAAAGTTGCTTCTATCTCCAGAGCCTCGAATACTGGTTGAGGTTAATTTTATTGGTCGCCTAAACCAATTTGTCAGGTGTCCTGATTCAAGTGTCTAAAAATCAAACGTAACGCATCCTCTGCAACATAATGATTTTAATTAGTAAAAAGGTAAGTGAGTGCATGTCACTGGACCCCCTTCATATTAAACACGGCCATTTTTACGCTTTTGAATGAGACCAAACAAAAACTTCTTAGCAGATTTTTGAATAAAAAATGAAATTTTAGAATTTCAGGTAATATAAGCGCCCCGCCATAATGCATCCATACCGATATCTATGGACGATGAGCAAACACATGGCAGCGAAAGATTCAGTCACCACTTTTCCTATATCAAAGCCTCGATTGGTTTCTGATAACCAAATGGCTGGGACAACGCGTTTTTCTAAGCGCTCGTTACAGCCTGGCGAAGTTGCGCTGGTTGGCGCTGGCCCAGGTGATCCTGAACTTTTGACTGTGAAAGCACTGAACTGCCTGCAGCAAGCGGACGTGGTTTTGTATGACTACCTTGTGTCGGAAGAGATCATGGCATTGATCCCTAGCGATACCATTTTAGTCTGTGTCGGCAAACGTGCTGGGCATCACAGCGTGCCACAAGAGAAAACCAATCAATTATTAGTTGATTTCGCAAAACAAGGTTACCGAGTGGTGCGAGTGAAAGGTGGTGATCCATTCGTGTTTGGTCGTGGTGGTGAGGAGCTCGAAGTGTTGGCTGATGCTGGTGTGCGTTTTCAGGTTGTGCCTGGCATTACGGCAGCGGCTGGAGCAACGGCATATGCCGGGATTCCTCTTACGCACCGTGATTATGCTCAATCGGCCATTTTTGTCACTGGTCACTTGAAAGAAGAAAGTGACGAGATGGATTGGTCGACACTGGCACGTGGCAATCAGACTTTAGTGATCTACATGGGGCTGATGAAATCACACTATATTCAGAATCAGCTTATTAAACATGGTCGATCAGCCTCAACACCGATAGCTATTATCGAACGTGGTACGCAAATAGAACAGAAAGTATTTACGGGAGAATTGTCCCAACTGTCTGATTTATCGAAGGATGCTCAATCTCCTTCCTTAATCGTGGTAGGTGAAGTGGTTCGATTGTCTCAAAAGTTAGACTGGTTTTTGTCTAGTACTGAATTCAACAAAAGTGCTATTGCCAACTCCATATAATTTCAGAACAAAGATTAGAGACGTAATGCGCCTTCAAGCTTAAAAGGAAATACAAAACATGGACCAACAACGTTTAACTCACCTTAAGCAACTCGAAGCGGAGAGTATTCATATTATCCGTGAAGTTGCCGCTGAGTTTGGTAACCCAGTCATGATGTATTCGATTGGTAAAGACTCATCAGTGATGTTACACCTGGCGCGTAAAGCGTTTTACCCGGGTAAAATTCCGTTTCCACTTTTGCATGTCGACACGGACTGGAAATTTCGCGAGATGATTGAGTTCCGTGACCGTACTGCAGAAAAATACGGTTTTGAGCTTTTGGTTCATAAGAACCCAGAAGGTCTTGCGATGGGTTGTAGCCCATTTGTTCACGGTTCTTCAAAGCACACTGACATCATGAAGACCCAAGGTCTTAAGCAAGCACTAAACAAGTACGGCTTTGATGCAGCATTCGGCGGCGCTCGTCGCGATGAAGAAAAATCGCGTGCGAAAGAGCGTGTGTACTCATTCCGTGACAAGAACCATACGTGGGATCCGAAAAACCAACGTCCAGAGCTTTGGAAAACCTACAACGGCCAGGTTAACAAAGGCGAGAGCATTCGTGTGTTCCCTCTTTCAAACTGGACAGAATTAGATATTTGGCAATACATCTATCTAGAAAATATTGAGATCGTACCGCTTTACCTTGCTGACAAACGTCCGGTTGTTGAGCGCGATGGCATGTTGATCATGGTTGATGATGAGCGCATGGAGATTCAGCCTGGTGAAGTCGTAGAAGAGAAAAATGTTCGTTTCCGTACTTTAGGTTGCTACCCGTTAACTGGCGCGATCGAATCAGAAGCCAATACGCTGACGGGTATCATTGAAGAGATGCTGGTAGCGACATCGAGTGAACGTCAAGGGCGAGCGATCGACCATGATCAGTCAGGATCGATGGAACTTAAAAAACGTCAAGGTTACTTCTAAAGGATCTAAGGAAAGATAATGAACAGTGCAGTTGAAGCTCAATTAGCCGAGCTTGGTATCGAAGGCTATTTAACACAACACCAGTACAAGTCTTTACTTAGATTTCTGACTTGTGGTTCAGTTGATGATGGTAAGAGTACCCTTATTGGTCGCTTACTCCATGACTCAAAACAAATTTATGAAGATCAACTAGCGGCTGTGCACTCAGATAGCCAACGTGTAGGTACAACAGGTGAGAAGCCTGATTTGGCTCTACTTGTTGATGGTCTGCAGGCAGAGCGCGAACAGGGGATCACCATCGATGTCGCTTACCGTTACTTCTCAACGCAGAAGCGTAAGTTCATCATTGCGGATACTCCGGGGCATGAGCAATACACACGTAACATGGCTACAGGTGCTTCTACGTGTGATCTCGCTGTGATTCTTGTCGATGCACGTAAAGGCATTCTTGATCAGACTCGTCGTCACTCATTTATTTCAAACCTATTGGGCTTGAAGCATTTCGTTGTCGCGATCAACAAAATGGACCTAGTAGACTACTCGCAAGCACGTTTTGAAGAGATCCGTGACGAGTACCTCGAGTTCTCTGAAAAGCTGACCGGTGATATTGATATTCAAATCATCCCGATTTCAGCGCTTGAAGGCGACAACGTGGTAGACAAAGGTGACAACCTGGGTTGGTTTGAAGGCCCGTCACTACTAGAGTTGCTTGAAAATGTTGATGTTGACTACGAGAAAGGTACGGGTGATTTCCGTTTTCCGGTCCAGTATGTGAATCGTCCTAACCTCGATTTCCGCGGTTTCGCTGGCACGATTTCTTCAGGTTCAGTGAAAGTAGGCGATAAGATCAAAGCGCTTCCATCCGGTAAAACGTCGTCGGTTGCTCGAATCGTAACGTTCGATGGTGATGTTGAAGAAGCACGAGCAGGTCTTGCGGTAACGCTGACTCTGAATGATGAAATCGATATTAGCCGTGGTGATTTGATTGTGTTGGAAGACGCGAATGTAGAGTCTTCTAACCATCTTCTGGCTGATATTGTGTGGATGACCGAGCAGCCACTGCAACCGGGTCGTGATTACGATATTAAAATTGCAGGCAAGAAAACAGTTGGCCACGTAGAGGCGATTCGTCATCAATACGACATTAACAACCTGTCAACTCACAGCGCTGCGGAACTGCCACTGAATGGCATTGGTTTGTGTGAGTGGTCATTGAACGAGTCTGTGGCACTTGATAATTACCAAGATTGTGCAGACACAGGTGGTTTCATCATTATTGATCGTCTGACTAACGTTACCGTTGGTGCTGGTATGGTGAAAGAGAGCCTTGCGATTGTAGAGCGTGATTTGACTGATATCTCTGCATTTGAACTGGAGCTTAACGCACTGGTTCGTAAACACTTCCCTCATTGGGAAGCGAAAGACCTAAGCCAGTTACTTAAAAAGTAAATGGCGCACCTAGGCAGTGAAGGAAGTAAATTCTTCCTCGTTTCCCTGCTTAGATTAATAGCCTGACTGAGTTGCGAAATGCAGTCAGGTTCATTCCCCCAGAAACCAGAATGCTCAGTGAAGTGTGAGTATTCTGGCGTTCTTTTTCGCTTGCTTTGCTCTAGTTACTTATTTTCTCGCTCTGCACCATGTGATGTGCAGTGGCTGTTTTCGCCCTGATAGGGCTGTTTGGTAAGGAAAGGCTATGTGGGAACAAGGATTTGTATTAGCGATTTTGCTTGGCATTATCACTTGCTTGCTTGTCACGAAAATTAAGCCTAGTCATGTATTTGCTGGTGCAGCCTTTATTTCGTTTCTGGCTGGCATGATGGATTTGACATCCATTGCCTCTAACTTTACCAACTCGTCATTACTGACCTTAGTATTACTAATACTTGCTTCATGCGCTCTAGAAAAGACACTTCTTATCAGTTGGGTTAGTCGCAGCATTTCGGAAGGACATTTAGGCAGTGTTATCGCTAAATTGGGACTCTCGACGGCGTTACTTTCTTCATTCACCAACAACACGGCGGTTGTGGTTTCTCTGATTGGCGCGATTAAACGAAACCAGCAGCATGCGCCGTCGAAGCTATTAATCCCACTGTCATACGCGGCTATTTTAGGTGGCACACTGACCTTGATCGGTACGTCGACCAATCTCATTATCAATAGCTTTGTTGAAGATGCTGGTTTACCTAGCCTTGGCTTTTTTACACCGACGCTGATTGGCTTAGCTGTGCTGGCGGGTGGGTTACTGATTTTGATCCCGCTGAGCTACTTGCTGCCAAATTATGATGATCAAACTCAGGAAGATCTACCTTATTTCCTTGAATCACGCGTTGAGCCGGGCTCGCCATTAGTCGGGCGCACAGTCAGCGAAAATAACTTACGTGCGTTACGTAAGTTGTTCTTGGCGGAAGTGGTTCGCGATGGCGTGACCGTTTCGTCGGTAGGGCCGGACTTTATACTCAATGCAAAAGACCGCCTGTTGTTCTGTGGCGATGTTGAGAGTGTAGCGACGCTGCAGGAAATCCCTGGTTTGACACTGTTTGGTCATCAGCATTTGAATGGACAAAATTTCCGTGAAGTTGTCGTCAGTTCTTCTGCTACTTTTTGTCACAAGACACTTAAAGAGAGCCGTTTCCGTGATCGTTTTGATGCGGTTGTGGTTGCGATTCGCCGTGGTCATGAACGACTAGAAGGTGGACTGGGCAGTATCAAATTAGCCCCAGGTGACACCTTGGTACTGGTGCCGGGTAAGCGATTTGAATCGGAGCGTCGTGCACACCGAAAAGAGTTCGTATTAGTTCATGATTTGGATTCGAGTGCTCGTCTGGACGCAAACAAGTCTTCTATTGTATTGCTCGGTTTTGCCGCGGTCATTGGTTGTGCATTACTCGAGCTGGTGCCAATCATAAAAGGGCTGGCGGTTTACATTATCTCTCTGATGGCGTTTGGCATTATACAAATTTCAGAGCTGCGCCGACGTTTTCCGCTTGATATTGTCGTGATTGTTGGCTCCGCGCTCTCGATTGCTCAGTTAATGATCTCCTCGGGTCTATCCGTCAGGATGGGGGAGATGTTTATCCACGCCTTTAATGGTTGGGGTGTCTTTGGGGCTTTGGTCGCGACGTATATCATGACGTTGGTGCTAACAGAATTAGTCACTAATAACGCCGCCGCCGCGCTCTCTTTTCCTATCGGCTATAGTATGGCGATAGGGTACGGTGTCGATCCCATGCCGTTTATTATGGCGGTATTGTTTGGCGCAAGTGCGAGCTTTATTTCTCCCTACGGTTATCAAACTAACTTGTTGGTTTACAGCGTAGGTAATTACAAATTGACCGATTATGTGCGAATTGGTGTGCCGATTTCTATTGTGTATTCCGTATTAGTACTGACACTGATTCCGGTCTTCTTCCCGTTTTAATTCCGATATTTACAAGGATACGTTATGACAGCCGACACTACGGTAAAAGATGAAAACATTGTTTGGCATCAGCATTCGGTCGACAAACAGTTTCGTGCTGACTTAAAGCAACAAAAGCCAGCAGTGCTGTGGTTTACAGGCTTATCTGGTGCGGGTAAATCAACGGTAGCGGGTGCACTGGAAAATCGCCTTGCAGAACTTGGTTACCATACCTATTTGCTTGATGGCGACAATGTTCGTCATGGTTTATGCAGTGATTTAGGCTTTTCCGAGCAGGACCGTCGTGAGAATATTCGCCGTATTGGTGAGTTGGCAAAACTGATGGCGGATGCAGGTTTGATTGTACTGTCTGCCTTTATTTCTCCTCATCGAGCTGAGCGCCAACTGGTACGCGACTTATTGCCTGAAGGTGAGTTTATCGAAGTGTTCGTTAATGCTTCTTTAGAGGTTTGCGAAGGGCGTGATCCTAAAGGGTTGTACCGTAAAGCTCGCGCTGGAGAAATTCCAAACTTCACGGGGATCGACTCGGAATATCAAGCACCTGAAAGCCCAGAAATTAATCTGCCAGCGGGCGAAAAGAGCGTCGAAGAGCTGGTGGAGCTATGCGTAAATGACTTAAAGCAGCGTGGTGTGATCCGCTAAATAAGCATTTAGATCATGGGTGACTAAAAAGTCGTGAAAGTGTTTAAAGAGCTTTTGGAACATAGGTGACCAAAAGCTCCTAAAGCATAATTAAACGGTATTAATGCAATCGCTTAACGATATTATTTGTGTCATTCCAGCGAGCTTTAGCGAGACTAGGAATCTAATAGCAGCGCGCCGAGTAGTTAATGAAATAATTTCGGCTATAAAGTGCTCGAAATTAGATCCTGAATCACACTCCGTCGTCGTTGTTCAGGATGACTGGAGGTTTAAACATGCCGTTAGCTGTTAAACGAACGGCATTTAACTAAACGGTATGGTCTACGCGGCTGTTTGATTCGATATTAACACTAAACTTATGATTTATAAGAGCGATCAATTGATCGTAGTAGTCGGCATTAGGTTTGTTACCTAGTAGCTTGCACAGCTCGTTTCCAGTTAAGGTAAATCGATAGTAAAGCAACCTTACCCCTTTGGTGTTGGCGTGAAGTGATAGGTTTTTACCTTGGTACGAAAGTATTAAAGGAGTCTCAACACTGATCTCTCCAGACTCGAGCTCGGTACTGTGCAGCAGCCCTAGCTCAATCAACACTAACAAGCTGGAATATGGGAGTTGGAACGTACCCATATTGAGGTTGCTGGTAGTATCTCTTTTACCAAAGTTGAAAATACCGTTATGAGCTTTATAGCCAATCAACAACTTGCGGCTGCCATCACCACCAAAGCTGCAAGCCAAAGCGGCTGCTCTTTGCAGTGTTTGTGCTTCTTTGGGTGACATGTCTTTGAGGACTTTAAGGGCCTTCATCGACGTAGAACCGGGATTGGTCACTTCTCGCTTGAGCACCTGCGCCCACAGCTTTTGCATCGAACTGTTGTGAATATCCTGCGCCATGTCGAAAAATCGATATAACCAATCTGGTTCTGGCTCACCCGCCGTTTCATCGCGACAGGCGTTGTGGGCTAATTTTAAAACCTGTTCAAGGTTCTTCTGCCGTTGCTCTTGACGTCGTTGCTCGCGCAGTTGAGCTCTCTCAAGGGCAGACGTCTTTGGAGTATCAGCGTGAAGCAATGCATCGAGTCCATAACTTTGCGCAATGCTATGAATTCGGCTGGCACTGTCTTTGATATAGCTGTTTTTCTTGTCGTTTTTAGAACGCTGTTCGGAGTGAGGCTGGTGTACCATTTCGCTAGGTTGCTTTGCTGATTCTGCCATTTATGTTCCTACTCAGGGAGTTATGAGTAACGCTTGCCCAATTTACATCTTAATCTGTTTAACGACCAGAAGGTGATCATTAAAATTTGATCAAATTAAGCTATCCAAAATGATAATGAATTGTTAAAATTGTTATCGTTATTTTGGAGGGGCAATGAAGTTATCGGAAGCAAGCAAACTGAAAAAGCACCTGTCGATAGCGTTTCTTTTGATTCTCTATGTGGGTGTATTAGCGTACCTGTCTCGCTATATTATTTAGTTTGGCATTAAAAATGGCGCCGAAGCGACGCCATGGGGATCTCTGAAAGACGAGGTATTACATATCGTCATAACTTTCTATTTTCGTCCCTTCTATCATATAAGCTGTTTCAGCCAGCTCATGGCTGATGACTTCCGTTTTGAGTTTTCCGACGACGTAAACCACATCCCACAGTTCCTGAACAGGCGCCCCTTCTGGGAATTTTACGTAAATGATTTGGTTTGGTGGTGGGGGTGGAACGTGTATACATGCCCCGAAGTAGGGTACCAATAGAAACTCAGTCACTGTGTTGGCATCACCCTCTAACGGGATCACAAACCCCGGAATTTTTACCAGGCTACCATTCAGCTCGGTTCTTACACCACCAATCTTAGATTGCTGCGCAGCTCCACCACTATGTTCAGATGCCGTCGGCATACCGATACTATCGAACAATTTCCGCTCTGACTCGGGAACCAGATCAAGCCAGTCTAGCTTCAACGGCTCTTCATTTGCCATTACCGGGGCCGTACAAGCAATCACTAGCAAGCAGCTAGCGAGTATTTTTTTCCACATGTGTTTATATCCTTATTGTCATTCCATCACTCAGAGATTGTCGATACGCGCGTAGTGCTGGGATGAAACCAATCATAATACCAGCGCATTGGACAAAACCGAGTAGCATCCATTCATATGAAGAAAGAAAGCTTAGTGTCAGATGTATACCATAGTGTTGTTGCACTATAGGTTGTAATAGAGCCAGAATGGAATACAAACCAACTACCCCTGTGAGAATACCGGCGGCAGTCAATAAACTGGCTTCACTGATCAGCAGTGAGAACACATGGCGCGGCCTGGCTCCCATGGCGCGAAGAATCGCCATTTCTCGGCGTCTCTCCTGCAGACTTGTCAGTAGGCTGCTTAACATGCCGAGTAACCCAGCCACGACAACAAATCCAGATACAGCCATCAATGCTTGCTCCGCGACCGACATCATCCCCCACAATTCATGCAACGCAACCCCCGGCATTATCGCGCTTAATGGCTCTTTGGGATAAGTATTGATTTGTCTTTGCAGAGCAAAAGTTTGAATGCGTGACTTTAAACCGACGAGCATCGCGGTGATCTGCTTGGGTTGAAGGTCTACATCTTTTAAATCTTCGGCTTTTGGTGTAGCGCCTAAATGAGCACCACTTTCCCAGCCTACGTGGATCGCTTCAATCGCTTCTAAAGAGATGTGGACGGTTTTATCTACTGGTGTTCCCGTGGGGGCTAAAATGCCCACCACTTTGAAAGGTAAGTTGTCATGGCGACTAAAGCCCACATCACTGATGCCATGGGCGATGATGATCTCACTACCTATCTGGTAGCCCAGAGCTTTAGCCACATCTGCGCCGATGACGGTTTCAAATAATCCATTGAACTCTCGACCTTTTTCGAAAGTAAGTGGTTGCTTACTTCCATATTTGAAATGCTCAAAGTAGCTGTGGTTGGTTCCCATCACTCGAAAGCCTTTATGGGAATCCCCCAACGAAATTGGGATCGCCCAATCAACGGAGCGATGCTGGCTGAACTCTTGGTAGCTCTTCCAATCGATGTTGTTGGTGGCATTGCCGATTCGAAACACCGAATAAAGTAATAAGTTTACCTGACCTGAACGGCCACCAATAATTAAGTCAGTGCCAGAAATTGTATTGGCAAAACTGTCTTTTGCCTGAGTTCGAATGCGCTCAACGCCAAGCAGCAGGACCACTGAAATAGCGACGGTCATGATGGTCAGTAAGGCGGTCGCTTTGCGGTTCATCAAGCTCTTCCAGGCAAGGCTCATAACGGCTGTCATGATAACTCTCCTAAAGCATTCACTTGGTTGATTTCTGGGAGGTTAATTGTGCGGTTAAACAGAGACTCTAAGGTTGGATCATGGCTGACAAACACCAATGTCGCGTTGACTTGATTGGCTTGTTCCATCAGTAGTTCAATGAAAGCCATTCTGTTGTCATGATCCAGAGCGGATGTTGGCTCGTCAGCGATAACTAACGCTGGGTGCCCCATCAGAGCTCGTGCTGCTGCCACTCGCTGTTGCTGGCCGATACTCAATTCAGATACCGGACGCGAATGCAAGCTTTGTGGCAAATGCAGCCTTTCTAATAACTTCGAAGCCTGTTCTGTTAGCGCTTCATTGTTGGTCTTCAGTGTAATACGGTCACGTCTTACTTTGCTGAATTGGCATGGCAGTAATACATTTTCAATCACGTTGAGATATGGCAACAAATTGAATTGTTGGAAAATATAGCCAATATGATCCGCGCGAAATTTGTCTCTTTGACTTGCTGATAGGGCCGATAAATCGGTATCTAATACCGATAAAGACCCCGAAGTTAATGTATTAATGCCGGTAAGCAATGCCAGAAGCGTTGACTTACCGCATCCGCTGGGGCCTTTGATAAATACATGCTCACCGGGCGTGATGCGTAGGCGAGGGATATCGATGGTAGCGCTGTCTGAACTTGGCCAAATAAACTGGGCATTATTGAGTTCAACAACGCTTGATGTTGAATCAGTCATAGATAGTTACCAAAGCAATAGCGTGTAAGTGGGTGCTTACACGCTATGCGATTATTTGATTACGATTTCGGTGTTATCTTTACCAAGACTGGTCGCTGATTGCGTGGTATCAGTGAACAGGTTAACGCTGACTGATTCTGTACTTGGGAATTGATTAAACCAAGACGTTTTGATTGTGCTCAGTTCACCTATCTGCTCACAGTTGAAACGATACTGCGCAGAGAATTCACCGTGGCTGCTGTGCGCATCATGGTCGTGGTCATCGTGGTCATGATGTTCGTGTTCGTCATGGTCGTGATCTTCGTGGTCATGATGTTCGTGTTCATCATGGTTGTGGTCATCGTGGTCATGGTGTTCGTGTTCATCATGGTCGTGATCTTCATGATCGTCGTGTGAACCACCCAGTGTATGCTCCACATGCACATCTGCAATCTCACACTGAGTTTGGGGATTAATTGTCAATAGGCTGCTGCTGTCTTCTAGTTTTGCGATCGCTTGTTTGAGTTGCTGCTCTTGCTCTGCGTTCTCTGGTGCGTGCTCGAAGCCGACCACGTCAGCGCCCGGAGCGGTGATTTCCACTAATAAATCTTTGCCGTCTTGAGCGATGTTAAATTCTACATGGCCATGCACGTGCGCGTCGTGTTGACGATATTCTTCCGCCATTGTTGCTGTAGACAGAGACAAGCCGATAACAAGAGCCAAAGTGTGTTTAGATGGCATTTTATTTTCCTAATTTTGCGTCGACCAATTTGAATGAGTATGCATTCCAATCGATACTAAGTCTTTTAATACATTGTTATAAGCCGCAAATGTGCGAGCTAATAACACTAAAGGGTTTGGGTTGAAGAGGACTGAGCGAAATTAGGCGGAGCACGGGCAGAGCTGCGTACTTCTTCTATGTGGTGCGAGTTTTCAGCCACATCATGAAATTTGAGTCGAGTGTAAGACTGGACTGCGACAGTGGGCTGCATCTTTGCCAAACCATGGTGAGTCCCGGCAAACATCTGACAGTGATGGTGTGCGTGATGCTCTGGCGTCACATCGAATTGGTGAAAAATGCTGGCAAAATTCCACACGATCAGCAAAGCCGTACTGAACAGGACGACAGTACGATACCAATGTTGAAATGTGGCTTGCCTAAAGAGAACCATTTTAGCGCCTGACACCATGAATGACTGTTATAATATAACACTCATTCATGGCAAAAGTTCACTCTTTTGTTAACTCAGGGAAAATTCAGACACTAGGGTAGAAAATGTTCCTAGTATGCTGCGGGGCAAGGAGCCCATTGTCACGGGTTAAATATTTTGCTTGATTAACTCAATCACTTGCGTGATTTCGTCTTGGTTCAAAGGACCCTCTTTGGTGAAAAGCACTTTACCCTGCTTATCCTGAACGATGATCGCTGAACTTTCTTGCTTCAACCCCCACGTTTTTGCCACTAGGCCACTTTCATCCAATACCATTGACGACCACGGAAACTCTTTCTTACTGTCTTGCGCTGAAGACTTGACGAAGGAGCCTGTACCCCACATTGCATCATCCTGATTGATGATCGTTGTGGTTTGGTAGTTTTCTTGTGGAAACTTCGCGGCGGTGATGGCTGACATCAAAGGAGCGTTCATTTCTTTCGCGCTGCTGCGTCCGGCTATCGCCTGAATAACACGTACTTTGCCCAACATGTTCTGTGTAGCCCATGGTTGGTATGCAACGCCTTCCCCTTGCATAACAATTTCACCATAAGCACCAACTCTGACATCTGGAACATTTTCGCCGATGGATAAATTATTCGCCAATGAAAGGCTTGAGGTCAGAGCCAGAAGAAGTGGTAGGAGAGTCTTAGTTTTCATATTGTTATATTCCGTACAAGTGAGCGCTTATATACCAAGTCGATTTGACAGAGTCGATGTAGTCAGACGAACGTGGTTTTGATTATTGATACCATCTGGATGTCGCCAGTATATAAGTAGAATAAGCAAATTCACAGAGAGGGTGTTAACATTTAATTAACAATGAGAGATGTGCAATCTTGCGTTGTTAATAGGATTTGCTAGAATGAAGTCGGTCGCAAATTGCGCTACTAGGTTGTTAAGGATAGACAATCTGTTTTTTCTCAAAGGAATTGAGGTGAATTATGCTACGTGAATTCGCAGTATATCGACCACTCCAGGTGGCTCGTTTTGTAAAGACGCTGTTTAAAGGCCAGTTTTTCATCGCAGGTGTTGGGGATTTTGATTTCGACAATGGTAAGGTTCTTCTCCCTGACGTGAAAGATCAGAAAAGACTCTCGGTATTCAAAGAAGTGAATCAGGCGATATCTTCGCTATAAGTGCGCTGAGTTGGTCTCAAATAAAGTGATAGAAAAGAGCGACGAAGGTCGCTCTTTTTCGTTCTCTTCTGCCAAGATTAGTCTTGTAAACTTGGTGGAAAGCACACGCCTGTACCGCCAAGACCGCAGTAGCCTTCAGGGTTCTTCGCCAAGTACTGCTGGTGGTACGTTTCAGCAAAGTAATATGGCCCTGCCGATTGGATGTCTGTGGTGATGGCCGCTCTTTGTTCCTCTTGCAGCGCTTGTTGATACTGAAGTTTTGAATGCTCTGCGATGTCTTGCTGCTCTTGCGAATAAGTATAGATAGCCGAACGATATTGCGTACCAAGGTCGTTGCCCTGACGCATTCCTTGTGTTGGATCGTGTCGTTGCCAAAATGTAGCCAGAAGCTGTTGTAGAGAGAGCACTCGCTCATCAAATACAACTCTAACGACTTCAGTATGTCCGGTTTTTCCCGTACATACTTCTTCATAAGTAGGATTTTTTGTGTATCCACCAGCGTACCCTACTGATGTTGAGATCACGCCGTCCAGTTGCCAAAACAGGCGCTCCGCTCCCCAAAAGCAGCCCATACCTAATAGAATTTGTTGTTGGTTAGGCTGCAACGGTGCCGTTAAACTGGAATGATTAACAAAATGCGTATCTTCAATTTGCATCGGCTGCTCTCGACCTGGTAGCGCATCTTCTATACTGATTAGTGTTTGTTTGTTGAGCATGCTATCTGTCCTTTAAATTTGTCTTAAACTTGCGAACTTTTCCCGATTCGTCTTTATATGAAAATGAATCTACAAAGGCTACGGTAAAGTTATTAACATTACAGACTTAGCCTTTAATTGGCGTTATTATGACACACGTTTCTTTAATCTCACGAATCTCACGCAGCTAAAACGCATGATAAAAAAAGCTCTCCCGATCATTGTTGTTGGCCTGTTTGCCTTTTCTCATAACGCCTCTGCCAAAGTATCTCTTAAGCTACAAGGTATCGATGGCGCGTTAGAAGAAAATGTCCAAGCTTATCTGACTTCGATTCCTGAAGAAGACTACTCGACTTCGTTGCGTTTTCAAGCGCGATTAGATGAAAGCATCACTGAAGCACTCAACGCGCTTGGCTATTATCACGCAGATATCTCATACTCTGTTACAGAAAATAATGATGAACTGATCATCGATATTACGAAAGGCTTACCAGTAAAAATCAAAGTTGTAGATGTCGTGATTACTGGTGAAGCGCAAGAGGATGAAGCATTTGAAGCGCTTCTCGCTGCGTCACCCTTAAAAGTTGGTCGGGTTCTCAATCAAAGCGAGTACGATAGTCTTAAGTCTGGGATACGTAATTTAGCCTTGCAGCGCGGTTATTTTAAAGGGGATTATCAACTTAACCGTTTGGAGGTGGTACCAGCGTTCAATGAAGCGAACATACGTTTGCATTATGACAGTGGTATCCGCTATCACTTTGGTTCTATTAATATTACCGGCAGCCAGATTTGGGATGAGCGTGTGGCCTCGTTAAGCCCGTTTGAAGAGGGCGAACCCTATTTAGTCTCGAGTGTCGGTGAGTATAACCAGAACCTGTCTAACACTGACTGGTTCTCGTCCGTGTTTGTTGAACCCGATCTGACCATGCTGGATGAAGGGCGTGATTTGCCTGTTAAGGTCTCTCTAGCTCCGGCTGCCAAAAATCAGATAGAAACCGGTCTAGGTTACTCCACAGATACTGGCGTCCGCGGTACCTTGAAATGGAAAAAGCCTTGGATCAGCTCTCGTGGCCACAGTCTCGACACCGCACTTTCTTTGTCCCAACCAGAGCAAACCATTACCGCAGGCTACAAAATACCGCTTGATGACGTTCTACATGAATACTACCAACTCCAGTTTGGCCTAAAGCATGTGGATAACCGTGATACTCAGAGTTTAGAAACGAACTTAGCGGTCGAACGCCACTGGTTAGTGGATGGTGGCTGGAATAAAACGTTATATGTTCGCCATCTTTACGAAAATTTCTCTCAGGGTCTACAAGAAGACGGCGTGCACTTCTTGCTTCCTGGTGCAACTTTTACTCGTACTCGAGTCCGCGGTGGCAGCATGCCTATGTGGGGGGATAAGCAGACCGTCACCATGGAATACGGTGATCCGGCCGTGCTGTCGGCAACCAGAGTTTTTCGTCTGCTGGGGCGCTCCTCTTGGATTCGTGGGATTGGTGATAATCATCGAGGTCTATTCCGTCTAGAAGGGGGAGCCAACTTCATGGAGGAGTTTGACAAGCTCCCTCCATCGTTACGTTTCTTTGCTGGTGGTGATAACAACATTCGTGGTTATGGGTATGAGTCGATCTCTCCAGTCGATGAAAGTGGTGCGTTAACGGGGGCAAAATACATCCTGAGCAGTACCCTGGAATATCAATACCGTATTACTGGTAACTGGTGGGGCGCGACCTTCTACGATATTGGTGATGCATTTAATGACACGCCAGAATGGAAAGCAGGTGCCGGGGTAGGTATTCGCTGGGCCTCTCCGGTAGGGCCGGTCGCCTTTGATTTTGCTTGGGGATTGGATGACCCTCAAAAGAACGAATTTCGAATCCACTTCTCTTTGGGGCCTGAACTATGATGAAAAAGATGTTTAAGTGGACTAAGTGGTTATCGCTCGGTTTGATTGGTCTACTGTTGTTGCTCATCATTTTAGTCTCAACCGTGCTCTTTACTCACCCGGGTTTAAAACTTGCCATCTGGGGGGCAGAAAAAGCCCTGCCTCAATTGCAGGTGGAGAAAGTTCAGGGGGCGTTATTCCCACGATTTGCGCTGGAAAACGTCAGCTTTGTTGATGAATCACTGAATATTGATGCTAAAGTCGAACGTCTGGCATTGGCGGTTAACTTCCGTTGCTTTTTCGATCCTAGAGTGTGTGTCGATGAGCTCTCGCTGCAGGGTGTGAATTTTCAAATGCCGGAACTCCCACCTGCGAGTGACGAACCAGAAGAAGAGACGCCACCACTGCGTTCAGTCAGTACGCCGGTACCCATCTTTGTTAACAAGGTTAGCCTTAATGATATCAACTTGAATATTTTGGGGAATCAAGTTGATTGGCAGGATTTCTCGACCGCATTATCAATGCAAGGTGACCGTTTAGTCATTGCACCAACAGCATTAAAAGAGATCAATGTTGCATTAGCACCGAACGACGCCGGGCAAGCAAAATCACCTTCTGGTACAGAAGAGGTTGATCCCCAGATTGATACAGCCGACCTTGAGCCACAAGATATTGTTTTACCCGAAATCTGGATCCCGCTGACCGTCGATGCTCGACGCCTTGATATCCATAACTTCAAGTTGGCTGGCGAAACGCCGGTGATTGTTCATCATCTCGGTCTGGTGGCGAAGGTAGGGCATGATCGCGTGGATCTGCAAACACTTGAGCTCGATATGCCTGAAGTTGAGGCAACATTGAGTACGCAAGTGACACTTTCTTCAGACTATCCTCTTGAGGCACAACTGGATGCGTTAGTGAAACGCGCTGAGGCGAAAGGACAGAAATTGTCGCTGTCAGCATCGGGATCTGCAGGTGACTTAGCACTGAAAGCCACATTGTCCGAACTGACTAAAGCGGAAGTTGAAGCCAAACTTCAGCCATTGAAAGCGCAGTTACCCTTTGATGTGACCATCAATAATGTCACTGCCCAGTGGCCTTTGCTGGGAGAAAGTGATTACCAGGTTGCAGTACCGAGTCTTACCGCTAAAGGTTCGTTAGAGGGCTATGAGGTGGCGCTGGAAACTAAAGCATCTGGTAAGGACATCCCTGCCGTTGATGTGGCGTTAAACGGCAAGGGCACCTTAGAGCAAATTGATCTGGAAAGTCTTGTGGTGAAAACCTTAGGCGGCGAACTGTCGGGCAAGGTTATGGCTAACTGGGCGTCGCCAATTAACTGGCAAGCCGATCTCAACCTGCAACATATTCAGCCTGGTCTGCAGTGGCAGGAAGCCGAAGGAGACATTAGTGGTAGCTTATCAACCTCTGGGTCGCTGACGGAGCAAGGTGGCTGGCAGGTTAGCCTTCCTACGCTTGATATTGATGGTGTTTTACGCGGTTACCCTCTAAAAGTGCAGGGGCAGTTAGAAGCCTCTGATAAAAATGGCAAAGCCGAAGATATCCAGCTCACAACGCAAGGATTAGTGCTGGCTCATGGCCCCAACCAGTTGAGCGCTAAGGGTAAGATCAATAAACAAATTTTGATGGATGTTGAGGTTAACTTCCCTGATTTCGCGAAAAGTGTGCCTGATCTTAGCGGTAATATGAACGGTAGAATCGCGGTGCGAGGCAGCTTAAAAGAGCCGGACATCAATCTGGACCTCGTGGTAAATCAAGCGAACTGGCAGCAGCTAGCTAAAGTTGAAACGGTCACACTGAAAGGGGATGTTTCACCGTTGCCGGCACCAAAAGCCAACGTGAGCTTAGTGGTCAATAATATCACCTATGACAGCTTCAACATTGACAGTGCTGATCTCGAAGTCTCAGGAAATGAGAAACGGCATCAACTCACCTTAGATGTGGTTTCGGATATTGTATCGACCAGCTTGGAAATCCAAGGTTCATTGGCGCAAAAGCCAGAAATGATCTGGGATGGCGCGTTGACACGTTTATCACTTAAAACCATTCAAGGGCCTTGGGCTCTGCAAAAATCGACGGCGGTGAAGGTCAATATCGATAAGCAGATCGCGGATGTTCAGGCGCATTGTTGGCTGCAAGCGGATTCGAGTGTGTGCCTGTCTGAAAACATCAGTGTCGGCAAAAGTGGCGAGGCGAAGTTAGCGGTGAACAACTTTGACTTTAGCCAAATCAAAACTCTATTACCGGCAGAAACTAAGCTGCAAGGCGAAGTGAACGCGCAAGCTTTTGCAAAATGGGCGCCAAACATGAAGCCAGAAGTGACGCTGAATGTCGATATGCCACAAGGCAAGGTGGAACAAGCTCTGGAGCAACCTATTACGGTGGGGTGGGACAGTGTCAGCTTTACAGCAGCACTGGCGAAAGACAAACTGGACGCACAGTGGCTGGTAGATGTGTCGGATAACGGTGATATTGGCGGTAAGGTTTCATTGCTTAATGTTTCTGCCGAGACTCCGGAAATTGCCGGTAATGTGTCACTTTCGATGTTCCATCTGGACTTCTTAGCACCATTGATTGGCGAGTACAGCGTGTTCAAAGCTAATATGAATACCGATTTAGCGCTCTCCGGTGACGTGACTCATCCTAAGGTAAACGGAAAGTTCCTGATTGACCAACTAAACCTGAATGGTGAAGTGACGCCAATCGATATCGACTCGGGTCAGGTCGTGATTAACTTTAAAGGCTATCAAGCTGACCTCAATGCCGGTATCAATACACCAGACGGAAAGCTGGAAATCACCGGTGATGCAGATTGGCAAGATTTGGAAAATTGGCGCACCAGAGCTCGAGTGTTTGCTCAAGAGTTAAAAGTCGATATGCCTCCAATGGTGAAAATCAAAGTTGAGCCTGATATGACGATTGAAGCGACGCCGAACTTCGCTAAGGTACAAGGTAATATTAATCTACCTTGGGGGCGTATCGTCGTAGAAGAATTGCCACCGAGTGCCGTTGGCGTTTCGAATGATTTGGTCATTCTGGATGAAAACTTACAGCCAGTCGATGATTCGGTAGCGGTACCGTTTAATGTTGAAACCGATATTAACATCAAGATCGGTAACGACTTCCAGCTTGCGGCATTTGGTCTCAAAGGTGGTTTGCAGGGAAATCTCAACGTAACCCAAAAAGACAAAGGTCCGTTTATCGTCGGTGAAGTTAACATCGTCGATGGTTCTTACCGCTCATTTGGCCAGGACCTGGTTATTAAAGAAGGTAAAATCATGATGAATGGCCCAGCCGATGAACCTTATTTGTCGATTTCCGCCATTCGTAATCCTGACAATACGCAAGATGATGTGACCGCAGGGGTCCGAGTGACAGGCCCCGCATCTGATCCAAGTTTGGAGATCTTCTCAGATCCGTCCATGCCTCAGGCTAACGCGCTGTCCTATCTGTTACGTGGTCAGGACATCGATGCGGAGTCAGGTGGCAATGCCATGACCACGACCCTGATTGGCTTGAGTCTGGCGAAAAGTGGTCGTGTTGTTGGTCAGATAGGCGAAGCCTTTGGCGTACAAGATTTGCAGCTCGATACTGCAGGGTCGGGAGATGACTCTCAGGTGACGGTCAGTGGTTACATTCTCCCGGGCCTACAGGTGAAATATGGTGTGGGAATCTTTAACTCGTTGGGTGAATTTACGGTTCGTTACCGATTAATGCAGGACCTGTATTTAGAAGCAGTTTCTGGTGTAGACAGCGCAGTTGACCTACTCTATCAATTTGAGTTTGATTAATAGAGCGTAACTCATAGCTAAGGAGTGGTTATGCAGCATTTAGTCTTTGTATACGGAACGTTACGCAAAGGAGAGTACAATCATCACTACTTGAGTTCCGCACAATTTCTTGGTCTCCATGAAAGTGATGCCCAATATACTTTGTATGACTTAGGGCCATACCCAGGGGTATCTGAAGGCCATCGTTCAGTGCAGGGGGAAGTGTATATGATTGATGACGATACGCTGGTTGCGCTGGATAAGCTTGAGGATGTTCCTGTGGAGTATCGTCGAGAGAGCATCAGTACGCCATTTGGTCAGGCTTGGATTTACCTTTATCAAGATACCGAGCATTTGACCGAAGAGATATCATGTGGGGACTGGTGCCAAAGAGTTTAGGTCGACGGTGTGTCACCGCGTACTTTTGTAACGACTACGACGTTCGTCGCATACTATGTTGGTTTACAAATCGACTGAAGCTTATGTGACGTTCAGGTATAAAAAAGAGCTGCGTATTTGCAGCTCTTTTTTCATTCTGGCCGCATTTATTTGTTTTGTGCGCGATCGTAAGATTCCAGGATTTCAGCTTTTGCGGCTTCCACATCTGCCCAGCCATCAACTTTTACCCATTTACCGGATTCCAGCTCTTTGTAGCGCTCGAAGAAATGCGTAATTTGCGCTTTCAGTAGCTCAGGGATGTCACCGACATCTTGGATGTGCTCGTACTCTTTAGAGATTTTAGAGTGAGGAACCGCGACAAC
The DNA here is from genome assembly GCF_963675395.1 of uncultured Vibrio sp. Lineage (NCBI taxonomy): Bacteria > Pseudomonadati > Pseudomonadota > Gammaproteobacteria > Vibrionales > Vibrionaceae > Vibrio > uncultured Vibrio sp. The sequence continues at coordinate 1,541,081 of NZ_OY776223.1, read as the reverse complement.
TTTAGCATCTTCACCAGACTCATCTGTCATTTTTAGCACGCCAACAGGACGGCAACGAATCACTGAACCTGGCATCAATGGGTATGGAGTCGGAACAAGTACGTCTACCGGGTCACCATCAAGAGACAGCGTGTTGTTCACGTAACCGTAGTTACATGGGTAGAACATTGGCGCAGACATAAAACGGTCAACAAATACAGCACCAGAGTCTTTATCTACTTCGTACTTAATAGGATCTGCATTGGCAGGGATTTCGATAACGACATAGATATCGTCAGGCAGAGATTTACCTGCTGGTACATGGTTTAGGCTCATGTGAAACTTCCTTTTCATTGAGGATAAGTAATTACGATCTATTCGCAACTCACTTTAGCGACAAAAACACGGCAGGTAAACACCCGCCGTGTTGGACAAAGGTCGGAAATTATTCTTCGTCGCGGTTCAGTTCAAGGAACTCTTCAACTTTGCGAACCATATTCTTCGAACCAACAAAGAACGGTACACGTTGGTGTAATTCTGTTGGTTTGATGTCCATGATGCGATTCACGCCGTCAGAAGCGATACCACCGGCTTGCTCGATTAGGAATGCCATTGGATTGCACTCGTATAGCAGACGCAGTTTGCCTTGTGGATGGCTTTGCGTGCTGGGATATAGGTAGATACCGCCTTTTAACAAGTTGCGGTGGAAGTCTGCTACTAATGAGCCGATGTAGCGAGACGTGTATGGACGGCCATCTTCAGGTACATTTTCCTGACAGTACTTGATGTACTTCTTCACACCGAGTGGGAAGCGGATGTAGTTGCCTTCGTTGATAGAATAGATTTTGCCTTCTTCAGGGATCATCATGTTTTCATGAGAAAGACAGAAGCTGCCGATAGAAGGATCGTACGTGAAGCCGTTCACGCCGTTACCTGTGGTGTAAACCAACATGGTTGAAGAGCCGTAAATCACATAACCAGCCGCAACTTGTTTGTGACCTGGCTGAAGGAAGTCTTCTTCTGTTGCTGGAGTACCAATTGGTGATACACGACGGTAAATTGAAAAAATAGTACCTACAGAGACGTTCACGTCGATATTCGATGAACCATCAAGTGGATCCATTAATACAACGTACTTGGCGTTTTGGTTGAGTTCTTTATTGAATGCAACCGCCTCATCTTCTTCTTCGCTGGCTACGCCACAAACTTGGTCACGAGCTTCAAGAGCCGCTTTAAACTTGTCGTTTGCATAAACGTCTAGCTTTTGCTGAGCTTCACCTTGGACATTCTCTGTGCCGACAGCACCAGTAATATCACCAAGGCCAGCCGCGTTAATTTCGCGGTTAACGATTTTAGCTGCTAAACGAATGGATGCTAAAAGAGATGATAGATCACCGCTAGCGTGGGGGAAATCCGCTTGATTCTCGACAATGAATTCGCCTAGGGTGCGCAATCCAGACATGGTCAATCCTTACATTTTCATTTATTGGGGGTGTTGCGCAACGGTGCATCTCTTTATGGATGTTAAACGTTTGCGCTAAACGTAATTTTATGTCGAAGATCTTTTTAATGGTAATGAAGTAACCGTCTGAGATCTCAATTTATTTGTCTTATCACTGACGAGTTCATCATTTAGTTCGGTGACTGTACAGTCCGTGTTCAGGCTTGTCATTTTTTTGAAAGTGACAGTAAGAACAAGGTGAAAGTCACTCGCTTTTCTGGTGGTTATCGCGATAATGAAAACATCAAACAAGGCATTACAAGGTTAAGTTTATGCACATCCATATCTTGGGTATCTGCGGCACGTTTATGGGTGGCGCGGCAATTTTAGCTCGTCAGATCGGACACAAAGTAACGGGCTCTGATGCGAATGTTTACCCACCGATGAGCACATTACTAGAGTCTCAAGGTATTGAAATTATTGAAGGCTTCGATCCTTCTCAGCTTGATCCTGAACCTGACTTGGTCGTGATTGGCAATGCAATGAGTCGTGGTAATCCATGCGTAGAGCATGTACTCAACAGCAACATGCGTTATACCTCTGGACCGCAATGGTTGAATGAGTTTTTACTCCACGATCGCTGGGTGTTAGCCGTGTCTGGTACGCATGGCAAAACGACCACCTCAAGCATGCTGGCTTGGATACTGGAAGACTGTGGTTACCAACCTGGTTTCTTGGTTGGAGGCGTACTGGGTAACTTTGGCGTTTCAGCCCGACTAGGTGAAAGCATGTTTTTCGTTGTTGAAGCGGATGAATACGACAGTGCTTTTTTCGACAAGCGTTCTAAGTTTGTCCACTACCATCCACGCACGTTAATCATGAACAACCTTGAGTTTGATCATGCAGACATCTTCGACGATCTTGAAGCGATTAAGCGCCAATTCCACCATTTGGTTCGTACGGTTCCGGGCAATGGTCTTATATTATCTCCTAAACAAGATCAGGCACTTGCTGATGTGCTTGAGCGCGGTTGCTGGACGGAAAAGCAGTTTTCTGGTGAAGATGGCGACTGGCAAGCGCATAAACTGGTCGTCGATGGCTCGAAGTTTGAAGTATCGCTGCAAGGTAAGAAAGTCGGTGTTGTTGAGTGGGACTTAGTCGGCGACCACAACGTGGACAATGCACTGATGGCGATCGCAGCCGCGAGGCACGTCGGTGTGACTCCAGAGTTAGCCTGTCAGGCATTGGGCCGTTTTATCAACACTAAACGCCGCTTAGAACTTAAAGGTGAAGAGCAAGGTGTGACGGTTTACGATGATTTTGCGCATCATCCTACGGCGATTGAACTGACCGTTGGTGGTCTGCGTAACAAAGTCGGTGACAAGCGTATCTTGGCGGTATTGGAACCTCGTTCTGCCACCATGAAGCGTGGTGTGCACAAGAATACGCTGGCCGACTCATTACACAGTGCAGATGAAGTGTTTTTGTTCCAGCCTGATAATATTGAATGGTCGGTACAGGAAATTGCGGACCAATGTCAGCAACCGGCTTTTGTTGAAGCGGATTTGGACCAATTTGTTGCGAAAATCGTTGAACGTGCAAAGCCTGATGATCAAATTCTGGTTATGAGCAATGGTGGCTTTGGCGGCATTCACGCTAAACTTCTCGAACAATTAAAACAAAAAGCTTAATCCTTATGTCTGACAAAAAACATCAACAAAAAAAAGCCATTACCTTAGCTCTTACGGGCGCTTCTGGTGCGCCTTATGGCTTGAGACTTCTGCAATGTTTGGTCGCTGCGGATTACCACGTCTATGTGTTGATATCTTCCGCTGCGAGGGTTGTGATGGCAACCGAGCATGACCTGAAGCTGCCAAGTGGTCCTGAAGCGGCGCAAAAAGCGCTGGTGGAGCACCTTAAGTGTCACCCTGACAATATTACCGTTTGTGGTAAAGATGATTGGTTCTCGCCTGTCGCATCTGGCTCCGCCGCACCAAAACAAATGGTGGTTTGCCCGTGTTCGGCAGGCAGCGTGGCGGCGATTGCACACGGTATGTCGGATAATCTGATTGAGCGTGCCGCCGATGTGGTGATGAAAGAGCGTGGGCAATTGCTTCTTGTGGTACGTGAAACGCCATTTTCGACCCTGCACCTGGAAAACATGCACAAGCTGTCGCAAATGGGCGTAACCATAATGCCAGCAGCACCTGGGTTTTATCATCAGCCAAAGACTATCGAAGACTTAATTGATTTTATGGTGGCGCGTATTCTCGACCATCTGGGGATTGAGCAAGGCTTGGTACCTCGCTGGGGATACGACCAGCGATCGTAAGCTATCGCACTCGACAACACTTTGTTCGCTGCCAAGTTCACAAAGCAAATACCCTCGCATAGCCTAGCATCGTGAGGGTATTTGGGTATACAATCCATCCAAACTCATCGGGGAGCAACCCCATTTTGTATTGTGTTGATCAATACATATGGGCGCTGAGACCAAATGGCTTAACCTAGTTAGGCTGCAGGGACCCGTACTACCTGAACCAGATAATGCTGGCGTAGGAATTGAGTCTGGATATTAGCCATCCCAATAGCCACCTCAAACCTGTGCCGCTCAACTAATTTCTCTGAAATAGACATGGAGAGCGAGCAGTGAAACCCACTCTAAGCCTGATTGCCCTTGCTGCAATGACAACAACTTCAGCGTTCGCTGCTGAAAACACATTAACCATCTACACCTACGATTCGTTTGCGGCAGATTGGGGACCGGGTCCTAAAATCGAACAAGCTTTTGAAGCGAAATGCGGCTGTGACGTTAATTTCGTCGCGCTTGATGATGGCGTATCGATTTTGAACCGCCTTCGTCTGGAAGGCAGCAACAGCAAAGCGGATATCGTCTTAGGTCTGGATAACAACCTGATGGCGGAAGCTCAGAAAACAGGCTTACTGGCAGAGCATCATGTTGATACCTCTAAAATCGTTTTACCAAACGGCTGGAACGATAAAACCTTCGTGCCTTATGACTACGGTTACTTTGCGTTCGTTTACAATAAAGAAAAACTGGCTAACCCGCCGAAAAGCATGAAAGAACTGGTTGAAGAGCGTGATGATCTTAACGTGATTTATCAGGATCCACGTACCTCAACACCGGGGCAAGGACTGATGCTATGGATGAAGTCAATCTATGGTGACAATACTACCCAAGCCTGGCAGCAACTGGCGGATAAAACCGTCACGGTGACCAAAGGTTGGTCAGAAGCGTACTCCATGTTCCTCAAGGGTGAATCTGACTTAGTACTCTCTTACACCACATCACCAGCCTACCATTTGATTGCCGAAGAAGACGCTAAGTTTGCCACAGCAGACTTCGCTGAAGGTCATTACATGCAAGTGGAAGTCGCGGCCAAGGTGAAGGACTCGAAGAATGCCGAGTTGGCGGACGAGTTCTTGGGCTTTATTCTGAGTGACGAGTTCCAGTCAGCCATGCCTACTGGTAACTGGATGTACCCGGTCACTGATGTTGCTCTTCCAAAAGGCTTTGAAACCTTGAACGTACCAAGTAAGCCGCTGAGCTTTAGCGCCGATGAAGTGGCGAAAATGCGTAAGACTTGGATTCGTGAATGGCAAAGCGCCCTGACTTTCTAAGAGTTACCTTTGAATACTGTACCCAAACTAGGCATAGGGGTCGCGATGGTCATCGCGGCCTTTGTTCTTTCTGCGCTGAGTGCTTTGGCTTTTCATGCGCCCTCTTTAGATGTGTCGCTGATTTGGCATGATCCCTATTATCAGCATGTCACTAAGTTCAGCTTCTATCAGGCTTTTCTTTCCACGTTGATTAGTGTGGGCTTAGCGATTCCCGTCGCACATTCGCTTTCCCACCGTGAATTTTTCGGTAAGTCATTACTGCTCAAACTGTTCGCTTCCACTTTAGTACTGCCTGTTTTAGTCGGGGTTTTTGGTTTGTTGGCAATATATGGCAACAGCGGTCTGATTGCCCAATGGCTACAAACCCTTGATGCTAAGCTGCCATTTTCTATCTATGGCTTGAACGGTATTTTACTGGCGCATGTGTTCTTTAATCTGCCTTATGCTGCACGATTATTGTTGCAGACACTTGAGTCGATTCCTGCCGAGCAGCACAAGTTGTGTGCTCACCTTGGAATGGGGCATTGGGATAAGTTTCGTTGGGTAGAATGGCCGCGTTTAAGGCAACAACTGCCTCACGTGAGTGGATTGGTGTTTATGCTCTGCTTTACCAGTTTCGCTACAGTGATGGCGCTGGGAGGTGGACCTAAATCGACCACCATTGAGTTAGCCATTTACCAAGCGATTAAATTTGATTTTGATCTGCAAGCTGGTGCCTTATTAGCGCTGTGGCAAATGTTGTTGTGTGGCGTACTTGCGATAGGCGTGCAGAAGCTGACAAAGCCAGTGTCTATAAGCTCTGGCAGCATATCGGTACAGCAATACTTAACGAAGGATCATGGGTGGTCAAAAGCTTGGGATAGCTTTTGGATCATGGGTGCCTTTTTACTGGTTATCCCACCACTTGCGATGGTGATTCTGAGCGGCATAAATCAACAGGTTGGCTCGGTATTAAATGACGAACGTTTTTGGTCTGCGCTATTCAACTCTTTAAAAGTAGCAGCAATGGCGAGCACTCTTGCAGTGGCTGCTGGCGTTTCCATTTTGCTCACGAGTCGACGTTGGCGATTGCAGTACCAAAATACGCGTGCTGATCACATTGAGCTGGTTGGCACCATTATCTTGGTAACGCCGGGGTTGGTGATCAGCACGGGTTTGTTTTTGTTGCTCCGTTCCTTTACCGATGTTTTTAGTCTGGCATTTTTTGTCGTCATACTGGTCAACGGTTTAATGGCATTGCCGTATGTGATTAAAACGTTAGCGCAGCCGATGCTGCACATTGAACAGCAATATCAATATGTCTGTGCCAGCTTAGGCATGCGCGGTTGGCAGCGATTTAAAGTCGTGGAATGGCGCGCACTGCGTAAACCTTTTGCTCACGCCTTCGCAATTAGTTTTATGTTTGCGATAGGGGATTTAAGTGCGATTGCTTTATTTGGTGGGCAAGAATTTAGAACCTTACCGCTGTATTTATTCCAACTGTTAGGCAGTTATCAGATGGAAGCGGCTGCTGTGGTTTCAGTGACTTTGCTGCTACTCAGTGTGGGGTGTTTTACTTTGATTGAGAAAGTATTAAAAACGAAGGAGAGCGCACGATGTTAGTGTTGGATAATGTGCAATACACCTATCAAAGTGAACTGTTTCGTTTTGATTTAATTATTGAGCGCGGTCAGATAGTCTCGTTGATGGGGCCGAGTGGGGCGGGTAAATCGACATTATTAGCACTGGTCGCTGGCTTTATTAACCCAGACCAAGGGGATATCCGAGTTGATGGCGCATCCATTGTTGGTAAAGAACCTTATCTGCGTCCATTCTCAATGTTGTTTCAGGAGCATAACCTGTTTGCTCATCTGTCGGTGCGTGACAACATCAGTCTGGGATTACATCCGGGTTTGAAGCTCACCGAAGACCAAAAGCATCAGGTTGAGCAGGCAGCGCAGCAGGTTGGTGTTGCAGAATACCTCGACCGCTTGCCAGAACATCTCTCTGGTGGTCAACGTCAACGTGTTGCGTTAGCGCGTTGTTTTGTTCAGCCTCATCCGGTGTGGTTGCTGGATGAACCTTTCTCTGCGCTCGATCCTGTGCTACGCGAAGAGATGCTGAGCTTAGTGAAAAGGTTAGCCGCTGAGCGAGGGATTACCGTCCTGATGGTGACTCATCATCTCAATGATGCTAAAGCCATCGCAAGTCACTTTGTGTTTGTTGCGGGTGGAAAAATTGAGGCTTCGGGTGAGATTAGCGAACTTAAACTGACGCATTCCAGTGAAGCTCTGCAGGCATTTGTTCGGGCTGCAGGATAAGCTCTGTCTCGAAAAAACAAAAGGTTGATGTGAACATCAACCTTTTTCTTTTGTCGCGATTTTTAGTGACTTTAGCTTTGTGGCTTCACTACCATCACGTTAACCGGAGAGTACTCCACCACTTTGCTGGCCACTGAACCCAACATCACTTTATTGATTTTCGAACGCTTGTGGCTTGGCATGATGATTAGGTCAATGCCTAAACGCTTAGCGTGCTCAATAATGGTTGTGTACGGTTTACCTTCTGCCACGTGGACACTATAGGTGACGTTTTCCTTGATGTTGTCTTCAGCAAATGCCGTCAGTTGCTGTTCAACATCTTGCTTCATTTTAAGAGCTGCGTCTTTCGGGAAGTAAGTCGCGACCATCGACATATGGATCCCAGGTACAACGGTCAGCAGATGGATCACCGCATTCGCTTGCTTAGCATGCCAAACCGCCAGTTCAACCGCTCGGTCTGAGAAGCCTTGATCATTAAGATCTACCGGAACAAGAATTTGTTTATACATTCAATTTCTCTCACTCAGCCCCCGGTCTCCCGGGGGGAAATCGTTTAGGCGCTCAACTGTTCTTTGCGCGCACGACGTTTCTGGTTCATAGCAAGTGCCAGCAGAATCAATAAGCAAGGCACAAACACCCACTCTTTCATTGGACGATCAGCGTCTTGAACGACCGATTTGATCTCCCAATCAAAATCGATACCTGAGGATTCAGCAGGGCTACCAAACTCCACCATATCAACAATCATTTTACCGTCGTTTTCGACTAGCATCAGACCCATTGAAGAGATGCGTTCTTCTGCGGTTGTTGCATTGTCGTCAAACGGCAGCAGCACGGTTTTCTCAACGTTATCACCTTCTAGGTTCTGTCCGGCGACACGCAGTTCGATTGATTGTCCCACATTCAGTCCCTCGACAATTTGAGCGACTTCAACCCCTGGAGAAAGCACTTTTGCCGGGAACATCATGTCCCACCAGAATCCCGGACGGAAGAAAGAGAACGTTAATACTAATAATAGGACGGTTTCCCACCACTTGTTGCGAGTAAACCACCAACCTTGAGTGGCTGCGGAAAATATCAGCATCGCAATGATAGAAGATATAACCGTCAGCGCTAAATGCCACCATGTGTCGATACCCATCAATAGCAGTTGGGTATTGAAGACGAACATGAATGGCAAAATGGCGGTACGGATATCATAGGTAAAGCCCTGAATACCGGTGCGGATTGGATCCGATTTTGCAATCGCTGCTGCAGCAAAGGCGGCTAGACCTACTGGCGGAGTATCGTCGGCCAAGATACCGAAATAAAACACGAACAGGTGCACGGCAATCAGTGGGATGATAAGCCCATGTGCAGCACCCAGTGTGACAATCACAGGTGCCATCAGCGTTGAAACGACGATGTAGTTTGCTGTTGTTGGCAGACCCATCCCCAGAATCAAGCTGATCACTGCGGTAAACAGCAGCATTAGGAACACACTACCACCTGAAATGAACTCGACAAAATCAGTCATGACCAGACCGATACCAGTCAGAGTAACCACGCCTACCACCGTACCAGCAGCGGCTGTCGCCACACCGATACCTATCATGTTACGTGCACCAGACACTAAGCTCTCTAAGAGGTCGACAAAACCTTCTTTGGTCTGTTTTCCTAAATCACCTTGTTTGGATAACAGAGCAATTAAAGGACGTTGCGTTAGCAGGATAAAAATCATGAACACAGTGGCCCAGAATGCCGATAAACCCGGAGAGAATCGCTCAACGGTTAAACACCAAACCAGCACCACGATTGGTAGTAGGAAATGCAGACCAGACTTCACGGTAGGACCAGGGTCAGGTACTTCGGTCAACTCTTCATCGATATTAATCGCGCCATCTTTGGTATGGTTAGCTGATACTTTTACCAGAGCTACATAGGTAATCAGCAGTGCGCTCATCACTATGGTTGTCGCGGCTTCACCAAAGACATCTTTCGTCCAGCCCACACCGTAATATACCAAGGCACTGATGATACATAGGCCTAAAATCGTTCCGGTAAACGACAACATGCTGTGCAGCATGGTTGGGTTATGGCGACGAGGTAACCCCGTCATGCCCGCTTTACATGCTTCAAGGTGAACGATGTAAATCAATGCAATATACGAAATAAGCGCTGGCAGGATTGCCGCTTTGATAACTTCAACGTATGAGATCCCGACGTATTCCACCATCAAAAATGCAGCGGCACCCATGATAGGTGGCGTTAACTGACCGTTGGTTGATGCCGCTACTTCTACCGCACCCGCTTTGGTTCCCGGGAACCCGACGCGCTTCATCAACGGAATCGTAAAGGTACCGGTAGTTACTACGTTGGCAATCGAAGAACCTGATACCAGGCCAGAGAGACCTGAAGCAACAACGGCCGCTTTTGCAGGGCCGCCTCTCATGTGACCTAGCAGTGAGAATGCCACTTTAATAAAGTAGGCACCTGCTCCAGCGCGTTCTAACATTGCACCAAATAGTACGAACAAGAATACGAAGGAAGTCGAAACGCCCAGAGCCACACCAAATACACCTTCAGTCGTGAGCCATAAGTGAGACATCGCTTTATTCAGGCTCGCTCCTTTATGGGCAATAACGTCTGGCATGTATGGACCTGCAAAGGTGTAAGTAAGGAAAACGGCAGCAACAAGCATCAATGGTGGACCAAGTGCTCGTCGCGTGGCTTCCAGTAGAAGCACCATACCGATTACCGCAACGACAATATCGAGCGTGGTTGGTGCTCCAGAACGTCCGGCGAGTTCCGTGTAAAAAAGATAAATATAAGCGGCTGAAAAGCTACCAGCAAGCGCGAGAACCCAGTCGACGATCGGGATATGATCGCGTGGAGAGTGTTTCAGTGCTGGGTAGGCGGTGAAGGCCAGAAAGATCGCGAACGTTAAGTGAATTGCACGAGCTTCAGTGTCATTAAGTACACCAAAATTAAAAATAAATGGTAATGGTGATGCGTACCATAGCTGAAATAGTGACCAACACAGAGGGACAAACCAGAGGATTCGTCCTTGTATGCCAGATGGGCTACGCGCCCCTGTGTCTGCCTGAGCCACCATATCTTGCACATCTTGTGACGGGCTTTTGTTCGTCGCCATGTACTTTTTTCCTTATTATTGATGGTTCTGCCTGTTTTATATATCGAAAGCTCACTTCGCCTCTATCAGTGTAGTGAATTGAGCGAAGTTTGCTGACGCATATTCTGCTGCCTGAAACTCAAATGAGGCTTATTGAAGCTCTTAATTGGCGGCGTTAAGTTAATTTCTTGGCATGCGTGTGAGGTTTTAGAAAAACCGACCAATACCCAGATGATTTCTAGATGCGATATTAGCGCTTTCTTCATGGAGAAGTGATTGCGCGATAAAACTGACAAATGTCACGTGACTTACCAAGACTTTGGGTTGTGACTGGCTCTCAAAAAACACAACAAGTCAGTCAGGTTAAGTCTGGCATCTTGAAACGCCTTGAGTATTAAGCAAAGTATGCTGGTGTAACAGTGACAACCAGCATACTTAATCGGACAGAAACGACTTGAATCTGCTTTGATCTGGAGTTTGTGGGGATTATTTTAGCAGTCCCACTTCCTTGTAGTATTTCACCGCACCTGGATGAAGAGGAATTGAAATACCTGCTTTCACCATGTCTTCTTTTTTCAAGTTCGCAAAGGCTGGGTGCAGACGTTTGAATGTGTCGAAGTTTTCGAATACTGCTTTTGCCACATTGTATGCCACGTCATCAGAAACGTCTGTTGAAGTCACCATTGTTGCTGCTACACCAAAGCTATTCACGTCCTGATCGGTACCGCGGTACATGCCAGCAGGTACTGTGCTGTATGCATAGTAAGGGTTTGCTGCAACGATCTTGTCGATCTCAGGACCTGTTGCAGGAACTAGCTTCGCATCACAAGAAGTGGTGGCTTCTTTGATTGAGCCGTTTGGGTGACCAACCATGTAAATGAAGGCGTCGATTTTGTTGTCACACAGTGCTTGAGAACGCTCAGAACCTTTAAGCTCTGAAGCTAATTGGAAGCTGTCTAGAGTCCAACCCATTGCGTCCATCACAACACCCATTGTTGCGCGGTCACCAGAACCTGGGTTACCGATGTTGACTCGTTTACCTTTTAGGTCTTTAACGTTTTCGATGCCAGAGTCTGATCGAGCAATGATGTTGAAAGGTTCAGTATGTAGAGAGAACATTGCGCGGAGCTTTTTGTATGGGCCTTGTTCCGCAAACTTGCTCGTACCGTTGTAGCCATGGTACTGCCAATCGGACTGTACGATACCGAAGTCCAACTCGTTCGCACGGATAGTATTAACGTTGTAAATCGAACCACCAGTCGACTCAACGGAACAACGAATATTGTGTTCTTTACGACCTTTGTTGACCAATTTACAGATAGCACCGCCAGTAGGGTAGTAAACACCTGTCACCGAGCCTGTACCGATAGTAATAAACTCTTGAGCGTTAACTGCGCCTGCGCCCATAACGGCTGCAGCGATAGCGCCTACTTTAAGTAGTTTGTTAAATGCCATGAAATTCCCTTCCTTATATTTCATTATTTACCCGGAAATAACCATCAATCACTTCTGGAGTTTCCTGTTTGGAAACGGCATCTTTTCCAATCCAATTGTTTGAAAAAGCGAACAAATCATAACAAAAAATTGGCAGAAAATTATACGATTGTTAAAAGTTATAGCGAATAAGACTGAAACTGCGTGAATAGTTAGTGATTTAACTGTTATTTTATTCCTTTTATAACAGTAGCTTACGATTGAATGTGAGGGAAGGAAGGAAAAATTAATTGCGTGACTCAGATCACAAATAATTTGGCTAAAAAACCACCTTAAAACGCTAGAGAAGAAGGAAATGGTGAGCTACAAAATAGGATTTATCTTATAGCTCACAATCAGTTAGGTGACTTTAACTTATGATTGTTAGCCTGTGTATTCAAACAGTTCACACACGGATTTAAACAGTTGCTCTGTAGAGACTGGCAACGTAGGGGTAATAAAGATAGTGTCATCACCCGCGACAACTCCCAAGATGCCTTCAGATTTGCCAAGAGAGTCCAGCATGCGAGCGATAAGTTGCGCTGCGCCTGGACCTGTATGGATAACAACTAACGCTGCATTGTGGTCGATATCCAGTACTAACTCACGCAAAGAACTGCTTGTCGTTGGCACGCCCAGTTCTGCAGGAAGGCAGTAAACCATTTCCATTTTAGCATTACGAGTACGAACAGCACCAAATTTAGTCAGCATGCGAGAAACTTTAGATTGGTTAATGCTTTCAAAACCTTGCAGTTTTAGAGCATCAACAATCTCGCCCTGTGAGCCAAAGCTCTCTTCCTTTAGCAGGGCTTTAAAAGCACGGACTAGGTTATCTTGTTTTTCAGTATTGCGCATAGTCATTATGATTCTCTTAATTACGGATCAGCAATTTTGCATATTCTCGCATATATATTCAGGTAGTGCCAAAAAGTCCCCAGATAATGCTAGTTACATCACTGTAAACTATAAACAGGATTTCATTCTGTTTAATGAAAAATCATACATCTGTTTTATTTCTCGTAATTTATTGTCATTTCAAATGAATAAAACAATAATCCAACCGATTGTGTAGCACGAAAATGCGGAGTTGCGCGAGGTCGCAAAGCTGGCGTTAATTGATTGTAATCAAGTTGTGATTCCGATAGCTTTACTAGGTTGGTTAAAAACTACCCTACAAATACATTTATAAGAAAATACTCTCAAGGAGAACTACATGAAAGTAGCCGTTATTGGTGCCGCTGGCGGTATCGGTCAAGCCCTTGCCCTTTTACTAAAGAACCGTCTTCCTGCTGGTTCTGATTTAGCCCTATATGATATTGCCCCTGTTACTCCAGGTGTTGCAGCTGATCTTAGCCACATCCCAACACCAGTATCGATCAAAGGATACGCAGGAGAGGATCCAACTCCTGCACTGGAAGGTGCCGATGTGGTTCTAATTTCTGCGGGTGTTGCACGTAAGCCGGGTATGGATCGTGCGGATCTATTTAACGTTAATGCTGGTATCGTTAAGGCACTGGCAGAGAAAATTGCTGTAGTTTGTCCTAAAGCATGTGTTGGTATTATCACTAACCCTGTAAATACGACAGTGCCAATCGCTGCAGAAGTACTTAAGAAAGCTGGCGTTTATGATAAGCGCAGACTGTTCGGTGTAACAACACTTGACGTTATTCGCTCAGAAACGTTCGTTGCTGAGCTGAAAGACAAAGATCCAAGTGATATTCGTGTACCAGTTATTGGTGGTCACTCAGGTGTGACTATTCTTCCTCTGCTTTCTCAGGTAGAAGGCGTTGAGTTTACGGCTGAAGAAGTTGAAGCTCTAACTAAGCGTATCCAGAACGCAGGTACTGAAGTAGTAGAAGCGAAAGCGGGTGGCGGTAGTGCGACTCTATCTATGGGTCAAGCGGCATGCCGTTTTGGTCTGTCTCTAGTACGCGCCCTTCAGGGCGAAGAAGGCGTTGTTGAGTGCGCATACGTTGAAGGTGACGGTGAGCACGCACCATACTTTGCTCAGCCAGTGAAGCTAGGCAAAGAAGGTGTTGAAGAAGTACTAAGCTACGGCGCACTAAGCGACTTCGAAAAATCGGCTCTAGATAGTATGCTAGAAACGCTAAATGGTGATATCAACATCGGTGTTGAGTTCGCTAAGTAATTTTAAGCGTTTATACCATTGATACCAAAGCCGATCTTAGTATCGGCTTTTTTGATCCCTTTATTCTGTCTGACGTATAAGAGTGTAAAACCAACAATGTCAATCAGGAGTAGGGTATGGAAGCAAGTCGAATCCGCAAAGGCATGGTTGTAGAGTGCCAGCAAGGTATCGGTACGATTCTTGTCGTTGATCGTGAAGCCGAAACGGTGCTGTTGGCTAAACAGGGAACTGACCAGCAAATCGCAGTCACGTTTGATGAGATAGAAGATGATCCGCAGCTACATGGGGGAAGCGACCGGTATTATTAGCTCTGCAAAGCGTAACCAGAATAAAGAAAAAGGAAGAGTTTCGTGCTCTTCCTTTTTATATTCAGCCTTAAACCACCGACTTTGGTCGGTGGACTTGATTTATCGTCTTGCTGGTCCGGTTAGCAATCGTTATCGAGTGCGTTTTACCGCCACATGAGCCAAGGTAATAAGCGCCTCTTTATATTCTGACTCAGGCAGCACAGACAACTCTTCAATTGCCTTATCGGCTTCGTCGAGGGCTTTTTGGGTGGTGTACTCCAAAGAGCCTGCTTCTTTCATAACAGCAAGGATATCCTCAAGGCGATCCATACCGTTGGCTTTCTCAATCGCTTCGCGGATCATCTGAGCATTTTCAGGGGTCGTGTTTCGCATCGCATGAAGTAGAGGAAGGGTTGGCTTACCTTCTGCTAAATCATCACCCACATTTTTACCCATGTCATCACCATCAGATGTGTAATCCATGACGTCATCAATAAGCTGGAATGCGGTACCTAAGTACTTACCGTAATTCTGTAGTGCGATTTCAACATTTTCCGGTGCATCTGTCAGGATGGCGCCAATTTGTGTCGCAGACTCAAATAAGCGCGCCGTCTTAGAGTAGATGACTTGCATGTAGCTTTCTTCTGTCGTGTCAGGATTGTTGCAGTTCATTAACTGCTGCACTTCACCTTCTGCGATCACGTTTACGGCGTTGCTCATTAACTGAAGGATCTTCATGGATCCCAGCTCGGTCATCATCTGGAATGAGCGGGTGTAAATAAAATCCCCAACTAGCACACTAGCTGCGTTGCCAAAGGCAGCATTTGCGGTGGCTTTGCCACGGCGCATATCTGACTCGTCTACAACATCATCGTGCAATAGAGTGGCTGTATGGATGAACTCAATAAACGCAGCGGCCATAGTATGACCGCTGCCTTGGTATCCAAGAGCACGGGCTGACAATATCGCCAATAGTGGTCTTAGGCGTTTGCCTCCACCACTGACGATATAAAAACCGAGCTGGTTGATTAAAGAGACATCAGAATTTAATTGGGCTTGTATTGTTTCATTCACTTTTGCCATGTCATTGGCAGTAAGCGCTTGGATAGTTTTAAAATCCATTGTATATCCGGCTGAAGTTAGACCCTGCAAGGCTTATTCGATTTATATAATTGTCGAATAATACACTAAAAAACGTTGATTAATACATTACTAAAGGGCATGATTGCCGCACTTTTCTTTGGCGATTAGCTTTTCGCCAATTTTTTCAAAATATGGCTTGTCATAGGGACTCCTATTCTGTAGAATCTGCGCCCTATTGATGATTAGTTTAGCGCACACCCTCACGAAAGGCTGTGCGGAAAAAGCGGAGTAAAATATGTACGCTGTTTTCCAATCTGGTGGTAAACAACACCGTGTAAGCGAAGGTCAAACTCTTCGTTTAGAGAAATTAGACGTTGAAACTGGTGCAACTGTAGAATTTGATAAAGTTCTTCTTGTTGCTAACGGCGAAGACATCAAAGTTGGTGCTCCTCTTGTAGAGGGCGGCAAAATTGTTGCTGAAGTTGTACAACACGGTCGTGGCGATAAAGTTAAAATCGTTAAGTTCCGTCGTCGTAAGCACTCTCGTAAGCAACAGGGTCACCGTCAGTGGTTCACTGAAGTGAAGATCACTGGTATCAACGCTTAATCTATTAGGAGAGTTTAACAATGGCACACAAAAAAGCTGGTGGTTCTACTCGTAACGGCCGCGATTCAGAAAGCAAACGTCTAGGTGTTAAGCGTTTCGGTGGTGAATCTGTACTTGCAGGTAACATCATCGTACGTCAACGTGGTACTAAGTTCCACGCTGGTAACAACGTAGGTATCGGTAAAGACCACACTCTATTCGCTCTTACTGAAGGTAAAGTGAAGTTCGAAGTGAAAGGTCCTAAGAACCGTAAGTTTGTTAGCATCGAAGCTGAGTAATTAGTTTTTAACTCAATTACTTAATAGCTTTAAGCTGAATTCAAAAGCCCTGCCGAATCGGCGGGGTTTTTTATTTGTAGGCAGTCGACATATCGAAACTTCTCGGTTGATCCAAAGCGATTCAATCTGGGAGTTTAGATCTGTCATCTGCTAAAATTGTCGGATGACAAAGTAGATTTAATCCACGCACGAAGTAGTCGGAGTAAAAGATGAAGTTCGTAGATGAAGCTGTAGTAAAAGTTCAGGCAGGCGACGGCGGTAGCGGCGTTGTTAGTTTCTGGCGTGAAAAATTCATCACTAAAGGTGGTCCTGATGGCGGTGATGGTGGTGACGGCGGCGATGTTTATATCCAAGCTGACGAAAACCTAAACACCCTAATCGATTACCGTTTCCAACGCTTTTACGAAGCAGAGCGTGGAGAAAATGGCCGCGGTGGTAACTGTACTGGTAAGCGTGGTAAAGATATTGTGATGCGTGTGCCGGTTGGTACTCGTGCAGTCGATATCCACACCAACGAAATCGTTGCGGAAGTTGCTGAACACGGCAAAAAAGTAATGGTAGCTAAAGGTGGTTGGCACGGTCTTGGCAACACGCGCTTTAAGTCTTCTGTAAACCGCGCTCCTCGTCAGAGAACGTTGGGTACTAAAGGTGAAGTTCGTGAAATTCGTCTAGAGCTATTACTGCTTGCTGACGTTGGTATGCTTGGCTTGCCAAACGCGGGTAAATCAACCTTTATTCGTGCTGTCTCTGCTGCAAAACCAAAAGTGGCGGATTACCCATTTACGACGCTTATCCCAAGCTTAGGTGTGGTTAGTGTTGTACCTGAGAAAAGCTTTGTCGTTGCGGATATCCCTGGTCTGATTGAAGGCGCTGCGGATGGTGCAGGTTTAGGTATTCGATTCCTCAAACACCTAGAACGTTGCCGCGTTTTACTGCACATGATCGATATCATGCCGATTGATCAGTCTGATCCAGTGCAAAACGCACTGACGATCATTGATGAGTTGGAACAGTACAGTGAAAAGCTAGCGGGTAAACCTCGTTGGTTGGTGTTCAACAAAGTTGATCTCATGCCAGAAGAAGAAGCGAATGAAAAGATCCAAGAGATCTTGGATGCGCTAGGTTGGGAAGACGAGTACTTTAAGATCTCGGCAATCAACCGTTCTGGTACCAAAGAACTTTGTTACAAGCTGGCAGACTTTATGGAAAACCTACCTCGTGAAGAGGAAGAAGTGGCTGAAGAAGACAAAGTTAACTTCATGTGGGATGACTACCATAAAGACGCAATGGCTGGTAAAGACGTTATTACTGAAGATGATGACGACGATTGGGATGACTGGGACGATGAAGAAGATGACGGTCACGTTGTCTACGTTCGTGACTAATTTTATCATCCGGTAATATTTACCAAGAAAATTTAATCAAGCCGCAATGCCTATTGCGGCTTTTTTTGTATCTAATCATATTTAGATGATGTGATTTACGGCACAATAATACTCATGCCAGTAATGTGTGATCATAAAATTGCGTAGGAAACATCGTTTAAAGCAAGGAAGAATGTGCGGTATTTAGTGGTTCTAATTCTAATATTCTCACGTGACTATAGGCGATTTGGACCAGCAATAATGATTAGCTAATTTCTGGAAAGAGTATCGTTAATTATGCAGACCCTAAAAGGACTTAGACGTATCTATGGCATTAGAAACTATACCTACCACAAAGGTATCGGTATCAAATCAAAGGGCGATTTCTCGCCTTGTTGCTCAAGCCGGGCAGATGTTGCTCGCTCATGGCGCTGAAAGTACCTTAGTCAGCGATATCATGCGCCGCATTGGCCTTGCTTGTGGTGTTCATGAAGTCGCGGTAGCACTTTCTGCAAATGCACTTGTCGTAACCACGCTGATGGATGGGCATTGTATTACCACGACACGAAGTTGTGCCGATCGTGGTATCAATATGCGAGTTATCACGCAAATTCAGCGTATTTGCATCATGATGGAACGAGGGTTGCTCGATTCAGCCATGGCTCAGAAAAAGCTCGATCATATCAGTCCTGAGCGCTATAACCGCTGGCTGGTGGTCTTTATGATTGGACTATCATGTGCGGCATTTAGTCATTTAGCCGGTGGGGATATAAGTATATTTTTCATGACTTTCTTAGCCTCTGCTGTCGGCATGATTGTTCGCCAGGAAATTGGCCACCGCCATTTCAATCCTTTACTCAATTTTGCCGCTACGGCATTTGTGACGACCTTAATTTCTGCACAGGCGGAAATCTATCAGATTGGTAACCTGCCAACGGTAGCGATGGCATCGTCAGTGTTGATGTTAGTTCCGGGATTCCCACTAATTAACTCGGTAGCAGACATGCTCAAAGGTCATATCAATATGGGGATTGCCCGCTTTGTCATGGCGAGTTTATTAACGCTTGCGACCTGTCTAGGCATTGTGGCAGCGATGAGTGTGACCGGGATTTGGGGATGGAGCATCAGATGAGTATTTTTGATTTGCTGGTTGGTCTGTTAAACGATATGTTTTTTGCCGCAATTCCCGCAGTGGGGTTTGCATTGGTATTTAACGTACCGCATAAAGCGCTAATTTACTGTGCGGTAGGCGGTGCCATAGGTCATGGCAGTCGCTATTTAATGATGCAATTTGGCATCCCCATTGAGTGGGCGACGTTCTTCGCCGCGACCTTAGTTGGGATGATTGGCGTGTACTGGTCGCGTCGCTTTTTAGCCCACCCGAAAGTATTCACCGTTGCTGCCCTGATTCCTATGGTTCCTGGTGTGTTTGCCTACAAAGCCATGATTGCGATGGTAGAGATAAACCATTTAGGTTATTCACCAGAACTGCTTGCGACGTGCATGGAAAATTTTCTCAAAGCCATGTTTATTATTGCTGGTTTAGCCATTGGCCTTGCTGTTCCGGGGCTGTTATTCTACCGCCGCAGACCGATAGTATAAGGACCCGACATGATCATTAGTATGATTGCCGCGATGGCAGACAATCGTATCATTGGCAAAGATAATCAAATGCCATGGCACTTACCAGCCGACTTCGTATGGTTTAAGCGTTGTACGATGGGCAAACCCGTAGTCATGGGACGTAAAACCTATGAGTCTATCGGACGTCCATTGCCTGGCCGTCTTAATATCGTTATTAGTCGTGATCAGTCTCTGAGCATCGAAGGAGTGACGACCGTGACCTCCATTGAGCAAGCATTAGAGGTGGCGGGTGATGTGGAAGAAGTGATGATCATTGGTGGTGGGGCGATTTACTCAGCCTGTCTACCACTCGCGACGAAGTTGTATGTGACACATATTGAGGCCGCTATCGAAGGTGATACGCAGTTCCCTGATTGGGGGAGTGAATTTAAAGAAACCTATTCTGAAGATTATCAAGCGGATGAGAAAAACGCCTACAACATGCGTTTTACGATTCTGGAAAAATAATTCGAGACCAAACAGCATTGTTAATACGGTAATGCCGTTCGTATAACAGCGAGCGGCTATTTCAGCCTACCGTCATCCTGAAAAGAGACGAAGGAGCGTAATTCAGGATCTTCTATCCGAGCACTTTGTTGTCAAAGGTATTTCTAACTATGCCCAGCGCGCGGACATTAGATTCCTAGTCTCGCTAAAGCTCGCTGGAATGACCCTATAGGAGCTGTTAACTGACGGGTATTCCCGCCAATATATTTATTCGGTGCTTAACTTAATGCTTGTTGGGTAAAGATTTGCTTATCTTCCCAGCGGATCATCGTCAGTTCTCCCCCCCAAACACAGCCTGTATCTAGGCCTATAACCTGCTCACCGATATGCCCTTGGAGTGCTGCCCAATGCCCGAATAGGACGGTCTTACCCAGTTCTACTCTCTGTGGAAGAGCGAACCACGGAATCAACTCATCTGCTGTCACTTGTTGTGGAGGCAGTTTGCAATCCATGTCCAAACGTCCATCAGGAAAACAAAAGCGCATACGAGTGAATGCATTGATGGTATAGCGATAGCGATCTAAACCTGTTAGGGAGTCATCCCAGTAATCTGGTTTGTTGCTGTACATATTGTGCAGTAGCCACGATAAGTGATCACTTTGCAGGATGTTTTCTACTTCTCGGGCACATTGACGGGCTGTCGCCAAATTCCACTGTGGTGAAATGCCAGCATGGCACATGACAAATTCATCATGCTCAGCAAGAAGCGGTTGCTGAGCGAGCCATTGCAATAACTTTTTACTGTCGGGAGCTGCGAAAATCGGAGCGGTTTTATCTTTATCTTTCACTTTCTTTACGCCGTGAGCGACGGCAAGTAGATGCAGATCGTGATTACCAAGTACCACTTTGGCACTGTCACCTAAGGATTTAACGAAGCGCAAGGTTTCTAAGGACTTAGGGCCTCTGGCTACGAGGTCACCAGCAAGCCAAAGTTGATCATTCTTGGGAGAAAAAGATACGTGTTCTAATAGTCGCTGCAGTTCTTCAAAACAGCCTTGGATATCACCAACAATATAGGTAGCCACTGACTCTCCTATCTTATTAATTTAAAACATTTGGAACAGCAAGGCGGAAGGGGTCTATCTCGGTGATGAACTCCTGACCCTGTTCGTCGAGCATTTTATAGTGCCCTTGCATTACACCGACTGGTGTTTCTAATGCAGTGCCACTGCTGTACGTGTATTCATCATTGCTTGGAATAAATGGCTGCTGTCCAACCACGCCATCTCCTTCAACCGTCATCTGTTTACCGTTAGAATCCGTGATCAACCAACGACGGCTAATCAGTTGTACAGTTTGCTGACTGAGGTTTTTAATCGTGATGGTGTAGGCAAAAACGTAGCGTTGTAGCTCTGGATTAGACTGTTCTTCGATGTATTTGGTGTGAACTTGAATTTTAATGCAGGGTTGAATGACGTCCATGTACACTCCTTAAGAAACTTAGCAATAAGCCAAACCGGCAAGGGTTTGGTTTGGCTTATTGTATTGAGTTACTTTCGTTTAACAAACTTAGCGTTGTGGGTTATCCGCCAGCCAGTTTGCCATGGCAACGAATTGTTCTAGCGTCAGGTTCTCTGGACGCATACCTGGGTTGATACCCAGCTCTTCCAACACATCTGTGCTCAACAGTGATTTGTAGCAGTTACGTATGGTCTTACGACGCTGATTAAAGCCTTCACGGCAAACGCGATCCAGTAAGCGCAAGTCTTTTGCTGGGCACGGTAGCACTTCGTAAGGAACCAGACGCACAACAGCCGAGTCCACTTTTGGTGGCGGAACGAATGCCGTTGGTGGCACTTCCAGTACAGGCACCACTTTACAGTAGTACTGAGCCATGACCGTCAGACGGCCGTAAGCTTTGCTACCAGGGCCTGCGGCTAAACGGTTAACCACTTCTTTTTGAAGCATAAAGTGCATATCTTGAATGTCTTTATGGAATTCAAAAAGATGAAACATCAATGGGGTAGAGATGTTATAAGGCAAGTTACCGAAGATACGTAGCTTGTTGTTCGGCTTGACTAACTGAGTGAAGTCGAAACGCATCGCATCGCCTTCATGAATCGTTAACTTATCACCCAGCTCCGGGTGGTTACGTAAACGTTCAGCCAGATCTCGGTCCAGTTCGATAACCGTGAACTTGTCGACTTCACGGCCAACTGGTTCCGTAATAGCGCCCAGACCAGGGCCGATTTCAACCAGATTCTGGCCTGGTCTTGGGTTAATCGCTGAGACGATACCATCAATAATGTATGGATCGTTCAGGAAGTTTTGACCAAAACGTTTACGCGCTTTGTGTCCTAAATGGACATCATTTCTCATTGTTTCTTCTCTACCAATTCTATCGCATGCGTGAGCGCTGTTCGGAAACTCCCTGTATCCGCCTGACCTGTCCCTGCCAGATCTAATGCAGTACCGTGATCCACCGATGTTCTAATAAAAGGTAGACCAAGAGTAATATTTACAGAACGACCAAAGCCTTTGTATTTTAATACTGGCAATACTTGGTCGTGGTACATGCCTAAAACAGCATCAGCATCGTTTAAATACTTGTCATTGAAAATGGTATCTGCCGGCAGTGGGCCGATCAGATTAAACCCTTTTTCTTGTCGAATCTTTTCCAGTGTCGGAGTGATGGTTTCGATCTCTTCTCGACCTAAACAGCCATCTTCTCCCGCATGTGGGTTAAGCCCGCAAACGTAGATGTTTGGTTGCTTGATGGCAAATTTTTCTACTAGGTCTTGATGAAGAATATCGATGATTTTTTCTAATCGCTCTTCAGTGACGGCTTTCGACACATACGCCAGCGGAATATGTGTGGTGACAAGCGCAACTCGTAGCCCTTCCGTCGCCAGCATCATCACAACTAACGGGGTATTAGACTTTTCGGCAAAGAATTCAGTATGGCCACTGAACGCAACGCCAGAGCGATTGATCACCCCCTTATGTACGGGGCCGGTGACAATAGCATCAAATTCGTCATTCATACAGCCTAAAGCGGCTCTTTCTAACGTTTTTAGTACATAGTGGCCATTTGCTTCATTGAGCTGGCCTGCTACGGTACTTGCCGATAATTCGATATGATCGACGATAAGCGTGCCCGCTTTTTGAGCTCTAGGCGCTTCTTCTGGATTATAATCAGAGAGTTGGACATCAATGCCGAGTAGTTCGGCACGTTCCATTAACATGTTTTTATCTGCGCAGACGACAATTTGGTGCGCCCAGTCTTCTTTTGAGAGAGCCAACACCAAGTCAGGGCCGATACCCGCAGGTTCCCCTGCGGTTACGACAATTCTGCGGACTAAATCAGTTGTCATTGCTGTCATCCACGATTTCAACAAACGCACTTGCACGAAGTTCTTGCATCCATGCGCCTGCTTCTTCATTAAATTTACGGTTAAATAGAATACGGTAAGCTTTATTCTTCATTGCCGAGTCCGTACGATCAACCTGACGGCGATCCATTACCTCTACAATATGCCAGCCATGAACGGTCTTGAATGGTTTACTGATCGAACCAACGGGTAGGGTTTCTACCTGATGCTTAAATTCTGGCACGTAAAGGTCCGGAGTTTGGTAACCAAGTTCACCGTTTTGAGCAGCAGAGCCTGGATCTTGGCTGTATTGAGAAGCTAACTGAGCAAACGTTGCTTCGCCAGCTTTAATGCGACGAACGTATTCATTCAACTGCTTTTGAGCGCCTTCATCACTCAGGATAACCGTTGGTTTGATTAGAATGTGGCGAGCGTTCACTTCCGTTACCGCGACGGTTTCCAGGCCTTGTACATCATCGATTTTCAGAATGTGGAAACCAACGCCACTGCGGAATGGACCTATGATGCTGCCCTTGTTCTGCATGTTTATTTGGTCGGCAAAGATGGTCGGCATTTCTTCTTTACGCATCCAGCCCCAGTCACCGCCTTGTAGTGCTTTGGGTCCTTTAGAATAGGTGTAAGCCATTTCAGTGAAATCCGCACCGTCATTGAGTTTTTTGGCCAGCGCTTTCGCTTGTGCTTCTACTTCTGATTTGTCTTTATCATCGGAGAAGCGCAGTTGAATATGGCTAATTTTGTATTGGACCGTGGCGTTGGTTTCTTGTGACAACTGACTTGAAAGGCTGTCGACTTCTGCTGGCAGAATATTAATACGACGACGGACAAGCGCGTTACGTGCTTCTGACGCTGCAATTTCCCTGCGGATTTGCTCGCGGAATTCTGTGTAACTTAGCCCTTCGCTTGCAATCGATGCAGTCAGTTGCTCGACACTTTGATTGTTGTTGCGTGCAATCTCTGCAATTGCCTGGTTAAGGCGGCTATCGTCGATACGAACGCCGATACGCTCCGCTTCTTGGCCTTGAAGCGTATCAAGAATCAGTTTTTCAACGACCTGATCATGCAACACCTGGGCAGAAGGCAAGCTTTTTCCACTTTGGCGAGCATTGGCTTGTAGCGTTTTTAACGCTGTGTCGATATCACTTTGTAGAATGACACCGTCATTCACAATAACAGCAACCTTATCGAGCTCTACTGGTGCTGCAACCGCTCCACAAGAGAGTAGGGTCGTAAATAAGATTGATTTCCAAATTTTCATTTAACATTCCGTCAGTATTTTTAATTAGCGTCTTATTTACTCTAAGACGCTTAATTCGATTAATTGTTCAGATAGAATGGGCGACCATATTTGATTGTGTTATCTGAACCTTCCAATTCTTTGGCTGCAGTACCATTGGTTTGGTTGGTAGCAAAACCTTGGATACCTACGCTAACACTGAAGTTGCTCTCGTATTCTGCTGATGCTCCGGAGCCGCCGATAACTTGGTCTTCCCAGCCTAACAGCTGGTTAGAGTAGGTTAAACCGATATACCAACAATCAGATTGGTAACGTAGGCCTGCGAGCCATTCTAAGTCGTTATTTTCATTTAGGTCATAGTAGTACTGACCACTGGCTGACCAATTTCGGTTAAATTCGTAAGCGGCAACAATACCAGCTTGAGAAATGCCTTCCCGAGTAATGGTGTCCAGATTTTCGAGAATGATCGTATCTTCAATGTATTCGCGAGTGACATAACGGTAGTTACTTTGAATAAAGCCACCATCAAACTGGTACTCTAACGTGCTGTTCGCAAGTTGCATTGAGCCTAAGTCGATGTCGTATTGAACACCGCCATGATAGAACAAGTAATCGTTATAGTTGAAGTCTGCTTCAATGGCCCATGACGAGTAATTTGTCGTGTCATCAGGGTCGGTTGGGCCGTTGCTGAGTTTGGTTTTTTTATCAAAGTAATAGATTTGACCGAATGAAATATTGAGACGTTCTTTATAATCGTCATCAAAGAAACGTGTACTCGCACCATAGCTAAGCTGGTTTGCGGATGCGATCTTATCGATACTACTGTATTTGCGGCTGCGGAACAGACCGTAATAATCGGTTTGCAGCAACGTTGTGTCGTAGTTGTAGATATTGGTTTGATCTTCTTTTGGCACGTACAAGTACTGAATCTGCGGTTCCAGCGTTTGGGTGTAACCTTCGATCCAACTGGTATCACGTTCAAGATAAATCTGCGCGTTACTGCGGAACTCTGGAATCACACGAGATACTTTTTCATCCAGCTGAAGTTCGAGATCTGAGTCGGTCAGATCATTTAAGTCTTGAGAGTAGTATGTGGCCAGTACGCGAGCTTCCGTAGTCCAAGACGACCATGAGTTAGACAGCGGCATTGTGAAGCCTGGCTCAATATGAAAACGAGTGGCATCGGGCTTGGCGTTGTCACTGGTGTCAAAGCGGCTAAGTTGGCTTTTAACATCAAAGTTGAGGTAGTTTCCCCACACTGGCGTGTAGTAGTTTACTGCCAACTGAGGCAATAGACGGTAAGGTTTGTTTTCTTCTTGCAACAGGATTTGGAAGTCGCGAACGGTCAACGAGGCGTCCCAGAAATCTGAGCGGTATTGGACTTCGCCTTCCTGCATCAACTGGCCATCTTCACGGTTACCAATATCAGAGTCGAGATCCAGGAAGTAGTCTATATCACTCACTTCTGAGTAATCGATATCCACGACCCAGTGTTTGTCGATAATACCTTCATGCTTAAACTGGTAACCCCAGCGCGTCTCATCGGCATACTTTCTATCTGAGCCTAGGTATTCGCCTTTGATTTCACCTTCTCCCCAACCATCGGTGAGATAGCGGAAATCCGAGTCGAATTTGGTCCCACGTTGCTGCATGTAGAGCGTAGTCAAGGTCATATCGTATTGAGGGGCAATGTTCCAGTAAAATGGCACCTCTACTTCCACACCATCGCTAGAGCCATACGATAAAGAAGGGAAAAGCAGGCCCGATTTACGTGTGTTGCCAATAGGCATTGTCAGGTAAGGTACATAGAAGATAGGAACATCTAACACTTCAAAGCGAGGATGATGCAGTGTTGCTGTTTCTTCATCCTGATCGACATCGATACCGGACGCAACCAGACGCCATGAGTTGTCGCCCTGAGGACAGGACGTAATAGAGCCATCTTCTAATTCATAAATCGACTGACCAGTACGTGCAATATATGCCGCCGTGCCTCGTCCTTGTTGACAAATAAAGTGGTAGTCCGTGTTCTCAAGTGAGAAAGTGTCTTGATCAATATCGCTGGTCACGCGATCCGAGCGAGCTTCGACCTGACCATCATTGAAGGTGACGTTACCTTCAGCAACCACGACGTTGTCTTGTTGGTGCAGCGTTACGCTATCTGCGGTAATTTTCTTTTGACCTTGCGTGACTTGGACGTTACCAGAGTACTGTGCTTTATCGCCACTAATGGCTTGCAGTCTGTCAGCTTCGACTACTACGGGTGCATTTAAAGCGTCCTGCTCACCACTCGTTTCGACCAAACATTGATCTGTGGTGGGCATTTCCTGCACACTATCATGGATATTCGCGTCAGCTTGAGTGGTAGGTACAAACAAGGCGGTGCTGATAGAGGCCGCTAAAAATGTGCGGGAAAAATGTTGCATTGAATCGAACTTTCCTGTGTCACTGTTATACCAATCGTAGTAAATAACCGATCACTTACTTACGCTGATTGATATTACTCGATGGCTATAGGGCTTGTTGTACCCTAGCGTAATAGCCAAATGAATCAACTACTATCGTCGTATATGACCCGGCTCATTGACTTGCTGTGGCATAATCGAGATAAAGTAGCTGCAAAGATAAGCTGGCGAAATGGCCTAGCCGAAATAAAACTAATTCCATTATCATAAAGGAAATCGTTGCATACGGCACTATAAGACCGCTTTCGTCGATAAAAATTCATTGATAGAGAACACATAATGCATATTTGGGGCAAAATATTAGGTGCCTTTTTTGGCTTGTTACTTGGTGGGCCTCTTGGCTTGCTATTTGGCTTATTTGTTGGTCATCAGTTTGATAAAGCACGCCGTTTGAGTCAGGCTGGGTTCTCGACGAGCGGGTTCGGTAAAGGGCCTAGTCAGGCACAACGTCAGGAAGAGTTTTTTAAAGCAGCCTTTGCTGTGATGGGACATGTGGCAAAATCGAAAGGTCAGGTCACGAGAGAAGAGATTCAACTTGCGTCAGCGATGATGGATCGCATGAATCTGCATGGTGAACAGCGCCGCGCGGCACAAGATGCATTTCGTGAAGGTAAGGAAAGTGATTTCCCGCTGGAAGAGGTGTTAGTTAGGGTTAAAATATCCACAGCTGGTCGTTTCGATCTCCTGCAATTTTTCTTGGAATTGCAAATTTCAGCCGCCTTTGCGGATGGCGAGATTCACCCAAGTGAACGCAATGTACTGCACAAAATTGCTCGCGCCTTAGGGTTTTCTTCTGAACAGCTAGAGCGTCGTCTACAGATGCAAGAAGCGGCATACCGCTTCCAACATCAGGGTGGTTTTCACGGTCAGTACCAATCGTCTGGTGCGGGGTGGCAGCAAGCGTCTCAAGCAGACCAGTTGGCAGATGCATATAAAATCCTTGATGTTGCGGCGGATGCAGACAGTAAAACGGTGAAACGTGCTTACCGTAAACTGATGAACGAGCATCACCCTGACAAACTGATGGCAAAAGGCCTGCCGCCAGAAATGATGAACGTGGCCAAAGAAAAATCGCAAGAAATTCAAAATGCTTATGATCTGATTAAGAAAGTAAAAGGCTTTAAGTAATCTCGTTTTTCTATCAAAGATGAACATCAAAAGGCACTCAGTGTAGTGCCAGTCACTTAAGGATTCCAAGCAGGTCATTCCAGCGAGCCTTAGCGAGACTAGGAATCTAGTATCAACGCGCTGAGAGTAGAGAGAAATACCTTCGATAACAAAGTACTCGGATAGAAGATCCTGAATCACGCTCCTTCGTCGCGGTTCAGGATGACAGTTAACTGAAGTATTCTGCTTGCTGTTAAGTGACGGGCCTTCATCCAGTGCCCTTTTTGAGCTTTTGGGTTACTTGTGACCCAAAGCTGTTCAAACTACCTACTCACTAAAATCAGTTAGCTTGATTCAAACTCCAATCGTAGTCGTATTTAATTCTACCGGAAAAGCGATTGTACTGAGGTGCGTATTGCCTGATGTGATTAAACACGTTCTTCTCACCACCAAAATCCACCGCAAACCAATCATAAATTGAAGAAATTCGCGCTGTATTGCCTTCGATAACAACACCTTTTTTACTGTTAATAAAGGTCTTTGCAGCGCTGTCTAACAAGCTTTGTGTGTTGTCAGCGGTAAACGCCTGAGTTTGCAAGTTCGGACAGCCCAGGCTTGCACAGTTGACCGCATAATGTGTTCTTGGATCTTGCCAGATGGGGCGAAGAATTCGATGCTCAATATCATTCAGAGTTAAGTTTTGATTATTAATGGTGATAACGTCTTCATCCCACGGCCCAAAACTAAACAGCCCGCCTAACTTAGTGATCGACTTTATCGGGTAACTATCCAATATCAGATCCACCGTGATGGCGTTGTACAGGTTGACCCAATAAGCGTATTGCTCGGCTTTGCGGTATTGCAAAGGATCGAGTTTGGTCAGGCGCTGAATGTATTGTTTCAGCTTGATCTTATCTGTAGCTGACACCTTGCTGTAACTAAAAAGTGTATTTTCCCCCTGAGTGACAAGATATCGGTCGAGTAATTGTTGCCACTCTTGATGAGCGATTTGGGTTTGGCTTGCCTCATTGGAGTGGTTCCAGTAGGGCCATAGATCGGCTTTGGGAGCGGAGAAAACGGAAAAAGAAAATAGGGCGCAAAGGAGCAATAAAAAACGCATCATAGCGAGTCCGTCGGTTTAAGTTTGTAGTTAGTGTAGACCGGATTAGTGCTGGTTTGCTTCCTTTTATCGACGAGTAAAAATGAAAAAGGCTGACAATGGTCAGCCTTTTGCTTGTCGACTAAAGAGCCTTAGCGTAGGAAGGTTGGAATCTTCGCTTCGTATTCCGCAATTTTATCTTCGTGCTGTAGCGTCAAGCCGATGTTGTCCAGACCATTTAACAAGCAGTGACGGCGGAACTCATCGATTTCGAAATCGTACTCTTTGCCATTGGCACGTACTTTGTTCGCTTCCAGATCCACTTCAATCTGCGCACCTTCATTGGCTTCAACGTATTGGAACAGCTCATCGACTTCTTGCTCCGTCAGACGCACTGGCACCATTTGGTTGTTGATAGAGTTGCCATAGAAGATATCTGCAAAGCTTGGTGCGATCATCGCTTTAATGCCGTAATCGGCTAACGCCCAAGGTGCGTGCTCACGCGAAGAGCCACAACCGAAGTTTTCACGTGCAAGTAGGATGGATGCACCTTGGTAACGTGGTGCGTTCATCACAAACTCAGGATTTGGCTGCTCACCAGCATCATCAAGGAAGCGCCAGTCATGGAATAGGTGTTTACCGAAACCCAGGCGAGACACCTTTTGTAGGAACTGCTTTGGTATGATGGCATCAGTATCAACGTTCGCTGCATCTAGAGGAACAACTAAGCCTTTGTGTTGTTTAAAACCTGACATCTGTTCTTTCCTTAATCTAGTTCACGAATATCAACAAAGTGACCAGCGATAGCCGCCGCCGCCGCCATTGCAGGACTAACCAAGTGGGTACGACCATCACGGCCTTGACGACCTTCAAAGTTACGGTTTGAAGTCGATGCACAACGCTCCTGAGGACCTAAGCGGTCGTTGTTCATCGCCAGACACATAGAGCAGCCCGGAAGACGCCATTCAAAGCCCGCTTCTTTAAAGATGACATCCAAGCCTTCTGCTTCCGCTTGTGCCTTCACTTGCTCTGAACCAGGGACAATCAATGCCTGAACGTGTGACGCGACTTTGCGGCCTTTAGCCACTTCTGCTGCTGCGCGCATGTCTTCAATACGTGAGTTAGTACAAGAACCAACAAACACTTTATCAACTGGGTAGTCTGACAGTGATTTGCCGGCTTCTAGTCCCATGTAAGCCAGCGCTTTTGCTGCCGATGCTTTTTCCACTGGGTCTGAAAAACTTTCTGGTGAAGGAATCGGTTGGTCAACCGCGATAACCTGACCTGGGTTTGTGCCCCAAGTTACTTGTGGTTTGATGTCCGCCGCGTTTAGCGTTACTACGGCATCAAATTCAGCATCATCGTCAGTTTTTAGTGTTTTCCAGTATTCAACCGCCGCGTCAAAATCTGCACCTTGAGGTGAGAATTTACGGCCTTTGATGTATTCGAACGTGGTTTCATCCGGTGCAATCAGACCCGCTTTCGCGCCCAATTCGATAGCCATGTTACATACTGTCATACGGCCTTCCATTGAAAGGTCGGTAATCGCTTCACCGCAGAATTCAACCACGTAGCCAGTACCGCCCGCAGCCGTGGTTTTGCCGATGATCGCCAGAACGATATCTTTTGCGGTAATGCCTGGAGCGACTTTACCTTTCACTTCGATTTTCATCGTTTTCGCACGTGCTTGCTTTAGCGTTTGAGTCGCTAGAACGTGCTCAACTTCAGAGGTACCGATACCAAAAGCTAACGAGCCGAAAGCACCGTGTGTAGCAGTATGAGAGTCACCACAAACAATGGTCATGCCTGGCAGAGTAATGCCTAGCTCAGGGCCCATTACGTGGACGATACCTTGGTATTTGTGGTTTAGGTCGTAAAGGGTTACACCAAATTCTTCACAGTTTTTCGATAGTGTTTCCATCTGGATACGTGCCATCTCGCCGGAAGCATTGATGTCTTTGGTTGTGGTCGAAACGTTGTGGTCCATCGTTGCGAACGTTTTGCTTACCTGACGCACTTGACGGCCCTTTTCACGCAAGCCATCAAAAGCCTGTGGAGAGGTAACTTCGTGTACCAAGTGACGATCAATATAAAGAATCGGGTTTTCCCCTTCTGCTGCGACTGCAACGTGTGCGTCGTAGACTTTTTCGTATAGTGTTTTGCCCATTATCACTAATCCTGTGTGTTGCACCTGATAACGGCTTATCAGGTGCGAATAATTATTATCAATTGATTTTGACTTATGAGTTCAAGATGTACTCAGCGATCTTGTCACCCATCTCTGAAGTGGTCAGCGCCGGCTTGTCGCTTGCTAGGTCAGCGGTTAGTTCGCCAGCAGAAAGCGCTTTTGATACGGCTGCTTCGATATCTTGTGCCGCGTCTTCTTCACCCAAGCTGTAGCGTAACATAAGTGCAGCAGAAAGAATTTGCGCCACTGGGTTAGCAATGTTCTTGCCTGCGATATCTGGGGCACTGCCGCCAGCTGGCTCGTACAGACCAAATTTGCTTTCGTTAAGGCTTGCTGAAGGTAGCATGCCCATAGAGCCAGTAATCATTGCACATTCATCGGAGATGATATCGCCGAAGATGTTTGAACATAGCATCACATCGAACTGCGCAGGATCTTTGATTAACTGCATGGTCGCGTTGTCGATGTACATGTGAGACAGCTCGACATCCGGGTAGTCTTTAGCGATTTCTTCTACAACTTCACGCCAAAGGATAGAGCTCTGCAGTACGTTCGCTTTGTCGATTGAGCAGACTTTTTTGCTACGTAGGCGTGCAGACTCAAAGGCAATTTTCGCGATACGTTCGATTTCAAAGCGGTGGTAAACCTCAGTATCGAACGCTTTCTCTGTTGCGCCTTCGCCTTCGCGACCTTTTGGCTGGCCGAAGTAGATACCGCCAGTCAATTCGCGAACAACCACAATGTCAAAACCACGCTCAGAGATATCAGCACGAAGCGGAGAAAACCCTTCTAGGCCGTTATGAATCTGAGCCGGACGTAGGTTACAGAACAGTTGGAAGTGTTTGCGTAGTGGAAGCAGCGCTCCTCGTTCTGGTTGATCGTTTGGTGGTAGGTGTTCCCACTTAGGACCACCTACAGAGCCAAATAGAACCGCATCAGACTCTTCACACGCTTTTACCGTTGTGTCAGGAAGTGGGCAGCCGTGATTATCAATAGCAATACCGCCGACATCGTGTTCATCACGTTCAAAAGACAGGCCATGCTTTTTCTCAATGGCATCCAGCACTTTATGCGCTTGCGCCATCACCTCAGGGCCAATACCGTCACCAGGTAGAACGGCAATTTTGTATGATTTGTCTGTCATGTTAATCCTTTAAATTTCTAATTTTTAGCTAAATTTTTTAACGAAGTTATTTTTTTGAGCGCGAAAGCAACGTCAGCGATTAAACAGTAGCGATTTTCTTTTGCTTGATTTCTGCGATCTTGTCGGCACGGTGAATGCTATTGATTACGTGCAGTAGCGCCTGACCTGAGGCTTCTACGATATCCGTTGAAACGCCAGTGCCGTGGTACTTACGACCTTTATAGTTTGCGATGATATCTGCCTGACCTAAGCCATCTTCGCCTTCACCTTTTGCAGTCAGGTCGAATTTGTCTAGCACGATATCGTAACCTGTCACGCGGTAGATACATTGGTATAGCGCATCTACTGGACCATTACCGACTGCCGCTTCACACATTTCTTCATCACCACATTGCATCTTAACGCTGGTGGTCGCCATCACGCTGCCTGATTGTACGCTCAAATAGTTTAATTTGTAGAAGTCGTCTTCTTCACGCAAGTTAGAGAAGTGCATTAATGCTTCTAGATCGTAATCGAATACCTGACCTTTACGGTCCGCCAGTTTCAAGAAGTCAGCGTACAGTGCATCAAGGTTGTACTCGTCCTCTTTGTAACCCATGGTGTCCATGTGGCTCTTCACTGCTGCACGGCCACTACGGCTGGTCAAGTTAAGCGCTTGGTTCTTAAGGCCAATGGACTCAGGAGTCATGATCTCGTAGGTATTTTTGTTCTTAAGCATGCCATCTTGGTGGATACCAGAAGAGTGGCTGAATGCGTTTGCACCGACAATCGCTTTGTTGCTCTGGATAGGCATGTTACATAGCTGGCTAACCAACTTACTGGTGCGGTGGATTTCATCGTGTTTAAGGCCGGTATTTACGCCCAATAGCTCTTGACGCGTTTTAATGATCATCGCGACTTCTTCAAGAGAACAGTTACCCGCACGTTCGCCGATGCCATTTATCGTACCTTCAACCTGACGTGCACCAGCCTGAACTGCAGCGATAGAGTTAGCAACTGACATACCTAGGTCGTCATGGCAGTGAACAGAGATGATGGCTTTGTCGATGTTTGGCACACGGTTAAATAGGGTCTCAATAATACCGCCAAACTCGCTTGGTACGGTATAGCCCACGGTATCAGGAATGTTAACTGTTGTCGCACCAGCATTGATAGCGGCTTCAACCATGCGACATAGGTTGTCGATTGGTGTACGACCTGCATCTTCACAAGAGAACTCGACATCATCTGTATAATTGCGCGCATGTTTTACCGCATTGACAGCCATTTCTAATACGTCGTCATAGCTGCGGCGTAGCTTGTCTTGAACGTGAATCGTAGATGTCGCCAAAAATGTGTGAATACGGAACTGATCAGCCACTTTCAATGCTTCTGCAGCAGCATCGATGTCTTTCGCAACGGCACGCGAAAGAGCACAAATTCGGCTGTTTTTAACGTTTTTAGCAATAGTCTGTACAGACTCGAAATCACCCGGAGAAGAGATAGGGAAACCTGCTTCGATGACATCAACGCCCAGCCGTTCCAGCGCATAGGCAATTTGCAGTTTTTCTTTAACCGTCAAGCTTGCTGACAACGCTTGCTCGCCATCACGCAAGGTGGTGTCGAATATAATGACCTGATCGTTCATGTTTGCTTCCTTAATGATTTCTACACATTTGTGTGAGTTAATCGTTTACTTCCGGTATTTAGGTATAAAAAAACCCGCACTTGCATGCGGGTTCTTAGAACTTGGTGTGGTTATTTTTCTTCCACAGCCTACCCGCGCGAACTGGTCACGATCAGGAGGAGGCTAAGCAGGATAGAAAAATGAGCTGACATAGTTGTTAAGCTTTCCACAAAGTTGAGTTAACAAATTAGTACCGCACTCCATCAATTGCGTCAACCCCAAAGTCGATTTTTTATTCATATCGGATGAGTCATTTTCAAAGCGGGGGGCTGATACTAGTAAAAAGTGATCAGAAAGAGGTTGTGGTGACCGATTCAAACTCTCGATAAAGATCACGTGATATTAAGGTCAATAAGGCAATAGAGGGATCACGCTTACAAGCTATCGCGACAAAGATTGAATTGTTGGCTGAGAATAGATAGATAGAGTTTATAGTCTATCTCGAAGTGGCGACAGAGTGCACGATTCAATGCCAGTCGCAGAATTCGGTTTGAGAGAATAAACCAGTGCATCTGGATTCGGTTTTTGAGATAGCACTACACTAGGTGAAAGGTACAAAAGGCAGGGGATTAATGGCTAAAGCAAAACCATTTGGATGTTCAGCACTAGCATTAACATTGATCAGCTTATCAGGTTGTCAGCTGTTTCAATTACAGACCAGTCAGAACGTTCCTCTTCTCGTTGCCAATGATCATGCTCAGGTTGTTGCAATGATTCGTGATCAAATGGATATGTACTTGAGTTATGAAGGCCGAGAGTATTTTTTAAATCAGATATTAGTTGCTCTGGAGTCTGACAGTCGAGACAAATTCAAAGGTAAAGATCCTGAGACGTATGCGTGGTGGAAGATTCGTGTGCAACCTAATCAATGGCATCAGGCGGAGGGCATCAGGCCCATGGAAGAGGGCATTGAGGTTTCCCATGACTTAGAATTTATGGATGTGCCATATCGTTCAAAGTCGACGTTGTATTTACGCTCAAAACCCGGTCCGGATGGTGAAGAGCTGAGCAAGATTACTAAAGGTGAAGTCTTTAATGTTGTCGCTAAAGTCGCGGATCTGCCTTGGTACCTTGTTGAGCAACGTGGAGTGATCAAAGGCTATGTCCACAAAGATTATACGCGGAGTAATGTCGGAGAGCGTGACATTCTTTCCACGCCACCGAATCCATTGCTGGATTCACCTAAGTTAACAGACCCAAATTACGAATATTATTATTTACTGCAGGGAAGCTATACCTGCCGTGTGCTCAGCTATGAGTTGAGCAAAGGTGGTGAATTTGCCACTGGATCCCTACGAGCGTGTCGTAAGCAGAGAAAGGTCTGGTATATCGACTCGCCCCAAGCCTAAAGCTCATCATGCCCATATACGTTGCTGTGTTACACGTAATCAGATAGATAAGTTTGTTAGTCCTGAGGGCGAGTGCCTCTCATCAATTTAACATCTGTCATTAATTGTCCAACTTCCCGTCATGTGGCTGTCACTAAAAGCGCCTAATTTGCGTACAAGGCGTTGTCAAAATGAGGGAAGGTCATATGAGAACGATAGAGACAATTACTCAGCCAATAACGGCCATCGCTAAGTTTGACTTAGCACTTTCTAGCGTTTGTTTGCAACACCGCTTTAACCAGCAAGTGGCTAATATAAGTAAAGGGATTTCACACAGCGGTGATGGTCATCTTTATTTAGTTCTCGGTGTGTTAGCGTGGTATCTGGATAAGGAACAAGGCTTGTGGTTTCTGCTTGCCGGACTGTTGGCATTTGCCATAGAGCTGCCCATCTATTGGACGCTGAAAAACAGTTTTAAGCGTCGCCGTCCTGAGGAACTGAGCGCTTTGTTACCTGCTTTTATTACCCCTTCTGATCGCTACAGTTTACCGTCTGGACATACCGCTGCCGCTTTTGTCATGGCAACGCTCATTGACCACTTCTACCCGCAGTTGGGGTACGCCGCTTTCTTCTGGGCGAGCTTGATCGGAGCTGCGCGTATCTTTCTCGGGGTGCACTTTTTTACGGACATCATTATAGGTGCGCTGCTGGGAAGTCTATGTGGTGGGCTCGCTATTTCAATCATCGGAGTGTAATTGATGAAAATTCTATACGGTGTGCAAGGCACCGGGAATGGGCATATTGCTCGTGCCAGAGCGATGAGTAAAGCATTTGCTCAGCGTGATGTGCTGGTGGACTTTCTGTTTTCAGGACGAGATCCAGAGAAGTATTTTTCAATGGAAGCCTTTGGTGAGTATCAAACGCGTCGTGGGTTTACTTTCGTGACGGAAAAGGGAGCTGTGAACTACGCTAAAACGGCACTCAACAACAATTTGATTCAGTTTTTTAAAGAAGTGAATCAGTTAGATCTATCGTCCTATGATCTGGTGATAAATGATTTTGAACCTGTATCGGCGTGGGCTGCTAGAAAGCAGAAAAAGCCATGTATCGGCATCAGTCATCAGAACGCATTTCGTTATCCCGTTCCGTTAAAAGGGGCAAGCTGGCTGGATAAATCAGTAATTGAGCACTTTGCGCCATCGCAACATCATTTGGGATTACATTGGTATCATTTCGACCAGCCATTACTACCTCCCATCATTCATACACTGGACAGTCAGGAACACAGCGATAACTTTGTTCTGGTTTACCTGCCTTTTGAATCTATCGAGGACATTGCTGATCTGCTGTTCCACTTTAATCAGCAGTCATTTATCTGTTATCACCCTGATGTGATAGAAAGTGAAGTCATTGAGAATATTGAGTTGCGTCCATTGTGTCATACCAATTTTCAACATCACCTACATTGTTGTAGTGGTGTTATCGCCAATGGGGGGTTTGAGCTGCCATCAGAGGCCCTTTCTCTTGGTAAGAAGTTGCTGTTGAAACCATTAGCTGGTCAATTTGAGCAACAGAGTAACGTCGCAACGCTCGAAGATTTAGGGCTCGCTTCTTCGATGGACAGCTTAGATATTCCGGCGGTGCGTCATTGGCTGAAGGAGCAACAAGCGGAGAGCGTTAAGTACCCGGATGTGGCACAGGCGATCGTTCACTGGGTGTTGCAAGGCGCGTGGGACTCTCAGGAAGCGTTGTCCAAGCAATTGTGGGAACAAGTGGACTTCCCGAGTTACGTATCCAATATCTAACCAGTCAGTACTAAGCGTTTTTTGAGCAGCAGCATAGAAATATGCGCTGCATTTTTATTTGATTTTTTCTGCTTTTTATTCAATCCTAGCGCTGCGACGACTCGAATTTTCACCGCCTAACCACTCGGGTTATTGACTGTGTTTCTCTTAAGGAATTTTTCATACCCTCCGTGAATGAGTCTGGGGCTTATT
Source organism: uncultured Vibrio sp. (assembly GCF_963675395.1). NCBI lineage: Bacteria > Pseudomonadati > Pseudomonadota > Gammaproteobacteria > Vibrionales > Vibrionaceae > Vibrio > uncultured Vibrio sp. The sequence goes on along the minus strand of NZ_OY776223.1, from coordinate 1,503,676 downwards.
CTCTCCACTATTAAAAATACGACTCATGGGCTAAATTGGCGTGATTTTAGTCGTTTTATGTTTTTTTATATTTTTATCAACAGATTGAATTTTAAATAATAAATAACTAGAAGGCTAAAATTTACTGATTAATTGTCAATCTGGTTGCGAAACCCTAATCAATTAGTTGATAGTACGATTTAAGCCGGAATCATCCGGACGATAAATATAATAAAAGTTAGGTTTTCTATTCGTAACATGATTCGAATCCAGCCGCCGTCTTTTGTGCGAGATGGGATTCTATTCGCTATGAATTCATTAAACCAAATTGACGATTTCAAAAGAGGCGCAGTCAATGTTAGATAAAAAAGACGCGATGAGCGCAATTGCTAGCTACCGTATGGAAAGCACTTTACGTGGTGTAGATTTAAACCTGTTAACGGTATTTGATGCCGTGATGCAGGAGCAAAATATTACTCGTGCAGCACACAACTTAGGTATGTCTCAACCTGCGGTAAGTAACGCAGTGGCACGTTTAAAAATGATGTTTAATGACGAACTCTTCATACGTCAGGGCCGAGGTATTCAGCCAACGCAGCGTGCACGTCAGTTATTTGGTCCCATCCGTCAGGCACTACAGTTAATCCGCAACGAGCTACCAAGCTCTGTATTCCAGCCGGAGTCTTCAACGCGTCTGTTTAAACTGGCTATCTGTAGCCCATGTGATTTACGTTTTGCGCCCAAGATCATGTCTAAAGTGGCACAACAGGCACCAAGTGTTCAGCTTCATTTAGATGCAGAATTCGATCGTCTTCTCTCTGAACGTATGCGTTACCAAGAGATCGATTTTGTGATCGACTATGCCCGTTTTGATGAGCAAGGTTTCTCGAGCACGGAGATCTTTAAAGATGAATTGGTGGTGATAGCTTCTAAAACGCATTCACGTATTCAGGGAGTGGTATCGGCAGAGCAACTGATTAACGAAAAGCATGCGAAACTATCAAAAGTGCATGGTCAACGTAGTTTCTCTGAGCAAGCTTATCGTGAGCTTGATTGTCAGGCTGCGTATGAAGGTTCAAGCCTTAGCAACTTGCTTTATGTGGTAAGTCAATCTGAGCTGGTGACGATTGCTCCGCGTTGGATCGCTGAAAATGCGGCAAACAGCGATCAGTTGCAAATTCTGGAATTGCCAATTGAAAGCCAAGACATCAGTGGTTACCTGAGCTGGCATGAGTCTAGTGAGAAAGACAAAGGTCACATTTGGCTTCGTGATCAATTGATGATGATCTGTGGCGAAGTTATCGCACAAAATAAATGAGAGTACGGTTTGGGTCATGACTTTGGTCGCTTAGGTCACGTTGAGGGATAGAAAACGGCCTCAAATACTCATCAAATTTTACAATTACATAGCCCCGGAAGGCTCGCTCTTTTGGGGCTTTTTATTTTTGTAATGACTAAGATAAACATAGGGTTATATGCTTTTCTATTCGCACGTCAATGGGGGCGGTTGCCATCATTAGTGAAGTTGGTCTCTGAATGAAGAGAAGTTTGATGTTCGTCAGTTGCGTTTTGCCATCCTGTGAGTACACTTGCTCGCAAAATTAGCTTACACCTGTAAGCCAAAGGTAAGTAAAAATGGCCAAATTAGATTTTCATATTGTTAAACGTATTCGTGAACAAATTGCGAAAGGTGATACTCGCATTGCTCTCAAACATAAAGTGGGCAGTGAGTGGCAAGGTATTACCTGGCAGCAATTTGGTCAGCAAGTGGATGAACTATCGCTTGCACTTTTGGCTCAGGGATTGAGAGTTCAAGATAAGGTCGGCATTTTTTCAAATAACATGCCGCACTGGACGGTTGCTGATTTCGCCGCACTGCAAGTGCGCAGTGTGACGGTTCCTATCTATCCGACCAATACGGCTGCGCAGTCGGCGTATATCATCGACAACGCAGACGTAAAAGTCCTGTTTGTCGGTGAGCAGCCTCAGTTTGATGCAGCAGTGAGTATTTTCGAACAGTGTAGTCAGCTAGAACTGATCGTTGCGATGTCTGACGATATCGAACTTGGAGATCATCCATTTGTCGCCTCTTGGAAGGACTTTATTGCGAAAGGTGATGCAAGTTACCAGCAAGAGTTGGACGCTCGTCTTGAACAGGCCTGTGAAGATGATTTGCTTACCCTGATTTATACCTCTGGTACGACTGGGCAACCGAAAGGGGTAATGTTGGATTACGCTAACATTGCGGCGCAGCTTGAAGGGCATGATAAACGCTTGAGCCTGACTCAGGATGATGTCTCGCTGTGTTTCCTGCCACTGTCTCATGTGTTCGAGCGAGCGTGGACATTCTATGTCCTTTATAAAGGCGCAACCAACTGTTACCTCAAAGATACAGCGCAAGTGCGAGACGCGCTCAGTCAGGTTCGTCCAACTGTGATGTGTGCGGTGCCGCGCTTCTACGAAAAGATCTTCTCTGCGATTCATGAGAAGGTGTCTCGAGCACCGATCCACCGTAAGATCATGTTTACCTGGGCGGTGAACATGGGGGCTAAAATGGCGCTATGCCATCAGGAAAAACGTAAACCTTCTATAGTTCTACGTAAAGCTCACGCTCTGGCGGATAAATTAGTCCTGAGCAAGTTACGTGCGCTATTAGGTGGACGTATTAACTTCATGCCTTGTGGTGGAGCGAAGCTGGATGAAACCATCGGCCGTTTCTTCCATGCGATGGGCATTAACGTTAAGTTAGGCTACGGCATGACGGAAACCACTGCGACCGTATCCTGTTGGAATGATCACTGTTTTGATCCTGATTCTATCGGTTCATCGATGCCGGGCGCACAAGTGAAAATCGGCGCAAACAACGAAATTCTGGTTCGTGGCCCTATGGTCATGCGTGGCTACTACAAAATGCCAGAAGAGACTGAAAAAACGTTCGATGAGCACGGCTTCCTGAAAACGGGTGATGCGGGTCATATTGATGAAAACGGCAATCTTTTTATCACCGATCGTATTAAAGAGTTAATGAAAACCTCGGGTGGTAAGTACATTGCGCCACAGATGATAGAAGGTGCTATCGGTAAAGATCACTTTATCGAGCAGATTGCGGTTATCGCGGATACACGCAAATTCGTTTCAGCACTGATCGTCCCTTGTTTTGATTCGTTGGAAGAGTATGCCAAAGAGCTGAACATTGCGTATCACGATCGTGTTGAGCTGATTAAACATCATCAAGTCGTAGAAATGCTCGAAAAGCGAGTGAATGAACTACAAAAAGAGTTGGCTAAGTTTGAACAAGTTAAGAAGTTCAAACTGTTGCCAAAGGCTTTCTCAATGGATGATGGCGAGCTGACACCAACCCAAAAACTGCGTCGTAAAGTTATCAACGATAAATACCAAGACGAAATCGAAGAAATGTACAAGGAAAAGCATTAGTTCTGTCAACCTAGACTCGCTTAGATTTCAAATTGATGAAAAAGTCCCCAGAGATGTCTCGTGCATATCTGGGGACGTTGTCGTTTACCAGTGTTCCTGCTGTATTTTTGTGAAATAGAGGGGGATTTTGCGACAAACTTCGAGTTGCATATGAAATAATATTCTTTTTTTAACCAATACTCTCTTCGATCATACTGTCTATTTTCTCTTCTCTGGCGGCTATTCCTTCTATCAATCCGATTCATAGTATCTTGTTGAAAAATGAGATCTATGTCTCATTAGACCCGTTGATAATAAAGCGTTACATTTGTTGGGTAACCTTGCGGGATGTTATGACGAACGCAAGACATAGCCGAAAACGTGGAAGTATTTCGATTAGGCTACGAATAAGCCCTAAACTATGTGAAACCAGACCTATCCGTTGACCTTACGGTGAGGAAACTGGGTAAGGAGAGCAATTATGACAGCAATGTTGTCAGGTGCAGAGATGGTTGTGCAATCTCTGATCGAAGAGAATGTATCGCAGATCTTTGGTTACCCTGGCGGTTCCGTTCTAGATATCTACGACGCGCTGCACGCCAAAACCGACCAAATTAAACACGTACTAGTACGACATGAACAAGCGGCGACGCACATGGCTGATGGCTATGCTCGTGCCACCGGTAAACCAGGTGTCGTACTGGTATGTTCAGGTCCTGGCGCGACCAATACGATTACCGGTATTGCGACCGCTTACATGGACTCTATCCCAATGATCGTTATCTCAGGTAACGTACCGAACAGCCTAATTGGTAACGATGCATTCCAAGAATGTGACATTGTTGGTGTCTCTCGCCCAGTGGTAAAACACAGCTTTTTAGTTAAGAAAGCGGAAGATATCCCTGAAACGATCAAGAAAGCGTTTTACATTTCGACAACTGGTCGCCCTGGTCCAGTTGTGATTGATTTGCCAAAAGATGTCATGAATCCGCAAATCAAGCTGCCTTACCAGTATCCAGAAAGCATTTCGATGCGTTCGTACAAGCCGACCACTTCGGGTCATAAAGGCCAAATAAAGAAAGCACTTAAATCTCTGCTTGAGGCGAAAAAGCCAGTGCTTTACGTAGGTGGTGGTGCGGTAATCTCCGGAGCGCACGAGCATATCCTTGAACTGGCGGATAAACTTAACCTTCCAGTAGTGAGCACCTTGATGGGCTTGGGCGCATTCCCTGGTACTCACAAAAACTCGCTTGGCATGTTGGGTATGCATGGTACCTATGAAGCTAACATGGCCATGCACGAAGCTGACCTGATCTTTGGTATCGGGGTTCGCTTTGATGACCGTACTACCAACAATTTGGAAAAATACTGTCCTAATGCGAAAGTCATGCATATCGATATCGACCCATCGTCGATATCGAAAAACGTGAAAGTGGATTTACCTATCGTTGGTTCGGCAGAAAAAGTGCTGACAACCATGCTAGGTTTGTTGGCTGAGCAAGAAGGCGAAAACGACGACGAAGCTATCCAAGCTTGGTGGGAAGACATTAAGGTATGGCGCGATCGTCAATGCTTAGCTTATGACACATCTCCAGAACGCATTAAGCCTCAGCAAGTAATTGAAACGTTACATAAACTGACCAATGGCGATGCTTATGTTGCGTCAGACGTCGGTCAGCACCAGATGTTTGCCGCACTCTACTATCCATTCAACAAACCACGTCGTTGGATCAACTCTGGCGGTCTGGGCACCATGGGCTTTGGTCTTCCTGCAGGTATGGGTGTTAAATTTGCGATGCCAGAGGAAGAAGTGGTCGTGGTCACCGGTGACGGCAGTATTCAAATGAACATTCAGGAGTTGTCGACCGCAATGCAGTACGACATCCCAGTGAAGATCATCAATCTGAATAACCGCTTCCTAGGCATGGTAAAACAGTGGCAAGACATTATTTATCAAGGTCGTCACTCTAATTCATACATGAGTTCTGTTCCTGATTTTGCAGCAATTGCAGAAGCTTATGGTCACGTTGGTATTCGTATCGAAACGCCAGATCAACTCGAAGCTGGTCTACAAAAAGCACTCGATATGAAAGACCGCTTGGTGTTCGTTGACATTAACGTCGATGAAACCGAGCACGTTTACCCTATGCAGATTAAAGGTGAGGGTATGGACAAAATGTGGCTAAGCAAAACGGAGAGAACATAATATGAGACACATTATTTCATTGCTATTGGAAAACCAACCTGGTGCGTTGTCTCGCGTTGTAGGCTTGTTCTCTCAACGTGGCTACAACATTGAATCGTTGACGGTTTCTCCTACTGATGACGAAACCCTTTCTCGTATGAATATCACGACAACGTCAAACGAGATGCAACTAGAGCAGATTCAGAAACAGTTACATAAGTTAATTGATGTGTTAAAAGTTCAGGAAGTGACAGAGCTTGAGCACCTTGAACGTGAGCTGATGATGGTGAAGGTGAAAGCGAGTGGTTTTGCTCGTGCGGAAGTAAAACGCACTGCAGATATCTTCCGTGGACAGATTGTTGATGTTACCGCTTCTCAATATACCGTTCAGTTGGCAGGAACCAGTGAGAAACTCGATGCGTTTATTAAGGCGATTTCGGAAGTTACGGAAGTCGTGGAAGTCGCTCGTAGTGGTGTAGTCGGCATTGCACGTGGAGAACGTGCACTGAAGCCTTAACCTTAACTGATTTTTACACCAACAAAAGCCACCGTGAAAACCGGTGGTTTTTTTATTTTTGCTGCCAATCGATAGCTGATTCCATTTGTTAGAGCCAAAAACAGAAAAGAGGGCCGAAGCCTAATGCCGATCAGTTAAGCGATAACTAATCGGTTGAACGATCCTCCAACTCGTTTATAAAGGCTCTAAGAATTCAATCTTAGAGCCTTTTCTTTTGCAATTAACTACAGCCTTATCACTTGCTAATCGCTATGCACCAAACACTGAACAGCTGGGAAAGCTAAGTGATATTCTCTCCCCTGATTTTATTAACCAATGCCTTGAAACTACTGGTGTAGCAACTATTCGTAAGCGTCGAATCCCCCTTGATATGGCTGTCTGGTCTGTGATTGCTATGTCTTTATATCGACAAGAGCCTTTATGGAGCATTGTGTCAAAAGCCCAACTGATGCTACCAGGTAAGAAATCGTTGGTAGCCCCAAGCGCTATTGTTCAAGCTAGACAACGACTAGGAGATGAAGCGGTAAAACAAGTGTTCCATCAGAGCCAAAGGCTTTGGAATCAAGAGGCACAACATCCCACATGGTCAGGGTTGAAGCTGCTTGCCGTCGATGGTGTGCTTTGGAGAACGCCGGATAGTGATGAAAATCGAGAGGCCTTCAAAGCCCCTTCAAATCAGAATGGCGACGCGAGCTTTCCTCAAGTTCGCATGGTATGTCAGATGGAAGTGACCAGTCATATGCTTATTGCTAGTGCTTTCGATAGCTATAAAACGAATGAAATGAAGCTGGCAGAAAACCTAATCGAAACCACTCCAGACAATAGTTTAACGATGTTCGATAGAGGCTTTTTCTCGCTTGGTCTGTTGAATCGCTGGGCTTGCACTGGTCGCGAGCGTCACTGGATGATACCCATGAGAAAAGGGACTCAGTACACGGTAATAAGTAAACTTGGAAGAAACGACAAGCTTGTTGAGTTGAAATCTAACCCTCAAGCTAGGAAAAAGTTCCCAGACCTACCAGAAGCCATACAAGTACGACTGATAACTCGAACAATCAAAGGGAAAGAGGTCAATATCTTCACATCCATGACAGACGCAATGCGTTACCCAAGTTCAGAAATAACGGACTTGTATAGCCATCGTTGGGAGATAGAGGTAGGTTACAGAGAAATGAAATCAGCGCTTCTTAAAAATGAATTTACACTAAGAAGTAAAAAGCCAGAGATGGTTCGCCAAGAGTTATGGGGACTGCTTTTAGCCTACAATATACTGAGGTATCAGATGGTTAACATGGCCTCCAGCATACCTGGTTTATATCCAAACCAACTGAGTTTCACGACTTGTGCTCACGCCATTATTCATCTAATCCATGGCTTCTGGCTAGAATCAGCAGGAACGATACCAAAGAGGATCACTCACTTGATAGAAGAGACCTCTCACCATGTATTGCCTATCAAACGAGAAGATCGGATATACCCGAGGGCCGTCAAAGCAAAAGTCAGAAAATACCCTAATAAAAAGAAAGCCAGTCAGCTTAACTGACTGGCATTAGGCCGAAGCCCTCTTTTGTTTATCTTGTAAACGTTACGGATTAAAGAACGTGTACAGATGCCGTGTTGGTTGTACCTGATGCAACTAGAGCACCAGAAACCATCACAACGATGTCGCCTTTGTTACCTAGGCCAGACTCTAGAGCAAGCTCTTTACCTGTCACGTAGAATGCGTCAGTGTTTGCAATAGATTCAACAACGATTGGAGTAACACCTTTAGTCAGAACAAGCTGTGCAGCAGTCTTAGTGTTAGTTGTTAGTGCTAGGATGTTTGCAGTTGGGAAGTACTTACGTACTGAACGTGCAGATTTACCGCCTTCAGTTGCAACAACGATCAGTGGAGCAGCCAGTTTTTCAGCTGTGTCTACTGCGCCTTTACATACTGCTTCAGTAATGCGTAGACGTGGGCTATCTAGACGAGAACCTAGCTCAGCTTTAAGAGCAGAATCCGTACGGTTCGCGATTTGAGCCATGATAGTTACAGCTTCAACAGGGTATTTACCTTTCGCTGTTTCACCAGAAAGCATTACTGCGTCAGTACCATCCATTACTGCGTTAGCAACGTCGCCAGCTTCCGCACGAGTAGGACGTGGGTTGTTGATCATAGAATCAAGCATTTGAGTTGCAGTGATAACCATCTTACGTGCACGGTTACACTTCTCGATCATCATTTTTTGAGCGAAGATTACTTCTTCAGCTGGGATTTCAACACCTAGGTCACCACGTGCAACCATGATGCCGTCAGAAAGCTCTAGGATCTCGTCGAAGTTATCAACACCTTCTTGGTTTTCGATCTTAGAGATGATGTGAATGTTCTCGCCACCGTTTGCAGCAAGTACGTCACGGATTTCTTGAACGTCAGAAGCTTTACGGATGAAAGAAGCCGCAACGAAGTCTACGCCTTGCTCACAACCAAACTTAAGGTCGTTCTTATCTTTTTCAGATAGAGCTGGAAGGTTTACAGAAACGCCAGGTAGGTTAACACCTTTGTTTTCGCCTAGTGCGCCGTTGTTAAGTACTTTACATTTAACTTCAGTTTCAGTCGTTGCGATAACTTCCATCTCGATTAGACCGTCGTCTACAAGGATAGTGTTACCAACGTTTAGGTCTGTAGCGAAACCAGCGTAAGTCACAGCTACAGTGTCTTTGTTACCAACAACTGAAGTATCAGTTGTGAAAGTGAATTCTTGACCAGCAACTAGATCAACGTCGTTACCGCCTTCTAGTTTGATAGTGCGGATTTCTGGGCCTTTAGTATCTAGAAGGATTGCTAGTTGTTTGCCCGTTGCTTCCATTACTTGGCGGAAGTTCGCAATACGAGTGCCGTGCTCTTCATAGTCACCGTGAGAGAAGTTTAGACGCATAACGTTCATGCCTGCGTTTACTAGCTCAGTTAGCTTCTCTACAGATTCAGTTTTAGGGCCAATCGTACAAACGATTTTGGTCTTTTTCATGGAAGATACTCTCCGGTAAGTATAGTTACAATTTGAAAGTCGGTTATTTACTCTGAAGCCAGGGCGTATTTGGTGACATTTTGTGCCTGTCACCCACCGATTTTTCGCCACATTATTGAACTTCAGATTCTGAAAGTCTTTCACCAAGTTTAGTCATTTTATGACTTAAAGATCGGTGATTTTGGTTACCTTTTTGTGACTAATCCCACTTTATATGCAGAAAGTTGCAAAAAAATAGCCGTCATTTCTGTAATTTATTTTCTTTTCGGTGGCGAATTCTACCACCGAATGAATCCAATATCACTGTTTAAGAATTGTCTTAGGACAAGGTTTTATCGAGAAATATTAATTTTTTGGATCGAAATAAATGGACTTGAAAGTTTCGTTTTGACTATAATAACTTTCGAAACGAAACTTAAAATTAAAACGTAAATGTCGAAACGAAACACTCAATTAAGAAGACACGCTATTTCTAACCTAGTTTCTGAGCTGGGCGAAGTCAGTGTGGATGAACTGGCTCAGCAATTTGAGACCTCAGAAGTCACGATTAGAAAGGACTTAGCTTCTTTGGAGAAAAATGGACAGCTTTTGCGTCGTTATGGTGGGGCGATTGCGATCCCGACGGAAGTTATCCATGAAGAATTGAGTCCAAATGTTTCGACTCGAAAGCTAAATTTAGCTAAAGCGGCCGCTTCGCTGATCCGAGACCATAATCGCATTGTTATCGACAGTGGCAGTACGACCGCAGCATTAATACAGCAGTTAAACGACAAGCGTGGCTTAGTTGTAATGACTAATTCATTACATGTGGCGAATGCGCTCAATGAGCTGGAGAGTGAGCCTACTTTGCTGATGACTGGGGGAACCTGGGACACGCACTCTGAATCCTTTCAAGGCAAAGTCGCTGAATCTGTTTTAAGAGCTTATGACTTTGACCAGCTATTTATTGGTGCTGATGGGATCGACCTAGAGCGCGGAACCACCACATTTAATGAGCTGGTTGGCTTAAGTAATGTAATGGCGGAAGTCTCCCGCGAAGTCATCGTAATGATTGAGTCTGAAAAAATCGGCCGCCGTATTCCGAATCTCGAGCTCGCCTGGCAACAGATTGATGTGCTGGTAACCGACGCGGATATAAAAGCTGAACACAAATTCCAGATTGAACAGCAAGGTGTGAAAGTCATTTGCGCCTGACAAACTCATATTCAAACTAACATTTTTTAAATTCACTTCCCTCATGTACAGGCCTTTGCTTGCTGCCTCTATATGAAATCATGGCTAGGGAAGAACAAAACTATAATCGGAGAGAAACACATGTGTGGAATCGTAGGTGCAGTGGCACAACGAGATGTTGCAGAAATTTTGGTCGAAGGTCTACGCCGTTTGGAATACCGTGGTTATGATTCTGCAGGCGTAGCAATCGTCGATGCAGAAAATAACCTGACCCGCGTTCGTCGTTTGGGCAAAGTACAAGAGCTGGCTGATGCGGTTGAGCAAGAGAAAGTCATCGGCGGCACGGGTATTGCGCACACGCGTTGGGCAACACACGGGGAACCTTCAGAAGCAAACGCGCACCCACACATGTCAGGTGATATTGCTGTTGTGCATAACGGCATCATCGAAAACTACGAAGAACTGCGTGAAACGTTACGTGAACGCGGTTACGTATTTGAGTCTCAAACTGACACTGAAGTAATCGCACACCTGGTGGAGTGGGAACTTCGCACGTCAGAAACGCTGCTTGAAGCGGTACAAAAAACCGCGAAGCAATTGGAAGGTGCTTACGGTACGGTTGCTTTAGATCGTAAAGATCCTTCTCGCATTGTTGTTGCACGTTCCGGTAGCCCGATTGTTATCGGCTTTGGTGTAGGTGAAAACTTCCTGGCTTCAGACCAGTTGGCATTGCTGAGCGTGACTCGCCGTTTCATGTATTTGGAAGAAGGTGATGTAGCAGAAATTACTCGCCGTGAAGTGACCGTTTACGACGAAACTGGTGAGCGTGTAGAACGCGAAATCACAGAATCTAACGCTGAACACGATGCGGGTGATAAAGGCCAGTACCGTCACTTCATGCAAAAAGAAATTTATGAACAGCCAAAAGCACTAATCAATACCATGGAAGGCCGCATTACTGCCGATTCTGTTGTCACTGACGCGATTGGTGTGAATGCTTCAGATATCTTAAGCCGTGTAGAGCACGTGCAAATTGTAGCGTGTGGTACCTCTTACAACGCCGGTATGACAGCACGTTACTGGTTTGAAGATATTGCGGGCGTGAGCTGTGACGTAGAAATCGCTTCTGAGTTCCGTTACCGCAAGTTTGTGACGCGTCCAAACAGCCTTCTAATTACGCTATCGCAGTCAGGCGAAACGGCCGATACTCTAGCGGCGCTTCGTCTTGCAAAAGAGAAAGGCTACATGGCGGCAATGACTATCTGTAACGTGGCGGGCTCTTCATTGGTTCGTGAATCTGATTTTGCCTTTATGACTCGCGCAGGTGTTGAAATCGGTGTGGCTTCTACCAAAGCATTCACGACTCAGCTATCTGCTCTTCTTATGCTGGTTACGGCACTTGGTAAGCAACAGAACCGTATCAGCAAAGAGAAAGAAAAAGAGATCGTAGAAGCACTGCACGCGCTCCCAGAGCAAATCAATCAGGCGTTGTCTTTCGAGAAAGATATCGAAGCATTGGCAACAGATTTTGCTGATAAACACCACACACTGTTCCTTGGCCGTGGTGAGTTCTACCCAATCGCGATGGAAGCCTCTCTGAAACTAAAAGAGATCTCGTACATTCACGCTGAAGCGTACGCAGCAGGTGAGCTAAAACACGGTCCATTAGCGCTTATCGATGCTGACATGCCAGTGGTTGTGGTTGCGCCAAGTAATGACCTACTTGAGAAGCTGAAATCAAACGTTGAAGAAGTTCGCGCACGTGGCGGTCTACTGTACGTATTTGCTGACGCTGATGCAGGTTTTGAAGGTGATGAGACGATGAAGATCATCACCATGCCACACGTAAGCGAAATCACTGCAGCGATTTACTACACCATTCCAATGCAATTGCTGTCTTACTACATTGCTTTGATCAAAGGGACTGACGTTGACCAACCTCGTAACCTGGCGAAAGCGGTAACGGTGGAATAACCCTGAATCGAAATTAAGTGGATAAACAAGCCACCTATTGCGCACTGCGTGATAGGTGGCTTTTGCTTTTATGCTCACTGACAAAACTAGTGTAAACAGACCCAGAATGCCGCGAGTGTGACCACGCGGTTGAACACTAACTTTTTTCGGTAGACCTCGTTAGCGCTGAATTTGACGAAGTGAATCTAACGCCGTGTTCATGCAGACAGAGTCGGTTAGCGTGTTAAGTTTGAAAAACAGAATATCGAAAGCAATCATCTGCAGCAGTTGTGGCGTGACCATACCCAGCTGGTTGTGCTCTTCGGTGTAGCTATAAGGAATAACGAAATCTGATAGCTGAGCTACTTTGCCTTTGCCGTAACGAGTCAAAGCGATGACTTTGGCACCGTTGGCGCGTGCTTTTTCAATCGCGGCCAACACTTCCTGAGTATTACCTCGCGCCGATACGACCAGTAAAACATCACCTTTTTTAAGCAGCGAAGCCTGGACGATTTGCATGTGGTAATCCAGATTGAACTGCACGTTAAAGCCAGAGCGAATTAGCTTGTGATTGATATCGGCGGCGACCAACGCGGAAGCGCCAATGCCGGAAAGCAGAATCTTATTTGCTTTCAGCAATACCTCAGCACTACGTTCAATGGTGTCGGTATCAATCAGGCTTAAAGATTGCTCGATCTTACTGGTAAATAAGTTTTTTGATTTCTCGATGATGGCCTGGGTCGAGTCGCTGCTTTCGATTTCCGCATACACTGACTGAGTAGGCAGTTTTTGCGTCTGTGGTGCGAGTGCCGCCAGCTTAAGTTTTAAATCGGGAAAGCCGCTACAGCCGATACTCTTGGCATAACGAATCACCGAAGAATCGCTAATACCCAGTTTAGCGCCGATTTTGGTGGCGCTAAACTTAGAGAGGTCAAACTGCTGCTCAATAATAAAGTGCGAAATCTTTTTCTCGTTCAGGTTGCTGGAATGAGCGAGTGCTTTGACTTTATTAATTATGCTTTCCATTGGTGCCTCTGCAGTGAAATCGTCCCGTCGCAGTGAATTGTACGACGGGATGATATTAGCGACTTTTCGCTGGCTTTTCGACTGGATCGGTAAATCCTAATAGCATCGACGCGATAAAGCCGACAATCCATGCACATACTACCGCAAGCAGGAAGGATGGAATCTGCCCTTCACCAACCAGTGGAATCAGAGAAAGCCCTGCAGTGCCAAATGGAATGATGATGCCAATCTTGAAAGCCGCCATCATTGCACCGCCAGCAAAACCGCCAAGACAACCTGCAATAAAGGTTTTACCTAACGGTAACGATACACCAAACAACAAAGGTTCGCCTACACCCAGAATACCTACCGGTAGTGCACCAGTAATGGTCTTTTTCAGGCGTTCATTTTTCGACTTAAGGTAAACGTACGCCGCTGCACCGACTTGTCCCATGCCACCCATTGCTAAAATCGGGAACAGGTAGTTGAGGCCAAATGTTTCAAGGATTTGTGCATGAATAGGGATAAGACCTTGGTGTAAGCCCGTTAATAGTAGGAATAGGAAGCCTCCACCAAGAACACCGCCCACGGCTACCGAACCTGCGGATTCGTTAAGTAGTGCAACCGACACCAAGTTACCTAGCCACACGTTTACCGCGTGGGCGATAGGTTGCAAGATGAACAAAGCCACTGCCGACGACACCAAAATCGTCACGGTTGGAGTAAAGATAAGGTCGAGACTTTCTTTACAGTGGCTACGGAACCAAAGCTCAAATTTAGAAGAAAAGACGCAGACCAACAGCACAGCAAACATGCCGCCGCCGCCCGGTACTAACGCGTTACCAAATAACTCGATATTGGCGAGGCCTGGCGCTGCCAATACCGCAGCCATCACCGCGCCAATCGCAGGAGAAGCTTGAAGTTCTTTGGCGGTATTCATACCGATCATGACAGAAAGCACGGCGAATACAGCTTTGCCAACAACAGTAAATAACGTGAAGATATCTGGGTTTGCCGCGACAAAATCCGGAGCAACGAGTTTGAAGATGTTCACCATCCCCAATATTAAACCACAACCGATCAGAGCCGGAATCGTCGGGACAAAGATCGCAGCTAAGGTGTTGAGTGAGCGACGAATAGAGAAGGGCTGTGTGACAGGGATATCCGTCGATTCTTCTTCAACACCAGCGCCTTTCATTCGTTTGTTCAGCACACCTGCGACTTTTGCCGCAGTACCCATGCCGACGATGATCTGATATTGCTCTCCGGCATCGACGACACCTTTAATACCGTCGACGTCACGTAGTGCATCCATGTCAAATAGAGAGCGGTCTTTTAGCACGATACGCACACGTGTCATGCAGTTGGTTAGAGTCGCGACATTATCAAAGCCGCCAATATGCTGCTCAATTTGATCGGCAATCAGTTCCAGATGTTCTATCTTATTTGCCATGCTATTTTCCTTGCAGTAACTGCTGTTTCAGAGGTTGGAAGGGTTGCGCCGCAAGCGCAAGCGCTTTCGAAGGTGAAGTGTCCAACGTGTGCAGCAAAACCGCTGCACGGACATTGTAATCCACCGCATCCAACAGATTGGCGGCGGTTAGCTCACCCACTTCACAAATTTGTTGCACCATGTGTTGAGCTCTAATGCGTAGCTTATGGTTATTCGCTTTAACGTCCACCATCAGGTTGCCGTGGACTTTGCCCAGTTGGAGCATGACCGAGGTACTTAGCATTCCCAGCAACATCTTTTGCGCCGAGCCGCTTTTCATTCGTGTTGATCCTGCGAGCACCTCGGCACCGACATCTGGGGCAATAGACACATCTGCGTGTTGTGAAATGAGTCCTGGCCCTCGGGTACTGAGTGCTATCGTTTTGGCTCCGACTTGTCTGGCGTAATCCATTGCTGAGATAACAAAGGGAGTCCTACCGCTTGCTGCGATCCCTAGAACCACATCTTGAGCAGTCAGTTGACGTTGTTGAAGCTCGGCAGGGGCCGACTCGGTACAGTCTTCAATGTCTTCCACCGCAGCAAGCATAGCGTCAACGCCACCTGCGATAATCGACTGCACTAAAGCAGGATCGGTACCGAATGTAGGGGGACATTCCGCCGAATCCAAAACACCAAGTCGGCCGCTGGTTCCGGCTCCAACATAGAATAAACGGCCGCCTTGTCTGATCTGCGCTGCGATCAGTTCAACCGCTTTGGCGACCTCTGGCAGCACTTTATTGATCGACACTGCAACGCTAGCATCGTGTGCATTGAGTAATTCCAATACTTCCATTAAAGGCAACTCGGACAGCTGTTCTGTCTCAGGGTTTTGCTCTTTATTAATGGTGGATGACAACTCACTCATAACTCTCTCCGTTGATACTCGACATATTGATAATATATATATGTCGAAGTTCAACAATTGAAATTGTCTGGATTCGAGAGTGTTATCACATAAGTAAAACGTCGTTTCATTTATTTTAGTTGTCGTCTGGCTACTTATTGATAGGGGACTTGACGGGGAGAGAACGGTGGTATAAGTGAGTGATAATGTCGAGAGTCGACATTTTTAGACAAAACAAGACGCAAGATCTAGGAGCTGGCGGGTAATTCAAGGTAGCAAGTACGATACAAAGATAGCGATAGTACAGGTTAAGAATTAAAAAGGGCTTTCTTTGCCCAGTTCATTACAGATCTCGACAATGGCAAGAGAAAGCCCCGACTTGATGATTTGTTGTTGGCGCTGAAGCTGAAGCTGATAAAACTCAAGATCGATGTCGTCGTCTGGTTCATTGACTTCAAGTTGCACCATACCCATTTTCTTCACCAAATGCAGTTTTTTGATCGGATCGAGAATGTTTGGGTCAGTGAACTCGTAGTCGGATGCGTCGCTGTTGAGTTGGTTTTTGAGCTTAATGATATCTTCAATATCGTGGTAAATATCGTCGGGTAATACACCTAAACCAAACAGTAACTTTAGACGAACAGATAGATCACCCAGTGGGCCAGAGTCTTGTAGTAGCGGGCCGACAACGGACTGAACAGCGAAGTTATCTTTACGAAAGATTCTTTGTATTAGGCCGTCAATCGACTCGTTAAAGACGTCGACTGTGGCAATAAAGAAGCCCCGTACCGATGGTGCGCTGTTGAGTCGTTCAATGATCTCGGTTTCGTTGATGTTATCTGCCATATACTGAGTAGTTGTTCAATCGTTATTATGAGGGGAGCATTGCCCCCCCTGAGTTAATTACAGCTGGTTGTAGAGTGTCTCAATGTGAGCCACTTCAGCGCTGTCCTCTGCAAGACCAGTGTATTTTGCGAGCGTTTTCTTCACGCCGACTTGTTTTAATGAAGTTTGTAATTCGACGGCTTGCGGGTCGGTGTCGTTAGTGTACTTCAACGCAGCAGCAATCCCTTTTAAAAGTGTTTGATTTTCAGTGCCATATTCAATTGTACCGAGTAATGGCTTCACTAATCTATCATTTGCACCTAATTTGCGGATAGGTTGGCGCCCAACTCGGTCAACTTCATCAACTAAGTATGGATTGGCAAAGCGGCCCAGAATCTTCTCGATGTAGGCATTGTGCATGTGGCGGTCGAAGCCATAACGACGAATCAGCACTTCACCACTTTCGGTCATTGCCTGTTTTACTTCTGCCTGAATCTCAGGATCTTCAATCGCTTCTCGAATGGTGCGGTGTCCTTTCAAGCAGCCTAAGTAGGCCGTAATACAGTGACCGGTGTTTAGGGTGAACAGTTTACGTTCCACAAACGCCATCAGGTTGTCGGTCTTTTCCATCCCTGCGATGTCCGGGATTTCACCTTTGAATTGCTGCTCGTCAACAATCCACTCGCTAAAGCTTTCTACCGTCACTTCCAGTGGATCATCGTTGGCTGCTTCTGCTGGTGGCACGATACGGTCTACTGCAGAGTCGACGAAGCCAACGAGCTCATCGGCTTTTGCGTGCAGTGATGCATCGAGATGTTTGTACACTTCACCTTTTAAATGAGTAGTGCCACGAACCATGTTCTCACAGGCGATGATGTTCAGTGGTGCTTCATTGCCAGCTTCGAAACGTTTAGTGATGCCGGTTGCAATGGTTTTGGCAATGATGTCCAGCACGTTTGGACCCACGGCGGTGGTCACCAAATCGGTTTTTACGATGCGGTCAATCACGTCTTCACTTGCTGAGTTAACGGCGGTGACATGCGTGACGGTGTCGATTTGGCACTCCGTGCCCACCACTTTAACTTTGTATTCTTGTTTATGACTGAGTTGATCTACCAACGGGGCATCAACGTCAGCGAAAGTGACCTCGACGTCTGCGTCTGCTAAAAGTTTACCGATGAAACCACGACCAATGTTACCTGCGCCAAAATGAACTGCATTTTTCATAACTGTTACCTACCAATGTTTGAAAGATTGACTAACGAATCTAGGGTGAGGCCAACCGCATAGGGGGTGACAGCTGACCTCGGTTTGCTCAGGAGCAAATTAAGTGAAGTAATTAAGCGGCTTGTTCGCGGCCAAGGATGTTGAGGATCTCTTCTACATCCGTGGTGCTGGTTAGCTTCTCAATTGCTTCGGGCTCATCGAGCGCGTTCGTAATGGTGGTAATTACTTGGATGTGCTCATCATTTTTAGCGGCAATGCCGATAACCAGTTTCGCTACATCGTCTTCGTCTTCAGTAAATTGGATACCCGATGGGTATTGGCAGATAACAATGCCAGTCTTTTTAACGCGATCTTTCGCTTCAATCGTGCCGTGTGGCACTGCGATAGATTCGCCAAGGTAAGTTGGAACCAGTGCTTCACGATCAAACATCGCCTCTACGTATTCTGGTTCAGCATAGCCAAGTTCAACTAACTTGTTGCCCGCAAAGCGAATGGCTTCTTCTTTGTTAGCCGCGCTTAACCCTAAGTGGATGTTTTCACGTTGAATCTGGAATACAGATGGTTGCTGTTGTTCAAAACTGTCGTCGTTTGCTGCAAGAACCGATACTTTTACCATCTGATCGTCATTGGCAGATGAAGTTTGCGCCGCTAGCAGTTTGGTGACGAGTTGATTGTACATTTCGCTGTCTAGGAAGTTAGTCAGTGAAATGTGGTGTGCGTTAGGAGCATGCTTACGTGCACGATCCGTCAAGTCCTTATGAGTAATCACGATATCTGCACTCTCTGATAAGTTGTTAATAGCAAGGTTAGTGACGTGGATGTTCAGACCTGCGTCCTGAACTTTCTTGCGTAGCATGCTCGCGCCCATTGCGCTTGAGCCCATACCCGCATCACAAGCGACAATAATGCTTTGAACTGTCGCAAGGTCTACGTCGCCTTTGCTTTCACTGTTTATCGCTGCATTGTTTTTTGATGCAGATTTCATGTCTTTCATTTGTGAGGTGGCTTTTTCTAGCGCTGCTTTATCACCGTCTTCTTCTGTCGACGTTTGGGTCTTCATCAATAGAGAGGCTACGGTGAAGGAGACACCTGCTGCTGAGATGATGGATGCCAGAACCCCAACGATCGCGCCTTTTTGCGTCATCAATAGTACCGCGAAGATAGAGCCTGGAGACGCTGGAGAAACGATACCTGCATTGAACATAGTCAGAACGAATACACCTGTCATACCACCTGCGATAGCCGCTAGGATGAGGCGTGGGTTCATTAGAATGTATGGGAAGTAAATCTCATGAATACCGCCAAAGAAGTGGATGATAGAAGCACCACCCGCAGTTTGACGAGCGGTACCTTTACCAAACACCATGTACGCTAGAAGAATACCGAGACCAGGACCTGGGTTTGCTTCAATAAGGAAGAAAATAGATTGACCGGTTTCTGAAGCTTGTTGAATGCCTAATGGTGAGAAGATGCCGTGGTTAATTGCGTTATTCAGAAACAGGATCTTCGCTGGCTCAACAAAAATAGAAGTCAGTGGTAGAAGGTGCGCTGATACAAGGAAGTTTACGCCTGCTGCCAAAGCACCAGAGAGTACTTTTACAAAAGGACCAATCAGGAAGAAAGCAAGAATGGCACACAGCATACCGATGATGCCTGCAGAGAAGTTGTTTACCAACATCTCAAAACCACTTTTCACTTTACCATCGATGTAGTTGTCGAATTTTTTAATCGCCAAGCCGCCCATTGGACCGACGATCATCGCTCCCATGAACATAGGGATGTCTGTACCGACAATCACGCCCATAGTGGTGATTGCGCCGACTACAGCACCGCGATCGCCGCCGACTAATTTACCACCGGTGTAACCGATAAGTAGTGGCAGTAAGTAGGTGATCATAGGACCAACCATGGAAGCCAAAGTCTCATTTGGCAGCCATCCGGTTGGGATGAATAGTGCAGTGATAAAGCCCCACGCGATAAATGCGCCAATGTTAGGCATTACCATGTTAGACAGAAAGCGACCAAAATTTTGTATCTTGATCTTAGCATCTGGTGATATCATAACAATTCCCCGTTCGATGTTCTGATGAATATTGTTGTCGTAAACGGTTCGCCAAAACCGCTTGTTTGATTGCTTAGTACCCAATCAATTTATCACACAATTTCCAATTGGAACTGACAACGGGTTTTTCGTGATCTACACCCGCACTTCTTCAGATAAAAAGCATTTTTTAAGTGATGGCGATCAATTTATTGATATGTAACTTAATAACAAAATGCGGATTTTAAATCTGTCAATAAAAATCTTAGTGATCAAATCGATCTTATTACAAATTTGAATTGAAAATATAACGTGATCAAAATCACTTATAATTTATTTCTGGGATCGAATTAAATATTATGATCGATCAATATCACATTTTGTCTTCGTTTAACCATTGTAATAAATGTGATCTTCGTCTGGTTGTGGTTTTTTTGAAATTTTGTAACGAGATATATTGCTCAATATCAGCACGTAGCAAATTATTGGTTGGGTGAATGGTTTTGATGTCAGAAATATCGGAAACTTTAGGTTATATTTCTTACAAATTAAAAGGATAGTGCACTGCTTGTATCAGCAATGCACTATTTCTCTGGTAAGTTATTTATCGAGGTGTTGTGCTAAATACGCTCGCGTATTTTCCTGTCCCATGTAACGTGCCAGCGTCTTTTCTGGCACTTCGCGTAAGTCCACCATAATTAATCCGTCTAACGCGTTGTTAAAGGCAGGATCAACATTAAAGCAGACCAGTTTGCCGTTTAAGCTTAAGTACTGACGCAGTAAAACAGGAACTCCTTTACCTTCATCAATTCGAGCGATAACACGAGACAGCAGCTGCAAGTCACCTAAGGCGGTGAGCATGCTGGTGTTCCAATTTAGGTTTGTCTCGGGGAGTGGATTGGACGGTGTGACATACTCTGCACAGGCGTTGTTGTAGTGATGCAGTGTCATCGACTGAGCCAATAACTGACGAGCGGTCTGGCTGTAGTCGTTGCTGATGCTGACCGGACCAAACAGATGAGTGTAGTCTGGGTTTCGATGTACGAACGTTGCTATCCCTTTCCAGAGCAGCAGCAGGGCACTCATGCTTTTCTGGTATTGTTCCGCGATCACCGATCGTCCCATCTCAATCGATTTCCCCATTTTATCGAGAAAACGCTGGTCATAGTTAAATAGGGTGCGAGAGTACAAGCCTTCAACGCCATGTTTAGTCAGTAATTTATCCACTAACCCCAGACGATAAGCACCAACCATACACTGGTTGGCGCGATCCCAGACAAACAGGTGTAGGTAATCGTGATCGAAATGGTCGATGTCGATCGCTTGCCCTGTGCCTTCGCCCACCTGACGAAAGTTGTATTCACGTAGTCGGCCAATTTCATGCAGTAGAGATGGGATCTGATAAGCGGATGTGCAGTAGACCTCAAACTCACCACTTTCAAGAAGTTTGGCTTCTGGAGGTAAGTTGTGCAGCTCGTCGAGCAATTGGCTTGTGGGTAACCCTGCCGCAATGGGAAGTAAATCATCCGTCGATGCGGTTTGCTGACTAGTACTTGAATCACGGTTAAGCAGGTAGGTATTGAGCCTCAAATAATTCACCACCTGATCATCGCTGAGGTTATTCAGCTCTTTAAATTTAATCGCCTGGCCAAACGATAGTTCAATTGTTTGAGCATTCTTATTAAGCAGCTCTCTGCCCAGCATTAATGTTCTGAGTAATGGGTGGATTTTACCAGCCATGTAAAAGCGTTTAGAGTTTTGCCCGTTAATGAATACGGGGACGGTGGTCGCTTTGTTTTTACGAATTAAGGTGCTGACACTGCGGCTCCACTCTTTGTCTTCTAGGCGTTGCTGCTTTTTATCAACCAGTTGGGAAACTTCACCCGCCGGGAAAACTAACAGTAATCCGCCATTAGCGAGGTGTCTGTTCGCCGCGCGCAGTGCTTTCATGTTGGATTTGACCGCGTCTTTGCCTTCAAATACATCGACACCAATAAACAACTGGTCGAGTTCCGGGACGGTTTTAAGGTATTGATTCGCGAGGATTTGGATGTCATCTCGAACCATCAGCAGTAATTCAGCCAGAATGACGCCTTCGACACAACCGAGAGGGTGGTTGGCAACAATAACGGTAGGGCCTTGTTTAGGGACGGCATCGAGGGAACCATGAGCTATCCGGTAGTCTATACCTAAAATCGAGAGTGTGAAGCGTAAGAAGGTTTGAATGTCGGCATCAACCGGTCTTTGTGCATAGAACTTATCGAGTCGGCTTAATCCAGTCGCCCACTCTGCGACATTTTCACCAATGCCAAACGGCGTTTTACGAGGGAGACGAAAAGGGGTAGTGCTATCCATATTTACCTCTGCGTGCAAGTTGCTAACTGGATAGTAGGAATTACAGATGACAGTTCAGCGGCAAAACAGTGAGTGTTTGGTGACAAAAGAGTGACGGTTTTTTGAACAGCGCAGGTGGAGTTAAGAACGAGTAGGGGAAATTTTGTCCGCTTTACTTTAGCTTATGCTATGGTAGTGAAGGCTCATTTTCGGGCTATTTACATACCGTGATACCGGTATATCTAACCACTAAAATCACTCACATCTTCTCTTGTGAAGATGTCGGTAAAAGTCCGCTTCCCCTGCAATGGTTGAAACGGCTAAGGATATTTATGAATGGAAACAATCTGGATTAAGAATCCACTCGCGATTTACACTGGCAACGAGCAGGACGCTCGCGGAGGTCTGGTGATTCGCGGAAATAAAATTGTTGAGCTGGTGGCTCTTAATGCAACGCCTGACACCAAAGTCGATTCGGTGATCAACGCCAACCAACACGTTATTACTCCAGGGCTGATCAATGCCCATCATCACTTCTACCAAACTCTGACACGTGCTTATCCCGATGCGCTGAATAAAGAGCTGTTTCACTGGTTGAAAAGTCTTTATCCGGTGTGGGCAAACCTTGACCAAGAAATGATGAGTGTCGCCACCGAATTGGCTTTAGTTGAGCTTATGCGCTCTGGCTGTACGACCGCTTCAGATCATCACTACTTACTGCCCAACGGTTTGGAACATGCCATTGATCTGCAAGTCGAAGCTGCACACAGTCTTGGTGTGCGGGCTATTTTCACTCGTGGCTCAATGAGCTTGGGTGAAGATCAGGGCGGTTTACCGCCAAGGCACACGATCCAAACTGAACAAGCTATCGTTGATGACAGCAAGCGGCTGATCAATGAATATCACCAAGACCATGATGGTGCGATGATACAAATTGCCTTGGCACCGTGCTCACCATTTTCAGTCACCACGGACTTGATGAAAGAGACGGCGCGAATCGCGAAAGATGAGAATGTCATGGTGCATACCCACTTGTGTGAAACCATTGATGAAGAGAACTTCTGCATCAAGCAGTTTGGATTACGTCCGGTCGATTATCTGGAAGATGTTGGCTGGTTAAACGAGCGGACCTGGCTGGCTCATGGTATTCATTTTAACTCTGAAGAGATTCTACGCTTAGGTAAAGCGGGCGTAGGGGTCAGTCACTGTCCAACATCCAATATGACGCTGGCTTCCGGTATGTGTAAAAACTTGGAGCTTGAACAGGCCGGTGTGAAAGTCGGTCTTGGTGTCGATGGTTCAGCCTCAAACGATGGCTCCAATATGATAGCGGAAGTCCGCATGGCAATGTACCTGCAACGTTTGCAGTATGGCTCGGCGAAAGTCACTCATTTTGATGCGCTGCGCTGGGCAACGAAAGGTTCGGCATTGGCGATGGGGCGACAGGATATCGGGGAGTTAAGCGTCGGTTATCAGGCTGACATAGCCATGTTTAAGCTCGATGATATTCGTTTCTCTGGGAGTCACGATCCGTTGGCTGCCTTATTACTATGTGGTGCGCAACAGGCTGATCGAGTCATGGTCGCAGGCCAGTGGCGTGTGCATGATGGTGAAGTGATCGGCGTGGATTTACGGGACTTGATGACTCGTCATAGCCGCGCTGCGAAGCGACTGGCAGAGCTGTCTGGTGGTTAATGGTCGACTGACCAAACAGGAAAGCCGCTCACAAATTTGTGAGCGGCTTTCTCTATTCTACGTGAGAGAATGACGGAACCGAGTAGATGTCTTGTTGTGTGTGTTCATAGTCGACATGATTGACTAGGGCAGGTTCTTATAGCTGTAATGTTTAGTAGAAGTTACCTTTTATAAAACTAAGTTCTTATTGGTATCTAGTAGAAGTTGACCGTAATCAAGCTAACTGAGTAGTTCGAGGAGTATCTTGGTACGACGTACTACTAGAAGGATTTAGTGCCGTGATATACAAATATTTCTTACGCGAGCTTTTAGGATTAGCGATTGTGGTCTGCGTTGTTTTCGGAGTGTTGGGGGTATTATTGGACCTTTTTGCCCTGACTGCACTTTTTGAGCATCAAGGTTCTATTGCTGATATCTTTTTCCATGAGTCGTTATATTTTGTTGTTTTCTTTATCCCGCCATACTTTCTCTGGAAGGTGATTAATCGTCCTGACTTGGTATTAGCGACGAAAAATTACTTAGCGTCAAGGCTAGAAGCAGAGCGCCGTGAAAGTGCTAAAAATATATAGTCTATTGCAGAGCATTCCCCCAGAGAGTGGGGCTTAAAGCACAAAGGCTCATGGATGTATCCACGAGCCTTTCTCAAATACGCTGCTTGAACTTCTAGCGAAAATTTTATTTTACAGGTTAGAACGCAGGCTCAATGGTCCCCTTAAAAGTTTTATCCAGATAGTCACGAATCTCCTGAGACTGATAGATAGAAACAAACTTTTTGTATTCTTCTTTGTTTTTATTTGCTTCGCGCGTTGCAATAACCATAACCGCCAGAGGTGCTTGTTTCGATTCTAAATAGATCCCTTGTTTCTTTGGATCAAGTCCAGACGACATCACATAGTTCATGGTAATAGCTGCTGCATCCACATCGTCTAACGTTCTTGGCAGTTGAGCTGCATCGACTTCAACAAACTGAAAATCTTTCGGGTTTTTAGTTATGTCGGTCAATGCCGCTTTATGGCCGACACCTTGTTTCAACGTAATTAGGCCCGAATCAGCAAGCAGAAGCAAACCGCGACCACCGTTGGTTGGATCATTAGGGATAGCGATGCGAGCCTTCTCCGGAAGTTCTTCAAGAGAGCGGAACTTGTTTGAGTAAATTCCCATACGCATCAGAATCGATTGGCCAATAGAAACCAGGTGACCATCGTGACTGCTGTTATAGTTATCCAGAAATGGCTGATGCTGATAGCTGTTGATGTCGATACTGCCATCGCTTAATGCTGCGTTTGGTGTTACGTAATCGGAAAACTCGACCACTTCGACCTTTAGCCCTTGTTTTTCTGCTTCTTTGGCAACGGCTTCGACAACTTGTGCATGAGGACCAACCGTTGCACCTACCTTGATGACTGATTCTTCTTTTTGCCCACAGGCCACTAAGCTTAGGGCTGCGATGAGAACAATAGGTAACTGTCTAATTTGACGCAAACTTTCCATAATAACTCCATTTATCTTTTTGGACGTCTATACGGCTAATCTAGCATAATTATAAAAGCCGTCAATGTTTGATCACTCGATCTTCTTCTAATGTGTCTTGGCAATGAGATTTTAGCGTCTAATAGTGTGCATCCTTGTTACCGGTTGGCTTTCTGTCTTTAAGGAACTGCTATTACATTTACCTTGTGAATGGGTTAAAGGTAAAATATTCAGTTAATTATGCATAAAGTCCCTAAAGTGATGGTGGTTTTGGTCGATATACAAAGTGAGACTTTAGTTCCATATTTTTTGGCAGTAATAATGGAAAGGAGGGCTATGCGTGACATTGAGCCTACACAACAATACCGCTGCGTTAGCAACACGACGTCATATTGCTGATGCTTCTGATGATTATAATTCATCAATACTTAAACTTTCTTCGGGAAAAAAGATAAACAGTGCTAAAGATGATGCTGCTGGATTACAAATTGCGAATCGATTACATGTACAAAGTCGAGGAATCGATGTTGCAGCTAAGAATGTCAATGATGGAGTGGCCATAGTCCAGACTGCTGAAGGATCTATGCGCGAAATATCTAGTATTCTAAAGGATATGAGAGATCATTCCTTGCAAGCGGCTAATGGGTCAAACTCAATAGCTGACAGGCAGGCAATTCAAAAAAACGTCCAAGCTTTAAAGGAAGAACTGCATAGTATCGCTAGCTCTGCTAATTTTGCTGGGATGAGATTGTTAGATGGTAGCTATGGCAAGAAAGCGCTTCAAGTTGGTTCCAATAGTGAAACGATACTACTGGAACTAAAGGATATGCGTTCAAGCTCTTCATCGATGGGGGGAACGATATTTATTGCAGAGGAAGCCAAAGACGAAAGTTGGACTGTCGAAGATGATGCTAACGAGCTCGGTATGGATTTTACCGATAGAGCCGGAAACGATGTAAGTATCAATATCGAAGCCAAAATTGGAGATGATATTGAAGAACTTGCAACTTACATCAATGGACAGCAAGAGTTTGTTACTGCGTCGGTATCCGGTACTGGTGAACTACAAATGTTTGTTGGGTCTGATGTTGCAGAAGGGAAAGTTTGTTTTTCTGGGAGCCTGGCCAGAGAGTTTAACTTCGATAACGGCCGTAAGGCAATTGTAGAGAACATTGATGTGACAAGCATAGGAGGCGCTCAAGAAGCCGTCTCTATCATTGATTCTGCCTTGAATTATGTGGATGGGCATCAAGCTGATGTCGGGGCTCTTCAGAATCGATTTGATCGCATGCTCTCTAATTTAACTAATATGTATGAAAATATCAGTGCATCGAAAGGAAACCGTACGGATACAGATTACGCAAAAGAAACAACCGAAATGACTCGAGCTAAAATTCTTCAACAATCTTCATCATCTATGTTAGCTCAAGCTAGGTTGATTCCTAATGCCGCTTTGAACCTGCTGAATGAATAGTGTGTAACTTCAGCCTGTATCTCAATTACTACCCATGTGTTTGTAATACGCGTGAGGTACTTACCTGGTAATGTTTACGACAGGATATAGACCGAGCCAGAAAAGAGAAAGGCCCGTAGATTTCTCTACGAGCCTTCTCACCTCGCAGACTTGAACTGGATGCTTACCTCACATCAAAGAAGCTCGCGTATCTCGAACACATTGTTTACTTGCTCTGACAAATATCTTTTCCTCAGGCAAATATCTCTTCAAATGCTTCTTCTTCAGTGAGGAGATTTCTGAGATCGCTCTCGATACCTCTTGATGAAGGCATTTTATTAAGAGGCTTTTTGCATATGATCCAGTCGATGTGATTTGAATCATGGCTTGTAAGTACTGTTTTGAATATTATGACGCACGATAATTTATTGTAATTATTGATTAAAATGCCATGGTTAGATGTGGCTATAAAAAATTAGCAAATTTTAGAGATAAAAATGAAAACTAAAAATGTACTTTCTTTAGCAGTGTTGTCTTTTTTCGTCAGTAGTGCAGCAGTGGCTGGAACAAAAACAGGCTTTTATTTAGGAGCTGATGTGGCATTTGCGAATGAAACGGAACTAGAAAATAGTGGTGTATCAATCGAGGAATCAAATGACGTTGGTTTTAATGCCGCTGTTGGATATGAGTCAAAGATCGAAGAGTCATTTAAACTTGCAGGCGAAGTAGAATACCGAACTTTTGGTGAGGTCGATTTTTTAGGAATGATGAAAGCAGATGGGCATGCGATTTTTGCTAACCTTAAGCCAAAATACACTTTTGATAATGGTGCTTACATTGCGGGTGTATTTGGCCTAGGTCAAATGACTCTGAAAGATAAGACAAGCGACGTTGAAGAGTCTGAGACAGGCTATCAATTTGGTGTAGAGAGTGGATATAACATTAATGAAAGCATTAGCTTAAATGTTGGCTATCGAAGCGCAAATACTGAAATTGATGACGTAGAAGTTGCGATCCGTGGCTTTTATGCTGGTGCTCGTTACTACTTCTAACCCAACTCACTAAAATCCTAGATCGCTGGGTCGGTCACACCAGACTGGCCTTTGCTACAACAAATGTTGACTTATAAGCACTGAACATTTCGGATAGAGTTAACTTATCCAGTTAATGAAATAGGGAATGAGCAACGCATTCGCTAAGTCGATGAAGAAAGCGCACACTAACGGCACAATGATAAATGCTTGATGTGAGTTACCGTATTTTTTTGCAACGGCAGACATGTTCGCCATCGCGGTTGGGGTAGAGCCCAATGAGATCCCCCCGAAACCAGAACATACCACCGCGGCATCATAATTTTTGCCCATGAGTGGAAACACAACAAAGACCGCAATACATACAGCCACCAAAAATTGCGCCCCAAGGATGATAAAGATTGGCCCCGCTAAATCGACTAACGCCCATAACTGCATACTCATCAAAGACATGGCTAGAAATGCGCCTAATGCCATATCAGCAATCAGTGCGACAGCAGGTTTCCTTGCAGGCCAGCGCGTACCAGTTAAACGAGGATAAGACGTGGGAATCAGGTTTGAAATAAGAATACCTGCAAAGAGACAGGTCACAAATAGGGGCAGTTCTAGGCCGAGGCTACTGACTCCCTCGTTTAGCACTGCACCAAGAATGATACAAACGTGAATAGCCAACATCGCATCTAAGAAATCATAAGCGTTGATGGCTGGTTGCGGTTCATCGTGGGCAGTACCGACGTCCATCTCTTCGACTTCAGTTGGCTTAAGATTGTGTTTATTGATTAGGTACTTTGCAATCGGCCCACCCATTAAACTCGCTAGGATCAAGCCGAATGTTGCACTGGCAATACCAATTTCCATCGCAGTGTTAAGATCGAAAAGCTCTGCAATTCTTGGCGACCAAGCAATTGCGGTTCCGTGACCACCAATTAAAGAGACGGTACCACTAAGCAATCCCACGGCTTCTGGTTGTCCAAGCATAGATGCAATGCCAATTCCCGTCAGGTTTTGTATCAGCATGTAGCCGATGGTAACTGAGAGGAGAATGAGCAGGGGCTTCCCTCCTTTGAATAAATCTTGCAGGCTTGAGTTGATACCAATAGTGGTAAAGAAGTACACCAGTAAAAGATCACGAGTTGCGAGGTTAAACTGTACATCGATTTGGGTAACATAGTGGAGAACAGTAAAAAGCACGGACACCAGTATCCCGCCAGAAACGGGTTCAGGAATACTAAACTCTCTCAATAATTTACTGGCCTGGGTCAGACGTTTACCGAGGAATAATACGATGATCCCCAAAGTAACCGCCAAGAAAGACTCGACTTGTAACACGCCATCGATGAAATCCATACTTACTCCTGTCATGGGTGATGTGCAGGCACTTATTTATTAATCATAGTAACTTGTTTACATGGCATCCAATTGCATTCTGCTGAATTTGAACTGTGGCGGGTTGTGTTTAGAAGTTTACTCTCAGTAGGGAAATAGCCGTTAGGCTCGTGTGCTGATGAATGGAATGGCTCTTCATTGATCAATCTAAAATCCTAGATCGCTGGGTCGGTCACACCAGACTGACCCTGTAATCTTGCTCTAAGGCTTATCCTGCTTAACTTCCTGCATGATGTAGTTTCTGTAATTTTGCCGGCGGCGTCGTCGGTCCGGTTTCCATCCGGTCTTTAGCTGTGATTTTAGGTAGATACCGAGCTGGACACGAACCCTAATGTAAATTTCCTATTTAGGTTTTCCGTCCAGTTTGCCGTCGTCGTCGACGGCTGTTCCATCTGATTCGACTAACTCAACTCGACACCCTAACTCATACCAGATTCGCGCTGTAATCCGGTGTGCCGTTGGTTTTTCCGTTCTGAGTATGAATACCAGTCCTGTGATTAACCGCTGTTTCTGGTGCCGTGGTTGAGTGTCGCTGATTACTAGTCCAAGTTACATTAGAGAAAGACAGACCGATTACCACTTAGGGTAATCGGTCATCATTGAATGCTGTTTTTCCTGATTTGCTAGTTCTGAGAGCTTTAGGATCATGGGTGTCCTTCCCGTCACTGAACTAGCTATCCATCCCATATCTATATTAATAACTTCAGCTAATGGACAGGATGTTGGTTATATTTTTGTTGGTTCCAGCGCGGAGTTTTTCTGGGGTTCGGTTCTGGTATTGAATGGTATGTATCGGCTGAGGTTCGCGTTGTACAGACGAGAGAAGGTTCTGATGGTGGATATCGGTCTGATAGAGGAAGTGTGACTCTGTGGTGACTACGTGGCGTGTTTCGGCTGACCGAATGGACCAGAGCTTACCGGAAGTAGTCATTGTTTAGAGAAAAGGGACCGGATATAGACCGGACCAGAAAAGACAAAGGCCCGTAGATTTCTCTACGAGCCTTCTATAATATGGTGGCCCCTCGCAGACTTGAACTGCGGACCAATCGATTATGAGCGAAGGTCTGACACAATCTCACTGCACAATCAACATAGAAACCCTGCCCCGAATCACGCCTAAATCCACCAGCAAAATCACATCACCTGATTACCCGCATGATTTTACTGACGTCGACGACGGGAATTATTGGCCGTGATTAGTACGACGACGCCGACGAGGAAATGGGGTTAAGGTTGGGTGGAAAGACAGGAACAGTACCGGAAAAGACAGGAAAAAATTCCTAGGCGTAACAAGCAGCAAAACGAATTTATATTATTGAATTGTAAGAGCCATTACTGGATTCGTCCGGTAGGGGCTTTCTTATTTCTAGCTTAATGAGATAAAGGAGTTTCTATGAACCAACCCAAAAACAGCAGGAAGAATGCAGAGGCTGATACATCTAAAACCACATCAGTAGACAATCCATTCTCTACCATTCTCAAAACAGGTGAAGCACCAAAACTAGGAGCAAAGTCCCAAGGAACGGTGATCTACGAGATTGCTCAAAACAGCGAAGATAACCAACTCTACTTTCGAATTGCCGGACAAAGTGGCGGGGCAGGATTGCATTCAAAACACTGGGTTCCACTTAACGAACTATTTCAGTTGATCGAATCTCAAGGTGATAGTCCGTGGAAAAGTCAGGTCTATAAATCCCTATATCCTTCAGGTTCAGCTAACAACCTAGGGTTTTGCGCCTCAATAGTTAGAGACTTAGGTCTAGCCCAAAAGTCCGAATCATCAATTTACCTTCACGTACTAGGCCACGAATACCAACAGCTAAAAGCAGAGCTGTTAGCGCTCGTACAGAAGTCATGATGGGTTTCTCGACGTCGTCGACGTAATGACGGCACCGTCGGCAAACTGGACGGAAAACCTAAATAGGAAATTTACATTAGGGTTCGTGTCCAGCTCGGTATCTAGCCAAAATCACAGCTAAAGACCGGATAGAGACCGGACAGACGACGCCGTCGCCAAAGTTACTGGAACTACATCATGCAGGATTCTAGGCAGGATAAGCCTTAGAGCGAGATTACAGGGCCAGTCGGTTGTGACCGACCCAGCGATCTAGGATTTTAGATTGTGGCGAGATGGCTAATGATGAGTAGTTTGAACTGAAATTGTTCTCTAAACTTGATAGCTGAGAATGAATTTCTTGCCGTGGTGTGACTCAATTAATTTAGATGTATTTGTCATCATTAATGTAGCAAGGTATGCGTGGTGAAGAGTCAACACTTTCTCTTGAAGGTCTTGGTCATCTTCCAATTGAGCGATGGTTAATCCAAGCTCAACGGCCTCTTCTAGATGAATATGGCGCGAGTGCTCTTTAGTCTTATGAGGATTGTTCAACGCTCCAATGAGCTTTTCGATTCTGGAATTTTGTTCTTCAGTATCTAAGGTAGATAGCATGTTATCTTTAAGCCACTGGGGAACAATGGTATTTGCTAATTCGATTGCTCGCTCACATTCCTCTAGAAATGCTGGTGGATACTTGCTTACCATTGTCTGCCAAAGTGGAATGTTATGTGGATTGCCCTTTATATCTTCCGATGCTCTCATGAATTCATCAAAAACAGCGAAAGCTGAAACGTTTCTTACTGACGGGTCAAAAGGACCAATACAAGACTGATTACCCATCACGATTTCTTTGGAACAACATGCAATCATTGTCCCAGCAGACATTGCCATTTGTGGGATTATTACTCGGATGTCGTTACCAAACTTTTTCTTTAGGTAGTAAACCAGAGATTCAGCAGCAGTCACAGAACCACCAGGTGTGTGTAAAATTAGATCTAGTCCCAAAGAACAGTCCATGCCTTGAACTGCATTCATAAAGCCATTTTTATCCATATCATCAATAGATAAGTTTGGCACAGATGCTCCATTGACATTCAACCACCCCGAGTAATAGCAGATGACATTTCTTGTAGTTAAAGCTTGTAAGTCTACTATCTTTTGTAACCGAACAGCGTCAGGAGCGTTCGGTACTTGGTTGGCTATCCCTAGTTGAATTTCTGAAATTACGTCATTTAAGCTCGGCAAACTATATCCTCCAGATATGAAAAAACCCTGCATGGCAGGGTTTATAATATGGGCTAATTTGAATATATCAAGTTAGCAGCTCATAACTGTTGAGTTACTCAGCATCGAGTTTTGTTTTAGTGTTGTATTGTTAGAGACCGAGCTACTTGCAGGCGCATTATTGAAAAAAGCATGGATTAGATGTGCGTCACAATTTGAAGTAGTCACTTGAGGCTTTTGCGGGCCATAACCAATAACTTGAGTGTGTAACTCTTTAAAATTGATCTTTTCCATAACTTATCCTCTTTGCTCTGAACACAATATGTTGAGTTTAACTTCCAGTGCTAACACTACATATAGATAAAAACATTTATTTTATAGACGCAAAACCCCCATTGAAGGGGGTTTATTTTGAGGT
The DNA here is from genome assembly GCF_963675395.1 of uncultured Vibrio sp. NCBI lineage: Bacteria > Pseudomonadati > Pseudomonadota > Gammaproteobacteria > Vibrionales > Vibrionaceae > Vibrio > uncultured Vibrio sp. The sequence goes on along the minus strand of NZ_OY776223.1, from coordinate 1,471,168 downwards.
ACAATCTCAAAAAACAACTCTTAGGTCAAGAATTAAACACAATATGAGCCATAAGTAGCCAAGCAGTAAACACTGGACCCTAAAATAAGTGTAGTCCGTAACATAAGAGATAAGCAACAAATTGCTCTTTTCGTTCTCACTAAGTCTCTACATGGTGTGGATAGTTGCTTGGTAGACAAAATAGTAACTCTCGCGGTTCAGCCTTTACTCACATCTCCAACCAACTCAGCCACATTAGCACTAACCTCTCTCAGCCTACTCGAAGCCAAATGAGCATACCTCGTACTGGTTTGTGGCGACTGGTGCCCCAGCAAATGCTGAACATCATAGAGCGTGGCATTTCCGCTGTTTATGAGGATCGATGCGAAGCTGTGCCTCAAATCATGAATTCGGAAGTTGTCTGTAATACCAGCAGCTTTCTTGATCCGAGCAAAAGCCTTCTTCGGATGAGCGATAGGTCTACCGGGGGCATCTCCGGCAAAGATATAGGGGTTCTTAGGTTGTTGAAATCGTCGTTGATCATGGATCACTTCCTTAGCTAGATGATTGAGCAGGACTGTTCTAGATAATCCCGACTTAGTGTGTGGTAGAAATAGGCTCCAATTGCCGTCGTCGTCGACGGTAAGACACTCCCATTTCGAACTGGTAATTTCCCCGATTCGCATCCCTGTAAGTAGCGCAAATTTCAATGCGTTAGATTGGGTGCGATTCGGTTCCTCGTTACATGCCTTGATGAAGGCTGAAACCTCAGCCCGTGAGAGGAAACGTTGACGGACGTTATTCTCCTTAAGCTTCCTGATGTACTGACCGGGATTCTTGTCCACGAATCCCCATTCCATTGCGAGCCTGAACATACGAAGGACTAAGGAGCGTAGACGGTTCACCGTTGCAGGCTTTCTTCCTTCTAGTAAGCCATCCAACAATTTCTGAATGTCCTGCTGACCGATATCAGTGAGAGGTTTCTTGCCCCACTTCGGATAGAAGTGAAGCTTGAGACTACCTGCATCACTTTTGGCAGTGAGCTTGTTCATCATTGCATACGGTAAGTAGTGCAGCTCCGCAAATTCCTGAAACGATAGTACATTCCGTTTTTCGTCTCGAATAACCTTGGGATCATTACCTAGAGCAATTTCCCGTTTATGGTCATTGGCAATCTGGCGAGCAGTGGCAATATCTAGCGCTGGATATTCACCTAGTTGTATCGATTTTTTGACCGAAAAATAGGTGTACCTAAAGAGGAAACGCTTCCTCCCCTGACGGTTAATTATCAGCTTGAGCCCGCTACACAACTCGTCGGTATATTCAGTTTCCTTACTTTTGCTCGACAGCGGCGTCGGTGGTAGTGAGTCGAGTTGGCGCTTATTGAATTTGAATTTTCGGGATTGCATCACTGCCTCCTTAGTCATTCTCGATGGAGAAGTATTGGCGTAATTCGGTGAGCAGTGTCTTAGGCATCAGTAGGTAGATACCCTTGCCAGAGTCCTCGACAATGCTCAGGGTAAGCACTGCTCCGTAGTCCATATCGTCTTCGAATTCGGTGTAGGTCAGTGCTCGTTTTAGCATTTCGATATCGTCGACGACGACGGCAGAGAGTTCGGATTTTGATGTGAGAAACCAGAGCTCACATTGCAGTTCATCCCATACCTGTTGGGTTTCTGCTTCATCGTGAAATGGTTCGGTGAGTAACGCGTTGACTTGTTCTTGTAGGGTTGTGGTGATTGGTAGGGTTGAGAGGGTTTCTAAAGTTGTAACTTTGATCATATTAAACTCCATGATTATAGATATCATGATGTTAATATGTGTCTAATTTTATGTTGAAATCGGTATCATTTATGTTTAGGGATGAAAAATGAAATTATCTACTATTGGCGTTTTGACTTTATCTGTCTCTGTTATGGCGGGTTGTTCGACAATTAATTATAACACTAGTGCTAAAACAGACTTCTTTTCTGAACCACCCATTGGCCAAGTTGTTGAAGCTTATGTTGGCGATTACATGCTAGATCAAGGCAAGTCGACAACCATGGAATATCTCATACTAGCTCATCTTGTAGATGGCGTAGCTTATGATATTCCACCGGGCTCTTACGCTCGGATTGGAGACTACAAAGGCATTCCTTATTTTTCTGCGACAAATACTCAAGGCCAGAGCATTAGATATGCTGCCGGACTGATCGATCCACCAATCGCACTACATACAAAAAAAGCTAATGAAGTATGCGTAACTTCAGTTTCTTACCAATCTGCATCGTGCTACACGGGACAGTTGAGGGTTGAAGACAGAACTGTTACTGATAATCAGTCTTTCCAACAAACTTTGATTTACAATGGCTCTGTGGGTAAAAAGATAAATATTTCATATCGAGAGTTTTCTGATGGCTCCGCTCGAAATGCTTTTACCAACAACGTGGAGTACGACATGTCTAAGTCAAATGTTATCAACTACAAAGGCGCACGTATTGAAGTTCTTGGCTACGACAATACATCCATAAAATTCAAAGTACTGAACCATTTCAGATCAGATTTTTCAGTAAATATGTAGACCTCACACCCCCACAACCACAAATCCTAGATCGCTGGGTCGGTCACACCAGACTGACCCTCGCTAACCCCATCAACCCATGCGACCCCGGTACTCTGCTGAATTACACCGAAGACTATTACCATGATCGTGCAGTGGTTCCGGTCTCTATCCGGTCTTTGAGTTGGAATCTAGGGTTAATAGGGTAGTATCCCTCGCCGAATACATTTGTGCCCTCAGAGCTAACTTCAACAACCCTGTAAACCCCGACAACCCCATCAGATTGAACTCAACCCTATCAACCCCTCCAACCCTGTCAGGTATGTCTGGTAGGTAGTTCAGCACCGATTCTGGTCAGAGTTTCCCCCGAGGTTCTAGCCGTGGGATTTTGCTGTCCTATTGCTATAGGATCCGCGCTGTAATCCAGTGTGCCGTTGGTTTTTCCGGTTCCAGTATGAATACCAGCCCCGTGATTAGCTGCTGTTTCTGGTGCCGTGGTTGAGTGTCGCTGATTACTGACCTAAATCACTTAAGAGAAAGACAGACCGATTACCACTGAGGGTAATCGGTCATCATGATTCAACATTCATCTTGTCCTAATCTTCGGTGCTGAGTCTCCTGCGTAATCTCAGCTAGAACCCCATTTAGGTATCTAAATTATATTTATATTAATAACTGGACCTAATGGAACGGAATGTTGGTTATATTTTTGTTTGTTCCAGCGCGGAGTTTTTCTGGGGTTCGGTTCTGGTATTGAATGGTATGTATCGGCTGAGGTTCGCGTTGTACAGACGAGAGAAGGTTCTGATGGTGGATATCGGTCTGATAGAGGAAGTGTGACTCTGTGGTGACTACGTGGCGTGTTTCGGCTGACCGAATGGACCAGAGCTTACCGGAAGTAGTCATTGTTTAGATAAAAGGGACCGGATATAGACCGGACCAGAAAAGACAAAGGCCCGTAGATTTCTCTACGAGCCTTCTATAATATGGTGGCCCCTCGCAGACTTGAACTGCGGACCAATCGATTATGAGTCGACTGCTCTAACCACTGAGCTAAGGGGCCTGATAGGTCAACGATTATAGGGGAAGCGCTGCGAGGTGTCTAGATACCAGTATGGCTAATTGCGCTTAGTTTTTATCCACTTAGAACAGTGGATAATAAAAAAGGTGACCTAGGGTCACCTTTTTAGGATTTTTTAACGCTTATGAGCGCCTGGCTTACTCGTCTAGGAAGCTGCGCAGAGTTTCTGAGCGGCTTGGGTGACGAAGTTTACGCAGTGCTTTTGCTTCAATCTGACGAATACGTTCACGAGTAACGTCGAACTGTTTACCTACCTCTTCTAGAGTGTGGTCGGTGTTCATGTCAATACCAAAGCGCATGCGAAGTACTTTAGCTTCACGCGGCGTCAGACCTGCAAGCACGTCTTTTGTTGCGCCTTTCAAGCTTGTCGCTGTTGCAGAGTCTAGTGGTAGTTCAAGCGTCGTATCTTCGATGAAATCTCCTAGATGCGAATCTTCGTCGTCACCGATTGGTGTCTCCATTGAGATTGGCTCTTTGGCGATTTTCAGCACTTTACGAATCTTGTCTTCCGGCATCTGCATACGTTCTGCCAGTTCTTCAGGTAGTGGTTCACGACCCATCTCTTGTAGCATTTGACGAGAGATACGGTTTAGTTTGTTGATCGTTTCGATCATGTGAACCGGGATACGAATCGTACGAGCTTGGTCTGCGATTGAACGAGTGATTGCCTGACGGATCCACCACGTTGCGTATGTCGAGAACTTGTAACCACGACGATATTCGAACTTATCTACCGCTTTCATCAAACCGATGTTACCTTCTTGGATGAGATCCAGGAACTGTAGACCACGGTTGGTGTATTTCTTCGCGATAGAAATTACCAGACGTAAGTTCGCCTCAACCATCTCTTTCTTCGCACGGCGAGCTTTAGCTTCACCGATAGACATGCGACGGCTGATGTCTTTAACATTTTGTACGCTCAAAGAAGTTTCTTCTTCAATCATTTTTAGCTTAGTGATTGAGCGACGGATTTCTTCTTCGTTACGTTTGATCTTCTCTGCGTATGGTTTGTCAGAAGCCAGAACTTCATCTAACCAAGCTTCACTTGATTCATTACCAGTGAACAGAGCGATGAAAGACTTCTTCGGCATTTTGCCGTATTCAACGACTGACTTCATGATCAAACGCTCTTGCGTACGAACGCGATCCATAGAAGTACGCAGCTCATTCACCAAGTGATCGAACTGTTTTGGTGTTAGACGGAATTCTTTGAATACGTCTAGCATCATTTCATTAGCGACGGTTGCTTTCGGGCTTTCGTAGCCGTATTCGTTAATCGCTAATTGTAGATTTTGGTATGTACTACGTAGCTGATTGAACTTCTCCAGAGCCAGTTCTGGGTCGATACCAACATCTTCTTCAGAATCATCATCTGAATCGTCGTCTTTGTCTTCGTCTTCATCATCATCAACGTCTGTGTTATCTTCATCTTCTAATTGAGATTCAGATAGCTCAGAACCGATGTGTGTTGCTGTCGGTGCAGCGGTATCGTCTGCATCTGGGTCGACAAAGCCAGAAATTAGGTCCGTAAGGCGAAGCTCTTCTGCTTGAACTTTATCAAATTGCTCAAGAATGTACGGAATCGTTCCTGGGTATTCAGCAACCGATGATTGAACTTGGTTAATACCTTCTTCAATGCGTTTTGCGATGTCGATTTCGCCTTCGCGGGTCAGTAGCTCAACAGTACCCATTTCACGCATGTACATACGTACTGGATCTGTAGTACGACCAATTTCACTTTCTACGCTAGAAAGTGCAGCGGCTGCAGCTTCAGCTGCATCTTCATCGGTAATATTTGTGTCATCATTTAGTGCTAAATCATCAGCATCAGGAGCAGTTTCTACTACCTTAATGCCCATGTCATTGATCATCTGAATGATGTCTTCTACCTGTTCTGAATCTACGATTTCAGCAGGGAGGTGGTCATTTACTTCGGCGTAGGTCAGATAGCCTTGTTCCTTGCCTTTAATAACAAGTGACTTTAGCTGTGACTGCGGATTTTGATCCATAGACGGTATCCAACTTCGTAATCTGGTGAAGGAATCAGTATGCGAAATGCAAACCACTAACTATAACAAATTAAATTGATGCTGACTAATTAAACAGGGTTACGCTTTTAAATCTAGCATAAGTGCTAGCAGCTCCCTTTTCTCTTCGGCTGATAAACCGACACTTCTTGCTTTGGCCTGCAGGTTTTCAATTTGCTTTTCTACGCACTGGGCGATAATTTTGTCCAGTGAGTCTAAAAATATTTCTTCTTGGTTGTCTTCATCGAGTGGGATATCCCAGCTCGCAAGACGAGACAGAAGTGCCTCATTCTGGCTATTTCGCCAGTGCTCTAATAATTGGCCTGTGTTTATATGGGGATGCGCCTGGCATTTATCAAGTACATCTACAAATAAACTGAGGCCTGGTATGGATAAATCTCTCACTGTGGAAAGATCCGGTACCATTTGAGCATAGCTCGGATTTTGAATAAGTAGAGCAATAACCTCACGCATTGGAGTTCGTTTGATCTCTTTGTGCGGCTGAGGTCGAGTTTCGTTCACTTTTTTACGTGCTTGGCGCAGGTGGTTATCAAAGCCTGTGCGTTCATCAAGCAGCTTTTCGAGCAGCTCCTGAAAGTATGGATCAGGAATCTTGTCTATCAAGGCACTAGCATAAGCTCTGAGTGCCGATTTACCCTCAATATTGCCCAAGTTTATCTGGTGTAATTCGATCAGGTTATCAAACAGGTAGCTCGACAGTGGTGTCGCTTGTTCAATTTGTTGCTCGAGTGCTGCTTTGCCATATTTGCGGACATAGCTATCTGGATCTTCATCGTCTGGTAAGAACAAAAATTTCAATGTGTTACCAGTTTTCAAATATTGAAGGGCGTTTTCCAGTGCTCGCCAGGCCGCTTCTTTACCCGCTCGGTCGCCATCGTAGCAACACACCACCGTGTTAGTTTGACGAAACAGCATTTGAATGTGATCGCCAGTGGTGGAGGTACCTAATGAAGCGACAGAGTAATCGACGCCATATTGCGCTAAAGCGACAACGTCCATATAACCTTCAACCACTAAAATTTGTGCTGGCTCTCGGTAGGCCTGCAGCACTTCATAAAGGCCGTAAAGCTCTTTACCTTTATGGAAGATAGGCGTTTCCGGTGAGTTAAGGTATTTCGGTGTGCCATCGCCGAGCACTCGGCCACCAAAACCAATCACTCGACCACGACGGTCACGAATCGGGAACATCACACGGCCGCGGAATCGGTCGTAGCGGTTACCTTTGTCGTTTTCAATCAACATGCCACCCGTCACGAGCATGTCTTGAGCGTCTTTTTGCTGGCCGAAGTTCTTACGGACTAAGTCCCATTCGTCAGCCACGTACCCGATGCCAAACTTCTGAACAATTTCCCCAGATAAGCCGCGATCTTTTAGATACTCAATGGCGACTTTGTTGGCTGGTTGTTTGAGCTGGTTACGATAGAATTGAGCGATACTGCCCATTAGATCGTAAAGGTTACGCTTTTCACTGCTGCTTGCTTGCGGACCAGACTTAAACTGCCCACCACCACTACGTTGTTCACGTGGAACATCCAGACCTAAATACGAGGCAAGTTCTTCGATGGCTTCCACAAAATCCAGACGTTCGAACTCCATGATAAAGTCGATAGCGTTGCCATGGGCACCACAACCAAAACAGTGATAAAACTGCTTTTCTTGGCTTACGCTGAAAGAGGGGGTTTTCTCGTTGTGGAATGGGCAACAAGCGCCATAGTTTTTGCCTTTTTTCTTAAGTTTCACGCGTGCGTCGACGATATCGACAATATCAAGCCGAGCTAGAAGGTCATCGATAAAACTGCGTGGGATGTGTCCAGCCATAAAACCTAACAAAAAAGAAAAATCATGATTGGTGTGAATGAACTACTGAGAAAGCTTGCGTACGACTTTGAGTTATTTCATTCAGATACAAACAAGCCGTGCGTTCCAAAGGATAGCACGGCTTGCTGCAATTGGGTGGGGCGTTAAGCCAATTTAGCGCGAACTAAACCGCTTACTTTACCCATATCTGCACGCCCTTGAATCTGCGGTTTCAAAGCGCCCATTACTTTGCCCATGTCTTGCATGCCAGCTGCGCCAGATTCTGCAATTGCTTTCTCGATAAGAGTGGCAACTTCATCGTCTGTCAGTGGTTGAGGCATAAAGTCCTCAAGAACGGTAATTTCTGCTTGCTCCGCATCAGCAAGATCTTGACGACCCGCTGCTTCATACTGCGTAACAGAGTCGCGACGTTGTTTAACCATCTTAGTCAATACGGCAATAATGTCGTCGTCGCCCAGAGTAATCTGTTCGTCCACTTCACGTTGCTTAATTGCTGCTAAGGCTAAACGAATAGTACCAAGGCGCAATTTGTCCTTGGCTTTCATCGCTAATTTTTGCTCTTCTTTGAGTTGATCAATCAGAGCCATAACTAAAATCCTCTATGGAGCTCAGTTATTAGTACAGGCGAACGCGACGAGCGTTTTCGCGAGCTAGCTTCTTAGCGTGACGCTTTTGAGCTGCTGCTTTAGCGCGTTTGCGAACTGTAGTTGGTTTTTCGTAGTGCTCACGACGACGCACTTCAGAAAGGATACCTGCTTTTTCGCAAGAGCGCTTAAAACGACGTAGAGCAACGTCGAACGGTTCGTTTTCACGTACTTTAACTACTGGCATATGCCTTTCACCTCAGGGGTTATTCGTTAATGCTGGCATTCAACAGACCAAATCACAATTATTTGGTCACTTACCAGCTGATCAAAAATGGTGCGGAATTTTAATCCGATCACAACTGCTTTGTAAAGCCTTTTATCGATTATTGTCTGTACAAAATTTGTTTGCAGCACCAAGGCAAGGTAATATGACGCCCAAATTTCCTCTATATAGAAAGCATACTGAGATAACCATGCGCATTATTGGTATTGAAACCTCTTGTGACGAGACCGGCATCGCGATTTATGACGATGAAAAGGGTTTGTTGTCACACAAGCTTTACAGCCAAGTAAAACTTCACGCAGATTACGGTGGCGTGGTGCCTGAGTTGGCTTCACGTGACCATGTGAAGAAAACCATTCCTCTTATTAAAGAGGCATTAAAGGAAGCCAACCTCACGTCAAAAGACATCGATGGTGTGGCGTACACCGCAGGTCCTGGCTTGGTTGGGGCGTTGTTGGTTGGCGCAACCATTGGCCGCAGTGTTGCTTACGCTTGGGGGGTGCCTGCGGTGCCTGTTCATCATATGGAAGGCCACTTACTTGCGCCAATGCTGGAAGACAATCCGCCGCCGTTCCCGTTTGTTGCGGTGTTGGTATCTGGTGGCCACTCTATGATGGTGGAAGTCAAAGGTATTGGTGAGTACCAAATCCTTGGCGAGTCGATTGATGATGCCGCTGGAGAAGCTTTTGATAAAACTGCAAAACTGATGGGATTGGATTACCCTGGTGGTCCGCTGCTTTCTAAACTGGCTGAGAAAGGTACACCGGGTCGCTTTAAGTTCCCACGTCCAATGACGGATCGTCCGGGGCTGGACATGAGCTTCTCAGGTCTGAAGACATTCACCGCGAATACCATTGCGGCAAATGGCGATGATGAACAGACGCGTGCAGATATCGCGCTGGCATTTGAAGAAGCCGTCTGTGCGACGCTGGCGATTAAGTGTAAGCGTGCTTTGGATCAGACTGGTATGAAGCGTATCGTTATCGCAGGTGGTGTGAGCGCTAACCGTCGCCTACGGGCAGAACTGGAAAAACTGGCTAAGAAAGTGGGTGGTGAAGTTTACTACCCACGTACAGAGTTTTGTACCGACAATGGCGCGATGATCGCTTATGCGGGTATGCAGCGCCTGAAAAATGGTGAAGTATCGGATATGTCAGTTGAAGCTCGACCTCGTTGGCCGATCGATCAATTAATGCCGATTGCGTAAGCGCATTTCTCTTGTACAGGCCTCTATTCATAGAGGCCTTTGTTTTCTCAATTACCTCGATATGCTTGCCTAGCTGATAATATCGGATAGAAAAGAAGTAATGGATGTAGCAATGAATAAGTTTGAAATTGAAGGTCAGCAACTTGCGTACCTGGATAAAGGTGAAGGGCCAGTACTGCTATTTGGTCACAGCTATTTGTGGGACAGCCAGATGTGGGCACCACAGGTTGAAGTCCTGAGTCAGTTTTATCGTTGTATCGTGCCAGATTTATGGGCGCATGGTGAGTCAGATAATGCGCCTGCATCGACTCGTTCACTTGTCGATTATGCGCAACAAATGTTGGCATTGATGGATCATCTGCAAATCGAAGTGTTTTCGATAGTTGGTTTATCTGTTGGTGGTATGTGGGGAGCTGAGCTGGTTGCTCAAGCGCCGCAACGCGTGAAGTCACTGGTGTTGATGGATACTTTTATCGGCTGGGAGCCAGAAGTCACACACAAAAAGTACTTTGCAATGCTTGATACCATCAATCAAGTCCAATCGGTACCTGAGCCTATTGTTGAATCGGTTGCTCCTCTGTTTTTTGCGAATAATGTCGAGCAAACCAACCCAGATCTCATCGAATCATTTAAGCAAAACTTACGAGCTCTACAAGGTGAGCGTGCTGTTGAAGTGGCGCGAATTGGTCGTATGGTCTTTGGTCGACGTGATGTGATTGAAGACTCGGAGAAGTTTGCATTGCCGACGTTAATTGCCGTTGGTCGTGAGGATAAACCTCGTCCAGTTTTCGAATCTTATTTGATGAATGATTGCATCACAGGCAGTGAACTGGTTGAGATCCCAGAAGCGGGTCACATCAGCTCACTTGAGCAGCCTGAATTCGTCAATCAGATGTTGTTGAACTTTTTAAATAAAGTTTACTCTTAAAGCTGCATTAAATAGAAACTCGGCATTATGCCGAGTTTTTTTCTGTCAGATTCTTTTGGCCGATTTTGGGCTCTTCGCCGGTTAACAAGCGTCGGATGTTCTGGTGGTGTTTAAATACAATCAGGCAACACAGCATCGCTACGGGTAAGGTGTACTGTGGCTTGAACATCCAGGTATAAAATGGCGTCAGCAAGACAGTGACCAGTGCTGCAAGGGATGAATAGCGGAATATGATCGCCACGCAGAGCCAGGTCAGCATCACTAAAGCGGTAAGGTCAAGCCCAATTGGCGCGATAGCACCCAGGGCGGTGGCAACGCCTTTTCCACCTTTGAAATGGAAGAAAATAGGATACATATGGCCAAGGCATGCGGCGATCGCAATAACACCAAGGATGATTGGGTTTATCCCTAGGAAGTAGCCACCCCATACAGGAATGGTGCCTTTAAGCATGTCACACAGCAATACAGAGATGGCTGCACCTTTACCACCAATGCGTAGTACGTTGGTCGCGCCTGGATTATTGGAGCCAACTTTACGCGGGTCTGGCAGTTTTAAGAGACGACAAATTAACACCGCACTGGAAATAGAACCCAGTAAATAGGCGGCCATTGTCATTATCAGTGCCGGTGCGTCCATAGAAGTCCTTGATGGATTGGAAATTAATGCTCAGTTCCAGCGTAGTTGCTATCATAGCGTGAATCTGCTGCTAGCAGAAACACTCTCTACGAAGGAGCTTGCATTATGTGAGTTCCTGTATATAAAGGTGTTTCGCAGTTTTTATACCTAAGCAACGTTCTAGCCACCTTATGATAAGTGGCTTAGGTATAGAATATTACGATCAAATTACCCTCAATGGGTATCCGACCTCTGAAATAGAAGGACATAAGATGGCTCTGGATAAAGTGTTTATTGAACAATTAGAAGTGATCACCACGATTGGCGTGTACGATTGGGAACAGCAAATTAAACAAAAGCTGGTACTTGATATCGAAATGGCACATGACAATAAGCCTGCTGGTAAAAGTGATGATGTTCAAGATGCATTAGATTACTCACAAGTGAGTGAAGCAGTATTAAATCACATAGAGAATGGCCGTTTTTTATTGGTAGAACGTGTAGCGGAAGAAATCGCAGAGTTGATCATGCAACGTTTCTCGGTACCTTGGATTAAAATCCGCTTGGCAAAACCAGGTGCGGTTCCTCAAGCTCGTGCTGTAGGCGTGGTGATTGAGCGAGGTCAGGCATGATCACCGCTTATATCGGTGTCGGTACAAATATAGACAGAGAGCAGCATGCGAAGGTTGCTTATAGAGAGCTGCAACAGCTTGGAGAAGATCTTCTTGTATCACCGATATATGAATGTGAACCAATTGGTTTCAGCAGCCAGAATTTCTACAACTTTGTGATTGCTTTGCGTACAACTTTATCATTAGAAGAGTTGAGTCATTGCCTCCGTGAGATTGAATTTAAGTGGGGGCGAGAAGAAAACGCGCAAAAGTATCAGGATCGAACACTGGATCTCGATATAGTGTTGTTTGGTGAGATCATTTCTAAGCAAAAGCCTGAATTACCTCGCAGCGATATCTATAAATATCCCTTTGTCACAAAGCCTTTGTATGATCTCGAACCACATTTGGTTATTCCTGGTGATGGACGTACGGTCGCGGATGTTTGGCTTGCGATGCAACCAGTTGATTCTCTTAAGCCAGTTTTTTTTTCACTTTAAATTTGAGTTGTTTACATGAGTTATTTTGAAGCCTTTATTTTGGCTCTTATTCAGGGTCTGACGGAGTTTTTGCCTATTTCCAGCTCCGCACATTTGATCCTACCTTCCGCTATTCTTGGTTGGGAAGATCAAGGTCTTGCATTTGATGTCGCCGTTCACGTCGGAACCTTGATGGCCGTGGTTATCTATTTTCGTCACGAAGTGATCACGCTATTTCAGGCGCTGTTTGCCTCCATCTTTAAGGGCGATCGTGGTAAAGAAGCCAAACTGGCTTGGATGATCGTACTGGCTACGATTCCGGCTTGTTTCTTTGGCTTGTTCATGAAAGACATCATCGAAGTGTACCTGCGCAGTGCCTATGTGATCGCAACGACGACGATTCTGTTTGGCTTGTTGTTGTGGTGGGCGGATAAGCACGCTCAGCAAAATGCGGATGAATATCAAACGGGTTGGAAGAAGGCGGTATTTATCGGTATCGCGCAAGCATTAGCGATGATCCCGGGTACGTCTCGCTCTGGGGCGACGATCACGGCCGCACTTTACTTGGGCTTTACTCGTGAAGCGGCTGCACGTTTTTCATTCTTAATGTCGATTCCGATCATTGCACTTGCCGGTAGCTACCTAGGCATGAAGCTGGTCACCAGTGGTGAGCCGATTCATATTGGCTTCCTTCTCACCGGAATTATCACTTCGTTTGTGAGTGCGTATATCTGTATTTTCTTCTTCTTGAAGATGATTTCACGTATGGGGATGACGCCGTTCGTTATTTACCGCATGATTTTGGGTGTGGGTCTCTTTGCTTTTTTGCTTAGTGCCTAATAAAGTGCCTGATTTGCAGCTTGCTTAACCGCAAGCTGCAAACCTAAACCACTACGTCATTCTGAATAGCGACGAAGGAGCGTGATTCAGAATCTTCTCTCCGAGTTTCTTGTGGCTTAGGCCATTTCTCAAACTTCCCAGTACGCTGATATTAGATTCCTAGTCTCACTAAGGCTCGCTGGAATGAACTGGCATGAGCACAATTCTGTTCATTAACCTGAGCTCAGTTCACTTATTCAGCGCGACTCTTACCGCTTCAATCCGTCGCTTTTCTTGCTCATCGCGAATCGCTGGCCCTTTAAATCCATCTTTAATGATGATCTGAACATCTACGGCAGCTGCGGCTTGATAAGCGCGAGTAAATATCTCTGCTTGTGGATAAGGCTGGTTTTCCAGTCCTTTTCGACCTGCATGGTCGGCCTGACAGCAAATCAAAACATCTTGTAAGCGCTCTGCTTTACGCCACACATCAAACTTGTTGAGAACTTTGATGATGGTTTGCGGTTTTAACTCTGCTGCTCGGTGAATGTTGGAATGCTGTTCGCAGACCATTAAGGCTAAATCACGAAACTCATTCGGTACGCGGACGCGTTCACACAGTTTTTTAATCAACTTGAGGCCTGTATGGCAGTGCATCTTGTGACTTGGCCATTCACTCTTTGGCGTCACGCCTTTGCCAAGATCATGTACTTGCGCAGCAAAGCGAACTGGCAGGGAAGGGCTAAGTTTCGCGGCTTGTTCTGCAACCATTAAGGTGTGAATGCCAGTATCAATTTCAGGATGCCACTTCTCAGGTTGAGGCACGCCAAACAGGGCGTCAATTTCTGGCAGGACAACCGCCAGTGCTCCGCAATCACGCAGAACAGAAAGAAAAACATCGGGACGAGGAGAAGACAAAGATTTGTGCCATTCCTGCCATACGCGTTCAGGTGTCAGTGTGTCGAGTTCCCCGGATGCAGACATATCACGCATCAGTTGCATGGTCTCATCTGCTACTGTGAAGCCCAATGGTGCGAGTTTGGCTGCAAAGCGCGCAACACGTAGCACTCGAAGTGGATCTTCGATAAATGCATCAGAAACGTGGCGCAGAAGTCGTTCATTCAGGTCGCTTTGACCACCGTAAGGATCGTACAGCTTACCTTGATCATCCATAGCCATGGCATTGATGGTTAAGTCACGACGAATCAAATCTTCTTCTAGGGTGACATTTTGATCGAAAAAGCACTCAAAGCCGGTGTAACCTGAGCCTGATTTTCTTTCCGTTCGGGCTAGCGCATATTCCTCTTTGCTTTGCGGATGAAGAAACACCGGGAAATCTTTTCCTACAGCAGTATACCCCTGAGAAAGCATCATTTCGGGAGTTGCGCCAACCACCACCCAATCGTTGTCATAGTGATCAATTCCGAGCAATTGATCCCGGACTGCACCACCTACTAAGTAAACTTGCACGAACAACCTCTTAATTTACTGATATGTCGTTGGACATTGTAGCAAGCAATGGTACTTTTCTTTACTCCCAACAGCGGATGCACAGGTATCTGATTCAAAGTGGGCGGTTTGTTAGCTGGAGATCCTATGTATAAGGACTTTTTCGGGTTTGTTGAGCAACCTTTTTCGATTGTTCCAAACCCTCGTTATTTGTATCTGAGTCAACGTCATAAAGAAGCGATTACGCACCTTAAAGCCGGGCTAGGTGATGGGGGCGGGTTTGCCATGTTGACTGGTGAAGTTGGGACAGGAAAAACCACCGTGGCAAAAGCTATGCTAGCCAACCTAGACGAGACCACCAAGGCGGGTTTACTCCTCAATCCAACCTTTTCGACTCGAGATCTTCTGGAGGCGATTTGTGATGAGTTCAACATCATTTACCCGCAAGATGCGACGCTTAAACAGCTCAATCAAGTGATTCATCATTATCTGCTAGACAACCACAATGCTGGCTGGCAGACGTTACTTGTTATCGACGAAGCGCAACACCTTGCAGCTGAAGTCTTGGAGCAACTTCGTTTGTTGACCAACTTGGAAACGGACACCAGAAAGCTGCTTAAAGTCCTTTTGGTTGGCCAGCCAGAATTACAACGATTATTGCAAACCACCCAGCTACGCCAGCTCGCCCAGCGAATTACCGGACGTTATCATCTCCTGCCTTTGGATGAAAAAGAAACCGAGGATTATATTGCGTTCCGACTGCATACTGCTGGGGGAAATCAACAGCTATTTAATCGTAGTTCGACCAAACAGATTGCTAAGTACAGTCATGGTATTCCCCGGCTGATTAATCTTATTTGTGACAAGGCCTTGAATATGAGCCATCACCAAGGCAGTGCCGTTGTCGATAAGCAGACGGTTACTCGTGCCTGCGAAGAGGTCATGCAATTTCAGGCAGACATTTATCAGCAAGATAACCAACCTGAGCAGATGAAGGCTCGTCGTCAGTTTAGCTGGCCTGCCTGGGGCACCGCAGCATTGGGTGTGGCAGCTGCACTCGGTGTCGGTTGGATTGCCGTTAATTATATGCCGGAGAAACCTCTATCTGCGTTTGTGGAAGAGACCGTCTCTATCCGTGCTCCTGAATCGGTTGAGCCAGTTGTGATAAACGATCAGCTCACTAATGAGCAGCGTGAGTTATTGCTGTCACAAAAACAATCAAACCTTGCCATCAACGATCTGTACAAACTATGGGGTTACCGAGCTTCGGTGCGCGACAACCTGTGTTTATCGGAGGCGCAATCGACCATGATTTGTGAAAGAAGAATGGCCACATGGCCGTTGTTGGTAAAGCAAAATAGACCTGTAATCTTAGAGCTGAATTACCAAGGCGATATTGGCTATGTGATTCTTTACGCGGTAGGGGGTGATACAGTTGAAGTGCTTAACGGTGAGCAGCGCTTGCGATTACCACTTTCCTGGCTAAAACCGATGTGGCAGGGAAATATCATCGAGCTGTGGCAATCACCGCTTCAAGAAACATTGCGCTTAGATATGCAAGGGCCGGCTATCGAAGTGTTAGATCAGCTGCTTGCTGAGGCGGTCAGTGAGCGGCCTTTGGGAACCTCGATGTTTGATTCTGAGTTGAAAGAACGTGTCGAACTCTTTCAACGCTGGCAAGGCATTGGTGTTGACGGTATAGCAGGTCAGCGCACGCTAGAGCGATTACAACAGAATGTGCAGCCTAATGCGCCGACTCTGGTCAGCATAGATAAGGAGGAGGTGTAATGTCTATTGCCAAGCATGCAAGCCTGTTACTTTTGCCTATTGGCATTTCTGCTGTTGGCGCTGTCTGGTATCTGGAAAAGCAGCCTCTTAAAACTCAAGCTGCAACGCCAGTGGTTGTCGCAGATGCGGTGCAGCCATTTGAGGTGTTGAATTACCCGGAAATTAACCCATTGTCACCACTACCAAGAGAGTGGCCCAGTGCAGAGTTATCCGATGATATAGGGACGTATTTACAGCCGGAAGAATATGCGAGCAGTAGTCAAGATGCAGAATCTCCAGCGACTCAAAATCAAGCTCGTGATGAAGAGTTAGACTTCTCTTTGGATGATATCGATTTATCGTCACTGTCACCGGACTTGGCGATGAAGGTTGAGAATGCATTGTCCCGACGAAGTGAGGAAACAACGCCACAGCGTTCGGCGTACGTCAATGATTTGGAGGGGAATGCTCAGCGGTGGCAAGGTCGCCTTCCTGCGCTCAACTTACAAACTCACATGTACGCCAGTGATGCCGAGCGCCGATGGGTGAAGATTAATGATGTGGAATATCACCAAGGAGAAGTGGTGGATGGCCAGATCACACTGAAAGAGATCCAACCACAAGCGGTGATCGTTGAATTTCAGGGAGAGCAGATCCGGATTCCGGCTCTGTATGAGTGGGAAGGTTAACTCACTCCAAATAAGCAAAAGGCCACAACAATGTGGCCTTTTTAGTATTCAACTCTGTGAGAGGGATTATGCCCAGCCAGCTGGAGAGCGCTTCCTGCGTGGCATTAGGTGCGGTAACACCAAACCAAACAGCAGACCCAAGCCAGCAACGCCACCACCGTAGGTAAAGTACTTCAGCAGCATGTCATCTTTTTGCGTATCAAGCTTAGCGCGAAGCTCACGGTTTTCCGTTTCAACAGAAGTCAGTTGATCGCTGATCTCAGAGTATTTGTTCTCAAGATCTGAGATTTGTTGATTACGCGTTTCTAGTGAAGTCACAAGACCCGCTTTTTCCGTGTCAGAAGTCTGACGAGCATTGGCCAGTTGTTCTTTCACCTCGGCAAGCTCTTTCTCGATACGAGGCAAGCGAATCGCCATGCTTTCTTCGTTGGTGACAAATTTACTTTGCACCCAGCCAGTACGGCCACGAGAATCACGAATCTGTGTATAACCACTCTCTTTATTTGCGCTTAGTAGTTGTACTTGAGAGCCAGCGTCAACACTACCAATAATTCGGTAAGTGTTGTTTGGACCTGAGTGCATAAAAGTGAATAGGTCATCAGAAATATAACGGTTTGCAGCTAGGGCCGTTGGCGCTGCTAGCAAAGTAAACAAAACCGTGATGATTAGTTTTTTCACAGTAAATCCCTTAACGATTTTTCTTGGATACAGCGTTGGCACCGAATGATTGGAGCCGGAATTAGACGAATAGTATGCAGTTTCAAACTTCGGTGCAACAAAGAAGGGAGGCAAAGCCTCCCTTTCTGTGCGTTTGAGTCAATAATGACAAAGCGCTTACATTCTATTGACGGATGTCTTAATTAAGCAAACATCGCTTGAATGCCGTAGAAGAATACCACAGCCAATAGCGCGCCAGCGGGTAGCGTCACAATCCATGAAGCAACGATGTTACGAACCACACCTAGGTTTAGTGCTGCAATACCGCGAGCAAAACCTACCCCCAGAACCGCACCAACCAGCGTTTGCGTGGTTGAAATTGGTAGACCAGTACCCGACGCCAGAACAACCGTACATGCCGTCGCTAACTGCGCTGCAAAGCCACGACTTGGTGTTAGTTCAGTAATACCTGTACCAACGGTTGCCATTACTTTGTGGCCTAGAGTCGCAAGACCCACAACGATACCGATACCACCTAATGGAAGAATCCACCATGCGATTGTGCTTTTAGATGTGATTTCACCCATGTGCTCAACCGTCGATACGACTGCAGAAAGAGGGCCAATCGCGTTTGCTACGTCGTTCGAACCGTGTGCAAATGCCATCGCACAAGCCGTGATAACCATTAGCACACTGAAGATGCCTTCAACACCAGAGAAACTGTGGTCATCTTCGCGGTTAGCAAATTTCTTCTGAATGTAGAAGTAACCGCCAGCCATCACAATTGCCGATACCGCAGCCGCCCACATCCAAGCTTCACCATTGCTCAGGTGAAGGCCTACGTGTTTAAGACCTTTTTTGATGGTAACCAGTGCAATCACCATTGTGGTGATGAACATGTAGACAGGCACAAAGCGTTTTGCATTAAACAGCGGATTTTCTGTATCAAAAATTAGGCGTTGTGCGCTGACAAAGATCACGTAGGCAAAGAAGCCGGAGATAACGGGTGTAATGATCCAACTACCGACAATGCCCTGAACACTTCCCCAGTCTACCGCTTCTGTACCGACAGATACACACGCAAAACCGATAATAGCACCGATGATTGAGTGAGTGGTTGATACAGGCCAGCCCATGTAGGAAGCAAGCAGTAGCCAAGTGCCCGCAGCAAGTAGCGCTGACATCATGCCGTAGACAAGGACGTCAGGCTGGTGGGCAAATAGAGATGTTTCAATAACACCTTTACGGATAGTGTCGGTTACTTCACCGCCAGCAAGATATGCGCCCGCAAATTCAAAGATCATCGCAATGATGATGGCTTGTTTTACGGTTAGCGCTTTTGAACCTACAGACGTACCCATCGCATTAGCAACGTCATTCGCGCCAATACCAATCGCCATCATGAAACCAAAAAGCGCTGCAACAATAATCAGGACAGTGCCGTAGTTCGCAAGGATATCCATCGTAATACCTAGTTGTTTTATAACAAGCGGAACAAAATTTTACGCGCGCCAAAAAGACGATGAAAACCGTCATCGTCCTTATGACACGTGTTAATCAAGCTCTTCGTTATGTAGTTAACTTATGTTTTTAAGATCGAGATAGCATGACTTCCAAACGAGCACCTACGCGCTGCGCTTGGTCGGCAATACCACCTACCCATTCAAGAATCTTATACAGGAACATGACATCGATAGGGTTCATGTCAGATTCAATCGCCATCAGTTGTTGGCGAAGTTCAATCTGCATAGCATCGGTATCATCTTCGATGACGTCTAACTGATGAATCATTTCAGCAACGAGTGTTACTTCACGGCCTTTAAAGCCAGTTTCTAATAATTCATCAAGTTCATTAATTACCTTTTGCGCCTGGTTAGCCGCATCAAGACAACGTTGAACGTAAGCGAGGAAATTTGGCTGGAGAGCCTCAGGAATGACAAGTTGACGACCATATACACGGCCAGCAATGTCTTTCGCCAAGTTAGCAAGTTTGTCTTGTTGAGTCAGAAGCTCAAGCATGTCAGTACGGTCTACTGGCATAAACAAACCGCGAGGCAGTTTTAGACGGATTTCACGTTTCAGAACATCCGCTTCTTTCTCAAGGTGAGAAATTTGAGCACGGATCTCTGCTGCTTTTTCCCAGTCACCCTTTGAAGAAACTTCAAAGAACTTCACCAGGTGTGAACAACATTCGTTGACACACACAACGTGGCGTTGCAAAGGCTTAATAGGGGACTTTGCAAATAACCCCATAATTGTATTTACTGGCATGGTCATTCAACCTAATAACTATAACCTAAAAAAAACATACACCATTTCTTTAGTCTTGGCGAAATGTTGAACGATGGCTATAAAGGCGCGCATGTTAACGCATTAAATCGCTCTTTAAAACTGTTTTAGATCATCATTCGCGTGATATTTCCCTCTTGCCGTGTAAGAAAATACGCAATATCCTGTTTCTATCTGCTTTGAAAGGTATAGATATGGAAACCGAAATAGAACTGAAGTTTTTTGTTTCTCCTGAATTTTCAGAAACTTTAAAGGAAAAAATTTCTGAGACAAAAGTACTTCAGCATAGTTGTCGTGATTTGGGTAACACCTACTTTGATACTGCCGATAAATGGTTAAGAAAGCATGACATCGGTTTAAGAATTCGCCGTTTTGATGATGTCTTTGTTCAAACAGTGAAAACCGCAGGACGCGTCGTCGCTGGTTTACACCAAAGACCAGAATACAATGCTGAGC
The DNA here is from genome assembly GCF_963675395.1 of uncultured Vibrio sp. Classification (NCBI taxonomy): domain Bacteria; kingdom Pseudomonadati; phylum Pseudomonadota; class Gammaproteobacteria; order Vibrionales; family Vibrionaceae; genus Vibrio; species uncultured Vibrio sp. The sequence continues at coordinate 1,450,863 of NZ_OY776223.1, read as the reverse complement.
ATACGAGCGATGAACCCGATCTCACTCTGCATCCTTCTGACATCTGGCCTGCAGGCAAAGATGTCGAGACCTTACAGTCTGAACTCACTCCATTATTTTCGACTAACTTCACTCGTGAGCAGTGGTTAATTGGTATGCCTGATGGCAGCCAGGTCGAAGTTGCCTTTGATCAGGGCAAGGTCATCGCTCAAGGTGAAGAGGGAGAAGAGAGACAAGAGCCGATTTGCGAAGTTGAACTTGAACTCAAATCCGGCCAAACCGACGCTCTATTTACCTTGGCACGTAGCTTCTGCGAGCAAGGGGGCATGCGTTTGGGTAATTTAAGCAAAGCGGCGAAGGGCTATCGTCTGGCAACTGGCTACGCGGGCGATGAGGTAAAACCACTGGCTTTGGTAGACAGTAGGAGCACAGACACCGTGGAATACTGTCTGATCAACTCATTAGAGCACGCGTTGTCCCACTGGCATTACCATGAGCAAATCTATGCGGAGCGTGATTGTGTTGAAGCACTGCGTGAAATCAGTAACGCGCTGCGTTTTATCCGTCAGACTTTAACCATTTTTGGTGGCGTCGTACCTCGTCGAGCCAGTGCCATTCTGCGTCAGGAACTAAAGTGGTTGGAAGAGGAGCTTGGCTGGTTAGACGAACATGCACACCTTGAAGAGTTGCTTGATGACAAAGGAAACGTGCTGCGTAAGCTTGATGCCCGTAAGTTCTTGGTTTCGGAGCTAACCCAGCAACTGCAAGAACTCCCAAGCCGTGAAGAAGTGCTAGAGCTGTTAAGTTCAGCGCGTTACACAGGCTTGTTGCTTGACCTGAGCCGTTGGATTCTTGCACGTGGCTGGCAGCCATTTTTGGATGAAAAAGCCCGTGAAAAAATGGCGAGCAATATTTTGCCATTTTCAGTGACGCAACTAGACCGTACTTGGGCTGAGTTGATGGAAGCGTTCCCGGCCGAGCGTGAGTTGTCTGCTCAGGATTATGTTGACCAGCGTTATCGCTTACTTCGCAATCTCTACACCGGAATCGGATTCGCGAGCCTGTATAACAGCGACGAGCGTAATAGCTTCCGTCTTCCATGGGCGGATCTAGTTCATGGTATCGATGATTTGTTGATGCTGAATCATTTGTTGCCGCTGGTGGATATGTTGCAAGCTGACGAAAAAGAGCAGCTAGAACGATGGCTGCACCGTCAAGAGCGCTCTATCCTACATGCTATGGATCAAACCCGAGCCATCAGCGTTGAGACACAGCCTTACTGGCGAGAATAATGACATTAAACGTTGAAACGATTTTTATCTGCGTCATTCCAGCGAGCCCTAGCGAGACTAGGAATCTAATAGCAGCGCACTGAGCCGTTATGAAATAACTTTGGGCATAAAGTACTCGGCAACTAGATCCTGAATCACGCTCCTTCGTCGCAGTCCAGGATGACAGGGGCTTAAAAATGCCGTTCGCTGTTAAACGAACGGCATTCAACCACGAGGTCCTATTTTTCTTTTTGGCTCTGTTGCTCTTGTTGTCGCAGTTCAAGCTCATTTATCCGAGTAAGGATCGTTTCCTGCTGTTCAACGAGTTTGCTCAACATACGTTCTGCGTGCTTGGTACGATGATCCTCCTGCTTGCTTGGCGCAGTCACGATGGAAGTGACTAAACCTGAGATCATACCGAAGATCCCTACGCCACAGACAATGATCACCACGGCCAGAAATTTACCACCACTGGTCACCGGATAATGATCGCCATACCCTACGGTGGAGATCGTGACAAACACCCACCATAAAGCGTCAGCCCCTGTGCGAATATTGGCTGCAGGATCTTTGGCTTCAATGAATAGCATCGTGCTGGAGCCTAAAGTAATTAAAATCACCATCAACAATAGGATGGAGGCGACGGTTGTCTCTCGACGGTTCTCTTTGAGTTGATGGAGAATGAACCTTGAAGAGCGCAATACCAGTATCATACGTAAAATATGAAAGATTCTAGCGAAGCGTAATGGCTCGATCATTGGGATACTGGCAATAAAATCTATCCAATGGAGTTTAAGGAACGTCCACCGATTTGTGGCGCGGATCAAATCAATAGTGAGTTGTAAGATAAAAATACTACAGATTATGAAGTCGAGACCGATAAGTACTTGACGGGTTTCGCGATCGATCGAAAAAAATAACAGGCCTGAGGTCACAAATAATGCCAAAAAGGACAGGACTAATGACAAAAGTCCCATTGGGCGGGTGCTGTCTTTGATATCGTTGTTTTTCATACAAATCTCGAAATAATTCGCGCAACAGAATGACAAAAACTATATAAGACTCGGTGGAGAACTGACAATGGAAAAACTGGCATTTAAGCCGTGGGAAAGAGTCATATCCGACATTCGACTGGTACCAAAAATGGTCATATTAATGGTCTTCAGTACTATTTTGATTGTGGCAAAGCAACTTTGGGATGCCAACACGTTTTACGATTCATTGTTGGATGCGACTCAGAATGTGGATGTTGCTCAGCAGCATTACGAGGCGTACCTCACTCAGGTTGTATGGCAGACTGCGTTACTCATCATCGTCTTTGTTGTTTTATTGTTTGCGGCAGCACGCGTCATGCTGCGTCAAACTCAATACCTGAATGACGCAATAAAACTGATGGCGAGCAAGAATTTATCGGTACCCTTTGGTATGGATTGCAAGGACGAATACGGAGATGTGGCACGAGAACTGGAAAAAACACGTCGCCAATTACATGACGTGATCCAAATGCAAGTCAATGCTTCTGATGAGTTATCGGCTTTGACCGAAGTGATGACAATCAGTATGTCTGAAACCAAAGAGTCTGCTCAGGAAGAGTTCAATGAGATAGACCAGCTTGCCACCGCGATGAGTGAGATGTCTTCTACCGTTCAAACAGTGGCAGAGCATGCGCATCAGGCATCAGTTCTTACGGGACAAGCATCTTCCCAGGCGGTTTCTGGCCAACAATTCTTACAGAGCACCGTCGCGAAAATGAGTGAACTTTCTACCGACATTGCCTCTTCTGCTCAGGCGGTCAATCAGGTTGAAGAGCGTGTGGAAGCGATTGGCAGTGTCGTGGGAACCATTCAGGGGATTTCTGAACAGACCAACTTGCTTGCCCTGAATGCTGCGATTGAAGCGGCGCGAGCGGGTGAAGCTGGACGAGGCTTTGCAGTCGTCGCAGACGAAGTTCGCAACCTGGCGCAGCGGACGCAACAAGCTACTATTGAAATTCAGGAAATGATTACTCAACTGCAAACCAGTGCAGAGTCCGCCGTGGAATTGATGGAAAAAAGCGTGGTTGAGGCCGCTGAAGGGAATGAACTGGTCTCGAATGCTGGCACTGAACTGGACGGCATTGTTACCCAGGTCACACACATCAATGATATGAACTTCCAAATTGCCACGGCGTCTGGCCAGCAAAGCAGTGTCGCAGAGGAAATGAGCCAAAACTTAACTAATGTAAGAGAACTGGTGGAAGCTTCTGTGATTGTAGTGACCGAGCTATTGGAAACGTCTGAAACAATGCAAAGCAACGCTGAAGAGCTAGACAAGAAAATTAAGTCATTCAGTGTATAAGAATTTACAGCTTATGATTAAACGCCCACAAACCTTTTGTGGGCGTTTTTATTTGCGTCAACTCTGGTATAACTTAAACCTCATTCATCGTGCTTTTCACAAGGAAGAAAAATGCAGTTGCCTCCGTCGTTGATTTCTGTCGCTGAATCTGCCGTTCAAAATGCTCAGCAAGCTGGTTACTTTCAATTGTGGCCAAGTGAATTAGCAGAGCAATTTTACTATGTCTCTGGCCTGAGTAAGTTCATTACTGAAACCATTCATCGAGATGAAAAGCTCGCTCAGGACTTGCCAGAAATGGTGGCGGAACCTAGTCGACAGGCATCCTACCGAACAAGACTGGCGGCACTATTGGCAGAGTGTGAGGATGAGATGTCAGGTCATCGTGTATTACGTCAGTTCCGTAATCGTGAGATGGTTTACATCGCGTGGAAGGATTTCCTCAATGCCTGGACACTGGAAGAGTCATTGAGTCACCTTTCTCAACTGGCTGAGGCGCTGATCTTCGAAACTTACCAATGGCAATATCATGCCTGTTGTAAAGAGTGGGGGACGCCCACTAATGCCGAAGGTGAAGCACAGCCGATGTTAGTCATTGGTATGGGCAAGCTCGGTGGCGGTGAATTGAACTTCTCTTCTGATATTGATCTTATTTTTACCTATCCAGAAAACGGCGAAACTCAGGGTACTCGGCGTAGCATTGCCAATGCGCAGTTCTTTACCCGTCTTGGTCAGCGAATTATTAAAGCTCTCGACCAGCAAACTTTCGATGGTTTCTGCTATCGTGTTGACATGCGTTTACGTCCATTCGGAGAAAGTGGCCCGCTGGTAATGAGCTATGCGGCACTGGAAGACTATTATCAGGAACAAGGTCGGGACTGGGAACGCTACGCAATGGTCAAGGCACGTGTAATGGGGTGTGAAATGTATCCTCAGTACCAAGAGCTACGCAAGATGCTGCGTCCATTTGTGTTTCGACGTTACATCGACTTTAGTGCGATTCAGTCCTTACGCCGAATGAAATCGATGATCAGCAGTGAAGTACGCCGTCGTGGTTTGAATAACAACATCAAGCTTGGTGCTGGCGGTATTCGCGAAATCGAGTTTATTGCTCAGGTATTCCAACTGATCCGAGGTGGACGCGAGCCTTCTTTGCGTAGTCGAGGTTTGCTGGAAACCCTGCAAGGCATTGAAGAATTGGCTCTGTTGACGTCGCAAGAAGTTCAGAACTTGGAAGAGGCATATAAATATTTACGCCGATTAGAGAACTTGCTGCAAGCCATGGCAGATAAGCAGACTCAGACACTGCCAGACTGCGATGTAGATCGCACGAAATTGGCGACGGCAATGCAGTGCGATACTTGGGAACAGTTGGCCTCGCAGACTCAGCAACATATGGCTAACGTTCATCAGGTGTTCGATTCGCTGATTGGTGATGATGATGAAGACGAAGGCAGCAATGTAGCGCGTCATTTCCACGAGTTGTGGGATATGGCGAAAAAGCAAGATGTCATTGAACATATCCTAGAACAAGATATTCAGGTGGAAGATTTTACATCTTGCGCGAAAAGCATTATGGCGTTTAAGCAAGATATCGCTAAGAAAACACTTGGGCCTCGTGGTCGAGAAGTGCTTACCAGACTCATGCCTAAAGTATTCGATGTGGTATTTGCGCACCCGGATGCGCAATTTGGTTTACCAAGAGTGCTGCACTTGTTGCACAAAATCTGTACTCGAACCACTTACTTAGAACTTTTAGATGAACACCCGGCCGCACTGGTGCAACTCGTGAGACTGTGTACTGCGAGTCCGATGATTTCTGAGCAGTTGTCTCGTTATCCAATCCTGCTTGACGAACTGATTGACCCACAACAACTGTATAATCCAATTCCTTTAGACAGTTACCGGGTTGAGTTGCGCGACTATCTGGCGCGAATTCCAGAAGACGACATGGAACAGCAGATGGAAGCACTGCGCCAATTCAAGCAAATTTGTATTTTGCGTATTGCTGCGGCAGACATTGCTGGCGCTTTACCTGTGATGAAAGTGAGTGATCACTTAACTTATCTGGCAGAAGCCATCGTGGAAGCGGTTGTCGGTCAGGCCTGGTTGCAGGTATCAGAAAAGTACGGTGAGCCTACCCATGTGAAAGACCGTGAAGGCAGAGGCTTTGCGGTGATCGGCTATGGCAAAGTTGGCGGCTGGGAGTTGGGTTACAACTCTGATTTGGACATCGTATTTATGCATGACTGTCCGGTCAGCGTATACACCGATGGTAAGAAAGAAATCGATGGCCGCCAGTTTTATCTTCGTTTAGCACAGCGCATTATCCATATTTTCTCAACCCGCACCGCATCAGGGATTCTGTACGAAGTGGACACTCGCTTACGTCCGTCTGGAGCCTCGGGTTTACTGGTGAGTCCTACTGACGCATTTGACGAATATCAGCATCAGGAAGCGTGGACATGGGAACACCAAGCTTTGGTTCGTGCCCGAATGATCTATGGAGACGAACCTTTGGCTATCGCTTTCCATAACACTCGCCATGACGTTCTGTGTAAATCGCGTGACCAAGAGACGCTCAAAAAAGCGGTGGTCGAGATGCGCGAGAAAATGCGCGATCATCTGGGCGGGAAAAAAGCAGGACGCTTTATGCTTAAACAAGATGTTGGAGGAATTACCGACATCGAGTTCCTTGCCCAGTATTTGGTGCTCAACTACAGCCATACAAAACCTAAACTAACGCGTTGGTGTGACAACGTGCGAATCTTTGAAACGCTTATCGCGCAAGGGGTAATGGACGAAGACCAAGCGATGCGACTGATCAACGCCTACACCTCAATGCGGAATGAGATACATCACCGAAACCTACTCAATTTAGATGCAGATGTTGTCGAAGATAAGTTTGTTGCTGAAAGAGAGTGGGTGAAGCAGGCATGGAATCAGTGGTTCAGTTAAGGCGAAATATTTAGCCACGACAAGGGCTGTGATAAACTCTGCACGATTTAATTTTTGGAGACCAATAATGAAACCAATTCTACCTGATTACAACAGCGCTGGTGTGCTTATCATCGGTGATGTCATGCTAGATCGTTACTGGTATGGCCCAACTGGACGTATTTCACCTGAAGCGCCAGTCCCTGTTGTTAAAGTAGAAAACAATGAAGAGCGTCCGGGCGGTGCTGCAAACGTTGCGATGAACATCGCGTCATTGGGTGGTCACGCTCACATTGTTGGTCTGACAGGAATGGATGAACCTGCAAAAGTTCTGACAGAAAAACTAAGCTCGCTCAAAGTAAAATGTGACTTTGTGCCGCTGCCAGAGTACCCAACGATCACTAAGTTACGTGTAATGAGCCGCGGTCAGCAGTTGCTTCGTCTGGACTTCGAAGACAAGTTCGAAAATACAGATCCAGAACCTGTGCTTACGCGCATGGATTCTGCTCTTCCAACTGTCAAAGCCGTGATCATGTCAGATTACGCAAAAGGATCGCTTGAGCATGTGCAGGAATACATTCAGAAAGCACGTGCAGCTAACGTTCCTGTGTTTATCGATCCAAAAGGGGCAGACTTTGAACGTTACCGTGGTGCGACTCTTCTGACGCCAAACATGAAAGAGTTTGAAGATGTGGTTGGCAAAGTGAAATCGGATCAGGATCTGGTGGAGAAAGCACTCGCTCTCGTGGAAGAATTTGACTTTGAAGCACTGTTGGTTACCCGTAGCGAACATGGTATGACCTTGATCCGCCGTGGTCAGGAACCGTTCCACCTGCCAACACAAGCAAAAGAAGTGTATGACGTAACGGGTGCTGGCGATACGGTTATTTCTGTATTGGCGGCTTCATTCGCAGCGGGCAAATCTTTCGAAGAAGCATGTGCGCTGGCGAACGCAGCAGCAGGTGTTGTGGTTGGCAAACTAGGGACATCGACCCTGTCTGAAATTGAGCTAGCTGAAGCGGTACATGGTAGTAAAGATACTGACTTTGGTGTGATTTCAGAAAAAGCACTGATCGAAGCGGTGAAAAAAGCACGTGCTAAAGGTGAGAAGGTTGTGATGACCAACGGCTGTTTTGACATTCTTCATGCAGGTCATGTGTCTTACTTAAACCATGCCGCTGAACTGGGCGATCGTCTTATTGTTGCTGTGAATACTGACGAGTCCGTTAAGCGTCTTAAAGGTCCTGGCCGTCCGGTAAACCCAACCGATCGTCGTATGGCGGTATTGGCTGGCTTAGGTGCGGTTGATTGGGTGGTACCATTTAGTGAAGATACACCGCAACGCTTGATCTCAGAAGTGCTGCCAAGCTTATTGGTGAAAGGCGGAGACTACAAACCAGAAGAGATTGCAGGTGGCAAAGAGGTGATTGCTGCTGGCGGTGAAGTTCGCGTACTGAACTTTGAAGATGGTTGTTCAACCAGTGAAATTATTAATGCGATTAAAGGTGGCAAAGGTTAACGGGTTAATGCCTGTTTTTCACTATTATTATCGGGTCATTCCTGCGAGCTTTAGCGAGACTAGGAATCTAGAATCAGCGCGCTGAGAAGATAGAGAAATACCTTTGATAGCAAAGTTCTCGTATAGAAGATCCTGAATCACGCTCTTTCGTCGCTGTTCAGCAAAAGGCTATCTGTGGGTGGCCTTTTTTGATCCCTTGAGCGATAGCCAGGTTCAAACTGTGTTTTTCAGGCAATAAAAAACGCCAGTTGTTGTTTAGCAACTGGCGTTTTGCTTGTCTTGTTTACTGATTAGTTTACAGCTTTCAGACCCGCATCGATATTTAGGATGTCTTGCTCATTCAGTGTGCCTACCGCCTGACGTAGTTGCAGACCACTGAGGATGTAGTCGTAACGAGCATTAGATAGGTTGCGGTTTGCATCGTATAAACGGCGAGTCGCGTCCAGTACGTCAACAATCGTACGAGTACCTACATCAAAACCTGCTTCTGTCGCCTCTAGGGCAGAGCGAGCAGAAACTACGGATTGCTCGTAAGCTTTCAATGCACCGATTGATGCGTTGATGTTGTTGTTTTGCGCGCGAACATCTTTCACTACGCTGCGGTACTGGGCTTCGAGATCTTCACTTGCAGCAACATAAGCGTACTCAGCTTGTTTAGTTTTCGAAGTCACGTTACCGCCTGTGTATAAAGGCAGTGCCAGATTAACGCCGATATTGAAGTTATCGGTAGTGTAATCACGATCACTATGAGACTTATCGCCATAGTTGTAACCGCCATCTAACGACAGTGTTGGCAGATGACCGGAACTTGCCAGCGAAATGTTGTCACGAGCGATGTCTTGTAAAATACGAGAAGACAGTAGGCTTAAGTTTTGCTCTTTTGCGATTTCAATTAGGTCTTCAGCAGGGCTATCCGAGCGGCTTGCAGAGAAGCGAGCTGTATCAAGCACATCCAGGTTTTTGTGTTCCTGACCGGTGATTTCACGTAGTGATTCGTAGCTGTTGATAAGGTCGTTTTCTGCTAATACTTCATCAGCAAGTACTGCATCGTATTGAGCTTGTGCATCATGAACGTCTGTAATCGCAGATAGACCCACTTCAAAACGTTGTTTGGTTTGCTCAAGTTGTCGGCCAACAGCGGCTTTCTCAGCACGAACAAATACAAGGTTATCCTGAGCTCGCAGTACTTCAAAGTAAGCTTGTGAAACACGAAGGATCAAGCTTTGTTGAGTTGCAGCATAAGTCGCGTCGGCCTGACGAGCTGTTTTCTCTGCGGTGTCTAACGTGATCCAAGATGCGCGGTTGTAAAGCTCTTGAGAGAAGTTAATACCTGCAGTTAAATCATTTGCATCGTTTGATCCATCGCTGATAGCGCTAGAATCATATTCAAGATCGCCACGAGTGAGATTGTAACCCGCTGTTAAATTGATTTGTGGTAGAAGGGCACTGCGGCTTGAGGTAATTGCTTCGAAAGCTTGGTCACGCTGCGCTGCTACGCTAAGCAATTGTGGATCGTTTTGTTTTGCTAAGTCGTAGATGTCAGCTAATGAGTCCGCATAAGCCGATATGCTCATGCTACCTAGCGCTACACTGATAAAAAGTGGAAGCAATTTTTTCATTTTCTATTCCCGCGGTCAATAGATTGGTTAATTCTCAGTAGTTTAACTCAATTTGGACGATATTTACTCTAAACTTTGTATTTTTTTACACGTAATTATCCATTTGTGCAATAAAAATTTGTACAATACTTAAAATAAATTATAACTATTATACAAAAAGTTGAGCCAAGTCCTTTGAGCAAGTGATTAACAATGAGTACACTACAAGATTCACTCAGCGAGGTGTTGAATGCAACAGTGTGACAAGCGACAAGACGAGTTTACTTCACAAGATGTGGAAATCATCTCGAAAGAGACCTTGTTTAAAGGCTTCTTCAAAATGGTGAAGTACCGTTTCAAACACCGGCTCTTTGCTGGTGGCTGGAGTGATGTTGTCGAGCGAGAAATGTTCGAACGCGGGCATGCTGCCGCGATGCTGCCTTATGATCCAACACAGGATCAGGTTGTTATCATCGAACAAATACGAGTTGGTGCATTAGAACATGATCATCCTTGGCAGCTTGAAATTGTTGCTGGCATGATTGATCGAGATGAGTCCGTTGAAGATGTGATCCGCCGCGAAGCTCACGAAGAAGCCGGTCTTTATGTAGGTCGTGTTATACCAGTGACTTCATACTACCCCTCTTCGGGCGGGTGCTCAGAAAAGTTGGATATTTTTGTCGGAGAAGTCGATGCTTCTAAAGCAGACGGCATTCATGGTTTAGACTATGAAGATGAAGATATTCGAGTTCACGTCATCAGCCGTGAAGAAGCATATCAATGGGTGAAAGATGGAAAACTTGAAAATGCTGCCTCAATTATCGCAGTACAGTGGTTGCAATTAAACCATTTAGAGTTGAAATCACAATGGGCAAGCCCCAATAACGGTGGAGAGTAAGTAATGGCACAGATAGCTGAAAAACAGCGATATCATGTTGATTTAGCGGGTCTAATGAGAACCTATGAGACCAACTACGCTAAATTAAATGCCTTGCTGCCTGTCTCTGCCGAGGTTGGTGACGTGCGCTGCTATCAGGCTGCGCATATGGTTTATCAACTGACCGTGAATGAAGTCACAAAATACACCACAGTTGTTGAGATATGTCAGAGTGATGAAACACCAGTGTTTCCTTTACCGACAATGTCTGTCAGGCTTTACCACGATGCGAGGGTAGCGGAAGTATGCTCAAGCGGAGACTTCTCTCGTATTAAAGCTAAATATGATTATCCCAACGACAAATTGATGCAACGAGATGAAAAGCATCAACTAAACACGTTCCTTGGTGAATGGCTGACGTTTTGTTTAAGAAGTGGAATCAGTAGAACACCACTTGCCTTCAATTGCTCGTCGCGTCGCTAAAGGAAAATAACAAATAACAATATAGTGGACGAATCAGGTTTTCATTTTGCAACCATCTAGTGACAGCATCAAACTTTTACAAATCACGGATACTCATCTGTTTGACGCCGATGAGGGAAGTTTGCTGAGCGTAAAAACGGCCGACAGCTTTTCTGCTGTGGTTGATGAGGTTTTGCGCCGCAAAGTGGAGTTTGATTATATTTTAGCAACCGGGGATATTTCGCAAGATCACAGTGCGGGATCTTACCAACGATTCGCAGCAGGTATTGCCCCGCTCGACAAAGATTGTTTTTGGCTGCCGGGCAATCATGACTACAAACCCAATATGGGCAGTGTACTTCCATCACAGCAGATCAAGGCCACAGAACATGTGTTGCTTGGTGATAAGTGGCAAGTGATCCTGCTGGATTCTCAAGTAGTCGGCGTTCCGCACGGTCGTTTAAGCGATCAGCAACTGACATTGCTTGAAGACAAATTAGCCGAGTATCCTGAGCGTTATACGCTGGTATTATTGCATCACCACCCAATTCTGGTTGGGAGCGCGTGGTTAGACCAACACACTCTGAAAGATGCAGAAGCATTCTGGCAGATTGTCGAGCGTTTTGAGGGGGTTAAAGGGATTTTGTGTGGGCACGTTCACCAAGATATGAATGTGCTTCATCAAGGCATTCGAGTGATGGCGACACCTTCTACGTGTGTGCAATTCAAGCCTAACTCAGATGATTTTGCGTTAGATACCACTTCACCTGGCTGGCGAGAATTGGAGCTGCATGCGAGTGGTGAGATTACGACCCAGGTTAATCGACTACCAGAAGGTCAGTTCCAACCCGACTTCTCCTCGAACGGATACTAACCCTGCCCGAACATGATGTTCGGGCTTTCTTTTTATGTGAGACTCTTATGACGAAACCTTCTCTATTATTGTATATCCACGGTTTTAATAGCTCACCACTCTCAATGAAAGCGAATCTAATGAGAGAGTATTGTCAGCAGCATCGTCCGGACATCAAAGTGATCATTCCGCAGTTGCCATGTTTTCCGCAGCTGGCCGCTCAACTCCTATTGGAAATCGTCGAGCAGTATCAAAATGACTACCGTATCGGATTAGTAGGCAGTTCGTTAGGGGGCTTTATGTCCATTTGGTTGAACAGTCAATTTGGATTCAAAGCGGTGGTGGTTAATCCGGCCGTCAAACCTTATGAGTTGTTAGTCGATTATTTGGGTGAACAAACTAACCCTTACACGCATGAAACTTATACACTTGAAACTTGCCATATTGACGAGTTGAAAGCTCTTGATGTACAAAGCATCGCGTCGCCAGAATCATTTTGGTTACTGCAGCAAACCGAAGACGAGGTTCTAGACTATCGCCAGGCGGTAAATAAGTTTGCACAATCTAAGCAAACAGTAGAGCAAGGCGGTGATCACAGTTTTGTAGGCTTTGAGCGTTATCCTGCAAAGATTATCGAATTTCTAGAACTGTAATTGATAGGAACGATTGGAATACGCTCATAGTTTTTACTGAGATATCCAACCGTTGCTTGACATAGACGGTTTGCTTTCCGACTATATTTTGCTGCAAGATCTTAAGGGTCATAGACTCTGGCTGCTTTGTTATGTATCAGATTTACAAACATTTAAAGATACTAACAGAGTGGCTTTTTCGTTTCCTGAGTAAACGCATTCTGACTTGTGTTTTGCAGGTAACAAATAAACTTTGAGAACAATTCCGTATTATGACTGAACAATATAATGCTGGGGCCATTGAAGTACTGAATGGCTTAGAGCCAGTACGTCGCCGACCAGGGATGTATACGGATACAGCGCGCCCGAACCACCTGGGCCAAGAAGTTATCGATAACAGTGTCGATGAAGCGCTAGCCGGACATGCCTCTAAAGTACAAGTCATCCTACATGCTGACCAATCACTGGAAGTGATCGATGATGGTCGAGGCATGCCTGTTGATATCCACCCAGAAGAGAAAGTTTCTGGTGTCGAGCTGATTTTATGTAAGCTTCACGCGGGTGGTAAATTCTCGAACAAAAACTACCAGTTCTCCGGTGGCCTTCACGGGGTAGGAATTTCAGTAGTAAACGCGTTGTCTAAACGTGTTGAAGTGACGGTTCGTCGCGATGGACAGGTCTATGAGATTGCCTTTGAGCACGGTGATAAAGTTTCGGATCTAACCGTAACCGGCACATGTGGCCGCCGTAATCGTGGTACCAGTGTACACTTCTGGCCAGAAGCGAAGTACTTTGACTCGGCAAACTTCTCTGTGACGCGTTTGGTCAATAACCTGCGTGCGAAAGCCGTTCTTTGCCCGGGCTTAGAAATCACTTTCACAGACAAAGTAAATAACAAAGACTACAAGTGGCACTATGAAGATGGTCTCAAAGACTATCTGGTTGAAGGGGTTAAAGGTTACACGGTTCTACCTGAAGAACCGTTTACTGGTGAATTTTCTGCAGAAACCGAAGCGGCAAACTGGGCGGTGATCTGGCAGCCAGAAGGCGGCGAGATGATCACCGAAAGTTACGTCAACCTGATCCCTACTGCTCAGGGCGGTACACACGTAAATGGCCTGCGCCAAGGTTTGCTGGACGCAATGCGTGAGTTCTGTGAGTTCCGTAATTTGCTGCCGCGTGGTGTCAAACTGACCGGCGATGACGTCTTCGACCGTTGTTCATACGTTCTGTCGGTGAAAATCCAAGACCCACAATTTGCCGGTCAAACCAAAGAGCGTCTCTCTTCGCGTCAGACTGCTGCGTTTGTTTCTGGTGTGGTGAAAGATGCTTTCAGCCTGTGGCTGAACGAAAAACCACAATTGGCAGAGCAATTAGCTGAAGTTTGTATCGCTAACGCGCACCGTCGTATGCGTGCGAGCAAAAAAGTCGTACGTAAGAAAGTTGCGTCAGGCCCGGCCTTGCCAGGCAAGCTAACCGACTGTTCTGTGCAAGACCTAAACCGCACCGAAATCTTCTTTGTCGAGGGTGACTCGGCGGGTGGCTCGGCAAAACAAGCACGTGATCGTGAGTTCCAGGCAGTGATGCCACTTCGCGGTAAGATCTTGAACACCTGGGAAGTGTCTGCTGACCAAGTTCTGGCGTCTCAAGAAGTGCACGACATTTCCGTTGCGTTGGGTATCGACCCTGACAACGACAACCTCGACGGACTTCGTTACGGTAAGATCTGTATCCTTGCCGATGCGGACTCGGATGGTCTGCATATCGCGACACTGCTGTGCGCCTTATTTACTCGTCACTTCCGCGCACTAGTGGAAGCGGGCCATATCTATGTCGCCATGCCACCGCTGTATCGAATCGACTGCGGTAAAGAAGTGTTCTACGCGCTTGATGACGATGAAAAAGATGGCGTACTAGAGCGCTTGTCGAAGAAGAAAGCCAAAATCAACGTTCAGCGATTCAAAGGTCTGGGTGAGATGAACCCATTACAGCTGCGTGAAACCACCATGGATCCGAATACGCGTCGTCTGGTGCAATTAACCATTGACGACTCTGCGGCGACCATGGAAATGATGGACATGTTGCTTGGTAAGAAGCGTGCAGATGACCGTCGCTCTTGGCTACAAAACAACGGCGATTTGGCAGAGGTTTAACGAATGTCTACAGAAATTACTTACGATGGCGTAGAACAGTTGCCAATGCGCAAGTTCACCGAAGACGCTTATCTGAATTACTCGATGTACGTAATTATGGACCGCGCATTGCCATACATTGGCGATGGTTTGAAGCCGGTTCAACGACGTATCATCTACGCAATGTCGGAGCTAGGCCTCTCGGCATCAGCAAAATACAAAAAATCAGCACGTACCGTGGGTGACGTGCTGGGTAAATACCATCCGCACGGCGATTCGGCGTGTTACGAAGCGATGGTATTGATGGCACAGCCGTTTTCTTACCGTTACCCACTGGTTGATGGTCAGGGTAACTGGGGGGCACCGGATGATCCAAAATCTTTTGCCGCGATGCGTTATACCGAAGCGAAGCTGTCTAAGTTTGCTGAAGTATTATTGGGTGAATTAGGTCAAGGCACGGTTGAGTGGCAGCCAAACTTTGATGGCACAATGAAAGAGCCACAAATGCTGCCTGCACGTCTTCCTCATATCCTGCTTAATGGCGTAACGGGTATTGCAGTGGGTATGGCGACCGATATTCCTCCGCATAATGTACGTGAGGTAGCTGACGCAACAATCCATCTGATTGATAACCCTAAAGCGGAACTGCCGGACGTAATGCAGTACGTGAAAGGCCCGGATTACCCAACGGAAGCTGAGATCATTTCACCTCAGGCGGAAATCGAAAAGATCTATCGTAACGGACGCGGCAGTATCAAGATGCGTGCTGTCTGGCATAAAGAAGGTTCAGAAATCGTCATCACGTCGATTCCGCATCAAGTGTCGGGCTCTAAGCTACTTGAGCAGATCGCAAACCAAATGCGTGCTAAGAAGCTGCCAATGGTCGAAGATCTTCGTGATGAGTCAGATCATGAAAACCCAACTCGTATCGTTATCGTTCCTCGCTCTAGCCGAGTCGATTGTGATCTGTTGATGAGCCATTTGTTTGCTTCCACCGATCTTGAGCGTAGTTACCGCGTTAACCTGAACATGATTGGTCTGGATAACCGCCCTCAAGTGAAAGGTCTGGTTCAGATCCTGTCGGAGTGGATCGAGTTCCGCCGCACTACGGTTCGTCGCCGTTTGCAACATCGCTTAGACAAAGTGATGGCTCGCTTGCACATCTTAGAAGGTTTGTTGGTTGCTTACCTGAACCTGGATGAAGTGATTGAGATCATTCGTACTGAAGACGATCCAAAAGCCGTACTGATGGCGCGCTTTGGTATCACTGACATTCAAGCAGACGCGATTCTGGATACCAAACTTCGCCATCTTGCCAAACTGGAAGAGATGAAGATCCGTGGTGAGCAAGAAGAGCTAGAAAAAGAACGTGAGAAGCTAGAGCAGCTATTAGGTTCTGAGCGTCGTCTGAATACGCTGCTGAAGAAAGAGATCAAAGCAGATGCAGAAAAATATGGTGACGATCGTCGTTCTCCACTGGTTGAGCGTGCGGAGGCGAGAGCGCTAACGGAGCGTGATCTGGTACCGAGTGAACCAATTACGGTTGTTCTGTCAGAAAAAGGCTGGATTCGCCATGCTAAAGGCCACGAGGTTGAAGCGGAAGGCTTAAACTACAAATCTGGTGATAAATACCTGGCGCATGCCCGAGGTAAGAGTAACCAACCAGCAGTGTTCCTTGGTAGTGATGGGCGAAGCTACTCGCTTGAGTCGCACTCTTTACCTTCTGCGCGTAGCCAGGGTGAGCCAATTACTGGTCGCCTGAACATCACGCCTGGTAGCAGCATTCGCCAGGTTATTATGGGCGAAGAAGAGCAGCTATGGCTAGTGGGCTCTGATGCGGGTTACGGCTTTGTATGTAAAGGTTCTGACTTATTGTCGAAGAACCGCAGTGGTAAAGCTCTGGTGACCTTACCGGCGAACTCAGAAGTGATGACGCCTAAAGAGGTTGAAGATTTAGATTCTGATGAAATCTTGGCGATTACGAACCAAGGACGTATGTTGTTGTTCCCAATTAAAGACCTGCCACAATTGGCAAAAGGTAAAGGGAATAAGATCATTAACATTCCTGCGGCGAAAGCGAAAGAGCGTGAAGAAGTATTATCTCATCTGATGGCTTTGCCACAGGGCGCTTCTCTGACACTTTATGCGGGTAAGCGTAAGCTGGGATTAAAGCCTACCGACTTGGATAACTTCCGTGGTGAGCGTGGTCGTCGAGGCAGTCTGCTGCCAAGAGGCTTACAACGAGTGACACGAATCGAAGTTGATCTCGGTGAGTCGAGTTGCACTGAAGAATCGAGCGAAAGCGAATAAAAACAAAAATCCCAGCCTGTAGCTGGGATTTTTTATGCTTCTTGTTTATCTTCGGCAATCGTGACTTTTAACGTGATCTCTTTACCTTTCCGAATGATGCCTACGTCTACCGTTGTGCCGGGACGTAAATCGGTGACGATATCCATCACGCTTTGACGTCCCTGAACTTTATTGCCGTCAATACTAATAATAATGTCTTGTTTCTCGAAACCAGCATCACTTGCTGGACCGTTAGGGTCGATACCGAGTACAACAATGCCTCCAATATGCTGATTACCGAGCAAGCGAGCAGTGACGGCATTAATATCTTGACCATCAATGCCGATATAACCACGAATCACACGGCCGTCAGCAATGATCTTTTGCATGATTTTACTGGCAAGTGGTGCTGGTATGGCGAAGGAAATTCCATAGGTTTCTAAATCGGTTGCTTGCTGGAACGAAGCCGTGTTGATTCCGACTAGCTCACCCTGGGTATTCACCAGTGCACCTCCTGAGTTACCTTCGTTGATCGCTGCGTCAGTTTGAATGAAGGCTTGGCGCCCATCGCTGATAGAGGAGCGTCCAGTTGCGGAGATAATGCCAAAGGTCGTGGTTTGTCCCAAGTTGTATGGGTTGCCAATGGCCAGTACCACATCTCCAACTTGAGGTTTGTATTCTGAGTTGAGTGGTATCACGGGCAGGTTCGTACCCTCAACGCGCAACACGGCAATATCGGTACGTTTGTCTGTACCGACAAGCTGCGCAGCGGCCGCTCTACCATCTTGCAACGCTACAACGATTTGGTCTGCTTGTGCGACAACATGGTAGTTGGTAATGATGTAGCCTTTCTCACTGACAATTACACCTGAGCCTAGCCCTTGTGTAGAAAGCTTGTTGCGATCATTTTCTACATACTTGCGACTGTAAATATTTACCACGGCAGGAGCGGCTTTTCTTACTGCTTGATTGAAAGAAATCTCAAGAGAGGTGATGTTACTTGGTTGAGGATCAAGTGCTGCCGGAATTACGCTATTACGTAAAGATGGAACTGCAAGTAGGACAACGGCGGCGGTTGCTAAGCCTAAAAAGACAGAACGTAATAAAAAGCTAAGCATATCCTCTCCATGTATGAACGCCAAACTGGCATCGGAAGATGAAGAATAGCATTACATTGAAAAATAACAAAAGGACAGCACGTGATTGTGCTGTCCTTTTAATTGTCCGATGAAAAGTTCATCAAAGTATTAGAGCTCTGTCACCGAATGTCGTGTATCCAACGCGCTTCTACCTATTCATCTTTGGACGAATATTGCTATCGGATTACCAGGTAAATGGTACGATCGCCGCGTTGAATATTGAGTGCTAGTACGCCTTTGTGCTTCTCTACAATGGCACGAAGCTCAGCTAGATTTTTCACACGCTGACGGTTTACACCGATAATGATATCACCTTCTTGTAACTGGTATTGTGCTGCTGGTGAGTTTTCAACAACGCTGGTTACTTTCACACCTTGAACTGAATCACTCTGGTTCGTGTTACTTAACTCAGCACCTTTAAGGCCATCATGCAGTGTTTCCGCTTTCGCTTTGATGTTGGTTGACTCGCCAAGCGTGACGTCGAAAGTTTTGTCTTTACCATCACGTACAACACCTAGGGTGATCTTTTTACCTGCGCCCAGTGTTGCGACTTTTGCGCGTAATTCAGAGAAGGTATTGATAGACTTGTCATTTACGGACACGATGATGTCACCAGCTTTTAACCCAGCTTTATCAGCCGCGCTGTCTGGAACAACCTGACCAATAAATGCCCCTTTGCTAGACTCGTAGCCAAGTGCTTCTGCTAGCTCCGAGGTTACTTCGCCACCTTGAACACCCAACATGCCACGTTTCACTTCACCAAACTCTAAGATTTGCTCGGTCAGATTTTTCATCATGTTAGAAGGAATCGCAAAGCCAATCCCTACATTGCCGCCATTTGGACCCAAAATTGCGGTGTTGATACCGATCAGTTCACCATTTAAGTTGACCAGTGCACCACCTGAGTTGCCGCTGTTAATCGCTGCATCGGTTTGAATGAAGTTCTCGAAGTTTTCAACATTCAAGCCGCTTCGGCCAAGGGCGGAAACAATACCTGAAGTGACGGTTTGACCGAGACCGAATGGGTTACCAATCGCAACCGTAAAGTCACCCACGCGCAGTTTGTCTGAGTCTGCGATGTTAATTTGCGTTAGGTTCTTAGCTTTTTCCAATTTAAGCAGTGCTACATCGGCCATTTCATCGCCACCGATTAACTCTGCGTCATATTCTCGTCCGTCATACAAGCGTACTTGAATCTTATCCGCGCCTTTTATTACGTGATAATTCGTTACGATATGACCTTTGTTCGCATCAATGATGACACCAGACCCTAGACCGCGGAATGGACGCTCCCGCGTTTGCTCCGTAGGGAAGTCGGGGCCAAAGAAAAACTGAAACTGTTCTGGAATGCGGCTGGTTTGCACCTGTTTGCCTTCTACCGCAATGCTAACTACTGCCGGGGTCACTTTTTCCAGCATTGGTGCGAGGCTAGGTAATTGCTGACCATCCATGCTAAGCGGCAGGGCTGCCGTCGCCTGAATTGGCGTGATGATAGAACTCAAACTTAGAGAAAGAACGGTCAGTGCAAGCAGTGGTTTTTTCATCCAATAACTCCTCTTGAAACATGTCTGCCAAAAAGAAATATCCTAACTGTTAGTAATATAGGGATTAGTTGGGATAATCAAAAGGGGTAGCAGTTCACAAGTAAGTTAGAGATGATGGTTTAAGAAAAGTTCAAAAACGGTCGATACAAAATGAGTTTTGTATCGACCTAGTAGGGGAGGTAAGAGAGGTTATGATGCCTTGGCAGTGACCGCTTCAGGTGCTGTAATCACTTCTTTCTCTTGATCCTTTAAAAGACCAGTTGCGCCATTAGCATAGTCTTTAGGCTGCTCGTTCACATTTGGCTGTTCTTCTTTGATCTGCTCTGAAGCCATCGCCGTCTTTTTATCAAACGGATTATCTTGTTCAGGTAAATTAGGCAGAAGTTCAGAAGAGGTCTTCGCTAAATGCTGATACAGCTTGGTGTAATCTTTACCTAAGGTATCCAGCATTTCTGCGGTTTGGGCAAAGTGGTCAACGAGCTCTTGGCGTTGTTGTTCTAGTTCAAACTTCGCCGACTCAAGTTCTTTCTGTACAGACTTCTGTTTTTTGTATTCAGGGGTGGTTAGTCTGCTAATGACTACGCCTACTATTGTACCGACCAGCAAACCCACAATTGCATGAATCCAAGGCATAACTGCTCCTTATATTTGTTTTAACAAGTCTTTTACTGCTTAGTTACACACGGTGTTCGTCCATGTTACTATGGCTTGAACGGCCGATAAAGAAAAATAGCAGTATGTCTTCGGGGACTGATCATTAATTCTCTCTAATCAGACATTGCCCCCGAGGTGACACTTTCCTTGTACCTCTAAAACGACTTAATGCGATGACACCACTAGAACAATATCAAAAAGATATAGCAGAACATGGATTCCAGCGTGATGAAGCCCAACATCAAGCAGTCACTGCTTTAGATAAGCTCTACCATGCTATTGTTGAATTTCAGTCTGCACCAACGCCTCAACTTTCTAAATGGCAAAAGCTCATGGGTAAAAAAGTTGAAATGCCTGATCCACCTAAAGGTTTGTACTTTTGGGGTGGTGTAGGGCGAGGTAAAACCTACTTGATGGATGCTTTTTATGATGCGTTGCCAACAGACAGAAAGATGCGTGTGCATTTTCATCGATTTATGTATCGAGTGCACGATGAACTGAGGCAACTAGGCGATGTTGAAAACCCGCTATCAAAAGTGGCTGATAAGTTCAAAAAAGAAGCGGACGTGGTGTGCTTTGATGAATTCTTTGTCTCTGATATTACCGATGCAATGATTCTGGCGACGTTACTGCAGGAGATGTTTAAGCGTCAGATGGTTTTGGTCGCGACTTCGAATATTGAGCCACAAAACCTCTATCGTAATGGTCTACAGAGAGCGCGATTCTTGCCTGCAATCGATATGATTCTGGCTCGATGCGATGTTTTGAATGTTGATAGCGGGGTGGATTATCGCTTACGAACTCTGGAGCAGGCCGAGATCTATCATCATCCGCTTGACGATCAGGCGACAATCAACCTGAATAAGTACTACCAGCAACTGACAGGTGAGCGCCAGCATGTGTCGCATCAGATAGAAATTAACCATCGAAATATCGATGTTATCGAAGCCAGCGACGGTGTATTGCACGCTTCTTTTGCCCAGCTATGCCAAACCACCCGAAGCCAGAACGATTACATTGAACTCTCACGCATCTATCACACGGTATTGCTCGCCGATGTAGAGCAGATGAGTGGTAAAATAGACGACGCTGCACGACGCTTTATTGCCCTGGTCGATGAATTTTACGAGCGACATGTTAAGCTGATTATTTCTGCGCAAGTGCCGATGGATAGCTTATATACTCAAGGCCAGCTTGAATTTGAGTTTAAGCGCTGTCTATCTCGGTTGACTGAGATGCAGAGTCATGAGTATCTCGCAAGAGAGCATTTGGCTTAAATCTACTTGTTTCAAAAAAACTGAAGAAAAAATTAGTGATTTGGCGCAAAAAAAGGTGATTTTTTCTTCGGTCTTCTCTATAATCCTGCGACCCACCGTTACTGCAGACCTGATTATCGAAGTTATTTCGACAATGAAGGTCGAGAGTACCAACGACTCGAAGGGGTGATGACTGGGCTCTTAGACAGTGTGGGAGCACCAAAGGGTGTTCCTTTAAAGTTTAAAATTTAATTAACGGGTTATTATTAGCATGAAAACTTTCGTTGCTAAACCAGAAACTGTAAAACGCGACTGGTACGTTGTAGACGCTGAAGGTAAAACTCTTGGCCGTCTAGCAAGTGAAATTGCATCTCGCCTACGTGGCAAACACAAAGCTGAATACACTCCTCACGTTGATACTGGTGATTACATCATCGTTGTTAACGCTGAGAAAGTTGCTGTAACTGGTAACAAAGCTAAGAACAAAGTGTACTACCGTCACTCTGAATTCCCAGGTGGTCTAAAATCTATCACTTTTGAAAAGTTGATCGATCGTAAACCTGAGATGGCTCTTGAGCTTGCAGTTAAAGGCATGCTTCCTCGTGGTCCTCTAGGCCGTGCTATGTACCGTAAGCTTAAAGTTTACGCGGGCGCTGAGCACAACCATGTTGCTCAACAACCACAAGTACTAGACATCTAATTGGGGATTTCGAAAATGGCAGAGAATCAATACTACGGCACTGGCCGTCGCAAAAGCTCAGCTGCACGTGTTTTCATCAAACCAGGCAGCGGTAACATTGTAGTAAACAAGCGTAACCTTGACGAATACTTCGGTCGTCCAACAGCACGTATGGTTGTACAACAACCTCTAGAGCTAGTTGAACTAACTGACAAGCTAGACCTTTACGTAACAGTAAAAGGCGGCGGTATTTCTGGTCAAGCTGGTGCTATCCGTCACGGTATCACTCGCGCGCTTATGGAATACGATGAGTCTCTACGTCCTGCTCTACGCGCAGCTGGCTACGTTACTCGTGACGCACGTTGCGTTGAACGTAAGAAAGTTGGTCTACGTAAAGCACGTCGTCGTCCACAGTTCTCTAAGCGTTAATTTCCTTTTCGGAAATTATGCTTGCCAGATTTATTCTGGATACTGTGCACCAAAAGCTCGGCTATATGCCGAGCTTTTTGTTTTTATTGGATTGAAAAAACACGACCCTCATTCGATATTATTTCCTCAGGTCTTCCTTAATATCCACGCAACAATTCTTTGAATCATTATTAAGTTTTATCTTAATTTTATGTGCTACAAAGTTTTAATAAGTTTTGCCACTAAGCTGCTTGTTTTAATTCTTCCTCTGCTAGCTTAATTGACTGAAAACAACCGATATAAAAGGGATAAACCTCGTTATTTCGTGTCGCTTCCTTTCGCTTTCTTGTTACAAATCACATCAAACATTTATTATTTTACTGCTTTTGTGACGACACGGGCGATTTGCCTCACAAATGTTACAAAAAGGTAGCTTTATCTTGTCAAAAAGTAGGGTTTTCTTTATCATTTCCTCCCAATAAATATAACGAAATTCATTATGTGTTAGCCATGCTCTTATAAGCGGAATAATAACTATCCAAGGGAGCAAATGGGAGAATGTTTGGATGAGCAACGCGCCTTTAAATAACGGTCGCAGGCGTTTTCTAACCGCTACAACGGCAGTTGTGGGTGGGTTAGGGGCAGTCGCTGTCGCCGTGCCTTTTATCAAATCATGGAATCCGAGTGCTAAAGCCAAAGCGGCGGGTGCACCGGTGGAAGTGGATATCAGTAAAATCGAACCAGGCCAATTGGTTCGTGTTGAGTGGCAGGGTAAACCTGTATGGATTGTCCGCCGTACTCAAAGCGTACTGGACAATCTGAAGACGATTAACGATAAGCTCCGTGATCCTCAATCAGAAATGGAGCAACAACCAGAATATGCTCAGAACGAGTTTCGCTCGATTAAGGAAGAGTATTTCGTTGCGGTTGGTTTCTGTACGCACTTAGGCTGTTCACCTACCTATCTACCGGACTCGTTCTCAGAGCAGGTTCAGGGAGTGAGATCTGGATTCTTCTGTCCTTGTCATGGCTCTAAATTTGATATGGCTGGGCGAGTGTTCCAGGGTGTACCTGCACCACTGAACCTTGTCGTTCCTAAGCACATGTATTTGAGCGACACGAAGCTCATTGTCGGTGTTGATGAGGGGGATGCATAATGCAAGCAATGTTAGACTGGGTAGAAAAACGTATTCCAGCCATGAATGCTTATAAAAAGCATTTATCTGAATATCCAATGCCGAAGAACTTCAACTTTTGGTACCTTTTTGGTTCTCTGGCGATGTTGGTTCTTGTTAACCAAATCCTAACCGGCATTTGGCTAACGATGAACTACGTTCCTTCTGGTGAAGGTGCGTTTGCGTCTATCGAATACATCATGCGTGATGTTGAATACGGCTGGTTGTTGCGCTATATGCACTCTACTGGTGCTTCAGCATTCTTCGTTGTTGTGTACCTGCACATGTTCCGTGGTCTTATCTACGGCTCTTACCAAAAGCCTCGTGAACTATTGTGGATCTTCGGTATGTTGATCTTCTTAGTTCTTATGGCTGAAGCGTTCATGGGTTACCTACTACCATGGGGGCAAATGTCATACTGGGGTGCGCAGGTTATCATTTCTCTATTTGGTGCAATTCCGGTTATTGGCGATGATTTAACACTTTGGATCCGTGGTGACTACATCATCTCTGGTGCAACGTTGAACCGTTTCTTCGCTCTTCACGTTATTGCGCTACCAATCGTACTGCTTCTGCTTATCGTACTTCACGTATTGGCACTGCACGAGGTTGGCTCAAACAACCCTGACGGTATCGAGACTAAACTGCCGAAAGGCACAATGGGCGATGATTACCAAACGCAATTCAAGTTCCACGATTACTACTCGAAAAAATACGACATCATCGATTCTATCCCGTTCCACCCTTACGGTACGGTAAAAGATTTGGTTGGTGTAGCTGGTTTCTTGTTCTTCTTCTGTTACGTGTTGTTCTTCAACCCAGAAATGGGGGGGTACTTCCTAGAGCCGCCTAACTTTGAAGCTGCAAACCCGCTTAAGACGCCTGCACACATTGCTCCTGTATGGTACTTCACACCGTTCTATGCAATCTTGCGTGCGGTTCCAGACAAACTGTTGGGTGTAATCCTGATGGGAGCATCAATTGCAGTTCTGTTTGTACTACCGTGGTTGGATCGTTGTAAAGTGCGTTCTTACCGTTACCGTAGCAAACTTCATCTGTTAAATATTATCCAATTCACAATCAGCTTCATTGCGCTAGGTATTTTGGGTGCGTTACCTGCAACGCCAACATACACACTACTAGCACAAATCTTTAGTTTGGGTTACTTCATGTTCTTTGTGCTGCTGTTCTTCTACAGCAAAAATGAAGCAACTAAACCATTACCAGAGAGGGTGACATTCAAATGAAGAAGTGGATTGTAATTCTATTTGCTATGTTGCCATCTTTAGCGATGGCAGCGGGTGCCAGTGTGCCGCTTGATAAAGCACACGTGGACCTATCGGATAAAGCTTCGCTGCAAAACGGCGCGAAATTATTCATGAACTACTGTTTTGGCTGTCACTCTACGCAATACCAGCGTTATGAGCGTGTCGCAACAGATTTGGAAATTCCAACAGACTTAATGAAAGAGAACCTGATTTTCAACCCAGAGGCGAAAATCGGTGATCTGATGGTTAACTCTATGCCACCTAAGCAAGCGGCAAACTGGTTCGGTGCTCCACCGCCAGATTTGACGCTGGTTGCTCGAGTTCGTGGTGCGGATTGGCTATACACTTACTTACGTTCATTCTATGTGGATCCATCACGTCCGTTTGGCGTAAACAACATTGTATTCCCAAGTGTTGGTATGCCACATGTACTTGAAGAGCTACAAGGTATCCCAACGCCAGTGTACGAGACTCACGTTGTTGATGGTGAAGAAGTCAAAGTTGTTGTTGGTACTGAAACAGATGGTACTGGTGAACTAAGTACAGGCGAATACGACAAAGCGGTGGGTGATCTGGTTAACTTCCTGGTTTACTCTGGTGACCCTGTGCAGCTAGAACGCCATGCGATTGGTTGGTGGGTGATGGGCTTCTTAGTCATCCTGACTATCATCGTTGTGTTGCTTAAGAAAGAGTATTGGCGTGATGTGCATTAATTGTGCTAAAATACCGTGCTAATTCCCAATTTTTAATTGACTGTACAATGGAGGCTTAGCCTCCATTGTTTTTATTTGTAAGTGTACTGGAGGGCTCCATGGCTGTAGCTGCCAATAAACGTTCTGTGATGACTCTTTTCTCAAGTGCATCAGATTTGTATAGCCATCAGGTTCGCATTGTACTGGCTGAAAAAGGTGTAAGTGTTGAAGTTGAGCTTGTTGATGAAGCTAACCTTCCTGCTGAACTTATCGAGCTAAACCCATATAAATCAGTGCCAACTCTTGTGGATCGTGAGCTTGCGCTTTACGATTCAAAAATTATCATGGAGTACTTGGACGAGCGTTTCCCTCATCCACCTCTAATGCCGGTTTACCCTGTTGCCCGTGGTAACAGCCGTTTGATGATGTACCGTATCGAACGCAATTGGTACTCGTTAGCTGAAAAAGTAATGAAAGGTAACGCGGAAGAATCAGAAAAAGCGCGTACGAAACTTCGTAACGATCTTCTGACTCTGGCACCAATCTTTGCAGAATATGAGTACTTCATGAGTGAAGAATTCAGCTTGATCGATTGCTACTTAGCACCTTTATTGTGGCGTTTGCCTCAACTTGGTATCGAGCTTGTTGGCCCAGGTTCTAAAGAGATCAAGGTTTACATGAACCGCGTATTTGAACGTGATTCATTCCTTGCTTCTTTGACTGAAGCTGAACGTGAAATGCGTCTAGTTCGTTAAGCGATTTAGATACATTATGGATATTGCAAAAATGACTGCCCGCCGTCCTTACATGCTTCGTGCGTTTTATGACTGGTTGGTAGACAATGACTTAACTCCTCATTTGGTTGTTGATGCAACCATGCCAGGCGTACGTGTACCTGTTGAGTTTATTCAAGATGGTCAGATTATCCTGAATATTGCCCCTCGTGCCGTTGGCAATCTTGAGTTGGGTAACGATGCGATTACCTTCCATGCTCGCTTTAGCGGTCGTCCACATTCGGTAATTGTGCCTGTTTATGCGGTTCAAGCTATTTATGCACGTGAAAATGGTGCTGGTACTATGTTTGAACCTGAAGAGGCTTATACTCATATCGAAGAAGAGACGATGGAAGAAGAGCAATCCCCATCGTTTACGACGGTGAGTGACGATACACCTCAAGTTGCTGCGGACTCGGAGTCTGGTGACAATGAAAGTGAAGCACCTCGTCCGAAAGGCAAACCAAGCTTAAGAGTTATAAAATAAAAAAAGCAGCGATTACGCTGCTTTTTTTTGGTCTCTTGATTTTAGTGATCATTCACTGATAGTGAATACCTCAACATTTGCTTCACCAGCTTCGCTTGTGTCACTTTGCACGGGTTTGGCACTATTATTCGGTAAATCAACTTCAACGGGCTCTGTCTCTCCGTACTGGAAGCCATTAATCACTTGCTTTACCCCCGAGACGTTACGTGCGATTTCTATCGCTCGCTGACTCTGTGCTTCTGTGACATAGCCGAACAGAAATACTTCACTATCTTCAGTAATCACTTTTACTTTGACAGCATTTAGCTGCTCATCAGTAAGCAGCGAGGATTTTACTTTCGTGGTAATCCAGCTGTCATTACTGATTTGCGTAACCGTTAGCGGCGCTTTTTGCTTCATTTGGTTGTGAATGACTTTCACACCTGAGAGTTCGCGGGTTCTTTTCTCCAGGTCATTTATTAAGGCCTGAGTTGGAGCCTGACCCATCAGTACCACAGTTCCATTGTATGAGCTGGCGAAAACACGAGCTTGACCTTTAAATGGCTGCTTATTGCCTATGGCGGCGACTTCAAACTCAATGTTGTTGTCTTGCCAGATCTGCTTGGTCGTACGTGTATCAGTGACGATATTGGCTGTCGTTGCAGCGCCTGCAATGAACAAACCTGCACAACCACTAAGATTAAGCACAGTAAATAAAATGATGAGGCTGCGTAACATAATTCTGATTCTCGATCTGAGTTATTCTTCGTGAGCAGGGAAAAGTACTTGGTCAATCAAATCACATAAACAATGTAGGGTCACCATGTGGACTTCATGAATGCGTGCTGTGCGATGAGACGGGATTCGAATCTCGACGTCGTTTTCACCCAGTAGACCTGCCATCTCACCGCCGTCTTTGCCTGTGAGTGCAATGATAGTCATGTCGCGAGTTACCGCCGCTTCCATTGCTTTGATGATGTTCTTGCTATTGCCACTGGTCGACAAGGCAAGAAGAATGTCACCCGGTTGGCCAAATGCACGGACTTGCTTAGAGAATATTTCCTGATAATGGTAGTCGTTGGCAACAGCGGTAAGCGTTGTGTTGTCAGCGGTCAGAGCCATGGCCGGCAGGCTTGGGCGCTCTGTCTCAAAGCGATTTAACAGGCAAGAGACAAACTGTTGTGAGTTGGCGGCACTTCCACCGTTGCCGCAGCATAGAATTTTGTTTCCGTTCAGCAAACTCGAAACCATGGCTTGAGCTGCATGAGTAATAGCGTCTGGCAGTGCTTCAGCAGCTGCAATTTGAATTTGAATACTTTCTGTAAAGCTGTCTTTAATGCTGTCTAGCATCGCTTATCCTTCAGATATTGCGTTTTGTATCCAGTTAATATCTCGGCCATTATCTTGAATGGCGATAACATCGAACCGGTAATCGATTGTATGTATGGGCTGTTTCTGGCGACTTAGCCAGATATTTGCGGTTTTGATCAGTCTGCGCATTTTGGCGCGAGTGACCATTTCCGCTGCCGAGCCAAAACGATCATTATTACGATATTTGACTTCGACGAAGACGATAGTTTCACCTTGTTGGAAGATTAAATCAATTTCGCCGACTTTTGTCAGAAAATTTTGCTCAACAAAGCGTAAACCCTGGCGAAGTAGATACCGCTTCGCCAGGGTTTCATATTGATTACCTATCTGACGTTTACTGAAGAGCCCCACGCTCAGCCCAGCTTAGCTCACGTTGTACAATACAGTTGTTGTCGAGGCTTAGAACGCCTGTCTGACCTCGGATAGATAGCCCTGGAACAAGCTTCATTTGAGGCAGTTCGCCAATCAGCTTGTATGCATCCATTCCAAGTGCTTTTAGGCGGACTTCCATATTGGATTGTTCTGCCCATAGCTCTTTCATTTCAGCGGCAACCGTTGGATCTGGGTCAATCAGTAGCGGGATGTCGCTGTAAATAATGCCTGTTAAGTCATCGTAGGTCGCGCCACCGCTATTACTACGAGAGTTAGAGAAGATTTGTGGCGGCTTGGCGTCCGGGTTAATCGCGACTTCGATAAAGGGTTTAATCAAAGTCAGCTCTGAACTTCTCGCAACAATGTAAACCGCATCTACGTCGCGACGGCTACGTGGCTGAGTTTCAAGTTTAATTTTCATCAGCGATTGCATCTGAGCGATACGCTGCTTACTT
Organism: uncultured Vibrio sp.; assembly: GCF_963675395.1. Taxonomy (NCBI): domain Bacteria; kingdom Pseudomonadati; phylum Pseudomonadota; class Gammaproteobacteria; order Vibrionales; family Vibrionaceae; genus Vibrio; species uncultured Vibrio sp. The sequence goes on along the minus strand of NZ_OY776223.1, from coordinate 1,421,728 downwards.
TCCTGCAGGCCGAATACGTCATTGATGTCTTTTTGCAGTTGTCGTTTATCACCAAAGTAGCTGGTTGCGACTTTGTTTGAGCTGTATTTATTCCACTCTTCGTTAAACGCTTCAACCACTCGCTCGCCGTAACTGCCTTTAGGGGCAAGGATTAGCGGAAAATTATAACCTTGCTTGAACAGGTACTTAGCTGCTTGAGCCACTTCTTGCTCTGGTGAAAGTGCCAGATAGCAGATATTACTGCCCGGTTGGATTTCTTCAGGAATGTTCAAAGCTAGGGCTGGAATCGTCGGGCCACCAGCTGCAGAGCCATCCATTGAAGTTTGCAGTAGTTCCACATTTTCTTTTTGCAGAGGGCCGACAACAAAATCGATATTTTCGTTGATTAGACGCTGCCTGATTTGATCGGCGCTGTACGCGTGCGTATCGATAACGGTTAAGCTTGTGCTCTCGTCACGATTCTCATCATTCATCATCGCAAACATGAAGCCTTCACGGATCAGCTGTGCTTGAGGCGCAAATTTCCCCGTCAGCGGCAGTAGTAACGCCGTATTATTTGGCTTAATAATGTTGAGAGACAGAATATTTTGAATTTCTTCTGGCGTGTAAACAGCGGCTGGATGTGATGGGTTTTCTGTTAACCAACGTTCCAGTGTATTTCTTAGTTGAGAAAGATTACCTGACATCGCTTTAGAGTAAATCGCCAGTTGCAACCAACCACTCAACACTTCTTCGTTTGGTGCAGTGCTTAGTGATGTCAGTTCTGCTTCTGAGTAGCTACCAAAGTTCATCCAAATACGGCTGGAAAGTTCGCGTTGTTCTGAAGAAGAGGAATACTGACCTAGCATGACCAGTTCGCGGTTTGCTTCAAATGACTGGTTCAGGCTTTGGTAAGCGTCTGCACGTAACGCATAATAGTCCTTCCACTGGTCGTTTGGCAGTTTCCACCAAGGCTTAAAGTTCAGAAGCTGAAGTAACTGAGAGTAATTACCTTGCTTTTGCTGTATGGTCGCTCGCGCCAGTTGCCACTCTGCCTGTTGTACTTCTGACAACTGTTGGCGAGAAAGTCGCGTGATCAGCAGGTCAGCCTGATCAAATTGGTTGGCTTGAATTGCGGCTTTGGCTGCCATGATCAACCAGTCGTTTTGCACGCTGCCTTCCGAACTGTCAGCTTGAATTATGTAGCTCTGCACTGACTGGGTAGGCTCAAGTGTGACATCTACACCATCAGGTTGTCTCGGGCCTGAAGAACAGGCAGCGAGTGTAATTGCTAGTGCAACAGGAGTGAGTATGCGTGGTACACTGAGTCTCTTATGGTTAATCATTGCCGTGAGTTCTCTATAATTTTGTACAAAATTGTCTTTATATTAATCGTTGAAGTGATGGTAAACAAATGACAGATAAAAATAATTTGCCGAATGAGGGGCCAACTCTCTATATCGTACCGACTCCAATCGGAAATTTAGCAGATATCACCCAACGTGCTATCGAAGTTCTGTCGAATGTGGACATCATTGCAGCTGAGGATACCCGACATACGGGGAAATTACTGTCTCACTTCAATATTCAAACCAAAACTTTTGCGTTGCATGATCACAACGAACAGCAAAAAGCGCAGGTTTTGGTTGAAAAGCTACTTTCAGGTCAGTCCATCGCGCTGGTTTCTGACGCGGGTACACCTTTAATCAGCGATCCAGGGTACCATCTGGTGACAAAATGTCGTCAAGCGGGCGTAAGAGTTGTGCCTCTTCCTGGTGCGTGTGCGGTTATCACGGCGTTAAGTGCTTCTGGTTTGCCATCTGACCGATTCAGTTTTGAAGGATTCTTACCGCCGAAAAGCAAAGGGCGTAAAGACAAGTTTTTAGAAATAGCATCGGTAGAGCGCACTTGTATCTTTTATGAGTCGCCACATCGCATTTTAGACTCCCTACAAGATATGTTAGACGTTCTTGGCCCTGAACGAGAAGTTGTTTTGGCGCGAGAGTTGACCAAAACGTTTGAAACTATTCAAGGTATGCCGCTTGGAGAGTTAATCGAGTGGGTGAAAAGCGACGATAATCAACAGCGCGGAGAAATGGTGTTACTGATTCATGGCCATCGTGAAACCGCGGATGACTCTTTGCCTGACGATGCGTTACGTACACTGAGCATTTTGACCAAAGAATTGCCACTTAAAAAGGCGGCGGCGTTGGTGGCAGAAATTCATAACCTTAAAAAGAATGCTCTGTATAAATGGGGTTTAGAAAACCTGGATTGATAAGGCGGCTTCTGCCTAAACGGGTTTACCAAGCAAAATTGATTAGGGCTGATGATTTTTATCAGCCCTTTCTTTTTGTGCTGACTTAACGTTATGGCGGGGTGTTATTCGAGTAAAAAAACATCATTTGATGCATTCCTTACATCATATCTGTGATCTCACTAGACTCTGAAGTGAGAACTCTATACAATCCGCCCCGGAGCTGACTGGGTAGTCGCTGCTTTGTTGATGTCCTTCGGGAGACTGACGTTGAGGTCCTTCGGGAAACTGACGTTGACGTCCTTCGGGAGACTGACAAAGGGGAGGAAAGTCCGGGCTTCATAGAGCAAGGTGCCAGGTAACGCCTGGGGGGCGCAAGCCTACGACAAGTGCAGCAGAGAGAAGACCGCCGATGGCCCTAGGGCACAGGTAAGGGTGAAAGGGTGCGGTAAGAGCGCACCGGGCGACTAGTAATAGTTCGTAGCAGGGTAAACTCCACCTGAAGCAAGACCAAATAGGCCTCCACATTGCGTTGCTCGCGTAAGGAGGCGGGTAGGTTGCTCGAGCCAGTGAGTGATTGCTGGCCTAGACGAATGGCTACCGCCGCGCAAGCGGAACAGAACCCGGCTTATGTGTCGGCTCCAACTATTCGAGACCCATCATTACTTCTTAGTAATGATGGGTTTTTTGCATTTTATTGACTCAGACTGCGTCATTACCAATAAACTTGGTGTTAAATCACGTCTCACTCCAGACTTGTGGTGGCGATGATGTGGGAAATCAGTACACTAGGAACTATTATTCACTCGCTGATTAAATCAGCATGAGAGAACAACACGTCCTTAAAGTCGCTTCAAGATTATTCAACGAGAAAGCTATGACCGAAACCTTTCAACATATTTCCGTGTTATTAAATGAATCCATTGATGGCCTGGCAATCAAACCTGACGGTATCTATATCGATGGAACATTTGGCCGAGGCGGTCACAGCCGTACGATTTTATCTAAGCTAGGTGAAAACGGCCGACTTTACAGTATTGACCGCGACCCACAGGCTATCGCAGAAGCAGGCAAGATTGACGATCCTCGTTTTACCATCATCCATGGCCCTTTTTCGGGTATTGCTGAATACGCCGAAGACTATGATTTAGTTGGTAAAGTCGATGGCGTTTTACTGGATTTAGGCGTTTCTTCTCCTCAGCTTGATGACGCTGAGCGGGGTTTTAGCTTTATGAAAGATGGCCCACTGGACATGCGCATGGATCCAACCACGGGCATCCCGGTATCTCAGTGGCTAATGGAAGCGGATCTGGATGACATCACCTGGGTCATTCGCGAATTTGGTGAAGACAAACATGCGCGCCGTATTGCTCGTGCGATTGTTGAATACCGTGAAAACGAAGAGAACGAGCCGATGCTTCGTACTGGTCAACTGGCAAAACTGATCTCTGAAGCGGCACCAAAAAGCTTTAAAGAAAAAAAACACCCTGCGACGCGCGCATTTCAGGCATTTCGTATTTACATCAACAGTGAGCTAGAAGAGATCGATACTGCGCTAAAAGGTGCGGCGAGTATTCTTGCTCCTGAAGGGCGTTTGTCAGTCATCAGTTTCCATTCGTTGGAAGACCGTATGGTAAAACGCTTTATCCGCAAAGAGAGCAAAGGGCCGGACGTTCCGCATGGTATTCCACTGACCGAGGCACAAATCAAAGAGCTGGGTAGTGCGAACATGAAAGCCATTGGTAAAGCGATTAAGCCAAGTAAACAAGAAATTGACCTAAACCCTCGTTCACGCAGTTCTGTGTTAAGAATTGCTGAAAAGCTTTAATTATTATGACGAAATCCACTCCTAACCTTGCTAAGTTGATTGCCACGGACTTATTCACTGTTGGTCGTTGGCCATTATTGTTGTTGCTTCTTATCCTGGCATCAGCAATGGGAGTGGTATTTGCTACCCACCATGCGCGTCAAGCGATCACCGAAAAAGACCTTACTCTGGTTGAGCGAGAGCGACTAGACAGCGAATGGCGCAACCTGATGTTGGAAGAAACCGCCCTGGCAGAACATAGTCGAGTTCAAGACCTTGCAAAAAAGGAGCTTGAAATGAAACGACCTGATGGCGATAAAGAAGTGGTTATCACACTAAAATGATCAGAAAGAAAACCAGTACCAAACAAGGAAATAAGCGGAAGGTTCCCGCAAAAACAAAAGCTGCAGTCGATGAGAAGAAAGTCGAAAAAAAAGCGGCAAAAGTCGAGGTAGAAGAGTCATTTTTGATTCGTTGGCGTTTCCATCTGTTACTGTTTTTCGTCTTCTGTGCGTTTGCACTACTGGTTGGGCGTGTGGCGTACATCCAAATCGTTGAGCCTGATAACCTGATCAAACAAGGTGATCTTCGCTCTGTTCGAGTGAAGTCCATTCCTTCTGCACGAGGCATCATCTCTGATCGAAACGGAGAACCTCTTGCCGTCAGTGTACCTGTTGAAGCCGTTTGGGCCGATCCGGCGACCATCTTTAAAGAAAATGCGCTCAGTCAAACTCAAAGCTGGTATGCGCTGGCTGACGTTCTTGGCATTGAGCGTCAGGGGCTGATCGATAAGATCAAGCGCAATGAAACGCGTCGTTTTATTTATCTGCAACGCCAGGTTAGCCCAGCAATGGCGAATTACATCCGAGAGTTGAAGCTGCCAGGTGTCGGACTGAAATCTGAGTCTCGCCGTTATTATCCTGCTGGTGAGGTCAGTGCTCACTTGGTTGGTGTGACGGGAATCGATGGCCACGGCCTGGAAGGTGTAGAGCGCAGTTATGATGAATGGCTGACGGGCCAAGAAGGTAAAAAGACCATCCGTAAAGACCGTTATGGTCGAGTGGTAGAGAATATTGCCTGGCAGGACAAACAAGAAGGTAAGTCTCTGCAATTGACCGTAGATCAGCGTTTACAAGCGATTGCGTATCGAGCGATTAAACAGTCAGTTGCGGACCATCGTGCAACCTCTGGCTCTGTTGTGATGCTGGATGTTAAAACAGGTGCGGTACTGGCGATGGTAAATGCGCCATCGTATAACCCGAATAATCGTAGTGACTGGCAAAGTTACAAAATGCGTAACCGTGTGATTACTGACTCCATGGAGCCGGGGTCAACCATTAAGCCGTTTGTTATTCTGGCTGCGTTAGAAAATGGAATCGCTGATACCGATACCATCGTTGATACTGGTAACGGCGTGCTGCGATTAGGTGGAAGCCGGGTTAAGGATGTCTCTCGGGTTGGTAAAGCCAGCCTGGGAATGATTCTGAAAAAATCCAGTAACGTCGGTGTGACTAAACTGGCGATGCAAATGCCCGTTGAAGCCCTACTGGGATTATACAGCTCGGTTGGTTTTGGTGAGCTTTCTGGTTTGAACCTGGTGGGTGAAGTGACGGGGATTTTCCCAAGTCGTTCGCGTTGGTCGCCGATTGAAAGAGCCACCATCTCTTTTGGCTATGGTCTCTCTATTACACCAATTCAGCTTGCACACGCTTATGCCACGCTCGGAAATCTTGGTAAATACGAGCCGATACACATCATCGAAAGTAACGACAACAATATGTCTCGCCAGGTCGTTAGCCCCAAGCATGCGCGTCAGGTGCTTGATATGTTAGAAACGGTAACTCAGCAAGGTGGCTCAGCTCGCCGTGCGGCAGTACCGGGTTACCGAATCGGGGCGAAAACTGGTACCTCGCGTAAAGCTTCAGCAGGGGGGTACAGTGATGAGTACATTACTTACACCGCAGGCCTCGCACCTGTCAGTGATCCTAAAATCGCACTCGTTGTGATCGTCAATGAACCTCAAGGTGACGATTACTATGGTGGTTCTGTGGCATCTCCGGTCTTTTCTGAAATTATGAAAGGTGCGCTACAGATCCTGAACGTGGCACCAGACGAAAACAAATTCCAGCAGTAAGCATGGTTAGCTTGCTAGCAAACAACTTGAGTAAACCTGAGCCAAAGCTCGGAGAACAAATATGACTAAAGCCATCAGTATGGACATCTTGCTGTCCTCTTGGGTTGATTGCCCAAGTTTAGCGTCCGTTCTTGTCTCTGAACTGGAACTCGACAGTCGACGAGTTCAACCCGGAACCACCTTTGTTGCGATTGTCGGGCACGTGGTGGATGGGCGGAAATTTATTCCGTCAGCAATTCAACAAGGAGCGAATGCGGTAATTGCACAAGCGTGTGAGAATAAAACGCATGGCACCATAGAGTTGGTCGATAACATTCCGGTTATTTATTTGCATGCTTTGGATAACTGCCTGTCTGACATTGCTGGTCAACTTTATACTTATCCAACAATGGATCTTATTGGTGTTACAGGAACCAATGGCAAAACTACCATCACCCAACTGATTGCGCAGTGGATCGAACTCATCGGTTCTAAAGCGGCTGTTATGGGGACCACAGGTAATGGTTTCTTAGATCATTTGCAACAAGCGGCAAATACCACAGGCAATGCGGTAGAAATTCAACATACGCTCGCGTCACTAGCTGAGCAGGGCGCGAAGTACACTGCGCTGGAAGTCTCTTCTCATGGCTTAGTGCAAGGACGAGTGAAAGCCCTGTCATTTTCGGCTGGGGTGTTTACCAATCTGAGCCGTGATCACCTCGACTATCATGGCACGATGGAAGATTACGCGAGCGCTAAATTTAGCCTCTTTACCCAGCACCAGTGTGAAAAAGCCATCATTAACGTTGATGATGAAGTCGGTGCTGCTTGGGCTAAAGATCTTCCAAATCGGATTGCGGTTTCTTTAGTGCCGACAACTGAATTTACCAACACACTGTGGGCCAGCAACGTCACGTATGCCGAATCTGGTATCACTATCGATTTTGACGGTATGTTTGGCAGCGGCACCTTATATGCTCCTTTGATTGGGGAGTTCAACGCGGCGAATTTGATGTTAGCGTTTGCGACTTTGCTAAGCTTAGGTTTTGACAAACAAGCGCTTTTGGCGACGGCGAATCAATTGCAGCCGGTATTAGGCCGAATGGAACTGTTCCAGACGGATAACCGAGCGAAAGTCGTGGTTGATTACGCGCACACCCCAGATGCATTAGAAAAAGCGTTGCAGGCTTTGCGAGTTCACTGTGAAGGTCAGCTTTGGGCGATCGTCGGATGTGGCGGAGATCGTGATGCTGGCAAACGTCCTATGATGGCTGAAATCGCAGAACGTCTGGGTGATAAAGTTGTGTTAACGGACGATAACCCACGTAGTGAAAGCCCGGAACTTATCGTCCAAGATATGCTGGCTGGATTATCGAAACCGGCCGAGGCGATTGTTCAGCATGACCGTTTCAAGGCTCTGTCATATGCGCTCGACAATGCGTCAGCCCAAGACATTATCTTGCTGGCAGGTAAAGGCCACGAAGATTATCAAATTCGTAACGGCGAGACGATCCATTATTCCGATAGAGAATCTGCAATGCAGCTATTAGGACTGTCATCATGATTAAAGTAACTTTGTCTCAACTTGCTGAAATTACACATGGTGAATTGATCGGTGAAGATACCGTTATCGCTGTGGTTTCAACCGATACCAGAACCATTGATAGTGGCTCCCTGTTTGTTGCATTAGTGGGGGAACGATTTGATGCGCATGATTTCTGTCAGCAGGCGGTGGATGCTGGAGCGGGAGCTTTGCTGGTGCAAAAACGTCTCGATGTGAATGTCCCACAATTGGTGGTCGCTGACAGCAAAATTGCATTGGGTGAAATCGCAGCTTGGGTTCATCAATCTTGCCAGACTCCTACTGTTGCTATTACAGGCAGTTGTGGCAAAACCACAGTAAAAGAAATGGTCGCGAGCATTTTACAGTTGAAAGGGCAGGTGCTGTTTACGGCAGGCAACTTTAACAACGACATTGGTGTGCCATTAACGCTATTACGTTCGCAAGCAGACGATGACTATGCCGTCATTGAGTTGGGCGCAAACCATATCGGTGAAATTGCCTATACCACGCAATTGGTGAAACCAGATATAGCTTTGGTCAACAATGTTGCTGCCGCTCACCTTGAAGGTTTTGGCTCAATTGAAGGCGTTAAGCAAGCGAAAGGAGAAATCTACCAAGGCTTGTCAGTTGGTGGAATAGCCATTGTTAATTTGGACTGTCATGGTGATGCGTTATGGCAACCTGCTCTTGTCGATAAGGCGGTGATCACTTTTTCACAAAGTAACACTCAAGCTGATTTCTATGCGTCCAATATAAAACTGAATGAAGAAGGTAAAGCTAGTTTTACTCTGCACCTCGCAGAAGATGAACAAGAAATTGAACTATCTCTGGGTATTATTGGTCAACACAATGTTGCGAATGCGATAGCGGCTGCAATCATTGCGCTACAAATGGGCGCAACGATCGACGAAATTCAATCTGGCTTATTGCACCTGAGTAAAGTGAAAGGCCGAGTGGACGTTGAGCAACTGAGTCAATCCATCAAATTGATCGATGACAGCTACAATGCCAGCGTTCCCGCAATGAAGGCCGCGGTTGACCTTTTAGGTGCTTTCCAAGGTCAGCGCTGGCTGATTTTAGGCAATATGGCGGAATTGGGCGAGGAAAGTCTTGCACTTCATCGTCAAGTCGGGGAACATGCTGCCCCACAAAAATTTGAACACGTTCTCACTTATGGCGCGGACGCAAAGGTGATCAGTGACCTATGCGATGGCAGCCATTTTGAGACACATCAAGATATGATTGACTACATCAAGCAGCATCTAGACCAAACCGTTTCTGAAAACCACACCATATTGGTTAAAGGATCGAACGGTGCTCGTATGTTTGAAGTCGCTGCTGCTTTGAAGGAGTATTTTTAATGATTATCTGGCTTGCCGAGCTGCTACAGCCATACTTCTCTTTTTTTCGCTTGTTTGAATACCTGTCTTTTCGAGCAATCTTAAGTGTATTAACTGCCCTAGGTCTGTCTCTTTGGATGGGACCTATCATGATCAAGCGTTTGCAAATGCTGCAAATCGGTCAGGTAGTACGTAATGAAGGCCCTGAATCTCACTTTAGCAAACGTGGTACGCCGACCATGGGCGGTATCATGATTTTGGCTGCGATTTCTATCACTATTCTGCTTTGGGCTGATTTATCAAACCCTTATGTTTGGGCCGTTCTTGCGGTACTTCTTGGCTATGGCGCAGTCGGCTTTGTCGACGATTATCGTAAAGTAGTGCGTAAGAATACCGATGGTTTGATCGCGCGCTGGAAATACTTTTGGCAGTCGTTAATTGCATTTGTAGTGGCGTTCGCGCTTTACGCTTACGGCAAAGATACGGCTGCAACTCAACTTGTGGTGCCATTCTTTAAAGATGTCATGCCGCAAATGGGCATGTTATACATTATCTTCACTTATTTTGTGATTGTCGGTACGAGTAACGCGGTAAACCTGACTGATGGTCTGGATGGCTTGGCGATTATGCCAACGGTTCTGGTAGCCGCAGGCTTTGCAGTTATTTCTTGGGCGACAGGTAACGTTAACTTCTCTGAATACCTGCACATCCCTTACCTGCCTCATGCTTCTGAGCTTGTGGTAGTGTGTACGGCGATTGTCGGTGCTGGTCTTGGCTTTTTGTGGTTCAACACTTACCCAGCGCAAGTATTCATGGGCGATGTAGGCTCGCTTGCTTTGGGCGGTGCGCTAGGTACCATCGCAGTATTGGTTCGTCAGGAATTTGTACTGGTTATCATGGGTGGTGTATTTGTGATGGAAACCCTGTCGGTTATTCTTCAGGTGGGTTCTTACAAACTACGTGGTCAGCGTATTTTCCGCATGGCACCTATCCATCACCACTATGAACTTAAAGGTTGGCCAGAGCCTCGTGTTATCGTGCGTTTCTGGATTATTTCTATTGTTCTTGTTCTGATTGGTCTAGCAACACTGAAGGTGCGTTAATCGCGCCTATTCAGACAAGAGTTACAGTGTGAACAAATATGGAACGTTGGCAAAACATACATAATGTTGTCGTCGTAGGGCTCGGTATTACCGGGCTCTCTGTCGTTAAACACCTAAGAAAAAATCAGCCACAACTGGTGGTTAAAGTCATTGATACTCGAGCTAACCCTCCAGGAGCAGATCGCCTTCCTGAAGGGGTTGAACTGCACAGCGGTGGCTGGAATACAGAGTGGCTTGCAGAGGCCGATCTGGTCGTGACCAACCCTGGTATCGCGCTTGCGACGCCTGAAATTCAGTCCGTGCTAGGCCAAGGGACCCCTGTTGTCGGTGATATTGAACTGTTTGCCTGGGCAGTCACTAAGCCCGTCGTTGCGATTACCGGATCAAATGGTAAAAGTACAGTCACGGATTTAACTGGCGTAATGGCAAAAGCGGCGGGTTTAAATGTTGGTGTTGGCGGTAACATTGGCGTTCCTGCGCTCGATCTACTCGAACAAGAGGCTGACTTATATGTGCTGGAGCTGTCTAGTTTCCAGTTAGAAACCACGTCTAGCCTCAAGTTAAAAGCGGCAGCGTTTCTGAATCTTTCAGAAGATCATATGGATCGCTATGAAAGTATGGCCGACTACCGAAGCGCAAAATTACGTATTTTCAATCATGCCGAGCTTGCGGTTGTAAATCGAGATGATCAGGAAACCTTGCCTGACCATGATATGCCAGTGGTTACCTTTGGTGATGACGAACAGGCATTTGGTTTAGAAGCCGATGGTGAGAAAACCTGGTTACTTGACCACGGCCAACGCGTCATTGCTAGCGACGAACTTAAGCTGGTCGGCAAGCATAATTTGTCCAATGGTCTAGTGGTGTTGGCACTGCTCAAAGCGGTAGGCATCGATTATCTCAACACATTGAATGCACTTAAAAATTACACTGGACTGACACACCGTTGCCAGGTTGTTAAAGATAATCAAGGTGTTAAATGGGTGAATGACTCTAAGGCGACCAATATTGCGAGCACGATGGCGGCACTATCGGGTTTGGAGCTGGCTGGTAAGTTGTATCTACTGGTTGGTGGCGTTGGTAAAGGCGCCGATTTCACCCCATTAGAGCCGGTTTTCGCGACGCTCAATTTGCAGCTGTGTTGTTTTGGCGTGGATGGTGATGAGTTCTTACCATTGCATCCATCTGCGATTCGTTTCAATACGATGGAAGATGTGATTCAGCAGATATCTTCACAGTTAAAAGCGGGTGATATGGTGATGCTGTCTCCTGCATGTGCTAGCTTTGATCAATTCGACAACTTTATGGCAAGAGGTGATGCATTCGCCGCACTTGCTAAAAAATACGCATAATAATTGAAGGTCACTCGTTTCGTGGGTTTAGGTAACGTTAAACACAACATCAGTAATTGGCTCAGGCAGCCTGCACCAGAAGCGCTATTTGATCGCCAGTTGGTGTGGATTGCGTTGGGGTTGATGTTGACGGGATTGATCATGGTAACGTCGGCTTCTTTTCCTATCAGCTCACGACTGACTGATCAGCCTTTCCACTTTATGTTCCGTCACGCGACGTTTCTTGTACTGGCGTTGATCACATCCGCGGTGATTCTCCAAGTGCCTTTGGAAGAGTGGTTCAAGCGTAGTCACTATTTGCTTTGGCTCTCTTTTACGCTGCTCATCATCGTGTTGCTTGCGGGTAAGTCTGTAAATGGTGCGTCGCGATGGATCCCTTTGGGGCTGTTTAACTTGCAGCCAGCCGAGGTCGCAAAACTGTCCCTGTTTATCTTTATGTCCGGCTATTTAGTCCGTAAGCAAGACGAAGTGCGCCAAACTTTCTTTGGTGGTTTTATGAAACCAATCATGGTGTTTGCATTTTTTGCCGTACTATTGTTGGGACAGCCAGATTTGGGAACGGTTGTGGTAATGTTGGTGACCTTATTCGGCATGCTGTTTATTGCGGGCGCAAAGTTAACCCAGTTTCTCGCACTGATGGTCGCTGGTATTGGTGCTGTGGTCGGTTTGATTCTGGTCGAGCCTTACCGTATGCGCCGTGTCACATCTTTTCTTGACCCTTGGGAAGACCCATTCGGCAGTGGCTATCAGCTGACGCAATCTTTGATGGCGTTTGGTCGCGGTGAATGGTTTGGCCAAGGGCTTGGTAACTCCATTCAGAAACTCGAATACCTACCAGAAGCGCACACTGACTTCGTGTTTGCCGTATTGGCCGAAGAACTTGGTTTTGTCGGCGTCGTGCTGGTGCTGATGTTGATATTTAGTCTGGTACTGAAAGCCGTTTATATTGGTAAGCGCGCCTTTGAAGACGGCGAAATTTTTGGCGGCTACCTCGCATTCGGTATTGGCATTTGGTTTGCGTTCCAGACACTGGTTAACGTCGGCGCTGCCGCCGGTATCGTACCAACCAAAGGTTTGACCCTTCCGCTAATCAGTTATGGTGGTTCCAGTCTGATTATTATGTCCGTTGCAGTATCCATATTGCTGCGCATCGATCACGAATGCCGCTTGAAACGCGAGCAACAACAATCAGAACAACAAACTAATGAAGAAAACTAAACGTTTGATGGTGATGGCTGGTGGTACTGGCGGTCACGTATTTCCAGGTCTTGCTGTTGCTAAGCAATTGCAAGAGCAAGGTTGGCAGATTCGCTGGTTAGGTACCGCGGATCGAATGGAAGCCGATTTAGTACCAAAGCATGGTATTGAAATCGACTTCATCAAAGTGAAAGGCTTGCGAGGTCAGGGCGTTAAGCGTCTTCTGGCAGCGCCATTCCAAATTATCAATGCCATTATGCAAGCACGTACTCACATGAAACAGTGGCAGCCGGATGCGGTTTTGGGTATGGGTGGATACGTGAGTGGTCCTGGTGGCATTGCGGCTTGGTTAAGTGGCATTCCGGTGGTACTGCATGAACAAAATGCAGTCGCTGGCCTCACCAATCAGTGGTTATCTAAAATTGCCAAAAAAGTATTTCAGGCTTTTCCTGGTGCTTTTCCTAAGGCTGAGGTTGTCGGTAATCCTGTACGTGAAGATGTGACTCAACTGGCTGAACCTGCTCTTCGTATGCAAGGCCGCCAAGGACCGATTCGGATTTTGGTAATGGGTGGTAGCCAAGGCGCGCGTATTCTTAACCAAACTTTACCTCCAGTGATGGCAAAGTTAGGTGAAGAGTACTGTATTCGTCATCAGGCGGGTAAAGGCTCAGCACAAGAGGTGCAAGCCGCTTATCAGAAACACAAGGTAGTTAATGCTGAAGTGACCGAATTTATTGATGATGTGGCGGAAGCGTATGCATGGGCAGACCTGTTAGTGTGTCGTTCTGGGGCGCTGACAGTATCTGAAGTTTCAGCCGCTGGTGTGGGCGCTATTTTCGTCCCATTTATGCATAAAGATCGCCAACAGGCTCTGAATGCGGATCACTTAGTCGAATGCGGTGCGGCGAAAATGATTGAGCAGCCAGAGTTAACGGTTGAGTCACTTACCCAGCAAATACAACAATTAGATCGCAAAGTTTTACTTGAGATGGCCCAGCATGCACGTAGTGCCGCTAAATTGGATGCTGACAAAACTGTCGCACAAGCCATCGTCGCTTTGACTGAAAAGCGTTAATGAATTATCGAGAATTGAAACAGATGACTATCGAACATACACAAGACTTAGCTCAGATTCGCGCCATGGTTCCAGAGATGCGTCGCGTAAAATCCATCCACTTCATCGGTATAGGTGGTGCAGGGATGAGCGGCATTGCTGAAGTGCTGTTGAATGAAGGCTACCAAATCACAGGTTCTGATCTATCAGAGAATCCTGTGACAGAGCGTTTAGTATCAAAAGGCGCGACCGTATTTATCGGTCACCAAGCAAGCAATGTTGAAAAGGCCAGTGTAGTTGTTGTTTCAACCGCGATTAACGAAGAAAACCCAGAAGTGATGGCGGCTCGTGAGTTACGTATTCCAATTGTTCGTCGCGCAGAGATGCTGGCCGAGTTGATGCGTTTTCGTCATGGCATTGCTGTGGCTGGTACCCATGGCAAAACAACAACCACGGCACTTGTAACGCAAATTTATTCAGAGGCGGGCCTTGATCCAACGTTTGTTAACGGTGGTTTAGTGAAAAGTGCGGGAACCAACGCACGTCTTGGCTCTAGCCGCATTCTTATTGCTGAAGCCGATGAAAGCGATGCGTCATTCCTGCACCTTCAGCCAATGGTGAGTATTGTTACCAACATCGAAGCCGACCATATGGATACTTACGGTGGTGACTTTGAAACTCTGAAGCAAACCTTCATCGACTTTCTGCATAATCTTCCATTTTATGGCCAAGCGATTGTTTGTATTGATGATCCTGTCGTTCGCGAGTTGATTCCACGTATCAGTCGCCAAGTGATCACTTACGGTTTCTCTGAGGATGCGGATGTGCGCATAGAAAATTACCGCCAAGAAGGTCAGCAAGGTAAATTTACGGTGGTACGCAAAGGCAGAGCCGATCTTGATATCACTCTGAATATCCCGGGTCGTCATAATGCACTCAACGCATCAGCAGCAATCGCAGTTGCAACAGAAGATGACATTGAAGATGACGCGATCCTGAAAGCAATGGCGGGAACGCAAGGAACGGGACGCCGCTTTGATCACCTTGGTGAATTTGATACGGGCAACGGCCATGCGATGCTGGTGGACGATTACGGTCACCACCCAACGGAGGTCGGCGTAACGATCAATGCAGCGCGCAGCGGCTGGCAAGACAAACGCTTGGTAATGATTTTCCAACCGCACCGCTACAGTCGAACCCGTGATTTGTATGATGATTTTGCTAATGTCCTCGAGCAGGTCGATGTGCTGATTATGTTGGATGTCTATTCTGCGGGCGAAAAGCCAATTGCAGGTGCTGATGGACGCGCATTATGTCGCACAATTCGCAGTAGAGGTAAGCTAGACCCAATTTTTGTTCCAGAAATCGAGCAATTACCGTCAGTTTTGGCTAACGTTATACAAGACGGAGACCTAATTTTAACGCAAGGTGCTGGTGATGTTGGTAAAGTAGCTAAACAGCTGGCAGCTCTTGAGCTAAATATTAATAAAATGATGGGATAAGCTGAAATTCGGTGTGAGCTGTAAGATAAAGACCTAGATCTCGATTTTGCGCCAACAACGTTGTGATTTATTGCTATCAGTGTTTGATAGTTTATTAGAGCTCAGTATAATCTCAAGGTTAAAGTCATTACTTTTGTTCGTGTGTTACTAACATGATCAAAGGTACGCGACAAAGGTCAGGAAACGTAGACGTTGTTGAATATTGCACTAAATGAAGAGCGACGAAACACGAATAATAATCGTGGTCGCAAAAAGAAAATCTTAGGTGCGCTATTTTTCGTCGTAGTTTTGACTTTAATTAGTTCTGTTTTGTACTCGGCGATCAGTTGGATGTGGGATGACCAAAGGCTTCCTCTATCCAAAATAGTGCTCCAAGGAGAGTTGGAGTATATCAAAGCTGATGATGTTCAAACTGCATTTAGCAGAATCGATCACATCGGTACGTTTATGTCGCAAGACATCGATGTATTACAGCAAAGTGTTGAAGCCTTGCCATGGGTTGCTCATGCAGCAATTCGAAAGCAATGGCCAGATACAGTAAAAGTTTTTTTGACAGAGCATCATCCTGAAGCCATTTGGAATGGCAACGAGTTGTTGGATAAAAACGGCTTGGTATTCGACGGGGATGTTGGTCTGGTAAAGGAAGATAAAGTTAAGCTGTATGGACCTAAAGATAGCGGACCTGAGGTTTTACAAACCTACCGTGATTTGAGTCCTAAGTTTCAGCAACTAGGTTTAGCGATATCGTCTCTGGTTTTAAATGAGCGACGAGCTTGGCAAATCATCCTTGAAAACGGTATTCGATTAGAGCTCGGTAAAGAGTCTCTTCTTGAGCGTATAGAGCGTTTTTTCTCACTCTATAACAAGCTTGGTAGTGACACGCAAAGAATCAGTTATATCGATCTCAGGTACGATACAGGAGCTGCAGTCGGTTGGTTTCCTGAAGAAGAGTTAGAAGAGAGTACAGATGACTAAGGCCGCAGACGACAACATTATTGTTGGTCTTGATATAGGCACTGCAACCGTATCAGCTCTAGTGGGCGAAATTTTACCAGATGGCCAAATTAATATAATTGGTGCGGGTAGTAGCCCTTCGCGCGGCATGGACAAAGGTGGCGTGAATGACTTGGAGTCGGTTGTAAAATCAGTACAACGCGCAATTGATCAAGCTGAGTTAATGGCCGAGTGCCAAATCAGCCGAGTATTCATTTCGTTGTCTGGTAAGCATATCGCAAGCCGAATCGAAAAAGGTATGGGTACGATATCTGATGAGGAAGTTTCTCAAGAGGATATGGACAGAGCTATCCATACTGCAAAATCAATTAAAATCGGTGATGAACAGCGAATCCTTCATGTGATTCCACAAGAGTTTACCATCGATTACCAGGAAGGTATTAAAAACCCGCTTGGTCTCTCTGGGGTAAGAATGGAAGTAAGTGTCCATCTTATCACGTGCCACAATGACATGGCGCGTAATATCATTAAGGCGGTAGAACGTTGCGGCCTTAAGGTAGAGCAACTGGTATTTTCTGGGCTTGCTGCAAGTAATGCAGTAATTACCGAGGATGAAAGAGAGCTTGGAGTTTGTGTGGTCGATATTGGCGCCGGTACGATGGATGTTGCAATCTGGACGGGTGGTGCGCTACGTCACACAGAAGTATTTTCATACGCGGGAAATGCGGTAACAAGCGATATTGCTTTTGCTTTTGGTACGCCAGTAAGCGATGCTGAAGAAATAAAAGTAAAATATGGCTGTGCTTTAAGTGAACTGGTCAGTAAGGATGACACGGTTAACGTCCCAAGCGTAGGTGGTCGACCTTCACGTAGTCTGCAACGTCAAACATTGTCAGAAGTGATAGAGCCACGCTACTCTGAGCTTATGGGACTGGTTAACCAAACTATTGATACCGTTCAGGCAAAATTACGCGCAGAGGGCATTAAGCACCATCTGGCAGCTGGTGTAGTACTGACCGGCGGCGCAGCGCAAATGGACGGGGTGGTAGAATGTGCGGAACGCGTATTCCGTAACCAAGTGAGGGTCGGTAAACCGCTCGAAGTCAGCGGGTTAACTGACTATGTAAAAGAGCCGTACCATTCTACGGCAGTTGGATTACTTCATTACGCGAGAGACATGCAGTCCAGCGACGATAGCGATTACAATGAACCTAAACGCTCATCTGTTACTGGCTTTTTCGGTAAATTGCGTAATTGGATACAAAAAGAGTTTTAACCTGAGTTGCAGGATAAACGGAGACAACACATGTTTGAACCGATGATGGAAATGTCTGACGATGCAGTAATCAAAGTCGTTGGAGTTGGTGGCGGCGGTGGTAACGCTGTTGAACACATGGTGCGTGAATCCATCGAAGGTGTGGAATTCATCAGCGTTAACACTGATGCGCAAGCACTTCGTAAGACAAGCGTTGGCAATGTTATTCAGATTGGTGGTGATATCACTAAAGGTCTGGGTGCAGGTGCGAATCCACAGGTCGGCCGTGAGGCAGCTCTCGAAGACAGAGACAGAATTAAAGATTCCCTAACTGGTGCCGATATGGTTTTTATCGCAGCAGGTATGGGTGGTGGTACAGGTACTGGTGCAGCTCCTGTTATCGCTGAAGTAGCCAAAGAGCTAGGCATTCTTACTGTTGCAGTGGTAACTAAACCATTCAGCTTTGAAGGTAAGAAGCGTTTAGCGTTTGCAGAACAAGGTATCGATGAGCTTTCTAAACACGTTGACTCATTGATTACCATTCCAAACGAAAAGCTACTAAAAGTTCTTGGTCGTGGCGTGACGTTGCTAGAAGCGTTTGCAAGTGCGAATGATGTTCTTAAAAATGCAGTACAAGGTATTGCGGAACTGATTACTCGTCCTGGTATGATCAACGTCGACTTTGCTGACGTACGTACTGTTATGTCTGAAATGGGCCATGCGATGATGGGCAGTGGTATCGCGAAAGGTGAAGACCGTGCTGAAGAAGCGGCCGAAATGGCAATTTCTAGCCCACTTCTGGAAGACATCGATCTGGCTGGCGCACGTGGTGTTCTTGTTAACATTACAGCAGGCTTGGATATGCGTCTTGACGAGTTTGAGACAGTGGGTAATACGGTTAAAGCATTTGCTTCTGATAATGCAACTGTGGTTATCGGTACTTCTCTAGACCCAGACATGACGGACGAAATCCGTGTAACGGTTGTTGCGACAGGTATTGGTAACGAGAAAAAACCAGATATCACTCTTGTTGCGGGTGGTAAGGCAAAAGTAGCACCAACGCCGCAAGCTCAACCGCAGCAACAAGCAATGGCCACTCAAGCTGAAGAGAAACCGGCACAAACTTTGCGCCCTCAAGTGCAAGAGAAGCCACAGGTCACTCCTCAGCCGACAAATACAGCGTCTTCTTCTCCGGCATCGTCGAGCCAAAGCTCAGCGGCACCAAAGCAAGAGAAAGAGAGCGGTTATTTAGATATTCCGGCATTCTTGCGTCGCCAGGCTGATTAATCTTTAACCCATAAATTTGACATGGTTCAAAATTATGGTAGCATTCACGGTCGACGTTACAGACGACCGTGTTTTGTAGCACACTTTAGAGAGGCAAGCAGATGATCAGACAACGTACTCTGAAAGAAATAGTGAAAACAACTGGTGTGGGTCTCCACTCTGGTCGTAAAGTCACGCTTACTCTGCGCCCGGCTGCTGCAAATACAGGTATTATTTACCGTCGTACCGATGTAAATCCACCTGTAGATTTCCCAGCTGATCCTGCGTCTGTTCGTGACACTATGCTTTGTACTGCATTAGTCAATGACGAAGGCGTGCGTATTTCCACGGTTGAGCACTTGAATGCTGCACTTGCTGGCATGGGCATCGATAACATTGTTGTTGAAGTTGATGCGCCCGAAATTCCAATTATGGATGGTAGCGCAAGCCCATTTGTATATCTGCTTCAGCAAGCGGGTATCGAAATGCAAAATGTACCTAAGCGTTTTATTCGCATCAAAAAACCAGTTCGTTTTGAAGATGGCGATAAATGGGCAGAGTTTGTACCATTTAACGGTTTCCGTATGGACTTTGAAATTGACTTTAACCACCCTGCAATTGAATCAGACGAGCAGCGCTTGCTGTTTGATTTCTCATCTAAAGGGTTTGTTCGCGAGATTTCTCGTGCACGTACGTTTGGTTTTATGCGTGATATTGAATATCTTCAGTCTCAGAACCTAGTTCTGGGTGGTAGCTTTGATAACGCTATCGTACTGGATGATTACCGCATTCTTAATGAAGAAGGTCTGCGTTTTGACAATGAGTTTGTGACTCATAAAGTGTTGGACGCCATTGGTGACCTTTACATGTGTGGCCACCCAATCATTGGTGAGTTCCGTGCATTCAAATCGGGTCACGGTCTAAACAACCAACTTCTACGTGCTGTTCTGGCTGATCAGGAAGCATGGGAATGGACAACATTTGAAGAAGAAGTCGGTTCGCCAGTCGCATTTGCTGAGCCAAATATGGTACTAGCATAAAGCTTAGACAGAATATTAAAAACCAGGTCTCGACCTGGTTTTTTTCTATCCAAAATTTGCTTAAGAACGGCTATTTTTGTGATTTGTCTGCCATGTCAGCCAGCCTTTTCAGACGCTCTTGAATTTTAGGTGGCGCCATATCCGCAATAATCATTAATGATTTGGCCGCTGACTCAGTTAACGGCGGTCGCTTGGGTCTATCGTCTTGCTCGTACCGGTTGCGATAAAGGGATGGATTAATTCGGACATCCACGCTGATCAATTTTGCATAGCCTTGAGTTCGGAGTTTATTGAGGATCATTAGGCGATCGTAGTCGATCTTCATTTTGATGGCAGCGCTAGACACATCGATCAACAGATGACCGTTACGTACATTAGCAACTCGGCAATGATCAGCCGTGCCTTTAGGCAAGATATCCTGTAAGGCTTTGTTGAGCTGCAAGATTTCTCCAGCATGCTCTTGAATCTTCTTAAACTGAGATTCAGCAATAACATCCTCAGTTGAGGTTGGTCGATGATCACGCATAGGTAAAATCTAATTTTGTGGATATACAAACTATTCTAGAGCAGCTTTCTACCTAGGTATAGTTTACATTAGCCTCTTTATTACAAACTGTGCGGAAAAGGCAGAATGAAAGTAAAACTGATAGATTTGGAGCTTTGCAACTGAATCCTTGGCTAATCTATCACCACTTTCAATAAAATTTACAGAGTGCTTCAAACAAATAGGTCTATTTATGGTTGTATCGATTAAAAATCCTTACACTAGGCCACAATGTTTCTAAATTTAGCCTTGAAATATGGATGTTTGGACTCAATATCATTTGATAAATGATTTATATCAGTATTCTTAGTACCAAACTGGCAGAGACTGAAGGCATTACGAGTAGATCGGGAACGGTCTGATGAAAGAGAGATTCACGAAAAATGATAACTAAGCTACTGACAAAAGTTATTGGCAGTCGCAACGATCGAACACTGCGCCGCCTTAGAAAAATTGTAAAAGAAATTAATAATTATGAGCCGACATTTGAAGCTCTATCTGATGAAGAACTAAAAGCAAAAACTGTTGAATTCCGTGAGCGCCTGGATAAAGGTGAAACTCTTGATCAACTCCTTCCAGAAGCATTTGCTACCGTACGTGAAGCGTCTAAGCGTGTTTACGGCATGCGACACTTCGATGTACAGCTGATTGGCGGTATGGTCCTGAACGCAGGTCAAATTGCGGAAATGCGTACAGGTGAAGGTAAAACCTTAACGGCCACTCTTCCTGCGTACCTGAATGCATTATCAGGTAAAGGTGTGCATGTTGTAACTGTGAACGATTACTTGGCTAAACGTGACGCAGAGACTAACCGTCCACTATTTGAATTCCTAGGTATGAGTGTTGGCGTTAACGTACCAAACATGCCACCTCAAGAGAAAAAAGAAGCGTATCAAGCCGATATCCTTTACGGTACAAATAACGAATTTGGCTTTGATTATCTTCGTGACAACATGGCTTTCCGTAACGAAGACCGCGTACAACGCGAGCGCTTCTTTGCAGTCGTCGATGAGGTTGACTCAATTCTTATTGACGAAGCTCGAACTCCTCTTATCATCTCTGGCCCAGCTGAAGACAGCTCTGAGCTGTACACTCGAATCAACCTGCTGATTCCGCATCTTGAAAAACAAGATCAAGAAGACTCAGAAGAATACCGCGGTGATGGTCACTACACGTTAGACGAAAAATCGAAACAAGTGTACCTGACTGAAACTGGCCAAGAATTTGTCGAAGAACTTCTGGTTAAAAACGGTTTGATGGAAGAAGGCGACACTCTTTACTCCCCAACCAATATCAGCCTACTCCACCATGTGAACGCAGCACTACGTGCGCATGTGTTGTTTGAACGTAATGTTGATTACATCGTTACCGAAGACGGCGAAGTTGTCATTGTTGATGAGCATACGGGTCGTACCATGCCTGGTCGTCGCTGGTCTGAAGGTTTGCACCAAGCCGTGGAAGCGAAAGAAGGCGTTAAGATTCAGAACGAAAACCAAACGCTGGCATCTATCACATTCCAGAACTACTTCCGTTTGTACGAGAAGCTATCAGGTATGACTGGTACAGCGGACACTGAAGCGTTTGAGTTCCAGTCTATCTATGGTTTGGAAACCGTTGTTATTCCAACCAACAAACCGATGATTCGTAACGATATGCCAGATGTGGTGTACCGCACCGAGCCTGAAAAGTTTGCCGCAATCATTGAAGACATCAAAGAGCGAGTAGCAAAAGGTCAGCCATCACTTGTTGGTACCGTATCGATTGAGAAATCTGAGCTACTGTCTAATGCACTTAAGAAAGCTAAGATTAAGCACAACGTACTGAACGCTAAATTCCACGAGAAAGAAGCAGAGATCGTTGCCGAAGCGGGTATGCCGGGCGCCGTTACTATCGCGACAAACATGGCGGGCCGTGGTACCGATATCGTGCTTGGTGGTAGCTGGCAATCAAAAGTTGAAACGCTAGAGAATCCGACTCAAGAGCAAATTGATGCGATTAAAGCGGATTGGAAAGTCGTACATGACAAAGTACTGGAAGCTGGCGGTCTGCACATCATCGGCACAGAGCGTCACGAATCTCGCCGTATCGATAACCAATTACGTGGTCGTTCTGGTCGTCAGGGGGACGCAGGTTCTTCTCGTTTCTACCTATCAATGGAAGACTCGTTACTTCGCATCTTTACTTCAGATCGCATGGCGAGTTTGATCCAAAGTGGTATGGAGGAAGGCGAAGCGATCGAATCGAAAATGCTGTCTCGTTCGATTGAAAAAGCACAGCGTAAAGTGGAAGGTCGTAACTTCGACATTCGTAAACAGCTACTTGAATACGATGACGTTGCGAACGATCAGCGTAAAGTCGTTTACGAGCTACGTGATGAGTTGATGAGCGTTGACGATATCAGCGACATGATCGAGCAGAACCGCGAAGACGTGATGACGGCGATCATCGATGAATACATTCCACCACAATCTCTGGAAGATATGTGGGATGTTGAAGGTCTGCAAGAACGCCTGAAAGCGGACTTCGATCTGGATGCACCAATCAAGCAATGGCTTGAGGAAGATGACAAACTTTACGAAGAAGCACTTCGTGAAAAGATCATTGCATTGGCGGTTGAAGTCTACAAAGCGAAAGAAGAAGTGGTTGGTGCACAAGTACTACGCAACTTCGAGAAGTCAGTGATGCTACAGACACTGGATACGCTTTGGAAAGAGCACTTAGCGGCCATGGATCACCTGCGTCAAGGTATTCACTTACGTGGTTACGCACAGAAGAACCCGAAACAAGAGTACAAGCGTGAGTCGTTTGAACTGTTCGAAGGTTTATTAGACGCGCTGAAATCTGATGTTATCACGGTACTGTCTCGCGTACGTGTTCAGCAGCAAGAAGAAGTTGAACGTATGGAAGAGCAACGTCGTGCGCAAGCAGAAGAAGCGGCACGCCGTGCACAAGCTCAGCATGCGGCAGCAGAAAATCAGCTTGCTGATGGTGAACAAGCAGATGACTCACACCAACCAGTCGTTCGTGATGAGCGTAAAGTTGGTCGTAATGAGCCTTGTCCATGTGGCAGTGGTAAAAAGTATAAACAGTGCCACGGAAAAATTGACTAACAGAGCTTGGTCACATATTGATAAAGAGTCGCTTAGGCGGCTCTTTTTTTAAGTCAATTTTATTGCTCCCCATGTACCTCTTAATGCAGGGCGGGAAGCAGTTCATTTTTAGGAAACGTTCTCCATGAAAAGAATTCACATCGTTGCGGCGATTATTTTTAACCAAGATAAATCGAAGATCTTCATTACTAAACGTCCTGACGATAAACATAAAGGCGGATTTTGGGAGTTTCCTGGTGGAAAGGTAGAGCCGGAAGAGTCTGTGGAGCAGGCGATGATTCGTGAGCTGGAAGAAGAAGTCGGGATCAACGTGACAGAACAATCTTTGTTTGAGCACCTTGAGTACGACTATCCAGACAAATCTCTGAAGTTCGATTTTATCTCTGTCACTTCTTTTGAAAATGAACCATACGGTAAAGAAGGTCAGGAAGGTCGCTGGGTTGATATCAAGAGCTTGCCTGAATATGCATTTCCGGAAGCCAATGTGCCAATCCTTAAGCGTGTTGTACAAGAGTTTTCTTCATAGTTTCGACATTAATCATCTTGTGGTTCGCAAGGTATGTTGTTAGTTTAAAAAGATTGAGCGAAACGAGAGAAACGAGTATAGGTCTCGTTATCCAGAGAAGGAGATAAAACGCAATGGTTCGTATTGCAATCGCAGGAGCAGCTGGCCGCATGGGTCGCAACTTGGTTAAGGCTTCACACCATCATCAAGAAGCGTCAGTAACAGCGGGATCTGAGCGTCCGGAATCATCACTCGTCGGTGTCGATATCGGTGAACTATGTGGTGAAGGCAAATTTGATGTCGTTCTAACGGATGATCTTGCTAAAGACGTGGATAACTTTGATGTCATTATCGACTTTACTGCACCAGTAAGCACTTTGGCTAACCTTGAGCTATGCAAACAGCATGGTAAGAGCATGGTGATTGGCACCACTGGCTTTAGTGACGAAGAACGTGCGCTTATTGATGAGGCAGCAAAGCAAGTTTCTGTGGTAATGGCTCCTAACTACTCTGTTGGTGTTAACCTAGTATTCAAGCTACTTGAAAAAGCAGCCAAAGTCATGGGTGACTACTGCGATATCGAGATTGTTGAAGCACATCATCGCCATAAAGTGGATGCACCATCAGGTACTGCAATTGGTATGGGAGAAGCGATTGCAGGTGCGATGGGTAACAATCTTAATGACGTAGCGGTTTATGCTCGTGAAGGCATTACGGGTGAGCGTACTAAAGATGAGATTGGTTTTGCCACTATTCGTGCTGGTGACATTGTTGGTGAACACACGGCGATGTTTGCTGATATTGGTGAGCGCGTTGAAATTACACACAAAGCAACTGATCGCATGACCTTTGCTAACGGTGCGGTGAAAGCGGCTGTTTGGTTGAGTGCCAAACCTGCAGGCTTTTATACCATGACCGATGTACTTGGTCTGAATGAACTGTAATTACATAATTATTCGCCGGCGGAAGCCGGCTTTTTTATACCTCTTGGTATAGATGTAAAATAAATGATTTAATTGCGCCACCATTCTCACGTTAGTTTAGTGGTATTTTTGGTGGTTTCGTCGTTTATATTGTCTGCACTGCTTAAAAGTTGCGGTTGTTTTTGTTTGATTAACGTTTGCGTAAAAATCTCATCTGATTTTGTGATCTGTAGAAAGTTCAAATTTGTAAAATTCACAAAAAAGTCACCCCTCTCCATATAAAGATGTCTAAAACTTGTTATTTTGGCGGTTATTCTGCCTAAATGCCCTTACTCGCTAGAAAGTCATAATTTATTTTTAATTGCTTGTTGACAGGTTTCCTGTCCGTATTTAGAATACCGCCAATTTGTCTGAAGTACCTATTTATGTAGATTTTATAGGTAGAGGAAGGCATGTTTGCAGTTTGATTTATTTTTTTTGCATTTTTATTCTGGAGGTTGTCTTGGGTAATTTAGCACTGTTAGTCCTAGAAGATGGGACAGTGTTCCGCGGAGTGTCCATTGGGGCAGATGGCGTATCCGTCGGTGAAGTCGTTTTCAATACCTCGATGACGGGGTATCAAGAAATCCTCACTGATCCTTCCTATTCTCAGCAAATCGTTACTCTTACTTATCCTCACATTGGCAATACCGGAACCACTTCCGAAGATGAAGAATCCTCTTCAATTCATGCACAAGGCCTTGTGATTCGTGATCTTCCTCTTATCGCTTCTAACTTCCGTAATGAGCAATCACTTTCTGACTACCTTAAATCACAAAACATTGTTGGTATCGCCGACATAGATACGCGTAAGCTGACTCGTATCTTGCGTGAGAAAGGTGCGCAGAATGGTTGTATCGTCGCTGGCGACACCTTAGATGAAGCTTTGGCATTAGCGAAAGCTAAAGAATTCCCAGGCTTAAAAGGAATGGACCTTGCGAAAGAAGTTACAACAAAAGAAGCGTATCAATGGAAACAAGGCTCGTGGACGCTTGAAGGTGGACTTCCAGAAGCGAAAGATGACAGCGAGCTGCCGTACCACGTCGTTGCATACGACTTCGGAGCGAAGCGAAACATCCTACGCATGTTGATTGACCGTGGTTGCCGCTTGACGGTTGTACCTGCTGAAACTTCAGCAGAAGAAGTACTGGCTCTTAATCCAGATGGCGTTTTCCTGTCAAACGGCCCTGGTGACCCAGAACCATGTACTTACGCGATTGAAGCAACAAAAGTGTTCCTAGAAAAAGGTCTACCTATCTTTGGTATCTGTCTGGGTCACCAAATCCTGGCGCTAGCGTCTGGTGCACAAACAGTGAAAATGAAGTTTGGTCACCACGGTGCGAACCACCCGGTTAAAGATTTAGATCGTAACGTTGTGATGATTACCTCTCAAAACCACGGTTTTGCAGCGGACGAAGCAACGCTACCGGAAAACCTACGTGCAACTCACGTATCTCTATTTGATGGCTCTCTGCAAGGTATCCACCGTACAGATAAGCCAGCATTTAGCTTCCAAGGTCACCCAGAAGCGAGTCCAGGTCCACATGACGCAGCACCGCTTTTTGACCACTTTATCGAACTAATCAAACAACACAGCGCTTAATTCGGAGTAGTAGATAATGCCAAAACGTACTGACATTCAAAGTATTCTAATTCTTGGTGCTGGTCCGATTGTTATCGGTCAGGCATGTGAGTTTGACTACTCTGGCGCACAAGCGTGTAAAGCACTTCGTGAAGAAGGCTACCGAGTTATTCTGGTTAACTCGAACCCTGCGACGATCATGACTGACCCAGAGATGGCTGATGCAACTTACATCGAGCCAATCCAATGGGAAGTGGTACGCAAGATCATCGAAAAAGAGCGTCCAGATGCGGTTCTACCGACAATGGGTGGTCAGACTGCGCTTAACTGTGCTCTAGATCTAGAGAAGCACGGCGTTCTTGAAGAGTTCGGCGTAGAAATGATTGGTGCAACCGCTGACGCGATTGATAAAGCGGAAGACCGTTCTCGCTTCGATAAAGCAATGAAGTCTATCGGCCTTGAGTGTCCTCGCGCAGATACTGCGAAGAGCATGGAAGAAGCTTACAAAGTTTTAGACATGGTTGGCTTCCCTTGTATCATCCGTCCATCATTTACGATGGGTGGTACTGGTGGCGGTATCGCTTACAACAAAGAAGAGTTCGAAGAAATCTGTCGTCGTGGTCTGGATCTTTCTCCGACTAACGAACTGCTTATCGATGAATCTCTAATCGGTTGGAAAGAGTACGAAATGGAAGTAGTTCGCGACAAAGCGGACAACTGTATCATCGTATGTTCAATCGAAAACTTCGACCCAATGGGCATCCACACGGGTGACTCAATCACTGTAGCTCCAGCACAAACACTGACTGACAAAGAATACCAGCTAATGCGTAACGCATCGCTAGCAGTTCTGCGTGAAATCGGTGTGGAAACAGGTGGTTCAAACGTACAGTTTGGTATCAACCCGAAAGATGGCCGTATGGTTATCATCGAGATGAACCCACGTGTATCTCGTTCTTCTGCTCTAGCGTCGAAAGCAACGGGTTTTCCAATCGCTAAGATTGCAGCGAAACTGGCTGTTGGCTTTACTCTGGACGAGCTACAAAACGACATCACTGGTGGTGCAACTCCAGCATCATTCGAACCAACTATCGACTACGTAGTAACTAAGATTCCTCGCTTTAACTTCGAGAAATTTGCAGGTGCTAACGACCGTCTGACAACACAGATGAAGTCAGTTGGTGAGGTGATGGCGATTGGTCGTAACCAACAAGAATCTCTTCACAAAGCACTACGTGGCCTAGAAGTTGGCGCGACTGGTTTTGACGAGATGGTTGATCTGGAAGCGCCAGATGCACTGACTAAGATTCGTCACGAGCTGAAAGAAGCTGGTGCTGAGCGTATCTGGTACATCGCTGACGCATTCCGTGCGGGCATGTCTGTTGATGGTGTATTCAACCTGACTAACATTGACCGCTGGTTCTTGGTTCAAATTGAAGAACTAGTGAAACTAGAAGAAGAAGTGAAAGCAGGCGGTTACGCTGGCTTGACCAAAGACGTGCTTCGTCTGCTGAAGCGTAAAGGCTTCTCTGATGCTCGCCTATCTAAACTACTTGGTGTTGCTGAAAGCGAAATTCGTCGCGCTCGTGAACAGTTCGACATTCACCCGGTTTACAAACGTGTGGATACGTGTGCAGCAGAATTCTCTTCTGACACGGCTTACATGTACTCATCTTACGATGAAGAGTGTGAAGCAAATCCAACAGACAAAGACAAGATCATGGTTCTTGGTGGCGGTCCAAACCGTATCGGCCAAGGTATTGAATTCGATTACTGTTGTGTACACGCATCACTAGCACTGCGCGAAGACGGTTACGAAACCATTATGGTTAACTGTAACCCAGAAACGGTATCTACTGACTACGATACGTCTGACCGTTTGTACTTTGAACCAGTAACGCTGGAAGACGTACTGTCTATCGCTCGCGTTGAGAAGCCAAAAGGTGTGATTGTTCAGTACGGTGGTCAAACACCACTTAAACTGGCTCGTGCACTAGAAGCGGCTGGCGTGCCAATCATTGGTACTAGCCCAGATGCAATCGACCGCGCAGAAGACCGTGAGCGTTTCCAAGCTGCAGTTGAGCGTCTAGGTCTTCTTCAACCACAAAACGCTACCGTAACAACGATGGAGCAAGCGGTTGAGAAGTCTAAAGAAATCGGCTTCCCATTGGTTGTTCGTCCATCTTATGTACTCGGTGGCCGTGCGATGGAAATCGTATACGACGAGCAAGACTTACGTCGCTACTTCAACGAAGCTGTGAGCGTATCGAACGAGTCTCCAGTACTACTAGACCGTTTCCTAGATGATGCAACTGAAGTTGATATCGACGCTATCTGTGATGGTGAGCGTGTTGTTATCGGCGGTATCATGGAGCACATTGAGCAAGCGGGTGTTCACTCAGGTGACTCAGCATGTTCACTTCCTGCTTACACGCTAAGCCAGGAAATCCAGGATAAGATGCGTGAGCAAGTTGAGAAGTTAGCATTTGAACTAGGTGTACGTGGTCTGATGAACACGCAGTTTGCAGTGAAAGGCAACGACGTTTACCTAATCGAAGTTAACCCTCGTGCTGCGCGTACTGTGCCATTCGTTTCGAAAGCAACAGGCGCACCACTAGCGAAAATCGCTGCACGTGTAATGGCGGGTCAATCTCTAGAGTCGCAAGGCTTTACTAAAGAGATTATTCCTCCTTATTACTCAGTGAAAGAAGTGGTTCTACCGTTCAACAAATTCCCTGGTGTTGACCCACTATTGGGCCCAGAAATGCGCTCAACAGGTGAAGTAATGGGTGTTGGTACTACTTTTTCTGAGGCATTTGCTAAAGCCGAACTGGGTTGCGGTAATGTGTACCCAGAAGGTGGCCGCGCACTACTATCAGTACGTGAAGGCGATAAAGAGCGTGTAGTTGACCTGGCTTCTAAGCTAGTTAAACTAGGCTACCAGTTGGATGCGACACACGGTACAGCTGTGATTCTAGGCGAAGCGGGTATCAACCCTCGTCTAGTAAACAAAGTACACGAAGGTCGTCCTCACATTCTTGACCGTATTAAGAACAACGAATACACCTACATTGTGAACACGGCGGCAGGTCGTCAAGCGATTGAAGATTCAAAAGTTCTACGTCGCGGTGCCCTAGCTGAGAAAGTGAACTACACAACGACTCTGAACGCAGCGTTCGCTACGTGTATGTCTCACACAGCTGATGCAAAAGCGTCTGTGACTTCTGTTCAAGAGCTACACGCTAAAGTGAAAGCGAGTCTGGAAGCGTAATAGATAAAAAATCAGTAAGCTCGTTGAAAGAGAGCTTATATGACAACCTCATTGCCCGCTCATTCGAGCGGGCTTTTTTATGCCTGTTAATTGAATAATCGTTAGGCTAATCAGTCGCCTAGTGATATTTTGTTACATCTCATTTTCGGTACCGGATTTTCATGGACGTTTCATTCGAACTATTAGCGATAATGTTTTTTGTCGCAAGCGCAGCTGGTTTTATTGATGCTATGGCAGGCGGCGGAGGACTACTAACGCTTCCGGCACTTTTAGCCGCTGGAGTTCCTCCTACTAACGCTTTAGCTACGAATAAACTCCAAAGTTCATTTGGTAGTTTTTCTGCCAGCTTGTATTTTGTTCGCAATGGTATCGTGAACCTTAAAGAGATGCGTCTTGCGATCTTATGTACTTTTATCGGAGCTGCGACAGGAGCTGAGTTAGTTCAGCTATTTGATACGTCTTTTTTAACCAGTTTAATTCCGATACTTTTGGTAGCGATTTCTCTCTACTTTTTATTGGCACCGCAGACCAAAGCTGACTCAGGAAAGAAACCATTATCCGAGGCCGCTTTCGCGCTGAGTGTTGGTAGCTGTGTTGGCTTTTATGATGGCTTTTTTGGTCCGGGTACTGGCTCGATTTTTACAGTCTGTTTTGTAGTGTTAGGTCATTTCTCATTAGTAGATGCAACTGCACGCACCAAAATTCTAAATTTTACTTCTAACATCGCGGCACTAATGTTTTTTGTAATAGCTGGGCTACCAATTTGGAAGTTAGGCTTGGTAATGGCTGTTGGACAATTTTTAGGAGCAAGGATAGGGGCAAAAGTGGTGGTAACTAAAGGCCAGAAATGGATTCGGCCTCTAGTTATTATGATGTCACTATTAATGGCGGCTAAGCTGCTTTGGCAACAACACTCAGACTGGATAATGAGTCTACTTTAACGTTATTTAGTTAAAGCAAAAGTTGGTAAAGACAGATGCCAGCGAATGGCCCCAAGACGGATAATCAATGTAGAGCTTACTCCAGCGATAAGGGCTGTCGAGTGGTCATAGCCCATGGCGACTGCTGTAGTATGGAATATCCCTCCAATAATACAGGCGGTGGCATACACTTCACTTCTCAGTACCATCGGAATCTCTCGTGCCAGTACATCACGTATGATGCCACCACCACAGCCAGTAATAACGCCCATGATCACAGCGACCATTCCTGAAGCATTGTAAGCGAGTGCTTTTTCTACTCCGATACCGACGAAGACAGCAAGACCGATGGCATCACAAACAGGTAAAACCCACCAAGAAAGGCGCTTGGGACGGCGGATTATCAGCATAGTTAATAGGCAGGTGATAAAGATAACCCAGAGGTAGGTCGTTTCAGTGACCCAAAATACTGGTGTGGCTCCCAGAGCCATATCTCGGATTGTTCCGCCACCAATCGCGGTAACACTACCGAGCACAATGACGCCGAATGGATCCATCTTTAACCGACCAGCCAGTAATACACCTGAAATGGCGAAGACAGCAGTGCCGAATAAGTCGATCATGTAAAGCAGCATGGAGTCCATGTTACTTGGTACCTTTAAGCAAAGTGATAAAAAATGGGCGCAAATTGTACGGTATTTACCACGAAAACGTTAGCGTTTTTGGCGTACGCTTTCAAAGTAATCGCACACTTCTGTGATGGCATTAAGTGTTCTGGGGGTCGGACGGTTGATCCAGTCAGCATTCAATGACCAAATATGTCCGTCCTTTAAAGCAGGAACCTCACTCTTCC
The DNA here is from genome assembly GCF_963675395.1 of uncultured Vibrio sp. NCBI lineage: Bacteria > Pseudomonadati > Pseudomonadota > Gammaproteobacteria > Vibrionales > Vibrionaceae > Vibrio > uncultured Vibrio sp. The sequence continues at coordinate 1,390,198 of NZ_OY776223.1, read as the reverse complement.
ATTCAGACCACATGCCGTCACTACTCATTGCGTGACGCGATGTAAAAATGACGTCCGGTTGTCGAGTGATGATTTGTTCTATGCTGACTTGAGGATAGGGAGAGCTTGCGCTGGAAAATATGTTTTCGCCGCCACAAAAGGTAAACACTTCGCTCGGCCAGTTTTTTCCTGCGACCGTGATGATTGGCTTTTCACTGAGCTGATAAAAATAACGGACTTTATCTTCGGTGTTGTATTTGTCTTTGAGTGCTTTTAACCCGGTTCTAAAATTGTCAGCGGCTTTTTGGCCTACTTGTGGGTTTTCGCTGTAGAGACTCAATTGCTCGATGTTGTCGGCAATTCCCTCCAGTGAGCTTGTCGTAGAGTAAAAGATAGGGACATCAAACTGGGCGAGCTTTTCCAGCTCTTTGGCTGGATTACCTGAAGGCCAGGCAATGACCAAGTCCGGACGAAGCGCAATGATACGTTCTAGCTTTACCCCTTGGTAATTGGAGACTTTCTCTAGCTTGTTCGCTTGTTCCGGATAATCACTCGACTCGCTCACCGCGATCAGTTTGTCTCCCAGCCCCGCGGCATAGGCTAACTCGGTCGCGTGTGGAGCTAAGCTAATTACACGTTGCGCTGGCTCGTTAGCCAGTACGATTGATGAAAACAAAAGTGACATTGATACGGCAATTTTAGACATCATAATCCTTGATAAATCAGTCCTAGAAGAAGGCTTTGGATAACAATCCAAGCCAATATACGCCAAACCAAGAGTGCTTGGATCTGCGCAAGATGTATGGCTGAAAGCGCGATACGTCCACCAATTTTAGCTCGTTCGGCTCGTGTTCCTAGATATATCGCAGGTCCACCCAAAGAGAGTTGTAACTTGTGTCCGACACTGCACAGCAACCACGCTGGCCCGGGTAACGGCCAGGATTGGGCTTGCTGTTTTATTCCGCTTATAACTGTGGATAGGCTCTTCCCTGATGCAATAAACACAGCGAACAAGCGCAACGGGATGATTTCAAGTGCAGCGAGAAGCTGAATGACGGGCTTGCCAAAGGGTGAATACTGTTTGCGGCTTGGCGACCAGGTACGAGCAAGCTCTGCGATGAGTCGGTAAAGGAAAGCACCGATACCACCCGCAAGTGCATACCAGAACAGAACACAAATGACATTTCGGCCGTAGCCCATAATGATCGTTTCCGCTCCTGCTTTTCCTACCCCTAAAAGAGAAAGGCTGTCGGTATCACGATTGAGATACGGTTTTAATTGCTGGCGGCATAACGGTTTGTCCTCGTTGGACATGGCGCTGACGAGTTGTTTGGTCAACCTCTCACTGCTTCGCCAATCTAACGCGAGCAGTAATAGGGCCAACTCATACAGCGGTGCTTTCCAGACTAGAGGTTTTAGAGCGATCAACAGCACCAAACAAGGCAATATCATGAGGAGAATGGAAAGGCTGCCTGCGAGTATGCTTTGTGAATAGCTATGGTGTCGATTCACCTTGCTGGCCAGCTGCTCGGCTATTTTACGCCACAAGGTTAAGGGATGCGCAGAATGAGGAATGGGCAGTATTAAATGAAATAGCAGTGCGCTCCACATTATCAGGAGCGCACCATTGGTATAAAGTTGCTGAAAAGTTTCGTCCATGAAGGGTTCGATTTATTTAACCTGCGTGATTTACTTCACTTCCTTTATTTGACCAACTCGAGCATTTTGAACACCATTTCTGAGGAGCTTTTCGCCGCTAACGGTAAAAACTCTTCGAAGCTCATTGGTGATTCTTTGTCTGCGACGTCTGAAATCGCACGTACAACCACAAATGGCGTATTGAACTGGTGGCAAGTTTGAGCAATGGCTGATGCTTCCATCTCAACTGCGATCACTGATGGGAAATGCTCGCGGATAAATGCTTGACGCTCCGCGGTGCAAACGAAAGCATCACCTGTACAAATTAGGCCGCGTACCGCGTGTTTGTTTTCCATCTGGGCTAATGCTTTTTCTGCCAGCTCCATCAGCTTCTCATCTGCTTTGAATGCCGCAGGTTGGCCTGCCATTTGGCCGATTTCGTAGCCGAATGCGGTTACATCGGCATCGTGGTGACGTACTTCCGTAGAGATGACAACATCACCTAGATTCAAACTGGAGTCGAAACCACCGGCAGAGCCTGTGTTGATCACAACGTCAGGTTGGTATTCATCAAGTAAGATGGTCGTACCCACAGCAGCGGCAACTTTACCGATGCCCGATTGCAGAAGTACTACATCTACACCGTTAATTTGACCTGAGAAATACGTACAGCCTGCTTTGTTGACCGTGTGGCAGTTTGTCATTGCTTCTTTCAGGATGGTCACTTCTTGTTCCATCGCACCGATGATACCGACTTTCATAACACTCTCTTTGGGTAAAATATTTATTCGGGCGAGAGTATAACACTCCCCATTGCCAGTTTTCTATTTGATGAGCCCTGCGTCAGAGAGTTCTGCGCGTAATTGATTTACTCGCTTTCGGTTAACGCCGAAATCTGAATATCCAATACGTGATTCAGAGCGAACGATGAGCTTATCGTCACTGATTTTTAGCTCGAGATCATCAACAAAGCGCATGATCTTGGATGTACATTCGATACGTAGATAATCGCCTTCTTTTACTGCTGTTTTTGCTCCAGGTAGTTTGAGAGCCGCTTGCTCAATTGCATCGAGTGTTGCGGACTCTGTCAGCAGGAATGGTTCAAGATAGTGCTCTTCGCGAGAATCTTGGGTGGAAACACAGTTTGGTTTGTTTCCACATGGCGTTTGAGAGCGATCGATCATGGTTGGTACTCCTTGGCTGCACGCGGTTAAGCCGAAAAGAACGATAGAAAGGAGAGCAAATTTTTTCATGGTACTGATTCCTTGTGGTAGGAATGTAGTTGTTCAGATTGGTATTAGGTAATTATATGTAATAAAAGAAAAAAGGACCCAATAATAGGGCCCTTTTGAGAGATTTGACGTGTTGAACGTTAGACTTCCAAGTAGTCGAGGATACCTTCAGCTGCTTTTCGGCCTTCGTCGATAGCCGTAACCACTAGGTCAGAGCCGCGTACCGCGTCACCACCGGCAAAGATTTTTTCGTTACTGGTTTGGTACTGAAACTCTTGTTTCAGAGGTGCTTTAATTCGACCCCACTGGTCAAGGTCCACATTGAAAGGAGTTAACCAATCCATTTGATGCGGTTGGAAACCAAAGGCCATGATAACCGCATCAGCCGCCAATACGTGCTCACTGCCTTCAACGGGCTCAGGACGACGTCGGCCTGCTTCATCAGGTTCACCAAGTGCTGTTTTCACCACTTTCACGCCCGTCACTTTACCAGATGCATCGATTTCCAGCCCCAGAGGTTGAAGGTTGAACATGAAATTCACGCCTTCTTCTTTGGCATTTTTAACTTCTCGACGTGAGCCCGGCATATTGGCTTCGTCACGACGATAGGCACAGATGACGTTGGATGCACCCTGACGGATAGAAGTACGTACACAGTCCATTGCGGTATCACCGCCACCGAGTACCACGACTTTCTTACCTGCCATGTCTATATAAGGCTGGCTACTCTTAAGGTTCATCACTTTATAGGTGTTGGAAATCAAAAATGGCAGGGCATCATATACACCAGGTGCTTCTTCGTTTTCCAAGCCAGCACGCATGTTTTTGTAAGTACCCACACCAAGGAAAACAGCATCGTACTCATCGATAAGTTCTTGCATCTGCACATCTTTACCGACTTCGACATTCATGCGGAACTCGACACCCATTTCAGTGAAAACGCGGCGGCGATTCTCCATGACCCCTTTTTCAAGTTTGAATGAAGGGATACCGAAGGTCAGCAGGCCACCAATCTCGGGGTAGCGGTCAAACACGACAGGTTTCACACCGTTACGAACTAAGATGTCCGCCGCCGCTAGACCTGCTGGACCAGCACCGATGATGGCGACTTTCTTGTCTGTCCACTCTACCTGAGACATATCAGGCTTCCAGCCCATCTCAAAAGCTTTATCGTTAATGTACTTCTCGATGTTACCTATGGTGACGGCACCAAAGTCATCATTGAGTGTACATGACCCTTCACATAAGCGGTCCTGTGGACAAACTCGGCCACACACTTCGGGTAAGCTATTGGTTTGGTGAGACAGCTCCGCGGCTTCCAGAATACGCCCTTCATTAGCCAGTTTTAGCCATTGAGGGATATAGTTGTGAACCGGACACTTCCATTCACAGTAAGGGTTACCACAATCTAAGCAACGGTCAGCCTGTGCCGTTGCCTGTTGTTTAGTAAACGGTTCGTAGATTTCAACAAACTCAATCTTACGAATTTTAATTGGCTTTTTCGCCGGATCTACGCGTTGAACATCGATAAATTGATAAACGTTCTGGCTCATGATTCAAACATCCTCCATGATTTATTGGGCTTGAACGCGCAGTTCAGCAGAGCTGCGACTTTGGTGACCAAGCAGCGTATTTAAATCGGCGGCTTGAGGTTTCACCAAGTAGAACTTCGGAATCCATTCATCAAAGTTCGCCAAAATATGCTCTGCGTGACTAGAGCCCGTCTCTTCTAAATGCTCGGCAATCAGACCACGAAGATGTTCTTGATGTATGTACAGATCAGACAGTGAAATAGCTTCAACCGATTCGTTGTTGACACGACCTTGGAAGCTTTGTTTCTCATCCAGTACATAGGCAAATCCACCCGTCATACCCGCACCAAAGTTCACGCCCGTTTCACCAAGAATAGCAACAATACCACCAGTCATGTATTCACATGCGTTATCACCCGCACCTTCAATCACGGCGATGGTGCCTGAGTTACGGACACCAAAACGCTCACCAGCTTTACCCGCTGCGAACAATTTGCCGCCAGTCGCACCATACAAACAGGTGTTACCGATGATGGTTGCTTCGTTACATTTGAACGCAGTACCTAGATGTGGCTTGATGGCAATCTTGCCTCCCGCCATGCCTTTACCGACATAGTCATTGGCATCACCGGTCAGGTAAAGTTCGAGACCTCCAGCGTTCCATACCCCAAATGACTGACCAGCCGTACCGTCTAGGTGAATCTTAATTGGTGAGCCTGCCAGGCCTTGGTTGCCATAGCGCTGCGCGATTTCACCAGACAGGCGTGCGCCTACAGAGCGATCAGTGTTGATCACATTGTAGTAGAAGCTGGCTGAGCAACCCTCTTCTACAGCAGCAATGGCATCATCAACGATTCGTTGGTTCAGCTCTGCTCGATCAAATGGCGTGTTTGGTTCTGTCCAGAACAGAGGGTGCCCGTCTGAAGAAACAGGTGATTCCAGAATATTAGACAGATCCAGTTTGGTTTGTTTTGCGGTGAAACCTTCGACAGCTTCAAGCAAATCGGTACGGCCAATTAAGTCGGTCAGCTTTTCGACCCCAAGTTCTGCGAGCAAACCGCGTACCTCTTCTGCAAGGCCTGTGAAGTAGTTCATCACCATTTCTGGCAAGCCTTTGAAGTACTCTTTACGCAGGGTTTCGTCCTGAGTAGCAACACCTGTCGCACAGTTGTTTAGGTGACAGATACGCAAGAACTTACAGCCCATCGCAACCATAGGCGCGGTACCAAAGCCAAAGCTTTCGGCACCCAAGATCGCCGCTTTTACGACGTCTAAACCCGTTTTCAGACCACCATCGACCTGCAAGCGAATTTTATGACGTAGACCGTTGGCAACCAGAGCTTGTTGAGTTTCAGCTAAGCCAAGCTCCCAAGGGCTACCGGCGTATTTTACTGAGGTCAGTGGACTTGCAGCCGTACCACCGTCATAACCTGAAATAGTAATCAGGTCAGCATACGCTTTTGCCACACCGGTGGCGATAGTGCCGACACCCGGTTCGGATACGAGCTTCACCGAAACCAGCGCTTTCGGGTTGACTTGCTTCAGATCGAAGATCAGCTGTGCTAAATCCTCAATCGAGTAAATATCGTGGTGCGGAGGAGGGGAGATGAGTGTCACGCCCTGAACGGAATAACGCAACTTAGCGATTTCAGCCGTTACTTTATGGCCCGGTAGCTGACCACCTTCGCCCGGTTTTGCCCCTTGAGCGACTTTGATTTGCAGAACATCCGCATTGGTTAGATAGTGCGGCGTTACCCCAAATCGACCCGAGGCAATCTGTTTAATTCGTGAGTTACGTTCGGTACCAAAACGGCGAGGATCTTCACCGCCTTCACCAGAGTTTGAGTAACCACCGAGTCGGTTCATCGCCGTTGCCAGGGCTTCGTGTGCTTCTGGGCTCAATGCACCGATAGACATCGCCGCAGAGTCGAAACGTTTGAACAGATCGTTTTTGGGTTCAACTTTATCCAGTGATAACGGGGAATCGGCTTTCTTCAACCTCATTAAATCACGCAGCATAGCAACCGGACGTTGGTTTACCTGCTTCGCGTAGGATTGATAGTCATTGATGTCGCCCGATTTAACTGCCGTTTGCAGCGTTCCGACGACATCGGGGTTGTAGGCATGGTATTCACCACCATGCACGTATTTCAACAAACCACCTTGTTCAATCGACTTACGTTTTGTCCATGCTTTACGGGAAAGGTTAGTCAGATCTTGCTGGAAATCTTCAAAGTTCGCTCCGGCAATTCGTGTCGCGACACCTTTAAAGCAGAGATCAACTACCTGCTGACTTAAACCGACTGCTTCAAACAGCTGAGAACAGCGGTATGAGGCGATGGTTGAGATCCCCATTTTCGACATGATTTTGTACAGGCCTTTATTGATGCCGTACTGGTAGTTTTGCATCACGTCGCGGTATTCTTTATTGAGTACACCATCATCGACCAACTTACCGAGCGCTTCATAGGCTAAGTATGGATAAACTGCTGTAGCACCAAAGCCGAGCAGAACGGCAAATTGGTGTGGGTCCCGTGCTGTTGCGGTTTCGACCACAATGTTAGCATCACAGCGCAAGTTGGCATTGGCGAGGCGAGTTTGTACCGCTCCTACCGCCATTGCCGCAGGGATTGGTAACTTGCCTTTTACCAAAGCGCGATCAGACAGTACGACCAGAACGGTACCTTCACGAACCACTTGTTCCGCTTGATCACACAGGAAGTGAATCGCTTCCTCGAGGTTTCTTTCTTGCGGATTGTAGTTAATGTCGAGAATGGTATTGCGATAGTGATCGTCACTCAGTCCAAGCAGCTGCTGCATATCGGAATAAAGCAGAACCGGTGAGTCGAACGTGACACGATGCGCGTGCCCGTCGGTTTCACAGAAGACGTTCATTTCCTGACCGATACTGGTTGCCAGTGACATCACGTGCTGTTCACGTAATGGATCAATCGGCGGGTTAGTCACCTGAGCAAATTTCTGACGGAAGTAGTCGGTCACTAGGCGTTCTTTTGAAGACAGCACGGCCATTGGGGTATCATCCCCCATGGAGCCCACTGCTTCTTGTCCCATTTCACCGAGTACACGCAGTACTTGGTCGACTTCTTCGTTATTCATGGCGAATTGCTTTTGGTAGGTCTTAAGCAAATCTTCGTCAAAATTACGCTCGCCAACCTGATCTTGAGCCAGATCAGCAAATGGCGTGAGTTTACGTACGTTGTTTGCCATCCATTCACGGTATGGGTGACGACTCTTCAGATCGTTGTCGATCTCACTCGATTGCCACAATTTACCTTTTCGGGTATCGACAACCAGCAGCTCACCCGGACCGACACGGCCTTTTTTCGCCACTTCATCTGGCGCGTAATTCCAAATACCAACCTCAGAGGCAAGTGTGATCAACTTGTCTTTGGTGATCACATAACGTGCCGGACGCAGACCGTTTCGATCCAGGTTACATGCAGCGTAACGACCATCAGATAATACGATGCCCGCAGGGCCATCCCATGGTTCCATATGCTTCGAGTTAAAATCGTAGAAAGCACGCAGATCCTGGTCCATGTCTGGGTGGTTCTGCCATGCTGGCGGCACAAGCATGCGCATCGCACGGAAAATATCCATACCACCTGCAAGGAACAGATCCAGCATGTTATCTAAACTGGAAGAGTCTGAGCCAGTTTCGTTGACGAATGGCGCAGCGGTTTGCAGATCAGGTAACAACGGAGATGAGAACTTGTAAGCACGAGCTCGCGCCCATTGACGGTTACCTTCAATGGTATTGATTTCACCATTATGCGCCAGATAGCGGAACGGTTGGGCTAATGGCCAACGTGGCTGAGTATTGGTGGAAAAGCGCTGGTGGAACAGACAAATTGCGGATTCCATGCGTAGATCGGCAAGATCCAGATAGAAACGTGGCAAGTCTGCCGGCATGCAAAGTCCTTTATAGACCAACACTTGTGTTGATAAGCTACAGATATAAAAATCTGGATCTTCCGTGATCTGCTTTTCAATGCGACGTCGAGCTATATATAGACGGCGTTCAATATCTCGCTCACGCCACCCTGCAGGTGCGGAGATAAATACTTGTTGGATATTTGGTACGGAGTGTAGGGCTATCGGGCCCAGCACTTCAGAGTTTGTTGGTACTTCTCGCCAACCTGCAATGGTCAGTGTTTCTTGAGCGAGTTCTTTGTTAACGATTTCTCGCGCTTGCTGAGCTTTGATAGGATCTTGGCTAAAGAAAATCATCCCCACGGCATATTGCTTACCAAGGTTAAAACCACTTTCTTCAGCGACTAGGCGTAAGTAGGAATCGGGCTTTTGTAGTAGAAGACCACAACCATCACCAGTTTTACCATCGGCGGCGATACCACCACGGTGGGTCATACGGTCAAGCGCGGAAATTGCTGTACGAACCAGCTTGTGACTTTGCTCGCCTTCCATATGAGCGATCAAGCCAAATCCACAGTTGTCTTTCTCAAGACTTGGATCATAAAGAGCCATTGCAATTCTCCCTTTGCTTATCTGTCATCCCGACAGATGCATCAACACTGCTTATGTTGATAATGATGACTAACTATGCGTCATTTTTTGTATTTTTATGTATATTTATTCAAAAATAGGCGTGAAATATTTAACAATTTTTGACTGTTTTATTTTCATCAACTTCACAAGCTATAGCTTATTGTGAAAAAGGTCAAGTTATTAGTGGATAATCACGTGAATCAGAGATTTACCATTTAATTAGTTGAAATTATTTAATTATTTCAATTGGATATAAATTCACATGTTACAAGAAAGTAACATTTGCTACCGTGGGGAATAAAAAAGACCAGCATAAAATGCTGGTCAAAATAGAAAGATTGGAAGGAATTGTTTTCTTTCTCGTTGAACAGCCAACAATATAATTATTGGCTGTTCAAAACTCAGAAAGAGGTAGGAGTGTATCTCCTCCTATTATGCTGAAAGCATTAGCGAGTTTGCTTTGGCCTCTAGGTGCGTGCCGCCCATCAGGTACTCATCGATAGAACGAGCACATTCACGGCCTTCGTTAATACAACGAACCACCAGTGATTGACCTGTACGCATATCGCCTGCAGCGAAAACACCTTCTTGGTTAGTCGCAAAGCCCTGAGTTGCTACATTGCCACGATCATCAAGAGCGATGTCTAGCTGAGCCAGCACACCTGTTGGTTCAGGATGTAAGAAGCCCATCGCTAGGAAAGCCATGTCACATGGAATTACTCGCTCACTGCCTTCGACTTCTTTGAAGCTTGGGCGCTCGCCAGATTTTGCATCTTCCCATACGATGTCAGCAATACGCAGACCCGTTACTTCACCTTTATCGTTACCAATGAACTCTTTAGTAAGGATGTTCCAGTGACGATCTACCCCTTCTTCGTGAGAAGTTGAAGTACGGAGGATCATTGGGTACTGAGGCCACGGCATATTCGCAGGGCGTTTTTCTGGTGGAATTGGCATGATCTCAACTTGAGTCACACTCGCTGCACCGTGACGGTTTGAGGTACCAACACAGTCAGAGCCTGTATCACCACCACCGATAACGACAACGTGTTTGCCTGCGGCATGAATCTCTTCTGTTTTTAGATCCATGTTGTTTGCACGGCGGTTGTTTTGACCAAGGAACTGCATTGCGAAGTAAACGCCGTTTAGCTCACGTCCCGGTACCGGAAGGTCACGAGGAACGGTCGAACCGCCAGTCAGTAGTACCACATCGTATTCTTGACGTAACTGCTGAGCGTTCACGTCAACACCAACGTGTTGGTTCACTTTGAATTCCACACCCGCTTCAGCCATCAGGTTGATCTTACGATCAATCACTTCCATGCTGAGCTTAAAGTCAGGGATACCAAAACGTAGCAGACCGCCGACTTTTTCGTCTCGTTCAAATACCGTCACTGAGTGACCCGCGCTGTTCAGCTGTTCAGCTGCAGCCAGACCTGCAGGGCCTGAACCGATGATTGCAACGGTTTTACCTGTACGAGAGCGTGGCGTTTTTGGTTTGGCGTATCCTTCACGATACGCCGTTTCCACGATGGTTTTCTCAATGTTACAGATGGTGATTGGGTCTTGGTTAATACCAAGTACACAAGAACTTTCACACGGTGCAGGACATACACGACCCGTAAATTCAGGGAAGTTGTTAGTCGAGCTTAGAATGTTCCATGCTTCTTCCCAGCTATCGCGGTAAACCGCATCGTTAAATTCTGGGATGATGTTACCAATCGGGCAGCCGTTATGACAAAACGGCACGCCACAGTCCATACAGCGAGAAGCCTGAGTATTGATCTTGCTACCAAACTCCTCGTTCAGAACGAACTCTTTGTTGTTCTTGATACGTTCAGCGGGATCGATCTTCTGTGGAAGTTCACGACCATGCTCTAAAAATCCAGTAGGCTTACCCATTACACTGCCTCCGCTTCAGTTTGTTGTGCCTCAGCTTTACGCTTTTGAAGTACCGCTTTGTAATCGCGCGGCATTACCTTAACCATAGAGGCTAGGCTAGCTTCAAAGTTGTCTAGGAAAGACTGAGCAACTTCACTTCCTGTGAATTGAACATGCTTAGTTAACATGTCTAGTAACAGATCTTTGTCTTCTTGTTCGATAGGATCCAGGTCAACGAGTTCTGGGTTCAGTTTGGACTCGAAGTCACCTGACTTATCCCATACGTACGCTACACCACCGCTCATACCAGCAGCAAAGTTGCGACCTGTTGAACCAAGAATAATCGCTGCACCACCAGTCATGTATTCACAGCCGTGGTCACCCACGCCTTCAACCACAACTTTCGCGCCAGAGTTACGAACACAGAAACGCTCACCAGCCATACCGCGAATGAAAGATTCACCAGAGGTTGCACCATAGAAACATACGTTACCTACGATGATGTTGTCTTCAGCAACAATGCTAGAGTTCGCATCTGGGTACAGTACTAAGGTACCGCCAGACAAGCCTTTACCCCAGTAGTCGTTCGCGTCACCTTCAACTTCGAACTTCACGCCTTTCGCAAGGAATGCACCGAATGACTGACCAGCAGAACCGGTGAACTTCACGTTCATTGGTTGTGGCAGACCTTGGTCTTTGTACACCTTCGAAATCTCATTTGACAACATAGTACCCGCAGAGCGGTCAGTGTTGACGATAGGGAACTCTGCGTTGACTGCTTCACCTTTCTCCAGAGCCGGAATCGCGGCTTGGATCAGTTTGCGGTCAAGTACCGATTCAAGGTTGTGGTTCTGTACGGTTTGGTTGTGTACACCATCTGCTTCACGTGGTTGCTCAACGTGTAGAACAGGGGACAGATCCAGGTTCTTGTATTTCCAGTGCGAAACGTTTTGGCGAACACGCAGTTTCTGGCCTTGGCCAACCATCTCGTCGATAGTGCGGAAACCAAGTTCAGCCATGATTTCACGCAGACCTTGAGCCATGTACTGGAAGAAGGTCACAACGTCTTCTACGCGGCCATCAAAGCGTTCACGCAGCGTTTTGTTCTGAGTTGCGATACCAACTGGACAGGTGTTCTTATGACACTTACGCATCATGATACAGCCTTCAACAACCAATGCTGCTGTTGCCACGCCCCATTCTTCAGCACCTAGTAGCGTTGCGATTGCAAGGTCACGAGGTGTTTTCATCTGGCCGTCAGCCTGAACAACGATACGGTTACGCAGACCATTCTTCAGCAGTGTTTGGTGTGTTTCTGCCAAACCCAGTTCCCAAGGAAGACCAGTGTGACGAATCGAAGAAATTGGCGACGCACCTGTACCGCCATCGAAACCAGCGATCAGTACAACGTCTGCTTTTGCTTTCGCTACACCTGATGCGATGGTACCAACGCCTGCTTCAGATACCAGTTTCACGTTAACACGGCCTGCACGGTTCGCGTTCTTCAAGTCGTAGATCAGCTGAGCCAAATCTTCGATTGAGTAGATATCGTGGTGTGGCGGTGGAGAAATCAAACCTACGCCTGGAGTTGAGTGACGAGTTGCACCGATCCAGTCATCGACTTTATCGCCTGGTAGCTGACCACCTTCACCTGGTTTCGCACCTTGAGCCATCTTGATTTGAAGCTCATCGGCGTTAGTCAGGTAGTAAGAAGTCACGCCGAAACGACCTGATGCAACCTGTTTGATTGCTGAGCGTTCCCAGTCGCCGTTTTCTTTACGCTCGAAGCGAATTGGGTCTTCACCACCTTCACCCGAGTTGGATTTTGCGCCCAGGCGGTTCATCGCAACAGCCAGTGTTGAGTGTGCTTCGTGAGAGATCGAACCAAATGACATTGCACCTGTTGCAAAGCGTTTTACGATGCTCTCAAGAGGTTCAACTTCGTCGATAGAGATAGAACCAGCCGGGTTCTTAATGAACTCTAACTGGCTACGAAGCGTAACGGCGTTGTCGCCTTGTTTGTCCACTGCGCTCGCGTACTGCTTGAACTGATCGTAGTCTTTGTTACGAGTCGATTGCTGTAGCAGAGAAATCGTTTCTGGGTTGAACAGGTGTTTCTCACCACGTTGTTTCCATTGGTAAACACCGCCCACATCCAGCATTTGAATTGGAATGTCGCGTTGTGGGTAGCCGATACGGTGACGAACCAATACTTCTTTTGCGATGTCGTCCAGAGTCAGACCCTGAATACGAGAAACCGTACCGGTAAAGTATTTGTCTACAACGGACTTGTGAATACCAAGCGCTTCGAAGATCTGTGCGCCATGGTAAGACTGCAGCGTTGAGATACCCATTTTAGAGAAGATTTTCAGCAAGCCACCGTTAACGGCATTACGGTAGTTGTTGAACAAATCGCTTGGGTTTGCTTCAGGATCGAGCTTTTTCGTACGCTGTAGTTCGATGATACTTTCGATTACCAAGTAAGGGTTAACCGCGTTTGCACCGTAACCCAGTAGAGTCGCGAAGTGGTGAGTTTCACGCGCGTCCCCCGTTTCGACCACGATGTCACACTTAGCACGCAGACCTTTACGAATCAGGTGGTGGTGTACTGCACCAACCGCCAGCATTGCTGGGATAGCCGCGTGGTTAGAGTTTACTGCACGGTCTGTCAGTAGGATAATTGAGTAGCCGTCGTTCACTGCGTCTTCTGCGTATTGGCAGATACGTTTTAGTGCGCGCTCAAGTTTTCCTTTGTCTTCGCTTGCCTGGAATACGATATCCAGCGTCTTCGCTTGTAAGTGCTCGTTATCGATAGCACGTAGTTTCTCAAGCTCAGAGTTAGCCAATACTGGAGATTCCAGCTCTACCTTCTGACAGTGAAGTGGTGTTTCGGTCAGTAGGTTTTGGTCTTTACCCAAGTAGGTGTTCAGGGACATAACCATGCGCTCACGGATCGGGTCGATCGGTGGGTTGGTTACCTGAGCAAACAGCTGCTTGAAGTAGTTCGATAGATGCTGAGATTGGTGAGACAGGACGGCTAGTGGCCAGTCCGCACCCATCGCAGATAATGGTTCTTTACCATCGTTTGCCATTGGAACGATGATTTCGTTCACTTCTTCTGAGCTCACGCCAAATGCTTGTTGGCGATGCAGAAGATGTTCCGGTTTAGGCTGGCTAAACTGGTTGCTAGCATCTGGCAGTTTTTTCAGGCTAAGAAGGTTCTCTTCAACCCATTTATCGTATGGTTGAGAGGTGGCGATGGTGTCTTTCACTTCTTCGTCAGAAATGATTCGACCTTGCTCTAGGTCCGCAACAAAGATACGGCCTGGTTGCAGGCGACCACGGAATTCAACATTGTCAGGTGCGATTTCTACTACGCCAGACTCTGACGCCATAACTAGGAAGTTATCCTTAGTTACTGTGTAGCGAGAAGGACGTAGACCGTTACGGTCAAGTGTTGCACCTACTTGAACACCATCAGTAAAACATACTGATGCAGGGCCATCCCATGGTTCCATCACGTTTGCGTGGTACTGATAGAAAGCACGACGCTTAGGATCCATGTTTTTATTTTCCTGCCATGCTTCAGGAATCATCATCATCAGCGCGTGAGGCAGGCTACGGCCAGAAAGAACCAGCAGTTCCAGTGCCATATCAAAGTTGGCTGAATCAGACATGCCTTCTTGACAGATAGGCAGCAGCATATCGATTTCAGCCTGAGTGAACAGATCTGATTCGATGATCGCTTCACGGGCTTTCATCCAGTTCAGGTTACCGCGAACTGTATTAATTTCACCGTTGTGAGCGATATAGCGGAAAGGCTGAGCCAGGCGCCATCTTGGGAATGTATTGGTAGAGAAACGAGAGTGTACCAGTGCCAGTGCAGTCACCATTGTTGGGTTCTGCAGGTCAAGGAAATACTGTGGTACCTGTTCTGTCGTCAGCTGGCCTTTATATACCAGAGTCTTGTACGACATAGAGTTGATATAAAACTCGTCTTTGATATTCGATACGCTTTCCAGGCAGACACGTACTGTATAGTTACGTAGAACGTACAATTTACGTTCCAGTTCCTCAGGTGTTACACCTGGACCGCCAGAGATAAATACATGTTCGAATTGAGGCTCCGTGCTAAGCGGGTCAGCACCAAGCATAGAATTATCTACTGGAAGTACGCGGTAGCCAAGAACTTCCAGATCCAGGCGCTTGGCATTACGCTCTAGGATGTCACGGCATTGTTCACGTTTGTATTCGTCTTTCGGGAAAAGAACGACACCAACACCGTATTTTTCGAACGAAGGCAGTTTAATGCCCAGTTTAACGGCTTCTTCTAATAGAAATTCATGAGGTTTCTGAAGCAAGATACCGGCGCCGTCACCGCTGCATGGGTCACAACCTTGACCACCACGGTGTTCCATTCGAGCCAGCATATCTAATGCTTGCGTTACTACTTCATGAGATTTACGGTTTTTAAGGTGAGCAACAAAACCGATACCACAAGCGTCATGCTCCAGCTCTGGAGTGTATAGACCCTGTGAATTTTGCTCTCTATCTACCATAGATACATCCTTCCAGTTCAATGTAGACGCGAAAACTCCAGACAGACTGAGCCTGTCTAGTTAAATTTACTTTGCGCCTTGTCCTTTATATTTATGATTCGCCACTGATCGCGGTTGACCAGTCTTGATTCCTTTCCGTATCTCGCAGGAAAAGTGTTGCGAGAAAAACAATCCTTGGTGATATCTCTTTATTATTTGCCACTTACTGGTGACTTATATAGGTAGGAGTGGGATAACACCGACAAACCCCGCAGTCCATGTTGTAACCAAAATGACAAAAACGACGGGGATGCGTAAGTATCCTACAATTTTGTTACTTCGGAATGCAACGAAAAGTCGACGTTGTGACCCATTTTTTTTGTTTAATTATGCATTTTTTGTTTAACAATTACGTAACATTGCCGGTTTTTATATGTATTTATGCAGGTTTATTGATTTTAACCAGTCTGTATCTTGTTCGGATTGATTAATATTCTGTGTCTTTTCTTGCAAGGATGTAATTTATTTACACGGATCGTAGTGAGATTGATTTCGATTTTTGCTTGGTGGAAGTTTATGCAGTTACATGAGTTGGTCAACACATTAGGCCAAGATCTTCAGCGTCGCTATGGCGAAAAAGTTCATAAATTAACATTGCATGGTGGATTTAGCTGCCCGAATCGAGATGGCACGATAGGCCGAGGAGGGTGCACATTTTGTAATGTTGCGTCTTTTTCCGACGAGGAAGTACAGGTCAAAAGCATTCATGATCAACTCAGTGATCGTGCTGGGGAGATCCAACGTGCGAAAAAGTATCTCGCCTATTTTCAGGCCTACACGAGTACTTATGCTGAAGTTCAAGTGCTTAAGAGAATGTATGAAGAAGCACTAAAAGCGGCAGATATCGTTGGTTTGTGTGTGGGAACCCGTCCTGATTGTGTTCCAGATTCTGTGCTAGAACTGTTGTCCGACTACGTCAAGCAAGGTTATGAAATCTGGCTGGAGCTTGGCCTGCAAACCGCTAATAATAAAACCCTAAAGCACATTAACCGTGGCCACGACTTCGAATGTTATGCTGAGATAACCAAGCGAGCGCGTGCTTTAGGCATTAAAGTGTGTACTCATTTGATCGTAGGCTTACCCAAAGAAACCCGCCAAGATAACGTGGAAACCATGAGGAAGGTACTTGAAGTGGGGACGGATGGCATCAAATTGCATGGTTTGCACATTGTTGAAGGCAGCACGATGGCTAAAGCGTGGCGAGCTGGGAAGCTGGAAGCCCCTGAGCTAGAAGAGTATGTCGCCATTGCCAATGAATTAATCCGCATGACTCCGGCGGAGATTGTTTATCACAGGGTATCTTCTGCCGCACGTCGTCCGACGTTGCTTTCCCCATTGTGGTGTGAAAACCGTTGGCTGGCGATGACAGAAATTGGTCGTGCATTGGACATAGAAGGCGCTCAGGGAAGCTTAACCGGTAAGCCGTTTATCTATACAAAGCCCCAACTTAAACTCAAAGCATGTACTCATTCCTAGTTTCTCACGGCTAGCATAAAACTCTATATTCCCAAGTATGTCATTCCTACTTGGGTCTGTGGTTTACGACTCAGTCCTCATCGCTTCTAATCGTCTTTTAATGTCTTTTTCATCGTTCATTAATAAACATATGAACGATGAAGCAGCGGTTATTGCCAACGCTTTGTGACCTCTTGCTCTAAGTTGATAGTGAGCAGTTTAAATCACCGTATTAAACACGTTAAACTTCTGGTACTTGGTGTTTTTCCATTATTTCCCCTGATTTCTGCTTAACACCAAGGTGAGTGTCTAATGTTCAGGGATAATATCTAGCCTTGCGCCGTGGAGTGGTGAATGAAACCGATGAAAAATCTTGCCCAGTATTATGTCGACCTTCTGGTTAAGCTGGGAATTGTCCGTTTTTCAATTTTGCTGGCACTTGCGCTGGTGGCGTTAGCTGTCGTGGTACAAGTTGGTATTACCTTGGCCCTTAAGGGGCGAGTTGACGATATTGATATCGTACGCTCTGTGTTCTTTGGCCTGCTGATTACTCCTTGGGCGGTGTATTTTCTGTCGGTGGTGGTTGATCAGTTGGAAGAGTCTCGCCAAAGGTTAACTAAGCTGGTTTCCAAGCTGAAAGACATGCGCTCGCGTGACCAAGAACTGAACTTCCAGCTACAACAGAATATTGAAAAGCTCAATCAAGAGATTGAAGAGCGGATTAAAGCCGAAGAAGCACGCGAAGAAGCGATGAAAGACCTGGAAAATGAGGTTTTTCAGCGTGAACGCACCCAGTTAGAGCTTGCGGAGCGAACCGCCTTATTGCGCTCCTTCATTGATGCGTCTCCGGACCTGATTTACTACCGAAATGCAGATGGTGTGTTCTCTGGTTGTAACCGAGCCATGGAAGAACTGACCGGTAAGAAAGAGCATCAGTTGGTGGGCTTGAGTCCTTGGGATGTTTACAGCAAAGAAATCGCACAGCCAATTGTTGATACGGATCAGAAGGTTTTCACTGATAATCAAGCTATTACCTATGAGCAATGGTTGGAATATCCGGATGGTCGTAAGCATTACTTCGAACTGCGTAAGGTTCCTTTTTATAGCAAGGATGGCCGTCACCTAGGCTTGGTTGGTTTTGGTCGTGATATCACAGAGCGTAAACGTCACGAAGAGTCTCTGGAAAAAGCCAGTCGGGACAAAACCACCTTTATCTCCACCATCAGCCATGAGCTTCGTACACCACTCAATGGCATTGTCGGCTTGAGTCGCATGTTGTTGGATACCCAGTTGACGGAAGAGCAGCGTAAGTACATGCAAACCATCAATGTCAGTGCCATCACGCTAGGTAATATCTTCAACGACATTATCGATATGGACAAGTTTGATCGCCGCAAACTTGAGTTGTTACCTGAGCCGCTTAATTTCGAAGATTTTGTCGCAGAAATTGAGAGTATTTCAGCTTTGATGGCTGAACAGAAAGGCTTACGCTTTGATTTAGAACGCTTGAGCGATTTACCGAAAGCGATTGAAGTTGATGCTACCCGTTTACGTCAGGTGATATGGAACCTGGTCAACAATGCTATGAAGTTCACCAAAGAAGGTGGTGTGGTAATGACGGTGAGTGCGGATGTCGAAGATGATTTCGCTTCCATCATTATCGAAGTGGAAGATACTGGTATTGGCATTCCTGAAGATGAATTGAATAAGATCTTTGCCATGTATTACCAAGTGAAATCAGGCAAAGATAACCTACACGCGGTGGGTACTGGCATTGGACTGGCAGTCTCTAAGCAACTGATCAATATGATGGATGGTGATATCACGGTTACCAGCGAGGAGGGGTATGGCAGTACCTTTACTGTGTCTATCCATGTACCAGTCGTTGATCTCGAAGAACCGATTATCGACGCGCAACGCGACAATGTTCACTTAAACATCTTTATGGTCGAAGATATCGAACTGAACGTAACAGTAGCGAAATCCTTATTAGAAAGCTTAGGTCATTCCGTCACAGTGGCCATGACAGGACAAGAGGCGTTAGTCAGTTTCGTTCCGGATCAGTATGACTTAGTCTTACTGGATATTCAGTTGCCCGATATGACCGGCTTCGATGTGGCTAAATACTACCGAGAACACTACGACAACTTACCACCATTAGTCGCGCTAACGGCGAATGTGCTAAAAGATCGTAGAGAATATCTGCAAAACGGCATGGATGATGCCATCAGTAAGCCTTTGGCTGTGCATGCCATCCAGTCAGTGATTGATAAGTTTTTTATGCACAGAGTGGAAAAACCACAGCCGGTTGAGATTGTTGAGGTGAAGGAAGAGCCAACCCCATCCCCAGTGATAAAGACGCATTTGCTTGACCTCGATATGTTGGAGTCTTACGTTGATATTGTGGGTTCGAAGCCCGTTTATGACAGTATCAAAATGTTTGAAGAGATGATGCCCGATTATATTGAAGTACTGGACTCCAATATGATTGCGAAAGATAAAGATGGCATCGTTTCGGAGGCGCACAAAATCAAAGGTGCGGCAGGTTCAATTGGTCTGAAACGTATCCAAAGTGTCGCGCAGAAAGCCCAGTCTCCGGATATGCCCGCTTGGTGGGAGAATATTTCCGATTGGATCGAAGAAATAAAAAATGAATACCTCAACGATATTCAAGTACTAAGAAGTTGGTTAGAACAAAGGAAATAACATGAAGAAACTTGCATCAGTGGCCATTGCTACTGTATTGCTGACGGGTTGTAATGCTGTTCCTGAAGTGAATTGGAAACAAGACAGCCAGATAACGATTAATAAAGTCAATGTTGAGCTCAAGAGTAACCTCTGGGTCAATCTGATGCCGACGATTGGTGAGTCGCAGGAGTCTTACCTGCATGGTTCTCTCTCCTTAGAAAGTGATACGCAGTTGCCCGCGAATCTGACCGTTGAGGCTTTGATTATTAAGCAAGGTGATGAGCAATGGATGTTGAAGGAAGATTCACTGGAAACTCGGACTCACAGCGAAAACCAATGGGAAGTTGCTTTTACTTGGCAAAATCAACTTAACACAGAGCAGTGGGTTGAACTTGCGATACTGCTGGATGATGCTGGTAAAAAACGCTGGCTGGTCGAAAAGTACGTGAAGATCAATAAGGTGTATTGATCGCTTATAGTAAAAAAAGGGCTTGCGAAAGCAAGCCCTTGGTACCTGTGAAGAATTAATTAGTCTTCAAGATCGCCACAGAAGCGGTAACCTTCACCATGAATTGTTGCGATGATTTCTGGTGTACCTGATACCGATTCGAAGTGCTTACGAATACGACGAATAGTTACGTCTACAGTACGGTCGTGTGGCTTAAGTTCACGTCCTGTCATCTTCTTAAGAAGGTCAGCACGTGTTTGGATTTTACCTGGGTTCTCACAGAAGTGCAGCAGAGCACGGAATTCAGATCGAGGCAGTTTGTAGCTATCACCTGACGGGCTTACCAGTGAGCGACTGTTGATATCTAGCACCCAACCATTGAATTCGTACTTTTCTACCGAGCGTTTTTCTTCTTGAATGGCATTCTCGCTCATTGAGCGACTCAACAAGTTACGTGCACGGATAGTCAATTCACGTGGGTTGAATGGTTTAGTGATGTAGTCATCAGCACCAATCTCAAGACCTAGTATCTTGTCCACTTCATTGTCACGGCCTGTCAGGAACATCAGTGCGATGTTTGCTTGCTCGCGTAATTCACGCGCCAGTAGAAGACCATTCTTGCCTGGAAGGTTAATGTCCATAATCACCAAGTTGACAGAATTGTCTGATAATACTTGGTGCATCTCTTCACCGTCACTGGCTTCAAAAACAGCGTATCCCTCTGCTTCAAAAATACTCTTAAGAGTGTTACGAGTTACTTGCTCATCTTCAACGATAAGAATCTGCGGGGTTTGCATTGGCGGTACCTAAATTTGTGACAAAATTGTGCTAATAGAATAAATTCTAGGCAAAAATATAACATACAGGTAATGAAATTTTGATAATAAATCAAGTTAATCAAAATTACACTTCTTTCAGTTATCCGCCTTCCATGGAGATTTACCAACTCGCCAACATCCCGTGGCGACTTTTATTCTAGTGGGGTATTTACCTTTCATTTCCAGTTTTTAATTGGGGGAGGAAACGTAAACACCCTAGTTATGGGGCGAATTTTATATTGTTAACAGCATGCTAACAATGCTCAAATGTTAATTCCATGCAGTTTGTTGATTTACATCAATTGATGAATTTTAACTGTTATTAATCATTTAAGAGCTATGATAGAAAAAAATAATACGAACATCGAAGCATCGCTATGGAATGCTTATGCAAATTCTTTTTTCCATTTTGAAGCAAAGTGGAATGTTATGAGCTATGTAGTGATAACTGCTTGGAACCCATACAGTAATTTGCGGTCAAAAGAAGATAACTGCATAATTAATCAGATGTTAGAAAAGCGTCTAAAGCACGTTAACTATGTGCCAGTTACGGTAGGTGATAGAACCTTTGAATGGTACGAAGAAAGTTTTGCGGCGCAGATCTCAATTGACGACGCAATATCACTGGCAAACGAGTTTCAACAAAACGCGATTTATTATGTTGCTGATGGCGACATTTACCTTATTGCTTGTAGTGAGCCAAGTAATCAACACAAAATCGCCAAAATGAGTGACCGACTCGTATAATGCAAACAGGATACTACTCGTTGGATCTAAGAGCTAACGAGAAAATTCACGGAGGAAATATGAACGATATAACACCAGATATTTGTGACCAATTTGAAGACAAAGTAACGTTACTGAATCTGCCATTACAGAATTTTGGACAGCGCAGCGCGTTTTTTGGCGAAATTGTCACAGTGCGCTGTTATCACGACAACTCCAAGGTACGAGAAGTGCTTGGACAGGACGGTACAGGAAAAGTGTTGATTGTAGATGGCCATGGTTCATGCCAAAAAGCGTTGCTCGGTGATCAATTAGCCATTCTTGGTATCGAAAATGGGTGGGAAGGGATTATTGTCTACGGTGCTGTGCGTGATGTGGCGCAAATGTCACAAATGGATATCGGCGTTCAAGCGCTTGGCACCTGTCCGTTTAAAACAGAAAAACGAGGCATGGGTGAAGTTAATGTGACAATAACGATGCAAAACCAGTTAGTTCAGCCAAAGCATTATGTTTATGCAGACTGGAATGGAGTATTGATTTCAAAAGAAAAACTGGAGTTCTAGAAGCGGAAGCCTAATCCTACCTCAAAGCCTTGTTGCCAATCTTGGTAATCCAGAGTTGCGTGAAGATCCAGCTTATCAGTGAGCTTCACTCGGCTGGATAATTCGGCTGCAAGGCCACTGTCATCTTCATCGATGCGCTCGTTGGTGTCCGCTCTAAAAGAACGCAGAGTGCTCTTAACAGTGAAACGATCATTAAAGTGGTAGCTAACGCCACTTAAAAAACCACTTTGGTTCTGGACTGGAGAGTTGTTTACACGCGCACCAACGTATAGATCGACCGAATCAAATAACTCGTACGAGTATCCGCCGTCGATATTCCACACATCAAAACTATCTGATTGGTAACTGTCACTTGAAAGAAACAATTTGTGAGGAGAAGTGCTCATTGCACCTGGTAGGGGGGGCAACTCTGTAGCCAAAGAAACACTGGGCATGACAAACAGTAACAGAAAAAGCCATCTTTTCATGCTCACCACTCCTTGTGTCTCACGGTTTTTATTGGTATGTGCTCAAAGCTTCTCACTATTAAAGCATATAATATGAAATCCAGCTCATTTATTTGCTAAATAATTTACTCTCTGGATTGTGATCACACTTCCATTGATGTGAATGAGTCCTCGCTGTGCATTTCTTTGATCTTTGCCATTTTAGCAATGGTTCCCTTGTGTGTGGAGGAGTGTCATTTTTTCTCTACAAACCTATAGTGAGGAATGAAATGCGAAATTAAATAGTCAAAAAATGAATTGAAAATAAATTGTTTATTTTCAATGCTATATAGCAGTATTTATCTCTGCAGGACTGGAGAGTAAACAATTTTTTATTGACTCTGTTACAGAAACTCGGTAAACGTAGAGTTAAGCAAACACACAAATCGTAGAATATTAATTTATGCCAGTTAGCAGCCTCGTTGTAATGACCACCATTATTATTACCGACATTACCATTGTTGGGGCAGGCTGCTGAGCGAAAGAAATTCACAAGAAAGGCCTGTATCCAACAAGATACAGGCCTTTTTTTATGCTTTCTTAATACAAAATTTAGACAAGTTTAAGAAGATACATTGGAGGAAGGGATGCGAGTATTGAAGTTTGGCGGTTCATCATTGGCTGATGCAGATCGCTTTTTAAGAGCAGCAGATATCATTGCGAATAATGCTCAACAGGAAGAAGTCGCAGTCGTACTTTCTGCACCGGGGAAAACAACGAATAAACTGGTTGCTGTGATTGAAGGCGCTTTACGAAATGGTGAAGCAGAATTACAAATTAACGAGTTAGATGAGTCGTTTAAAACGCTCTTTGCCGAAATCCAAGCTGTGGTGCCTAACCTTGATGGGACTGGCTACGACAATCAAGTTAAAACCTCTCTCTCTCAATTACGTCAATTTGTCCACGGAATCAGCTTATTAGGCATGTGTCCAAACAATGTAAATGCGCGCATCATCAGTAAAGGTGAGCGTATTTCTATTCAACTGATGAAAGCGGTACTTGAAGCAAAAGGTCAAAAGGCCAGTTTAATCGACCCGGTTGAATACCTTTACGCTCAAGGTGATCACCTTGAAGCGATGGTTGATGTTGATATTTCTACACAAAATTTCCGCCAAAAGCCTCTTCCTCAAGGTCATGTCAACATCATGCCTGGTTTTACCGCTGGTAACGAGAAAGGAGAACTGGTTACATTAGGTCGTAACGGGTCAGACTATTCAGCCGCAGTTTTAGCCGCTTGCCTTCGTGCCGATTGTTGTGAAATCTGGACTGACGTTGATGGCGTATACAACTGTGATCCTCGCTTAGTAGAAGATGCAAGGCTATTAAAGTCGCTTAGCTATCAGGAAGCGATGGAGCTCTCTTACTTTGGTGCATCCGTTCTGCACCCGAAAACCATT
Organism: uncultured Vibrio sp.; assembly: GCF_963675395.1. Taxonomy (NCBI): domain Bacteria; kingdom Pseudomonadati; phylum Pseudomonadota; class Gammaproteobacteria; order Vibrionales; family Vibrionaceae; genus Vibrio; species uncultured Vibrio sp. The sequence continues at coordinate 1,366,231 of NZ_OY776223.1, read as the reverse complement.
GCTCCAATTGCTCAGTTTCACATTCCATGCTTAATCAAAAACAGTTTTAACCCGCAAGGTGCAGGTACCTTGATTGGTCAGGATACTGGTGAAGATAATCTGGCTATCAAGGGTATTACTACACTGAATGACCTGACCATGGTTAACGTCTCTGGTCCTGGTATGAAAGGCATGGTTGGCATGGCGAGCCGAGTATTTGGTGCAATGTCATCGGCAGGTGTGTCAATTGTACTGATCACTCAGTCATCTTCAGAATACAGCATCAGTTTCTGTATTGAAGCAGAAGATAAAGTAAAAGCACAACAGACTCTGGCAGAAGCGTTTGAGCTGGAACTGAAAGATGGTTTGCTTGAACCAGTCGAGTTCATTGACGATGTAGCCATCGTGACACTAGTTGGTGATGGTATGCGTACGTCACGCGGTGTTGCTTCACGTTTCTTCTCATCTCTTGCTGAAGTGAATGTCAATATCGTAGCAATCGCACAGGGCTCTTCAGAACGCGCTATCTCAGCCGTTATCCCTGAAGATAAGATCTCTGAGGCAATCAAAGCTTGTCACATGAACCTATTCAATTCTAAGCATTTCCTTGATGTCTTCGTCGTAGGCATCGGTGGTGTTGGTGGTGAGCTAGTGGATCAGATTGAACGTCAGCAAGCAAAACTGGCAGAGAAAGGCATCATCATTCGTGTATGTGGTCTGGCAAATAGTAAAGGTCTGTTACTTGATAGTGAAGGTCTATCACTGGAACACTGGCGCGACCGCATGTCTTCAGCCACTGAAGAGTTCAGCTTAGCGCGCCTGATTGCACTTGTGCAACGCAACCACATCATCAACCCTGTTTTAGTTGATTGTACTTCGAGTGAAGATATTGCCAATCAGTATGCAGACTTCCTAGCGGCGGGCTTCCACGTTGTAACACCAAACAAAAAAGCAAACACAGCAAGCATGGCGTACTACCACCAGCTTCGCGATGTGGCGCGTAACTCACGTCGTAAACTGATGTACGAGACAACCGTTGGTGCCGGTCTGCCAGTTATCGAAAACCTACAGAACCTTATTTCAGCAGGTGATGAGCTTGAGCGCTTCAGCGGCATTCTATCAGGCTCACTGTCTTACATCTTCGGTAAGCTAGACGAAGGCATGAGCTTGAGTGAAGCGACCAACATCGCGAAAGAAAATGGCTTCACTGAACCGGATCCACGTGATGATCTATCGGGTATGGATGTGGCTCGTAAGCTTCTTATTCTGGCTCGTGAAGCGGGCATGTCCCTAGAGTTGGAAGACGTTGTGGTTGATCAAGCGCTACCACCTGGTTTTGACGATTCGGGCAGTGTCGATGAGTTTATGGCGAGGTTACCTGAAGCGGATGCTTACTTTAAAGATCTCGTCGCAAAAGCCGCTGAAGAAGGTAAAGTTTTGCGTTATGTTGGTGAAATTAGTGAAGGCAAGTGCAAGGTAAGCATTGCAAGTGTTGATGAAAATGATCCAATGTACAAAATTAAAGATGGTGAAAACGCACTAGCGTTCTACAGCCGTTACTACCAGCCAATTCCGTTGGTACTACGTGGCTACGGTGCGGGTACTGAAGTAACTGCTGCCGGCGTATTTTCAGATGTGATGCGTACTTTAGGTTGGAAACTAGGGGTATAACAGTAATGAGTTCAAGTGATATGGATGTAGTGGTTTATGCCCCAGCATCAATTGGTAATGTTAGCGTAGGTTTTGATGTTTTGGGAGCTGCTGTCTCTCCTATCGATGGCACCTTGTTGGGTGACCGAGTACAAGTGAAAGCAGGCTCTGAACCGTTCAGTTTGAAAACAGCAGGTAACTTTGTCTCAAAGTTACCAACAGATCCAAAAGAGAACATTGTTTACGACTGTTGGGTTGTCTTCGCTCGAGAGCTGGACAAAAAAGGCGTTGAGCTGAAATCATTGGAAATGACGCTTGAGAAAAACATGCCGATTGGCTCAGGCTTAGGCTCTAGTGCTTGTTCTATTGTTGCTGCACTAGACGCTTTGAACCGTTTCCACGGACAACCGCTTAATGAAACTGAGCTGTTAGCGCTAATGGGTGAGATGGAAGGTAAAATTTCCGGTGGTATCCACTATGATAACGTGGCACCGTGTTACTTAGGTGGCGTGCAGCTGATGCTTGAAGAGCTTGGCATCATTAGTCAGGAAGTACCATGTTTTGATGACTGGTACTGGGTAATGGCTTACCCGGGCATCAAAGTGTCTACTGCGGAAGCTCGAGAGATCCTACCATCTCAATACCGCCGACAAGATATCATAGCTCATGGTCGCCACCTTGCAGGCTTTATTCACGCGTGTCATTCTGGTCAACCAGAACTTGCGGCGAAAATGATCAAAGACGTGATCGCAGAACCGTATCGTGAGAAACTGCTGCCGGGCTTTGCGAACGCTCGCCAATACGCTGCATCTGCGGGCGCGTTATCAACCGGTATTTCTGGCAGTGGTCCGACACTGTTCAGTATTTGCAAAGATAAAGATGTCGCTGAGCGAGTTGCTCGCTGGTTAGAACAAAATTACGTACAAAACGAAGAAGGATTCGTCCACGTTTGTCGTCTGGATAAACAGGGTTCGAAAGTAACAGGAAGTGAGCTATGAAGCTTTACAATATAAAAGAAAATGATGAACAAGTTTCCTTTGGCCAAGCCGTTCGCCAAGGATTAGGTCGTAACCAAGGCCTGTTTTTTCCATCGGAATTACCAAAATTTGATGATATTGATGCGCTGCTAGAAGAAGATTTTGTCTCGCGCAGTACAAAAATTCTTTCCGCATTGATTGGTGACGAACTGTCAGAAGATCAAGTTAACTCTATGGTTGATGCAGCTTTCCAATTCCCTGCGCCAATCAAACAAGTCAAAGATGGCGTTTATGCTTTGGAGCTTTTCCACGGCCCAACACTGGCGTTTAAAGACTTCGGTGGTCGTTTTATGGCGCAATCACTGGCGGCGGTATCTACTGGCGGTAAGATCACGATTCTTACAGCAACATCGGGTGATACGGGTGCTGCGGTAGCTCATGCTTTCTACGGCATGGAAGATATCAACGTTGTGATTCTTTACCCTAAAGGCAAAATCAGCCCGCTACAAGAAAAGCTATTCTGTACGCTAGGTAAGAACATTCATACAGTGGCAATTGACGGCGATTTCGACGCCTGCCAGGCTCTTGTGAAACAGGCGTTCGATGATGCTGCTCTGCGTGAAGAAATCGGTCTTAACTCTGCGAACTCAATCAACATCAGCCGTTTGATGGCGCAAATCTGTTACTACTTTGAAGCAGCAGCGCAAATGAGTAAACAAGAGCGTGAAAACCTGGTTATCTCTGTACCTAGTGGTAACTTCGGTAACCTAACGGCTGGTTTGCTGGCGAAAGCGCTTGGTTTACCAATTAAACGTTTTATCGCCGCAACGAATGCGAATGATACAGTACCTCGCTATCTAGAAACAGGAAAGTGGGATCCAAAACCAACGGTTGCTACAACTTCCAACGCAATGGACGTAAGTCAGCCAAACAACTGGCCTCGCATTGAAGAGCTATGCCGCGTAAAAGAGTGGGGCTTGGAAACACTAGGTAAAGGTGCCGTTTCTGATGAACAGAGCGCTGAGTCAGTGAAAGAGTTGAATTCACTAGGTTACTTATGTGAACCACATGGTGCTATCGCGTATCGTGTACTGGATGAGCAGCTTCAAGCGGGCGAAACTGGTTTGTTCCTGTGTACGGCTCACCCGGCGAAGTTCAAAGAAGTGGTTGATGAGATCCTAGAATCTGATATCGACCTGCCAGCACCACTTGCGAAGCATGCTGTGATGGAACTACTTTCTGAAGATTTAGATGCGGATTTTGAAGCGCTTAAAGCCGTATTGCGTCGAGTGCAATAAGCAACTTACAAGCTAAAAGAGAAAGGTGGAGCTTAGTCTTCACCTTTTTTTTGTGCTGACCATAAAAAACGACGCTCAATGAGCGCCGTTTGGAAAACTTACCGGAGTGTGTCTCTGCGATTATAGAGACTCAGTAAAGGTACGTGCGATTACGTCACGTTGCTGTTCTGGAGTTAGCGAGTTGAAACGTACTGCGTAGCCAGAAACACGAATGGTTAGCTGAGGATATTTCTCTGGGTTAGCGACAGCATCTTCTAGTGTTTCACGCTTAAGCACGTTCACGTTCAGGTGCTGACCACCTTCAATTTTTGGTGCTGTTTCGATTGCTACTTCGCGGCTTTCGTATTCGCCTAGATCGCTGATCGCAATCACTTGATCTGCTTCGTAGCCAGCTGATGCTGCAACACAACGAGCTTCGTTCTTTTCACCATCTAGTAGCCAGATAGAGTTTAGTAGTTCGTCATTTGCCGCTTTAGTAATTTGGATACCTTGGATCATCACTGTCTCCTAGTCCACTTACGTGGTGTTTATTGGTGTTAGTTTTCAAAGTTTTTATTGAGCTGAGTATTATATAGCTAATAACCACTATTTTAATATTGATTTAAGTCAAAAAACAACCAAAAACATTATTTTTATTAAGGTTGTTTTGTTGAGTTAAATCAATAAAGTGTTTAAAAACATAGTGATTTCACTATTTTTTATAATATAAAAAATATTTTAAAGACTAATGTGTTGTTATTTTACTACATATTGTCGGTTTGAATTTAACCAACGTGGTGCAACTGGTTGTATTTAGGTACACAACCTGAAAGTCTAAAGTGATTAAATGACAAATATGAAAAACAAGTTTGGAAGTAAACTGATCGGCGCTCATGTTTCTGCCGCCGGAGGCGTGGATCAGGCCCCTTTGCGTGCACGTGAGATAGGCGCAAATGCTTTTGCTTTATTTAGCAAAAACCAGCGCCAGTGGGCCGCCAAGCCACTGGAAGAGAAAACCATCAGTGCATTTAAAGCCAACTGCAAAATGCTTGGCTTTGGCTCTGAAAGTATTTTACCGCATGATTCGTATCTGATTAATTTAGGTGCGCCAGAAGAAGAGAAACTCAGTAAGTCACGAGCCGCATTCATTGATGAAATGGAGCGTTGTAATCAGCTTGGGCTAACGCTTTTAAACTTTCATCCCGGAAGTCACCTAAATAAAGTATCTGAGCAAGCGTGTTTAGCGACGATAGCGGAGTCAATCAATCTTGCACATAAAGCGGTACCGAACGTGATTGCGGTTATCGAGAACACGGCGGGTCAAGGCACAAATCTGGGATGGAAGTTTGAACACCTAGCAGAAATCATCGAGCAGGTAGAAGACAAAGAGCGTGTCGGTGTGTGCATTGATACCTGCCATACGTTTACCGCAGGCTATGATTTAAGAACGAAAGAAGATTGCGAACGCACGTTTTCCGAGTTCGATCGTATCGTTGGTATGCACTATTTAAGGGCGATGCATCTAAATGATTCAAAAGTCGAGTTTGCTAGCCGGGTTGATCGCCATCACTCTCTGGGCAAAGGTGAAATCGGTTGGGACTGTTTTGAGTATATAGCAAGAGACTCTCGTTTTGATGGTATCCCCCTGATTTTAGAAACAATTGATCCAGACATTTGGCATCAGGAAATTGAGACGCTTCGTGGCTATCATTTGCAAGAATTCAACAAAAGTTAGCCCAGTTGTCATAGTTGGCATTTTTCTTTCTTACTGATCATTGGGGCCATAGGAAAGAAGGATTACATTATGTCTCGACCTAACACTTTTACCGCTTTTTCACATAGCAGACGTTCGGTGCGTTTGCCTGCGCCTAACCGCCATATCACGGGGCAAGGTCACTTCCGAACGCCGCAGAAGCACTAACCTCTGCTGACTGTTCTCAAGTCGGTAGGTAAGTTTTTGTTTGTTTGAGTGTTGCTGGTTAGAATAGAGCAACACTCAAGCACAGGAACTTTCTATGAATCAGTCACCGACTTGGCACGATGTGATCGGCGAAGAAAAAAAACAAAGCTATTTTGTCGATACCTTAAACTTTGTTGAATCGGAACGTTCGGCGGGAAAAACGATTTATCCGCCAGCAAAAGATGTGTTTAATGCGTTTCGCTATACCGAGTTTAATGATGTTAAGGTGGTCATTTTAGGCCAGGATCCTTACCACGGTCCTAATCAGGCGCATGGGTTGTGCTTCTCTGTTTTGCCTGGAGTGAAAATCCCACCTTCTTTAGTGAACATATACAAAGAGCTTGCTCAGGATATCGACGGTTTTGAAATTCCTCAACACGGCTTTTTGCAAAGTTGGGCTGAGCAAGGTGTATTACTGCTTAATACCGTATTGACGGTAGAACAGGGTAAAGCTCATTCTCATTCGAAAACCGGTTGGGAAACGTTTACTGATAAAGTCATTGAAGCAATAAACTTGCATCAACAGGGGGTTGTCTTCCTGTTGTGGGGTGCGCACGCGCAGAAAAAGGGCAGGTTTATTGATCGTTCCAAGCATCATGTCCTTGCTGCTCCTCACCCATCTCCGCTTTCTGCTCACCGAGGCTTTTTGGGGTGTAAACACTTCTGTCAAGCAAACCAAATACTTACATCGCAAGGTAAACAACCCATCAATTGGCATCTACCGCTGACGGTGTAAACTTAACAACAGCGATTAAGATCTTCTTATCGCTGTTTTTTTGAGCGTGCTCAAGCTGGCAATGTATTTCTCATGTACACTTACTAAAAACAGGTGTTAAGGAGAGACGCTATGATGATCGAAAGAATTCGACGCGAACACGGCTACATGGTTCGCCTGTTGGCTATATTGCGCCACAAACTTAATGAAATAAAACAAGAACGTACCATTAACTATGCGTTAGTGGGCGAGATTGTTGATTACCTCTCTACGCATTCAGAAAAAGTTCATCACCCAAAAGAGGACATCCTCTATCATCATTTCTTAGAACATTATGGTAAGCAACGGACCGTGGAAAACCTCGAGCAGGAGCATAAAGAGCTGGCCGAAAAAAACAAAGAATTCTCAGCGGTGATCGAGATGATTCTTCAAGATGCTGTGGTGCCTCAAGATGTGTTTATTGCACATTTAGAAGATTTCATTAACTCACAGAAACGTCACCTTGAGCTCGAAGAACGCAAGGTCTTACCATTGATCGAAGAGCTGTTTACGACGGAAGACTGGCAGTACGTTGAGAGTCTCTGGAGTGAAAATGAGGACGATCCTGTATTTGGCGATACCATTGCTGACCGTTATAAACAGTTAGCTGAACGCGTTCGTCAAAGCGATATGGAATACATCTAAAGTAAACTTCACCTGGGTAAGTGTGGGATGTGCTCTGGTTTTTACACCAATTTTCTTATTTATTAAGAATTAAAGAGAAATAAAATTTAGCCTGAATATAGATTTGTCCCGCTGGAAATTATCAATATGCGGGAATGAGGGCTAGGTACCTACCTAAGTGTGCTTAGCCCACTGCTTGTTCGCTCTAAACCAAATAACAAAAGGCACCCATGAGGTGCCTTTTGTTCGAATTAGAGTTTAATGTCGTCTAGGTTGTAATCATTACAGACATCGAGATCACGCAGCTCTTTCAATAAATTGCGTCTGTCGTTCATCTCTTCTATCTCTCGCCATTTACGTTTCATTGGTTTAGCACGAGATTTGGTTGTTGAGGTAGTATCCAGATTAAAAATGTCATCTAGTTGAAAGCCGTCCATAAGCCACCTTACCTTGTTTATCAAAACTGTTGTAACCAGTCCTTGTGGAGATTTTTAATTACCACAATAATTGTGAGAATAGCCACGATATATTTCGAATTTGTGTCCGTATCATGACATTTTCGTGCAAAAACACTTCGATAATCACACTTTACTTTCTCACTCTTGCATAAAAAGTGCCCAAACGAGACTATGAAAACGATTAAATGCTGAGATTTTCCGTGTTAACGAAAAGGTCTCAATTAGAGTATAAAGCCAAGGTTAAAGTTGCATAAAATGACTTTGCTTAAATAGTGTGCGACTGATGAAAACGTTAAGGTGGTAACTTTCTGTTACACCTTATGAATACTAGCCTTGTACCTGAATCATGGAGTGAAACAGGAATGGTTATGGCTTAATTACTTTTGTTGCATTCTGGTGAGTAGCATGTTGCGTTTTGTAGCGCTTGAGTCTTCTGATTATGTTATTTTTTGGTGACTTTCTAGTGAAAAATAACAATATTATCAATGTTATTTCATATTGATTTTTGCGTCTTCAGGTTGCATTATCCGCCCGTCAAAAAATACGCTGGTACGTAAAATGGATGCATGAAGCGACATTTACGATTCTAGGTTGCCCTTAAAACAAACACTATTTAATTAGCTAAGCACACTTTGACACTTAGCAGGCAATCTGGTGGATGGCTAGGATGCATAGACCGGCGCAACTCACTTTGAGGTACGCATGACAGACTTAATCAATTTGATGAACGATCTCCTTTGGGGGTCGATTCTGGTTTATCTTCTTGTTGGTGTAGGTATTTACTTCACCTTTCGATTGGGGTTCATTCAGTTCCGTCATTTCGGGCACATGTTTTCGGTTCTAAAGAACAGCCGTAAAGCAGACAAAGCTGGTATTTCTTCTTTCCAAGCACTTTGTACCAGTCTCGCAGCACGTGTCGGTACTGGTAATATGGCTGGTGTGGCTGTTGCGCTAACCGCGGGCGGCCCAGGTGCTATCTTCTGGATGTGGCTGATCGCTATGCTGGGTATGGCAACATCGTTTGCAGAGAGCACTCTGGCACAGTTATACAAAACCAAAGATGATGATGGCAATTACCGTGGTGGTCCTGCTTACTACATGGAAAAAGGCTTGGGCATGCGCTGGATGGGCGTATTGTTCTCGATTCTTCTAATCATCGCTTTTGGTTTGGTATTCAATGCCGTTCAAGCTAACTCTATTGTCAATGCGATGAACACGGCATTTGGCTGGAACTCTCTCTATGTGGGTATCGCCGTTGTAGCATTATCTGCTGCGGTTATCTTTGGTGGTATTAAACGTATCGCTAAAGTAGCGGAGATGATTGTTCCACTTATGGCTCTGCTTTACCTTGCGCTTGCGCTAGTGGTCATGTTTGCCAATATCGAGAAGCTTCCTGCGGTACTTACTCTGATTGTTAAGAGTGCCTTTGGCTTGCAAGAAGCAGCGGCAGGTGGTTTAGGCTACGCTATTGCACAAGCGATGATTAACGGTGTAAAACGAGGCCTATTCTCAAACGAAGCTGGTATGGGTTCTGCGCCAAACGCTGCAGCATCTGCAACACCGTACCCGCCGCACCCTGCGTCTCAGGGCTATGTTCAGATGCTGGGTGTGTTTATGGATACGATCGTGATCTGTTCTTCGACGGTAGCGATTATCCTGATGTCTGGTGAATACGTAGGTCAGGCGACAGAAGTTACCGGTATCGAATTGACACAGCGTGCTTTGAGCTCACAAGTCGGTGACTGGGGTGGCATTTTCGTTGCAGTGGCAATCTTCTTCTTCGCGTTTACATCGATCATTGCAAACTACTCATATGCAGAGACGAACTTGGTCTTCCTGGAGCATAACCATAAAGCCGGCATTCGCGTATTCCGTATTATCTTCTTAGGTATGGTGATGTTTGGTGCGATGGCTTCTCTGCCAGTTGTATGGTCGTTGGCCGATGTGTCAATGGGTCTAATGGCGATTGTGAACTTGGTAGCGATCATTTTGCTATCGGGCATTGTTATCAAGCTGGCTAAAGACTACAACCGTCAGCTAGACGCTGGTAAGGTACCAACATTTGATGCTAATGATTTCCCTGAGCTGAAGTCTCAGTTGGAAGAGGGTATTTGGTACAACGACAAAAAAGACTAAGCGTCATAGCTAAAAGCTATTAACACGATTCAAAAAGCCATGCAGACAATGCATGGCTTTTTTTGTACCCTTAACGGTATATAAAATAAAAAGGATAGAGTTAAAGTCATGCTTATCGTAGTTTCTCCCGCTAAGACTCTGGATTATGAGTCTCCTCTGGCGACAGAAAAGTTTACTCAGCCTGAGCTAATTGAATATTCAAAAGAGCTGATCAACGTTTGCCGTAAATTGACGCCTGCTGATGTCGCGTCATTGATGAAGGTGAGCGATAAAATCGCAGATTTGAACGTAGGTCGATTCCAGGAATGGAGTGAAACCTTCACGACCAAAAACTCACGTCAGGCTATCCTTGCTTTCAAAGGTGATGTTTATACCGGCCTTGAGGCAGAAACATTATCACAAGCTGACTTTGATTACGCGCAAGAGCATCTTCGCATGCTGTCGGGTCTTTACGGCTTGTTGAAGCCATTAGACCTGATGCAGCCATACCGTCTGGAAATGGGCACCAAGCTTGCTAACGACAAAGGTAATAACTTGTATCAGTTTTGGGGTAACGTCATTACGGACAAGCTCAACGAAGCGATTGCAGCCCAAGGCGATAATGTGCTGATTAACCTTGCATCAAACGAATACTTTAAGGCGGTAAAACCAAAGAACCTTGATGCTCAAGTGATCACGCCAATCTTTAAAGACTGTAAAAATGGTCAATACAAAGTGATCAGTTTCTATGCGAAGAAAGCGCGTGGCATGATGGCGCGCTACATTATCGAAAATCGAATTGAGAGTGTCGCTGAACTGACCAAGTTTGATACTGCGGGATACTACTTTGTCGAAGAAGAGTCGACGCCAACAGATCTGGTCTTCAAACGCGAAGAGCAGAACTAATCTCGAACTCCCGATACAAAAAAAGGGTTGGCATGGCCAACCCTACTATTTGGGTATAAACTTACTTCTTCTTAGTGACTTTCTTTTTCGCTGTTTTCTTCTTGTCGTCTTTTTTCTTTTTCTTCTTAAACACCGGTTTTTTGTGTTTTGGACGCATCTCTTTGATGAAGCGCTCTTTGATGTCTTCTTTCACGTAACGAGCGACGCGATCCATCATTGGCTGGTCGTGCGCTTCTACAATTGAGATCGCATTGCCTTTTTTACCAGCACGAGCGGTACGGCCAATTCGGTGTAGGTAAACGTCAGCCGTGCGAGGCAAGTCGTAGTTGATGACGTGTGACACATCAGGAAGGTCGATACCACGAGCTGCAACGTCAGTGGCTAGTAGAACGTTAACCGTGCCATCACGAAAGCGTGCTATTGCGTTGTTGCGACGATCTTGCGGCATCTCACCTTGAATCCACGAACAAGGAATTTGTGCACTCTCAAGTTGACCGCGTAGTTCAGCCAGACGTTCACGAGTCTTAAGGAACACGATAGTTCTATCTGCTTGCTGGGTGATAATATGCTTGAGTAGCTCGAGTTTATGCTCTGCATCGTCCGCTCGGTGATACCATTGTGCGATCTTCTTACGTTCGCGTAGCGGTGACTTCGCATCGATTTCCGCAGGCTCTTTCAGTAGGTCCGCAGTAAAGCCTTCAACGCCTCTGCCTTCTAATGTTGCAGAGAACAGAAGGGTTTGCTTACGCCAGCGACACTCGTTCGATAGACGATCGACTGTTGGCGCAAACCCCATGTCTAGCATGCGGTCGGCTTCGTCGAGGATTAACCATTCAATCGCGCGGCAATCAAAACGTTCTGCGTCAATGTATTCACGCAAGCGGCCTGGGGTTGCAACAACAATATCTTGAGTCGTTGCCAGAATATCTGCGTGCTCTTGGTATTGAACGCCACCAGTGATGGTAAAAATATTGAGCTTAGTATTTTTCGCCAGTGCACGAGCTTGATCCGCAACCTGCATTGCCAACTCACGCGTTGGGGTTAGGATCAGGATGCGCGCAGGCCCAGGTTTACGGCGCGGGAAGTCTTGCAGGTATTGCAGAGCAGGCAGTACGAATGCTGCGGTTTTACCAGTACCAGTTGGGGCTGACGCGAGAATGTCACGACCATCCAACGCTTGTGGGATTGCTTCTGCCTGGACTTTTGTTGGGCGTTCGAAGCCCATTTCTTCAATGGCATCAAGTAAGTTTGAGTCTAGATCAAGTTCAGCAAAGGTTCTGATCACAATGAGTTCTCCACAAGCAAGGCTTGGTTAATGGTTCGCCGCAACAGCTTAAAATACGAAAAGGTCGCACATTATAAAGTGATTGGTGATAAGGATCACATGTTATTTCACATCTTAAGATAAAACTCACGGGTTAGCTGGACAAAATTGTCGCTGTATCCGCCTGATGAGTGAATGATCAAGTGCGATTCTAGAGTCTCACAAGACTGCTTCGCCAACTCAAACAACAAGCGATGTACTGGCTTTTTCTCTGATGGCTGCACGCGGCAAAGGCGAGATAAATACCAACCTTGTTGCAATGCTAATTCAATAAACTGCTCACCTTCGGTGATAGGCAACACAAAACTGGCTTTTCCATCTTCTTCTAACAGTTGGTAGCAACAGTGAAGTAGGGCGTCGTGGCGCAGAGAGTCGGTGTGTCTTGCCGTCGCTCGCTGACTCTGTTTGGATTGCTCACCACTATTGAAATAGGGCGGGTTACAAATGATTCGCTGGAATAACCTAGCTGGCGTGAAGCTCAACACATCTGTGTGAAGTACGCATAATCTCGCTTGCCAAGGCGAGTGAGCGAAGTTGTTCCAAGCTGCAGTGATTGCTGTTGCTTCAATATCTAGTGCGGTTATCTGTGCTTGACTAAAACGTTGAGCGCACATTAGCGCTAGCAAGCCAGTACCTGTTCCAATATCGAGTATCTCTGCATCTGCTGGGCTTTCAATCCAAGCGCCAAGCATCACGCCATCGGTACTGACAGGCATACCGCTTTCGCCACCTTCGATGAAAAAACGCTTAAACTTGAAGCTCTTAGTTTTAAATTTTTCGTCATTCATAATTATTTTATATATGCTCTATATTTCAGTGCTTTCATCTAATGTTTATTAATTGTTTGGTTTGTTGTTTTGTAGGTTAGTAAATTGTATTGATATTTGATCGAGATAAATTTCTAGTATTTTGTTTTATTCTGGTTATATTGACTGGTTTTTTATTCTAAATATAAATTAATATGGTGTTTTTTCCTCGTAGGTTGCCAAATGATGGTTATTTCGTCATTATGCGGCACGATTTTATAGATTGAACCACGAGTACTTGTTGCTAACAAAGGCTCAAAAAGTGGTCGATGCATACACAACATTCACACATTTTTAGACAAGGGTTATCTGTGAAGCAGACATTAAAACTAACAGATATTATCGCAGTAGGCTTTATGCTATTTGCGTTCTTTTTAGGTGCTGGCAACATCATTTTTCCACCTCTAGCTGGTCAATTGGCCGGTGAAAACTTAATGCCAGCTATGTTCGGTTTCTTGCTAACAGCGGTAGGTCTACCTCTTATTACTATCGTTGCTATTGCTGTGGCAGGCGGAACTTGGGATCATCTAACGCAAGATTTGCCGAAAAAAGCGGCGGTTGTGATGGCGGCTTTGATCTTCATTATCATTGGTCCGGCATTTGCGGCTCCTCGTACTGGCTTGGTCGCTTATGAGATGGCCATTAAGCCATTTTTTGTTGAAGCGTCTCAAACAAACCTGACCGCTTTCTCAGTGATCTTTTTTGTCGTTGCGATGCTATTTTCATGGTTCCAAGGACGCTTGATCGACCTGATAGGTAAAGTACTGACTCCTGTCTTGTTTGTTGGTCTGATTGTCCTGGCTCTCGCCGTCTTTATTGATCCTCAGGGTGAAATGATCGGTGCAACAGGTGAGTACTTAACTCAACCACTGACGAAAGGCTTCCTAGAAGGTTACAACACCATGGATACCTTCGCGTCACTGATGTTCGGCATGCTGATGGTGGATGCGCTTCGCGGTAAAGGCATCACAGAGCGTGCTGCAACCACGAAATATCTGATTTTTGCAGGCTGCATTGCTGCGGCAGGTTTGGCGTTTGTTTATATTTCTCTGTTCTACTTAGGCGCAACCAGCGCATCGGTTGCTGCAGGTGCAGATAACGGCGGTTTGGTTTTGAGCCAATACGTTCAGGCGCTGTTTGGTCCTTATGGTCAAATTGTTCTTTCAGTGATTGTATTACTGGCATGTCTAACGACGGCAATTGGCCTTATCTCGGCGTGTTCTGATTTCTTCAGCTCTAAAACATCGCTTTCTTACAAGCACTGGGTACTGATCAATGGTTCTGTGTGTGCATTGGTTGCAAACGTGGGTCTTGCACAGTTGATCTCTTTGTCAGTTCCTGTGTTATTTGCACTTTACCCGGTAGCAATTGCACTGGTTGCGTTAACGTTTGTTCGTAGCAAACTGCCTAACACACGCTTTGCATACCGCGCGGTACTGCTTGTTTCTCTGCTGTTTGCGTTATTGGATGCAGCAAAAGTGGCAGGTATGGATGTCTCTGCGTTCAACGTATTGCCTCTGTTTGAAATCGGCATGGGCTGGGTACTGCCAACGCTGGCAGCGATCGTTTGCATGTTCTTCATTGCTAAGCCTCAAAATGAAATGGTAGAAGAAACGGCGTAAGTTCATTGAACGACGCATAACAAAAGCCCGATGAATAAAATTCATCGGGCTTTGTTTTTTCTGCGAAGCGAAACAACGAATGGCTGATTACAATGTATCGTGGAACTCTACCAGCACTTGCTCACACCATTTCTCAATACGTTCGTCACTCAATTCGTACTGTGAATCTTCATCCAATGCCAGACCCACAAATTGGCTGCCATCTTCGGTGAGTGCTTTTGATGCTTCGAACTCATAGCCTTCATTAGGCCAGTAGCCGATAAATTGTGCGCCTGTTGCTTTCAGTTCATCATGGAGTAGGCCCATGGCATCCAAGTACCATTCACCGTAACCTTCTTGATCGCCGAGACCAAATAATGCCACCACTTTGCCTTTTAATGGTGTCGCCGCGATGTCTTGCCAAATGGCACTCCAATCCTCTTGGATTTCACCAAAGTCCCAGGTTGAAATACCAATGAGCAGTAAATCGTAGTCTGCCATCAAAGCTAGCGGTGTCTCTTTCACATTGTGAATGTCGACAAGATCTTCTCCAATGATGGAACGCATTTTCTCTGCTGCCATTTCGGTATAACAGGTCGTAGAGCCGTAAAAGAGTCCGATTTTCATTATATTCGTCGTATTTTATGTTGCTGTTGTGGAGGATTTTAACCTTAAACTGCCTGTGATTGCAGCGAATATCGTGGAGAATCTCTTACTAAGCTAATTTTTTATAGCATTCAAACTGGGGCTGCCTTACCCTCAGAGGTAATAGAAAAATAAAAAAGGAAGCGCGAATGACAGCACAACTGCCTGTCAATCAACAAGACTTTGCCTTTGTGGAGCAATTCTTAGACGCGATGTGGATGGAGCGTGGACTGTCTGAGAACACATTAGCTTCATATCGAAATGATCTGATAAAACTTCTCACTTGGATGGAGCAACAGCGCTACCGTCTGGATTTTATCAGTTTAGCTGGTCTTCAAGAGTATCAAAGCTATTTGGTCGATTTGGATTACAAGCAAACTTCCCGCGCTCGTATGTTATCGGCCATTCGACGCTTGTTTCAGTATCTTCATCGTGAAAAAGTTCGTGCAGATGATCCCAGTGCCTTGTTGGTTAGCCCTAAACTCCCACAGCGTTTACCGAAAGATATCAGCGAAGAGCAAGTGGACGCATTATTGGATGCGCCCGATCCGAATGACCCTGTGGAGCTGCGTGATAAAGCGATGCTAGAGTTACTTTACGCAACGGGGCTTCGTGTGACTGAATTGGTGAGTCTGACTATGGAAAATGTCAGTTTGCGTCAGGGCGTGGTGCGCGTGACGGGTAAAGGCGGAAAAGAGCGCTTGGTACCGATGGGCGAAAACGCGGTGGATTGGATAGAAACCTTTATCCAGCAAGGTCGGCCTGCATTGCTTGGTGAGACCTCTTCGGATGTGGTATTTCCCAGTAAGCGAGCCCGGCAAATGACTCGTCAGACGTTCTGGCATCGGATTAAATACTATGCGGTGGTTGCGGGGATTGATACCGAACAGTTATCGCCGCATGTGCTGCGCCACGCGTTTGCAACCCATTTACTGAACTATGGCGCAGATCTCAGGGTTGTACAGATGCTGTTAGGGCATAGTGACTTATCGACGACGCAAATTTATACTCACGTGGCGACTGAGCGATTGAAGCAAATCCACAGTCAACACCACCCAAGAGCATAATGATGGTTTGATTCATCTCAGTCTCATTGGACGAAAGAACGTATTTTTAAGGTGATTTTAATGAGCGTATTACGCCGACTAACTCTGCTGACTTTACCCTTTTTTGTAACCGCTTGTGGGGCGGAAGAAAGTCAGGCTAAAGCGGAAACCCCTGCACAACAAGTTGCCTCTGCGGAGCAACAACACTTTGATGAAGCGGCATTAAAAGAGAAATTTTCAAAGCTAGGGTTATCTATCGTTGATATCCAACCATCAGACGTCACCGGCTTGTTAGAAATTCAAACCAATGGTGGTGTTTTGTTTGCTTCGAATGATGGCAATCACTTTATCGCTGGCACCTTGTATGCGATTGATGAAAATGGTGGTTATAAAGATGTGCTGGCTGAGCGTCAGGCACCACTGAATGCAGCTAAGATTGCAGAATTTTATGACAGCATGATTGAGTTTAAGGCTGACGATGAAAAATATGTAGTGACGGTATTTACCGACATTACCTGCGGATATTGTGTGCGTCTGCATAATCAAATGCAGGGCTACAATGATTTAGGCATTACTGTGCGATACATGGCTTACCCACGACAAGGTGCGACAGGGCCAGTTGCCGATCAAATGGCGACAATTTGGTGTGCAGATGATCCGAAAGCAGCAATCCACAATGCGAAAGTAAATCGTACTTTTGATAACCCTGCGAAGGATCTGAATCAGTGTAAAGAAACGGTTCAGGCGCATTACAATGTAGGTCGACAGCTTGGTATTTCTGGTACGCCAGCCATCTTCCTACCTGGTGGTGAAATGGTGGGTGGCTATCTGCCTCCAGCCGATCTACTAAACCGTTTAAAGCAACATTAATCCTTTAGGAGCAGAGTCAGCAACACTGCTGACTCTTTTCAAACATGATAGAAATACAACGACGTCCGGAACCGGACCTTTCCCTGCTACCGGATTCCATTCCCCCAATTTTGAAGCGCATTTATATCAATCGTGGCATCACGGATGAGGCACAGTTGGAAACCTCTGCACGTGGTCTACACTCCTACCAAAAGCTGGGCGGTATTGACGAGGCGGTCGCGCTGTTATTTCAGGCGATTCAGGAAAAAAAGCGCATTATCGTCGTAGGAGACTTTGACGCTGATGGCGCTACCAGTTCGGCGTTGTCTGTGCTGGCCTTGAGAATGCTAGGCAGTGCTAATGTGGATTACTTAGTACCCAACCGTTTTGAAGACGGGTACGGTTTGAGCCCGGAAGTGGTTGATCAAGCTTTAGAGCTTGGTGCTGAAATGATCATGACCGTGGACAACGGGGTCTCATCGATTGAAGGTGTCCGCTATGCCAAACAAAATGGCATTACAGTCCTGGTAACTGACCATCACTTGCCAGGACAGGTACTCCCTGATGTAGATGCCATGGTTAACCCAAATCTGGAAAGCTGCGCATTTCCATCTAAAGCTCTCGCGGGTGTTGGTGTTGCGTTTTATTTGATGATGGCACTGTGCGTGCACATGAGAAAGTTGAACTGGTTTGCTCAGCAAGGGATGCAAGAGCCAAAATTAATGGAGCTGATTGATCTTGTCGCGTTAGGTACGGTTGCTGACGTGGTGCCGCTGGACGAAAATAACCGCATTCTGGTTCATCAAGGCTTACAGCGCATTCGTGCTGGTAAAGCGCGTCCGGGGATTCAGGCTCTGATTGAAGTGGCAAAGCGTGACGCCCGTCGTCTGGTGGCGTCTGACTTTGGATTTGCTCTTGGCCCGCGTATTAATGCTGCTGGTCGTTTGGATGACATGTCTTTCGGTGTTGAGCTGCTGATGTGTAATAACATCCATGCTGCACGCCGAATGGCCAATGAACTTGATGGTCTCAACCAAACCCGCAAAGAGATCGAGGAAGGGATGAAGCAGGAGGCGATGGCCTTTTGTGAACGCCTGCAGTTTGGCGAGAACAGTGAGCTACCCTACGGTTTGGCTCTGTTTCAACGCGACTGGCATCAGGGTGTGATTGGTATTCTTGCCTCGCGTATTAAAGAGAAGTTTCATCGCCCGGTGATCGCGTTTGCTGATGGCGGCGAAGGGACGATCAAAGGTTCTTGCCGTTCCATCCCTGGCCTGCACATGCGTGATGCACTCGATTTTATTGATACACAAAACCCTGGCTTGATCCTCAAGTTTGGTGGCCACGCGATGGCGGCAGGTTTAACCATTAAAGAGCAGGACTTTGAGCGTTTTAGTCGTTTATTCGACGAAGTGGTGAAGCAAGAACTTGATGATGCAGCACTAAAAGGTGTGATTCTGTCTGATGGCGAACTTAAGCCGGAAGAATTTTCGATGCATGTTGCTGAGCTTCTGCGTGCTGGTGGCCCGTTTGGACAGGCGTTCCCTGAACCGGTTTTTGATGGTGAGTTTAAGGTATTACATCAAAAGTTGGTGGGAGAAAAACACCTGAAATTAATGTTAGAGCCATTGCATAAAGGTCATCCAACCAACGTGATGATTGATGGTATTGCGTTCAATGTTGATTTGCGACGCTGGCCGGACGCGTCCGTCAAAACGGTGCGTTTAGCCTATAAACTGGACGTGAACGAATTCCGCGGCAATCAATCTCTGCAACTGATGATTGATCACATTGAAGCTAAGTAGTACCTAAGCTTTTCTTTAATATCGAGTACGGTCTACTGCATGTGCGAGGCCGTGCTTATCTCGTCGCAATCTGGCCTTCCATTCGAAATTTTCCTGTATCTCCGTCACATTTTTCAGTAGAATTCCTCGGTTAAATTCTATTCTAAAATGTTGAGTAAACATGTTTGAAATCAATCCAATTAAAAACCGTCTACAGGACGTGTCTGAGCGCACGAATGTCCTGAGGGGGTATCTTTGACTATGACGCTAAGAAAGAGCGTCTAGAAGAAGTAAACGCAGAACTAGAACAACCTGATGTATGGAACGAACCTGAACGTGCGCAAGCACTGGGTAAAGAGCGTGCATCACTCGAAGCGGTTGTTGAAACTATCGACCAATTAGAGCAAGGTGTAGAAGACGTTGAAGGTCTTCTGGAGCTTGCGGTTGAAGAAGAAGATCAAGAAACGTTTGACGAAATCGAACCAGAACTTGCTGAACTAGAAGAGAAGCTAGAGCAGCTTGAGTTCCGTCGTATGTTCGCTGGCGACCACGACAGCTCTGATTGCTACATCGACTTGCAAGCAGGCTCAGGTGGTACAGAAGCGCAAGACTGGACCAACATGATGTTACGTATGTACTTGCGCTGGGCTGAAGCAAAAGGCTTTAAAGCGGAAGTGATCGAAGTCTCAGAAGGCGAAGTCGCGGGTCTGAAATCCGCAACGGTTCGTATCTCTGGTGAGTACGCATATGGCTGGCTTCGCACAGAAACGGGCGTTCACCGTTTGGTTCGTAAATCGCCATTTGATTCAGGTGGCCGTCGTCATACTTCATTTGCTTCTGCGTTTGTTTACCCAGAGATTGATGACAACATCGACATCGACATTAACCCGTCCGATCTGCGTATTGACGTTTACCGAGCGTCTGGTGCAGGTGGTCAGCACGTTAACACCACGGAATCTGCGGTACGTATTACCCACGTTCCAACCAATACTGTGGTTCAGTGTCAGAATGACCGTTCTCAGCACAAGAACAAAGATCAGGCAATGAAGCAGCTTCGTGCAAAACTGTTTGAACTTGAGCTTCAGAAACAGAATGCTGAAAAGCAAGCAAACGAAGACGCAAAATCTGATATCGGCTGGGGCAGCCAAATCCGTTCTTACGTTCTGGATGACTCACGTATCAAAGATTTACGTACTGGCGTTGAAAACCGTAACACGCAAGCGGTTCTTGACGGCGACCTAGACAAATTTATTGAAGCTAGCCTGAAATCAGGTCTTTAAGCTTTTCACCGACACTCAAATCGAAACAGGATACATCGAACAATGACTGATGCTGTTCAAAACGACAACGCACAAGAAGAGAACAAGCTAATTGCAGAACGCCGCGCGAAACTGGACGAGATCCGTAAGAGCTGCAAAGCAAACGGCCACCCAAACGACTTCCGTCGTGACGCACTAGCGGGCGACCTTCAAAAAGAGTTCGGTGAGAAGACAAAGGAAGAGCTAGAAGAGCTTAACCACGTTGTTGCGATCGCTGGTCGTATTATGGCGAAACGTGGTCCTTTCCTAGTTATCCAAGAGACTTCTGGCCGTATTCAAGCGTACGCTGCAAAAGACGTACAGAAAGCGCTTAAAGAGCAATACCAAGGTCTGGACATCGGTGACATCATCGGTGTGAAAGGTGCGCTGCACAAGTCTGGTAAAGGCGACCTATATGTAAACATGGAAGAGTACGAGTTGCTAACCAAAGCGCTACGTCCTCTGCCTGAGAAGTTCCACGGTCTGACTGACCAGGAAATGCGTTACCGTCAGCGTTACGTAGACCTAATCGTGAACGAAGATTCACGTCAGGCGTTCATCATTCGCTCAAAATTGGTTTCTGCGATTCGTAACTTCATGAGCACTAAAGGCTACCTAGAAGTTGAAACGCCAATGATGCATGTGATCCCTGGTGGTGCGACGGCGCGTCCATTTATCACTCACCACAATGCACTGGACATCGATATGTTCCTACGTGTTGCTCCAGAGCTATACCTGAAGCGTCTGGTTGTGGGTGGCTTTGATCGTGTATTCGAGATCAACCGTAACTTCCGTAACGAAGGTCTGTCTCCGCGTCATAACCCAGAATTCACAATGATGGAATTTTACCAAGCTTACGCTGACTACAAAGATCTAATGGATCTGACGGAAGAAATGCTAAGCACAGTAGCGTTGGAAGTTCTAGGTTCAACGTCTATGCCTTACGGTGAAGAGACGGTTGAGTTTGGCGGTACATACGCACGCATGAGCATGTTTGAAGCGATCAAGCACTACAACCCTGAGCACGCAGAAATCCAGGCGCTAACAGAAGCAGATCTGCAAGATCGTGAGAAGATGGTTGCGATTGCGAAGTCAGTACATGTTGAAGTTGAAACATTCTGGACATGTGGTCAGCTACTGGAAGAGATCTTTGGTGAAACTGCTGAGCCACAACTGATTCAACCGACTTTCATTACGGGTTACCCAGCGGACATCTCTCCACTGGCACGTCGTAGCGATGACAATCCATTCTTCACTGACCGTTTCGAGTTCTTTATCGGTGGTCGCGAAGTCGCAAATGGTTTCTCAGAGCTTAACGATGCTGAAGATCAAGACGCGCGTTTCAAAGCACAAGTTGACGCGAAAGATGCGGGCGATGATGAAGCGATGTTCTACGATGCAGACTACATTACTGCACTTGAGCATGGTCTTCCGCCAACAGCTGGTCAAGGCATCGGTATTGACCGTCTGGCAATGCTGTTTACTAACACGCACACAATTCGTGACGTGATTCTGTTCCCAGCGATGCGTCCACAAGCGTAATCGAGTGAAGAACGTAAAAAAGCCACCTTCGGGTGGTTTTTTTTGCCATCTATTTTAAGAAATTTAAGTAATTGCACTATATCCCTTATAGGAAATGCAAATAAGTATTCGCCAAAATTCAATCTATTGCATAGTCTTAATATTGAGACAGACTTGGACGATCGGAGTCTCGATAATGTTACCCGTTCGCAAAGATGGGCTTTCGCCAATATTTTATCAACAATAAATAATAAGGGTTAGAGAATGGTTGGGCAGTTTAAGATGGATTCCATTCCGGGGTCGCTTGTCGTTGTAGGTGGCACGTATGAGCCTTGGTTGTCAGTTTTGGAGCAAGTTGGCTGGAAGTGTCACCAGGTGGGTGATTTACGCAAAGCCAATGCGTTGCTGGAAGATATTGGACCATGTATTGGTATCGTCGACCTCAGCCATGATGAGTTCAGCTTAAACGGTTTGGCTAATTTGGTAAGCTCCCACAAACATGTGCGTTGGCTAGCGTTCATCAGAGAGTCGCAGTTGGGGGCCGATACTATCTGTCAGTTTATCGTCAATTTTTGTATTGACTTCTTCACTGCCCCAATTCCTGACGCGCAACTATTAAGCACCATCGGTCACCAACTTGGTATGCTTAAATTAGAAAAGAAAGTGTGGCCAAGTTTTGGTAACAGTCTCGATATGGGCTTATTGGGAGAATCAATCCCAATGAAACGCTTAAGAGATCAGGCTAAGCGTATCGGTCCAACAGATGTCAGTATTCTTATTTCTGGGGAAAGCGGCACCGGAAAAGAAGCGGTTGCCCGAGCGATTCATAAGGTATCTTCCCGCTCTCATAAACCGTTTATGTCGATTAATTGCCGAGCGTTAAATGAGCAGAGATTCCAGGCTGAAGTGTTTGGCGTTGCCGCGAACCGCGAGACGGGTCCAAGCTTATTGGAACAGGCTGATGGCGGTACGGTTCTGTTTAATGACGTTCTTACTATCTCGAAACAGCAACAAATGAACTTGTTGAGGTTTTTACAGGAAGGCACAGTAGAAACCCCTGATGGGGTGAAAAGTGTCAACGTTCGTATTCTGGCGGCGAACTCTTCTGATGTAGAAAAAGCACTGATCAACGGCGACTTCAACGAAGAGCTTTATCATTACATTAATGTGTTGCGAATTAACGTCCCTAGCCTGAAAGAGCGTGCTAGTGATATTGCGCTATTGTCTCGTTACTACTTACAAGAGTTTTCAAAAGAGTACAACTCACAAGCGAAAAGTTTCTCGGAAGATGCATTAAAAGCACTGACGCGTTACTTCTGGCCGGGCAATGTGCGCGAGCTGATGAATCAGGTTAAACGTGCAGTATTAATGTCAGACAGTGTTGTGATTGACGAGCACCATTTAGATCTACCTCAACGAAATGACTCCAAGCGTAGCTTGAAATCGATTCGTGAGAGAAGCGAACGTGATGCATTGCTTGTGGTCTTGGAATCGCACTCAGGCCAAGTGTCGAATGCCGCTAAAGAGCTGGGGGTCTCGCGCGCAACCATGTACCGCCTTCTCAACAAGCATAATTTAATTTCAGACCAAACTATCTAAGCCATATGTCTTCATTGATTCGGAATAGATTGAAATAACAAGATCGGCCAATGGCCGCTCTTGTTATTTTTGTATTTACGATTTATAAAATTCGAAGATTTATATATTCCTCAGATGAATATGTTATTCAAAAAAACATATGCAACTTAACTTCAGGTTATTAGTTTGTTTTTTATCGAGACGGTAAAAATTGTTTGATAAATAAACACCAGAGCTTACAATTTAACCGTAACTCAAAGAGTTATATCACTTCATAAACGGATTAATTTTTAGCTAGGAGGCGCAAGATGAAACATTACGTTGATAACACCATGACTTGCGCTGATTGTATTTCTATCGCACCGACACCTCTAAAATCGGCAGATATCAATACTACCACTGGCTCACGAGATAAAAATTAACCCGTAACCTATCTTATTTTTTACTAGGCTGCGGAAAAATGGCAGCTTAGCAACATAGTTCAATCTGTTTCTCTGCGCACTATTTTTCCCAGTCGACCTTTATCGATAATTGGAGAAATTATTATGCGTCACTCTATTTACTTGAAACTTGCCACTCTACTTTTGAAAGCAGACTTAAGACGTGAAGAAAAGGAATGGCAACGCAAAGTTCGTCGCTCTGCTCATGATATTCCATGGACAAATGCGCACCTGTTAAAAGACATTGGTTTGGATCACGAAGGCCGTTCAACACGTGTGAGTGTTCCAGATACTGTCATAGTTGAGCGTCGAGTTCGTCATCTTCGCCGTGTTATAACTGCGCGAATACCGACGTAATTTATAGCGTGTTGGGCTTGGTCTGTTTGCTTTACAACAGATAGGCCAGTTCAGCACGCTATAAATCCAGAACTCGACAGAGTTACTTTAAATAGTGCTAGACAGGCTGACCTTGATGGTCAGCCTGTTTCATTTTATGGGCAAGGATTGGAGTAGGTTGTGCCTATGGTTTGAATCTCAGTCAGCAGCTCTTCACTGAGTTGGAGATCAATACTATCAATATTGGCTTTTAACTGGTCGAGGTTAGTGGCACCAATAATATTGGAAGCGACAAATGGACGCTGATTCACGAAGGCCAGTGCCATTTGCGCTGGATCTAAACCGTGTTCTCTCGCCAGGTTGACATAGGCTTCGGTTGCTTTAACGCCTTGCGGTGTAAAGTAACGAGCAAAGCGCTCCCATTTAGTGCAGCGAGCGCCCTCTGGTTTCGCTCCATTGAGGTATTTACCCGTTAAGCAGCCAAATGCCAATGGAGAATAAGCCAATAGCTGGACGCCTTCGTAGTGGCTAATCTCAGACAACCCCACTTCAAAGCTGCGGTTGAGCAAGTTATAAGGGTTCTGAATAGAAACGATACGTGGTAAGTCGTGCTTTTCTGCTAAGCGAAGCAGCGACATTACGCCCCATGGTGTTTCATTGGATACGCCGATATAACGAACTTTACCTGCACTAACCAATTCGGTTAGGGCTTCCAGAGTCTCGATTAATGTCACTTCTTCTTGTTTATCCGGGTAAGGGTAATTGAGTTGACCAAAGCAGTTGGTTTGGCGTTGGGGCCAATGGAGTTGGTATAGGTCAACGTAATCCGTTTGTAATCTTTCCAGGCTGGTATCAATCGCATCGTGAATATTACGACGGTTCAGGCTCATGTTGTCGCGAATATAAGGTACGCTGCGCGGCCCGGCGACTTTTGTTGCCAGAACGACTTTTTCTCGTTTGCCAGATTTTGCTAGCCAGTTTCCGATGTATTGTTCGGTCAGTCCTTGTGTCGATTCCTGTGGTGGCACGGGATACATCTCAGCGGTATCGATGAAGTTCACCCCATGATCCAGAGCCAAGTCAAGCTGCTCAAACGCTTCTTTTTCTGTATTTTGTTCACCGAACGTCATGGTTCCGAGACAAATCTTACTGATCTCGAGAGATGAGTGCGGTAGTTTGGTGTATTGCATTTCACTTCCTTGAGAGTTACCGACTTAATAAGTTCTTCCAATATAGGGGATTTTTATGCGCTCTCGCAAATGATTTACGTTTAGCGGCATAGATGACTCGAAAGCTCTTCATACCGTAACTACACTTAGAACAAGTGGTAAAGGAGGTGAATCATGCAGAAGCATCAATTGGACATGTGGCTACATGGTGATCATAAAGACAGCTATAAAATGCCAAAGGTCTTTGTGATAGGTTGTTCTGATGTCTCTGACTATTTGCTAGCAGTGGAATACAAACACCAACTTGAGCCGATTAGTGACGGTGAAGATCCTATTCATTTCGGATCACTTGAATTGGTGAAAGAAGAACTGCTCAGGTTAGGGTTCGACAAAGCATATTTGAGGCTACACAATGCATACGACGAATGCGGTAACAATGGTGTAGCCTCATATTGTGATATTGAATTGTCGCTCATCACACACTAAGCCGTTTAGATAATTTGTCACTCAGATTGTGTATGGATGTAGTGTTTCAGCAGAATCTGCTCAGTAAACTGTGTTCTGAGATAAAACCCTCGGGGCAGGGTTTTTATTGGCTTACCATTGGAGCTGTATGCTTCTGTTTGTGCTTTTGCATTGGCGGCTTTAGGTCGCAAATGCAGCGCTTGTCCGTGTCTGGCGGAAATTTGATCAAACTGACCCAATACGATCATTTCCATTAACTCTTCCCAATCGTTACGTAAAATACGCTCCTCTTCTTCGTCTGGTGACCAGATTAAAGGACTGCCGACTCGACGCTCTGTAAGGGGAATTTCTCGCTCACCTTCAACAGGTACCCAAAGTACACGAGAGAGTTTGTTGCGTACATGGCTTGTTTCCCATGTAAGACCTTGCACGCCCGTCAGGGGGGCAACGCAGACGAAAGTCGTTTCTAATGGTCTGCCCGAATAACCAATCGGAATACTTTTTAGTTCGATCCCCAGTTTGGAAAAGTCTTGTTGGGGTTTACTTCCGGCTGGCGCACCTAAATGCCATTCAAGTAATTGACCCACCCAGCCTTTATCCCTCTTTAAATTCTCTGGAACGATCATATCAGCTTCTTCTGCAAGCTCCGAAAAACTGAGGCCTGCGATATCGTGAGCACGTTCCATGAGTTCCGATTCTGTTTGTGGTTCTGGTTTCATAATGACTGGGTTTAATTTCAAAACACACAGTTTAACAAATTACGCAAAAAATCACTGTTTAAGATTTCATCGAGGTGGATTAAGAATGATCAATTCATAACTTATCCACAGGTCGGGAGGGCGATGTTGGGATCTAAGTCAGGGCTGGATGAATTAACAGGGGTTTTAAATGGTTTTTACGCTTGATTTTATGGTGATGTCGTGAAGACCCACTTAATAAGTGTGGATAAATTGCGTGTTGATGGATCTTTAACCGATCTGTTTTTGGTGAAAAGATCATCAGTCACTGTCAGATCATTTAATCGACAGTGTTGAGGTAAATTTAATTATAATCAGTAATTTAATTTTAGTTCGTGTTGACCTTTTCGACATGGCTTGCCATTGTTTTGAACAAAAATCTTTTTTGCCCTCGAATTCTTCACAAAGTTATTCACAGAAAAGGTGAATAAATGTGGGCAATGTCTCACTCTTGTGTTGATAAAATATTTTCTGGCTAAAAGATATCCAATGGAGGTGGAAAAGTAATAAATCTTGCTCATATCACATCAGTAAGTTTGCTAGTCATGGGGATATGTGGAAAAATCACGGTAATAAAAAAATTATTCATAGAGGTTAGCCAGTGATAGATGGCGATGGTTACCGGCTGAATGTTGGTATTGTGATATGTAATAACCATGGTCAGGTCTTCTGGGCTAAACGATACGGGCAACACTCATGGCAATTTCCACAAGGTGGAATTGACGAAGGTGAAACACCTGAGCAGGCAATGTTCAGGGAGTTATATGAAGAAGTCGGTTTAACGAAAAAAGACGTTAAAATCATTGCAACAAGTCGTCATTGGTTAAGATATAAACTACCAAAGCGATTGGTGCGTTGGGACTCCAAGCCTGTTTGTATCGGCCAAAAACAGAAATGGTTTCTACTGCGATTGGAATGCGATGAATCTCGCATCAATATGCAACGCGGGAAATCCCCTGAATTTGATGGTTGGCGGTGGGTAAGTTATTGGTACCCAGTTAGGCAAGTTGTTTCTTTCAAGCGAGACGTTTATCGTCGTGCAATGAAAGAGTTTGCTTCTTTAGCCATGCCTTTTCGAGAAAGAAAAGCGAAAGGGAAAAGAAAAAAGCAACGTAGAGGATAGTCATGCTCAGCCAGCTAAGGGAAATAGTTGAAAAAGTCTCCAGAGTCGAAGATGTCCATCTAGCCTTTGATATATTGGTTAAAGAGACTTGTGCTGCCCTTCGCACAGAATGTTGTACTATTTATCTTGCTAATGAAGAAATGCAGCGCCTTGAGTTAATGGCGACTCAAGGCCTTACTTTTGAAGGTGATAGCATCCATATCAACTTCAATGAGGGTTTGGTCGGGTTAGTTAAGCGTAGCGCTGAGCCACTAAATCTTGCCGAAGCCTCTAAACACCCCGAGTTTAAATTTTTCCCTCAACTCGGAGAGCAAATCTTCCACTCGTTTCTTGCTACTCCGATTATTCATCGCAAAAAAGTGTTGGGTGTTTTAGTCATTCAACAGAAAACGCCGCGTTTGTTCAGTGAAATGGAAGAGTCATTCCTCGTCACGTTATCGGCTCAGTTAGCGGTATTGATTGCTCACGCGCAAAACCTTGGTCATTGGCAGCTCGCTTCGAAACCGACCGTTTTGAAAGGGGTTCCTGCGTCTACCGGTGTGGCGATTGGTGAGTTCTGGTTTGATAACACACAACCTAGTTTGTCCGATGTCTTTCCCGCTTCTACGTTAGATAAAGAGCGGGAATATGAGCTCTTACTGGTTGCGATTGAACGAGCTTTAAGTGATTTCCGCCGAATGCGTAAGAAGCTGGATAGCGAAATCAATAAAGACGCATTAGCTATCTTCGATTTGTTTACTCACTTGTTGAATGATCCAATGTTGCGCGGTGATCTTAAGAAACAAATCGAGAAAGGCGATAGGGCTGACTGGGCATTGCGACAGGTTGTAGAATCCTACTCGAATCGGTTTGCCAGAATGTCGGATGTGTACATGCGTGAGCGAGCGCAGGACATTAGAGAGCTAGGGCAAAGGTTGCTCTATTTTCTGCACAACAGTGAGCAAGAAAATTCTGCCATTGATCGACCTGTCATTATGGTGGCAAATGAGCTTACCGCAACGCTACTCGCTTCGGTCCCTAAAGAACACTTATTAGCGGTGGTTTCGCTAGAAGGGGGAGCCAACTCTCACGCGGCGATTCTATCTCGTGCGTTGGGTGTGCCTGCTGTGATGGGCGCAAACATCAACACGGAAGTGGTCAATGGAAAATTGGGCATTGTTGATGGGTATACCGGGGAAATTTTCCTTGAGCCAAACCGCCAGTTACTGCGTGAGTACCGTAGCTTAGTTAGCGAGGAAACTGAACTCACCGCAATGGTGAACAAGGATCTCTCACTGCCTGCGGTTACGCAAGATAATCACCAAATTGAAGTCATGCTGAATGCAGGGCTGAGTGCTGACAGCAATATTGCCATCAACACTGGCGTGGATGGTGTGGGATTATATCGAACTGAAATCGCATTTTTACTTCAGCATCACTTTCCATCCGAAGATGAGCAGTATCATCAGTATAAGGCGATATTGAACAGTTACGCACATCAGCGTGTGGTTATGCGTACCCTGGATATCGGTGGTGATAAACCACTGCCATATTTGCCCATCGATGAAGACAACCCATTTTTAGGTTGGCGTGGCATCCGCTTTACCTTAGATCATCCGGATATTTTCCTTATCCAGTTGCGCGCCATGCTCAGAGCAAGTGCGGATAGTGGTAATTTGAGTATTTTGTTACCAATGGTCTCTGGGGTGAAAGAGTTGGACGATGCGATTACCTTAATTGATCAGGCATACAGTGAAGCCGTGTTAATTGATGACCGGATTCAGGCGCCGAAAGTTGGGGTGATGATCGAAGTGCCCTCGATGGTGTATTTATTGCCGATTATCGCACATCGTGTTGATTTCGTTTCAGTGGGTACCAACGACTTAACCCAGTATTTATTAGCCGTTGATCGGAACAATTCTCGTGTTTCTGATGTCTATGAGTCCATGCATCCGGCTGTGTTACTGGCGCTGAAGCAGATTCATGACGTTTGTCAGCAATATCAGGTACCGGTCTGCATTTGTGGCGAGCTAGCTGGCGATCCGTTTGGTTCGTTGTTGCTGTTGGGCTTGGGCTATACAAGCTTGAGTATGAACACGTCTAATGTTGCTAAGGTCAAGTATTTGATTCGTCATAGCCAACAACAAGAGCTAAAACAGTTAGCGGAACAAGCAATGACACTTTCATATGGAGAAGACATCCATCAAATGATGCATGATTTCTTTATCCAACAAGGGTTTGCTGGCTTTATTCGGGCAGGCAAGAAGTAGTAGGTAAATGTGACAGTCTCTTTATTTTTGTTATTGCTGGCATTGGGTGCGTTTGTCGGTGTCATGGCGGGGCTGCTGGGTATCGGCGGCGGACTTATTGTTGTACCTGCTTTGTTGTACCTTCTTCCTTACGTTGGTATTGCGCCTGAACTGAGCATGCATATTGCTCTAGCAACCTCGCTGGCGAGCATCATTATTACCTCGGGGTCATCGGCTATGCACCATCTAAAACTGGGTAATGTCGACATGTTTGTGGTGAAGTGGTTGATGCCCGGGGTCGTTATTGGCGGTTTTGTCGGTGCCAGTCTGGCGGAAATTATCCCAACTCATTACTTGCCAAAACTGTTTGGTGTGATTGTGTTGTTTCTTGCGGTACAAATGTTTCGCTCCATAAAAGTACTGAAATCCAAACCTATGCCTAGTAGCCCGGTTACCGTGATGTATGGCGCTGGTATTGGTGTCGTGTCCAGTTTGGCCGGGATTGGTGGTGGTTCGTTATCCGTCCCTTTTCTAAACAAGCATGGCGTTGAAATGCGCAAAGCGGTGGGCTCTTCTTCGGTGTGTGGCTGCGTGATTGCTATTTCAGGTATGATCGGTTTCATCTTGCACGGTTACAAAGCTGAGAATTTACCTGCGTACAGTATTGGTTATGTTTACCTTCCTGCTTTGTTGGCGATTGCCATGACGTCTATGCTCACCACCAAAGTTGGCGCGAAGTTGGCGACCCGTCTCCCTACAGCAGTATTAAAAAGAGTTTTTGCCGTATTTTTGATTATCATTGCGGCGACCATGCTACTGTAAATTTCATCCGTTTTTTATCTTAAGAAGAGAATGATTTATGTCTCAGGGATTCATTGAATTTCCCAATATTGATCCGGTTTTAATCTCTATTGGTCCTGTCTCTATTCGCTGGTACGGCTTGATGTACCTGGTTGGTTTTATCTTTGCTTTATGGCTGGCGAACCGCCGTGCGGATAAACCAAACAGCGGCTGGACTCGAGAACAAGTATCCGATCTATTGTTTGCTGGCTTCCTTGGTGTGGTAATTGGTGGTCGAGTCGGCTATGTGATTTTCTACAATTTTGAGTTGTTCCTGGACGATCCTTTATATCTGTTTAAAGTCTGGACGGGCGGCATGTCATTCCATGGTGGTTTGCTGGGTGTGATTACTGCTATGTTCTGGTACGCACGTAAAAACGGCCGCACCTTCTTTGGCGTGGCTGACTTTATCGCCCCGCTAGTGCCGTTCGGTTTAGGGATGGGACGTCTGGGTAACTTCATGAACAGCGAGTTATGGGGACGTGTGACCGATGTGCCTTGGGCGATTATTTTCCCGAACGGTGGTCCTCTGCCTCGTCACCCATCTCAGTTGTATGAAATGGCGCTGGAAGGTGTGGTTCTCTTCTTCATTTTGAACTGGTTCATCAAAAAGCCGCGTCCTCTCGGTTCGGTATCAGGGCTATTTTTAGCTGGATATGGTACATTCCGCTTCCTAGTAGAGTTTATACGTGAACCGGATGCTCAGCTTGGTTTGTTTGGTGACTTTATTTCGATGGGACAAATCCTGTCTACACCGATGATCGTGCTGGGAATCCTGATGATGGTTTGGGCGTACAAACGTGGTCTTTACCAAGATAAAGATCCAGTTAAAACGAAGTAAGGTATTGGTGTGAAACAGTATTTAGATTTGTGTCAGCGTATCGTTGACCAAGGTGTTTGGGTTGAGAATGAGCGTACAGGCAAGCGTTGTCTGACGATGATCAACGCGGATTTGACCTACGATGTTGCGAACAACCAATTTCCTTTAGTGACGACACGTAAAAGCTTCTGGAAAGCGGCAGTTGCTGAGCTATTGGGTTACATCCGTGGTT
This sequence comes from uncultured Vibrio sp., assembly GCF_963675395.1. Lineage (NCBI taxonomy): Bacteria > Pseudomonadati > Pseudomonadota > Gammaproteobacteria > Vibrionales > Vibrionaceae > Vibrio > uncultured Vibrio sp. Next base: position 1,334,689 of record NZ_OY776223.1, on the reverse strand, counting down.
ATGACAACGCAGAAGACTTTCGCAAATTAGGAACTAAAACCTGGGATGCAAATGCTAACCAGAATGACGCATGGCTGAATAACCCTTACCGTAAAGGTGAAGACGACATGGGCCGTGTATATGGAGTTCAAGGTCGTGCATGGGCTAAGCCTGATGGCGGCCACATTGACCAACTGCGTAAGATTGTTGATGATTTAACGCGCGGCGTAGACGACCGTGGTGAGATCCTTAACTTTTATAACCCTGGTGAATTTCACATGGGTTGTTTACGTCCATGTATGTACAGCCATCACTTTTCACTACTGGGTGGTACGTTGTACCTCAACAGCACACAACGCTCATGTGATGTGCCATTGGGGCTGAACTTCAACATGGTTCAGGTTTATGTTTTCCTGGCTATCATGGCGCAAATTACCGGTAAGAAGCCGGGTCAGGCGTATCATAAGATTGTGAATGCACATATTTATGAAGATCAGCTGGAGTTGATGCGTGATGTGCAACTAAAACGTGAGCCGCTTAAAGCACCAACGTTCCATATTAACCCTGAGATTAAATCTCTGGAAGACTTGGAAACCTGGGTGACGTTAGATGACTTCTGGGTCGAAGGTTACGAACACCATGATCCAATTCGCTACCCATTTTCTGTGTAGTGTGGTTCGTCGGACATGACTTAAAAAAGCTCCTAAATGGAGCTTTTTTCGTTCTATAGGGGCTATTTTAAAGCGCTGACAATATATCGGTGTATCGGGTCGGTTTGCTTCGGGCGAGAGAGGGCTGGGCTGATGAACTTCGGTCGAGCAAAGATCCCTTTATTCACCAGTGAGCGGATCACGTCGAAGTATTTCAACTCTGTTTTACCACACAAGAGTAATGAAAAATCGTCACCCAAGTTATCGTACGCGTTGAGTATTTCTCGAAACCCGCGTAGGTATAAGTAATCTTTTGTTAGACCACCACCTCGGTAGACACGAGCAGTGATGGTGAAGGCTTGTATATCAGAAGTGTGGTATTGCTCTTTAAGCAGCCTGAATGTCTGGCGGAAATCACGTTCTTTGATCATTGACTCAACCGCCAGTACACGCAGTGCCAGTGTGCGCAATCGCTTGATACTGAAATGTCCAGAAAGGTATTCACACAAAATGGCTAAGCCTTCCTGAGTATTAGTATTGGCAGGGCAACCTAAACTTAAGACGTTAAGCGGTTGACTACGTCCGTTTAACGTTGTCAGTAAATGCACTCCCATCTCATGGTGCGCCAGTGCCTCTAGCTCGTCTGTCGTGATGTAGGCAGCACTGTTTATTTTTACTCGTAGGCCAGATACAAGCGCATTTGCCAGCATGCCATCAAGGACTTGTATTTCACAGTCATAGTCATGTTTTTGTGCGAAACGCCCCATAAAGCGCGCGATAGAGTGGCTGTCATGCTCTGGTTTACTTTCCTCTTCCGTTGGTAAGTGCAAGATGAATTGTGCATTGGCGATGTCTTTCGCACTCGGCTCTCCGTAGTAACGCAAAGAGTTGTACAGAAAATCTTGGCTACCAATGGTATCAACTTGATCGAGTTTATCGGCATAAGACTGGATAACATCCGCATAGAGTTTTTGCAGCTGCGTATCCTTGATATTTTCTAAAGGTAACTTATACAGACGACGCTTGGACTGGTGAGTTACAAGCGGCGTCTTTTGGTACTTAAAGTCGGGCTCTTGAGAATACTTGTTGTTGATGAAGCGCTCTCTCTCACTTGTGTAATTGAGAGGGTTTACGCTGCTGAGTATGTCTATATCGCTAACCAACTGGGTTAGTTGTTCGTCTATTGCTAATAGCTGGCTGGAAATTGGTTCGTGAGCTTGAGCCATACTGTTTAACTCCGTGTAAAGGCAACAGCAACCAGAATCGTGATTGATTCGAGAGGGTAAGAGTCAAATTATCATCGTGAACGCATATTGAACAACAAAAATTTCTATTCGAAGCCTCTTTGACTAAAGGGAGGAGTAGTTAGCGAGAATAAAAAAGGCTCCACCGTAGTAGAGCCTAAAACAATGCGATGGTATTTTGTTTTGATTATGCTGTCAGAGCTAGAATAGCACCCGGCAAAATAATGAATACAGACATTAGGTAGCCACCTACAACGGCTTTATTCTTAATTGCCATCTCTGAAATAATATCAGCGCCTTTCAGTGGAAGTTCACGCAGGAACGGGATACCAAAAATAAGTAGTGTCGCTGCGATGTTGAACACCAAGTGTACTAGGGCAATTTGTAAAGCGAATACCGCGAACTCACCAGAAACAGCGGTTGCAGCTAACAGAGCAGTGATACACGTACCAATATTAGCACCTAGTGTGAATGGGTAGATATCACGAACTTTTAATACGCCAGTACCCACAAGTGGCACCATTAAGCTTGTCGTTGTTGAAGAAGACTGTACAAGCACAGTAACGATAGAACCAGATAGGATACCGTGGATAGGGCCACGACCAATTGCGTTCTTAAGAATATCACGGGCACGTCCAACCATCAGGCTCTTCATCAGTTTACCCATTACAGTGATAGCAACGAAGATGGTTGCAATACCAAGGATGATAAGCATCACGCCACCAACTGTGTCACCGAATGTTGAAAGAGGCTCTTTGATTGCACTCACAACAGGCTTGGTCATTGGTTTAATGAAGTTAAAGCCTTTAATGCTCATGTCGCCAGTTGCTAGTAATGGCGAAACAAGCCAATGGGAAATCTTTTCTAAGAGACCGAACATCATTTCCAAAGGAAGGAAAATCGCGACAGCAAGTAGGTTGAAGAAGTCGTGGATCGTTGCACTAGCAAAAGCGCGTTTGAACTCTTCTTTACAACGCACGTGACCTAGAGAAACCAGTGTATTAGTAACCGTTGTACCAATGTTGGCACCCATAACCATAGGAATCGCCGTCTCTACTGGCAGACCGCCAGCAACTAAGCCCACAATAATAGAAGTTACAGTACTAGAAGATTGGATTAGGGCTGTCGCTACCAGACCGATCATAAGACCAGCTACAGGGTGCGATGCAAATTCAAACAGTATTTTTGCCTGATCACCAGTGGCCCATTTAAAGCCGCTACCAACCATAGATACTGCTAGAAGAAGCAGGTATAGCATGAATGCCAAGTTAGCCCAGCGTAACCAGCGAGTCGTACTCGAGATCGGCGCCGCTGTTGAAGTAGCTTGGTTCATCATAATTTTCTCCGTGACCTTTCAGTTCTTTCTTGGTCTTTAGTTGAAACTGAGGGCGATGTTAGAGAAGAAATATTTCAGTAATATTACAGATTGATGGCGGTTTGTATTTTTTATTGTCATTTTTGACAGTTGCAAGTTCGTGGTTATTATTTTTATTTTAAATTATTGTTTTTATATGGTTTTTATATGGTTTTTATTTTTAATCTCTGGTGCCTTTATGCGGGGCGAATTTAGTAAAAATGGGTTTTATCGCAAGTTTTATGACAATGTGAATATTACATACTCGGTAAAACCTGAATTTAATGAGTGGTTTTTCGGTTTTTCCGAGTTAATTGTCTATCCCTGTCACATTTGATATAAAAACATCACCATCATTTCGGGAAATGGGTATGTCACATCTAAATTATAATCATCTCTACTACTTCTGGATGGTCTGCAAACAAGGTTCTGTCACTAAGGCTGCTGATGCACTTTTTCTCACGCCGCAAACCGTGACCGGACAGATTAAAGCGTTTGAAGAGCGCATGAAGGGAAAACTGACCAAGCGAAACGGGCGAACCGTTGAACCGACAGAACTAGGGCAACTCGTATTCAAATACGCCGACCGAATGTTCGGTTTGAGTTATGAAATGTTGGATATCGTGAATTACAGCCAGCACTCCAATATTTTGTTTGAGGTCGGTGTTGCTGATGCCTTGTCCAAGCGTCTGGTCAGTAAAGTGCTCATGACAACCGTTCCAGAGGATAACAGTATCCATTTACGCTGCTATGAATCGACCCATGAGCTGTTATTAGAAAGGTTATCTCAACACAAACTGGATATGATCTTATCTGACTGCCCGGTTGATTCGACTCAAAGCCCTGGCCTCTATAGTAAGAAGCTTGGGGAAAGTAGCATGAGCTTTTTTGCCTCATTTGAAATTGACAAGGTGAGGTTTCCTGAAATTCTGGAACAGAAAAAATTGTTGATTCCGGCAAGCCGCACGGCAATGGGGCGTAAAGTTCTGCAGTGGTTTGATCGACAAGGTTTACAACCTGATATTTTGGGCGAGTTTGACGATGTGGCTTTGATGAAGGCATTCTCACGCTATCATGACGATGTAATATTTCTGGCACCGACCATGTACATGTCGGAAATTGAAGACGACCGCAAGTTACAACTAATTGGTCATGTGGATGATTTAAAAGAAGAGTATTATGTTATTTTTGCTGAACGCATGATCCAACATCCCGCAGTTAAGAACGTTTGTGACGCTGATTTTAGTCAAATGTTTGAATAAACACGTATCGTTGCGTAATTAAATAGATTACTATCGACAAAAATATAACCATAAATGTAAATGAGACTTAAGTAACTTCGGAGCTGAGGTTTGAACGTACAAATTTGCGTGTCTCTACTGGGTGAGTTAATGCTCGTGGTTAAGATGCGTTGGCTTTGACCTTCAATCGACAACCTACAGCAAAGTTATCAATATTGAGACTCTCTTTATTTATCTGGATGTCACGAGAATATTTTTGTATCGCAACTAGCTAGCCCGAGTTGGAATAAGTAAGTTGTAGCTAGAGGTCCAACACATGAATTTACAAGACATGGAGAAAAACTCCGCTAAAGCTGTCGTACTGCTTAAAGCGATGGCGAACGAAAGACGCTTACAAATTCTTTGTATGCTACATAACCAAGAGCTGTCCGTGGGAGAGCTGTGTGCAAAATTGGAGTTAAGCCAGTCGGCATTGTCACAGCACCTTGCTTGGCTGCGCCGTGATGAATTAGTGGCAACAAGAAAAGAAGCGCAAACAGTGTATTACACATTGAAGAGTGATGAAGTAAAAACACTGATCAAAACGCTTCACGGCCTTTACTGTGCCAGTTAATCACTTGGGATTAAAAAATGTGACGCGATGATTGCGAGCTGGAAATGTTAAACGACAGATAGCTTGGCAATGACCAAAAAAAAAGCTGGCATGGCCAGCTTTTTTAATATCTTGCTATCGAACCGAGTTTGACGAATTTCAGATATAAAAAAACCGACATAAAGTCGGTTTTTTCTTCACTGTAAAATCAGGACTCTATTAAAGAGCTTTAATTTGTGCAGTGAAACGAGACTTATGGCGAGCTGCTTTATTCTTGTGAATAAGGCCTTTAGTTGCCATGCGGTCTAGGATAGGTGTAACTACAGCGAATGCAGCAGTTGCAGCTTCTTTGTCGCCTGCTTCGATAGCAGCAACAGTTTTCTTCATGTAAGTACGCATCATTGAGCGACGGCTAGCATTGTGCTGACGACGTTTCTCAGCTTGGATAGCGCGCTTCTTAGCAGATTTACTATTTGCCAAGGGTCTAACTCCCAAAAACTTAGTTCTGTGACAATTTAAGGGCGAGGAATATCCCTCATTTGCGCTTAAATGTCAAATGATTTGTGCAAAAACCGTTCTAAACCAAAACAAGTTTTGGTAAGAGAGGTCATCGCGGTTAAGATGGCGGGGATTCTAACAGCATTTTTATACCAATGCTAATAATTATCCACTTAGAACTAACAATAGGTGGATAAATTTTTGACGTCTATTTAGAGCCTCCACGAGCTTAACGGTATAGGGTTGGCTGTCTTATAGTGATATTCCGAGGTTACAGTGAGTAAACGACTACTCAAGTCAGGCATGATCGTCAGTGCTATGACTCTTATTTCGCGCGTTTTAGGCTTAGTCCGTGATGTGGTAGTGGCGAATTTAATGGGGGCAGGAGCAAGCGCAGACGTCTTTTTCTTTGCTAATAAAATTCCAAACTTCTTACGTCGTTTGTTTGCAGAAGGTGCATTTTCTCAAGCATTTGTGCCGGTATTAACTGAAAGCCATGCTCAAGGCGATATGGACAAAACACGGGAGCTCATCGCCCGAGCCGCCGGGACACTTGGGGTCATCGTTTCGGTTGTGACTCTGTTTGGTGTACTTGGCTCTGGTTTTGTCACGGCATTGTTCGGCTTCGGCTGGTTTTTAGATTGGATGAATGGTGGGCCATCTGCCGAGAAGTTTGAGCTCGCCAGTATGATGCTCAAAATCACTTTCCCATATTTATGGTTCATTACTTTCGTCGCACTGTCTGGTGCGATCCTCAATACACTCGGTAAGTTTGCCGTTTCGTCATTTACCCCGGTATTTTTGAACGTCATGATCATACTGTCGGCTTGGTTTATTTCGCCGCAGATGTCACAGCCTGAAGTAGGCCTGGCGATAGGCGTCTTCTTGGGCGGATTAGTTCAGTTCTTGTTTCAAATACCTTTCCTTATTAAAGCGGGGATGATGGTGAAACCTAAATGGGGTTGGCGCGATCCTGGCGTAGTAAAGATACGGACCTTAATGATCCCGGCTTTGTTTGGTGTTTCCGTCAGTCAGATCAACTTGTTGTTTGATACCTTTATTGCCAGTTTTCTGCAAACGGGGTCAATTAGCTGGTTATACTACTCAGATCGTTTGCTGGAGTTTCCGCTGGGACTGTTTGGTATTGCCATCGCAACCGTAATTCTACCCGCACTTTCTCGCAAACACGTTGACGCTCACAGCGAAGGATTTGCTCATACCATGGACTGGGGCGTACGCATGGTCACGCTGCTCGGAATTCCAGCCATGTTGGGCTTGATGGTGTTGGCTAAGCCAATGCTGATGGTGTTATTTATGCGTGGTGAATTCTCACCACAGGATGTCCATCAAGCGTCACTTTCGCTGTTTGCCTACGCATCTGGCTTATTGAACTTTATGTTGATAAAAGTGCTCGCACCGGGCTACTACTCTCGTCAGGATACCAAAACACCAGTTAAGTACGGCATCATCGCCATGGTGACCAATATGGTGTTCAACGCGATCTTCGCTTATTTCTATGGCTACGTAGGTTTGGCGATTGCAACGGCATTATCCGCACTCGTCAATATGGTATTGCTATACCGAGGCTTACACTTAGCTGGGGTTTATCAGGTAACTCAGCGCACCGTCTTCTTTATTGTACGTTTGGTGATTGCCGGAACGGCGATGGTCGCGGCTATTTTGTGGCAACTGGAAGAAATGTCCGTGTGGTTAGACTGGAGTTTTGCCTACCGCAGCGGCGTGTTAGGAATGTTGATCGCTTTGGGGGCGGCAGTTTATCTTGTCGTTCTATTTTTAACGGGTGTGCGCTTAAAAGACCTAAAAGCTGGGACAGAGTAAGGGTGATTAGTATATAATCCGTCAGTTTCACACAGTGTTAAGTAATAACAGAGGCAAAAAGCAGTATCCAATGGAACTGATCCGAGGCATTCACAATATCACATCACGTCACTATGGGTGTGTTCTGACTATTGGCAATTTCGATGGCGTGCATAAAGGTCATCAACAAGTATTGCGACAAGTGTCTGAACAAGCAGAGGAACTTTCGTTTCCTTCGGTTGTGATGACCTTTGAACCTCAGCCAATGGAGCTGTTTGCTAAAGACAAGGCACCTGCAAGGTTGACACGACTGCGTGATAAGTTCGTCCAGTTAAGCAAACTCAATATTGATCGTTTGCTGTGCGTCAATTTTAATCGTCATTTTGCCAGCTTGACGGCGGAAGAGTTTATCCGTGACTTGTTGGTAGAGCGTTTGGGTGTTAAGTTTCTTGTCGTTGGTGATGACTTCTGCTTCGGCAAAGACCGCAGAGGGAACTTTGCTATGTTGCAGGAGGCTGGGAAAAAATACGGCTTTGAAGTCGTCAGTACCCAAAGCTTTTGTTTACAACAATTACGGGTCAGCAGTACCGCTATTCGAGAAGCCTTGGCTCGTGATGAATTGCATTCCGCACACGAGATGCTGGGAAGAAACTACAGCATTAGCGGTCGTGTTTCTCATGGAAGAAAGCTAGGAAGGACCATTGGTTTTCCTACCGCGAATATTCCATTGAAACGCTGTGTCTCTCCGGTTTCCGGAGTCTATGTCGTTCAAGCACTAGGCATAGGTGATAAGCCCATTGGTGGCGTGGCTAACATTGGCCAAAGACCAACGGTAAATGGCGTTCGCCAACAGTTAGAAGTACACTTATTTGACTTTCATGCCAATTTGTATGGAAAGCAACTAGAAGTGGAACTTTTGCACAAACTTCGAGATGAGCAAAAGTTTGAGTCGTTTGAAGCACTTAAACAACAAATCGAATTGGATGCTGAGGCAGCAAGGGTGTGGCTGCGTCAGCTTAAGGGTTGAGCGGTTTATTCCACCGTTCAACATAATGTCTAATTTTCGCCCAATATAACGGAATTAAGAATCGATGAGTGAGTATAAAGATACCCTGAACTTACCTGAAACAGGGTTTCCAATGCGCGGCAACCTGGCCAATCGTGAGCCAGAAATGCTTAAGCGTTGGTACAAAGAAGATCTTTACGGTGAAATCCGTAAAGCTAAGAAAGGTAAAAAGTCATTCGTATTGCACGATGGCCCTCCTTACGCAAATGGTGACATTCACATTGGTCACGCACTAAACAAGATTCTTAAAGACATTATTATTAAATCCAAAACACTTTCAGGTTTTGACGCACCTTACATCCCAGGCTGGGACTGCCACGGTCTACCTATCGAATTGATGGTAGAGAAGAAAGTAGGCAAACCAGGCCAAAAAGTGACTGCAGCTGAATTCCGCGAAAAATGCCGTGAATACGCAGCAGGGCAGGTTGAAGGTCAGAAAGAGAGCTTCAAGCGTCTTGGTATCTTGGGTGAGTGGGATAAACCATACCGCACTATGGATTTCGATACTGAAGCGAACATCATTCGTGCGCTTGGTAAAATCGCCAGCAAAGGTCACCTGTTAAAAGGTTTCAAACCTGTTCACTGGTGTACAGATTGTGGTTCTGCTCTGGCTGAAGCAGAAGTGGAATACAAAGACAAAGTTTCTCCGTCTATCGACGTACGCTTTAAAACAGCGGACGAAGCGGCGCTTTTGTCTAAGTTCGAGCTGACACAAGGTCATGAAGGTAAAGGTGACATTTCTATTGTTATCTGGACGACAACGCCTTGGACTCTGCCAGCAAACCGCGCAGTATGTCTACGTGATGATCTTGAGTACGTGCTTATCCAAGTTGAAGGTGACAACCCTGAACGTATCATCGTTGCCGCTGAACTTGCGAAAGACGTAATGGATCGTGCTGGTATCGAGCATTTCCACAACCTTGGTTTTGCCAAAGGTGCGGACCTAGAGCTTTCTCAGTTCCAACACCCATTCTACGATTTCACTGTACCGGCGATCCTTGGTGATCACGTTACCACTGACTCAGGTACGGGTGTTGTTCACACGGCTCCTGGCCACGGTCAGGAAGACTTCGCGGTTGGTCAAAAGTACAACCTAGAAGTTGCAAACCCAGTGGGCTCAAACGGTGTTTACCTGCCAGATACTGAGCTATTCGCGGGTCAGCACGTATTTAAAGCGAACGATGCTGTAGTAGAAACGCTAAAAGAAAAAGGCGCGTTACTGCATCACCACGCTTACGAGCACAGCTACCCACACTGTTGGCGTCATAAGACTCCAATCATTTTCCGTGCAACACCTCAGTGGTTCGTGTCTATGGACCAAGCGGGTCTACGTGCAAAAGCACTAGAAGCAATCAAAGGTGTGCAATGGATGCCTGAATGGGGTCAAAGCCGTATTGAAGGTATGATCGAAGGTCGCCCTGAGTGGTGTATCTCTCGTCAACGTACCTGGGGTGTGCCAATCGCTCTGTTTGTACATAAAGAGACAGCAGAACTTCATCCAAACACGCTTGAACTGATCGAAAAAGTAGCGAAGTTGGTTGAAGAAAAAGGCATCCAGGCATGGTGGGATGTGGACGCAGCTGAGCTTCTAGGTGAAGAAGCGAACCAGTACGAGAAAGTGCTGGATACGCTGGACGTTTGGTTCGATTCTGGTGTTACGCACTTCTCTGTTGTTGATGCTCGTGAAGAGTACCACGGCCACAGTGCTGATCTATACCTAGAAGGTTCTGACCAACACCGTGGTTGGTTCCAGTCTTCTCTGATTTCATCTATCGCGATGAAAGACGAAGCGCCATACAAACAAGTACTGACGCATGGTTTCGTTGTTGATGGCCACGGCCGCAAGATGTCGAAATCTATCGGTAACGTTGTTGCGCCAAAAGACGTAACCAATAAGCTAGGTGCAGATATCCTGCGCCTATGGGTTGCTTCTACAGACTACACGGGTGAAGTTGCAGTTTCTGATGAAATCCTAAAACGCAGTGCTGATGCTTACCGTCGTATTCGTAACACGGCACGCTTCTTCCTGGCGAACCTAAATGGCTTCAACCCAGAAACGGATCTGGTTCCTGCGGACGAAATGGTAGCGCTTGATCGTTGGGCCGTAGGTCGTGCACTTGCTGCTCAAGAAGAGATTGTAAAAGCGTACGGCGAGTACAACACGCATGCTGTAATGCAGCGTCTAATGCACTTCTGTTCAATCGAAATGGGTTCTTTCTACCTAGACGTAATTAAAGACCGTCAGTACACAGCAAAACGTGGCGGTCACGCTCAACGTAGCTGTCAGACAGCGCTTTACTACATCGTAGAAGCTTTGGTTCGCTGGATGGCGCCTATTATGTCGTTCACAGCTGACGAAATCTGGAACGAAATGCCTGGTAAGCGTGAGAAGTTTGTCCTTTGCGATGAATGGTACGAAGGCTTGTTTGGCCTGAATGAAGGTGAAGAGCTAAACAACGACTTCTGGACTGAAATCCAGAAAGTTCGTGGTGCAGTGAACAAACTGCTGGAAGCGGCACGTGCAGAGAAAACCATCGGTGGTGCACTGCAAGCTGAAGTGACGCTATTTGCTGATGACGCGCTAGCGGCGAAAATCAACAAGCTGGAAGATGAACTACGTTTCGTTCTAATAACGTCTGCTGCAACGGTGAAACCACTAAGCGAGAAGTCAGACGCTGCACAAGCGACGGACATCGAAGGCCTGTTTGTTGAAGTGAAAGCAACAGAAGCTGAGAAGTGTGACCGTTGTTGGCACCACACGCCAGATGTAGGCACTATCGCGGGTCACGAGAAAATCTGTGGCCGTTGTGTGTCGAACGTTGAAGGTGAAGGTGAAGTCCGTAAATTTGCATAAATACTCGTTATTCTTGGCACTGTAGCTTTGTTGACTACATTTATTCCGGGATGCCGGACCAACTCCATCACATAGGCCACTATGTTCAGGAGCTTCATAAATTTGTCGCCTCGCTACAGCACCAATAATTTAGAGTATTAATGTCTTCGGAACTTTTTCGCAATTCTATAGCCCCAGTATCTACTGGGGTTATTTTTATTGCCCAATTTCGCATTATCCTTGCAAGAGGATAACGGGCGAATTAAAACTCTCTGGTATTAATGACGGATTAGGTTCCTTATCGTACTCGTTCTCTATTTTAGGGGATGGTGTGAGTGCAATGGGTTAGTTGATTGAGATAGGGATAGAAATGAGTCATATTCCATTAAAACAATCTGGTGTACGTTGGCTGTGGCTGGCGATTGTGATTTTTTTAGCCGATATTGGCATCAAGTACGTTGTGATGAACAACATGGGGTTCGGTTGGGCAAATCGCATTGAAATTTTGCCTTTCTTCAACCTCCTATATGTCCACAACTATGGTGCTGCATTTAGCTTCTTGAGTGATCAGGCTGGCTGGCAACGTTGGTTCTTCACTGGCATCGCTTTCATCGTGTCAGGTCTCCTGACTTACTGGATGAGCAAGTTACCAGCGACGGAAAAGTGGAATAATATTGCCTATGCCATGATAATTGGCGGCGCGGTAGGTAATGTCTTCGACCGAGTTATTCATGGCTTTGTGGTCGATTATCTTGATTTCTACTGGGGTAATTACCATTGGCCTGCATTTAACCTTGCAGATATGGCGATCTGTATTGGTGCTGCGATGATCATCCTTGATGGTTTTCGTAAAAAAGATGCGCAAAAGTAACGTTTCCCAACAATATTAAATAACCTTAAGCGTCGCCCGTTGATTCGTGCGGCGCTTTTTATTATGTTGGAGCGCAATTCAGTGCATCTGATTATATAAGACAAAAAAGCGCATAAACGCGCTGTGCCAATCTGGACAAATCGATTTTCCATAAAATTTAGGTTGGTATTGCCCAAGAATAAGGAAGCAGTAACGTGACAACAATTACTAAAGACTCTGTAGTAACTCTGCACTTCACCATTAAAATGAATGATGGCTCAGTCGCAGATAGCACCCATAACATGGGCAAGCCAGCAAAATTTGTGATGGGCGATGGTAGCCTGAGCGAAAACTTTGAACAATGTCTGGTTGGCCTGCAATCCGGTGAACAAAAAGCCATTGAACTCAAAGCGGAAGATGCGTTTGGTATGCCAAATCCGGATCACATTCACCATATGGATCGCACTAAGTTCGTTGGCGATTCTGAAGTAGAAGTAGGAACCATCATGGCATTCAGCGGCCCTGACGGCATGGAAATCCCGGGCATTATCACTGAAATTGCCGGTGATTCCGTGACGGTTGATTTCAACCATCCTCTGGCAGGGCAAGACGTGACTTTCGAAGTCGAGATTTTGTCAGTAGAATAGCGAACCCAAGTAAAGATAACTTCCATGAGCAATGAAATGAAAATCCTATTAGCTAACCCGCGCGGTTTTTGTGCAGGCGTTGACCGTGCGATTAGCATCGTAGAGCGTGCGCTTGAGATGTATCAGCCACCGATTTATGTCCGTCATGAAGTGGTGCATAACCGTTTTGTGGTGGAAGGGCTAAAACAACGCGGTGCGATCTTCGTCGAAGAGTTGCATGAAGTGCCTGATAACAACATTGTGATTTTTTCCGCTCATGGTGTATCACAAGCCGTTCGACAAGAAGCAAAGCAACGTGATCTCACCGTGTTTGATGCAACTTGTCCTCTGGTTACGAAAGTCCATATGGAAGTAGCTCGCGCCAGCCGCCGTAATATGGAAGTGGTGCTGATCGGCCACGCTGGTCACCCTGAAGTGGAAGGCACGATGGGTCAGTACGCGAGTGAAACTGGCGGTATGTACTTGGTGGAAACACCTGCTGATGTAGAGAAGCTAAAAGCGATCGTTAAAGATCCTTCCGATCTGCACTACGTAAGTCAGACCACGCTATCCGTTGATGAGACGGCCGATGTGATTGAAGAACTGCGTCGCGTTTTCCCTGATATCCAGGGGCCGCGAAAAGATGATATCTGCTACGCGACTCAAAACCGTCAGGATGCCGTGCGTGAAATGGCCAGTGAAGTGGATGTGATGGTCGTCGTTGGTTCGAAGAACTCATCAAATTCGACCCGTCTAAAAGAGCTTGCGGAGAAGTTGGGTACGCCGGGCTATTTGACGGATTGTCCTGAAGACATTAAACCTGAATGGTTTGAAGGCAAAACGAAAGTTGGTGTTACTGCTGGTGCTTCAGCGCCAGAGGAGTTGGTTAACCAAATCCTTGATCGTATTAAAGAGATGGTCGGTGCGCGCGCTGTGGACGAGGTTTTAGGTCGCGAAGAGAACATGTTCTTTGAAGTGCCGAAAGAGCTGCAAATCAAGCAAGTAGACTAAGATCAAACTCCATTTATCGAATATTGAAAAGGCGACCTCAGGGTCGCCTTTTGGATCGGTTTGCTTAGTGCTTAATGGCTGATGCCGAGCATCTCTTTGAGTACTTTCAGGTAACGACGACTCACTGGGATCTCAAAGCCGGTTTTGGTGATGATTTCTGCTAAGCCATTTTCCAATAACTTTATTTCACTAATCGCTTTGATACTGACCAGGTACTGACGATGACAGCGCACCAGTGGCGTTTTTTCTTCGATTGTCTTCAGTGTTAACTGCGTACTGGCGGTTTGGGTGATTGAGCGAACGTGTACGCCGCTAATATCACTATAGGCACATTCCACCGTATCGGTTGCCATGATCACAATTCGGTTATGACCAATACAAGGTATCTGGTCTAGCGTATCAGGCGTAATCGCGGAGAGTTGTTGGGTCAGTGTCGACTGGCTAATGGTCTTATGCAGACGCTTCACTGTTTTGTTGAGTCGCTCCGGATCGACGGGTTTCAGCAAATAGTCAAATGCATTATCTTCAAAGGCCTGAATCGCATACTGGTCATAAGCTGTCACAAAGACCACGTAGGGCATAGTCTCAGGATCGAGCATGCCAAGTAGCTCAATACCAGTAACTTGTGGCATCTGAATATCTAAAAATACCACATCAGGTTTGAGCTCATTGATTTTCTTCAGGCCGAGAATGGCGTTGGAGGCATCGCCTATCACCTCGACTTGGCCTGTTTCGGACAACAATTCGGCTAATTCTTCACGAGCAAATTGTTCATCATCAATGACGAGAGCGGTTAACATCCATTCTTACCTTGTAGTGTTGCAACTGACCTTTACGAAGTTGTGGGAATAATAAAACTCATTTTAGTAAATTGATGCTTCTCGCACGCAATTTTTAGCGCTGAATCACGTCCAAATTGATTTGTGAGACGTTTGTCGACAATTTCCATGCCTAAACCAGAGTGGTTATCACTAGGCGGCTCAAAACTGCCAGCATTGTCTTCCACGGTAATCAGATGACCTTGTGGATGGGCTTGGCTGTATATTCTCACCTTGCCACCTTCCAGCATATTTGAAACGCCGTGTTTAATGGCATTTTCGACTAAAGGCTGGAGTGTAAAGCTTGGTAACTTGATGTCCAGTAATTCTGGTTCAATATCGATTTCGACTTCGAGTCGATCAGTAAAACGCGCTTTCTCAATACTCAGATAAGAGTTCACGTGAGCAAGCTCTTCTTTTAGCGTCACCGTGTTGATGTTCTGTTTTAAGTTGCTGCGGAAGAAGTGAGATAAGTTTTGGATTAATTCACGAGCTTTATCCGGGTCACGTCGCGTTATAGCACTGATGGTATTGAGTGCATTAAACAAGAAATGCGGATTAACCTGAGCGTGAAGTAACTTGATTTCAGCTTGAGCTAACAAGGTCTGTTGTTGCTGGTAATCGCCATATAAAATCTGACTGGATAACAGTTGTGCAATCCCTTCTGCCATTGACATATTGACTGTTGAAAACAGTTTTCGCTTCGGCTCATAGAGTTTGATTGTACCTATCACTTCCTTGCCCGCACGAAGAGGAATGATAAGCGCAGAGCCCAGTTTACAGTCTTTCGCAATGGAGCACTGATAAGGGCGCTCGGAGCCATCGAGATAAATGATGTCATTCTGTTCCATCGAGTCTAACGTACTTTGCGAAGAAATTGGGGTGTTTGGTTTATGGTGATCATCGCCGATACCAACAAAGGCGAGGATTTTTTCCTGATCGGTAATCGCGACCGCGCCAACTTTTGTCTCTTCATAAATAATCCGGGCGATTTTTTCTGCGTTTTCGACGTTAAAACCGTTACTCAAAATGCCCACCGAGCGGTCAGCAATGGTTAACGCTCGACGCGAGAAGGTCGCCGAGTATTTTTCAAAAATGGTTTTTCGGTCTTGAAGAATGCTCATGAACAGAGCAGCGCCAAACGAGTTGGCAATGATCATCGGAGCGGCAATCGCTGATACCAATTCATAAGCCTGGTCGAACGGTTTAGCTACTGCGAGCAGCAAGATCATTTGCACAACTTCAGCCACAAAAGTAACGCTGAACACGACGCTTGGGTTAAATAGCAGAGCACCTTTGTTGCGCTTGATCAGGTACACGTGGAGCAGGCCACCGATAACCCCTTCAGCAGTGGTTGAGATCGCGCAGGCCAGATCGGTAAAACCACCCAGTGTATAGCGATGAATCCCGCCGGTAAGACCGACAGCAAAGCCAACCACGGGACCACCAAATAGCCCACCCATTACTGCACCGATAGCACGAGTATTGGCTATCGCATCATTGATATGCAGGCCAAAATAGGTGCCGAGAATACAGAAGCCCGAGAAGAGTACATAACAAATTAAGCGGTGGCTTAAGCGAGAAGATATGCTCAGCAAAGGTAAAATGATGGGCGTTTTACTCAGCATGTACGCCAGTACCAAGTAAACACACATTTGCTGTAAGAGAGAAATAACCAGTTCCATAGCGAACCTAACCTGAAATCAATGTTGTTATTGTATACCTAAACAACCTCAAGGTTTTATCAGCCTTTAAAGTCACTTGGGTATAAAACAAAAAGAGCCTGCGTCGGGCAGGCTCTCTATCTTAATCAGTCAATGAATGCGCTGAACTTAAGCAGTTTCAGATACCGCTTGTGGTTTCTCTTCGTCAGCCAGTTCAGTGTCGCCCTTACCTTTAGAGGTTTTGATAACGTAACCTGTAACAACGAGTGAGAAGATGATACCTGCGATAGTTGACACTTGCATTGGCAGACCAAAACCTAGTGAGCTGTTGTTCAGAATGAAGGTTACACACACTGTAGTCATGAACATTGCAGGGATAGTGGTAATCCAGTGCAGTTTGTTGTGACGTAGTAGGTAAGCCGACGCAGTCCAAAGCATCATTACTGCTGTAGTTTGGTTTGCGAAACCGAAGTAACGCCAGATGATACCAAAGTCAACTTGAGTCAGAATGCCACCGATAACGAACAGTGGAAGCGCCATTAGTAGACGGTTGCGCAGTGTTTTCTGTTCCATGTTGAAGTATTCAGCAAGGATCAGACGGCTTGAACGGAACGCTGTGTCACCTGAAGTAATAGGTAGGATAACCACACCTAGGAACGCGATGATACCGCCGAACACACCTAGTAGACCAAATGATGCGCTGTAAACTACGTTACCAGGGCCACCGTTCTTCACTGCTTCTGACAGTGCGTCTAGAGAGCCGAAGAAAGACAGAGCGATAGCACACCAGATTAGCGCGATAACACCTTCACCGATCATTGCACCGTAGAATACGAAGCGACCGTTTTTCTCATTTTCCATACAACGTGCCATCAGTGGAGACTGAGTCGCGTGGAAGCCAGAGATTGCACCACATGCGATTGTAATGAACAGCGCTGGCCATAGAGGCATGTCATTAGGGTTTAGGTTGCTGAACATGTCTGATACTTGGAAGTCACCCATTACTGTGTGCTCGCTTGAGAATGCGACAGCAGTCATCAGGCCTACAGACATGAAAATCAGTAGTGCGCCAAAGAGTGGGTAGAAGCGGCCAATGATCTTATCAACAGGAACGATAGTCGCAATGATGTAGTAAGCAAAGATTGCGATAACCATTGTTGTCATGCTTACGTTTAGGCTGGTTTGATCGTTGATTAGGTTTGTGATCATGCCAGCTGGAGCTGATACGAATACCACACCAACAAGAAGCAGTAAGACAATGGCAAAAATGTTCATAAAGTGTTTTGCGCCATTACCTAGGTAGCGACCAGTAATCGTTGGTACAGAAGCACCACCGTTACGAACAGATAGCATACCTGAGAAGTAGTCGTGTACCGCGCCAGCAAAAATACAGCCGATAACAATCCATAACATTGCCGCTGGGCCGTATAGCGCACCCATAATTGGGCCAAAGATAGGACCTACGCCAGCGATGTTCAGTAGCTGAACCAGGTAAACTTTCTTGGTTGACATTGGAACATAGTCAACACCATCTGCTTTCGTGTGAGCAGGCGTTTGGCGTTTTTCATTGATGCCGAAAATTTTCTCGACGAAAGCGCCGTAGATGAAGTATCCGCCGATTAGGGCTGCGACACAGGTTAGGAACCACATCATAACTATTGTCCTTGGTTTGTAGGATAGGGTAATTGTTTTAATTTCAGGATGCATGTTAAGGGCTGCTTTTGTTAATTGCATTTGCTTAGTCGGTAAGCGGTCGAATAGGGTGATGAGTGGTCGATATGACCTTTGAGTGGTTTTGGGCACAGCTCAGTGGTTGCTCTGAGCCGTAAATGGTATTTGGCTGGGAATGAGTGGTTCTGATTTCACGTTTAGCGGTTGCTTACCACTGTCAGTGGTTAAATACGCAGATAAACGGTCAAACTGAGAATTTAGTGGTAAGCTTATTTTGAAAACAAATTTTTAAAACAAAGAGTTAAGGGAAAATATGAACAAGGCAACGTTAGGGTTAGCGCTGGCTGTACTGGCAGGGTGTTCCGCTACTACAGAAGATCTCGCTCAGTCAGGCGACTGGTATCAAATCGGTTATCAGGATGGCATCGCGGGTCATACATCACGGACAGTGAAAGAGCTAAGCGCAATGGGCAATGTAAAACAAGGAGATTACGATCAAGGTTATCTCGAAGGTTTGTCTGAATACTGTAACCCTGATTTTGCGTATCAGATTGGATTATCTGGTCAGTATTACGAAGGGGTGTGCGAAGGAACGAAACAAGCACAAAAATTCCGTATGGAATGGCAGCGTGGCTGGAACGAATACAGCAACTAACGCAGTTTCATAATCAAGACGAGCGTCTGAGTTGTTAATCTTCTGACAAATAGGCTGAACTTGTTTGGTTTACTTTTGCCATTGAATTTGATTTCTGAGTGATCCCGGTGATGAAAAAGTACGTCCTGCTTACCTTAGTTCTATTGCCTCTGACGGTTAGTGCGTCTAATGCGCTAAAGGATACGATCAAAGCGAAACGTAAATACGAGCATAGTAAAAGCCATATAACCAATACGCTTGATAATACTAAACGTGATATCGAAGAGATCACCAGTGGCACTTACGTACAGAATCAGGCCAAGCGCGAGGCTAAGAAAGCGACCAGCAAGTACACCAATAAAGTGGAAAACGTTAAGAACGCTACCGATCCTGGACATATTAAGCGTAAGGCTAACAATGAGCTAAATCGCCAGGTTGATGAATGGCTTTATGAAGATTAAGCAGTAATAAAAGGTGACATCAGCAATGAGGTTCACTTAACAGCGAACATCGTATTACAGCTTGCCGTCATCCTGGACAGCGACGAAGGAGCGTGATTCAGGATCTTCTATCCGAGTACTTTGTTATCAAAGGTATTTCTAACTGTTCTCAGCTTGCTGATATTAGATTCCTAGTCTCGCTAAGGCTCGCTGGAATGACCCGATAATAGTTGTTTAGTGACTGGCATTAGACACTAAGTCACCTTTTTATGCTTACTTGTTTTGATTACTTAGACTGGTGGTTTTCTACCGCTTTACGCAGGAAGCCATCCTGATGCGCCAGTTGCTGGCGGGCTGAATCGATATCCAGATCTGTGAGGATCATTAAGATCGCCAGTTTTACCTCATAGTCTGTCTGTTTGAGCACGGCTGTTGCCTGATCTTTACTGCAGTCCGTCGCTTGCATCACGATACGAGCGGCGCGCGCGACCAGTTTGTCATTGGTCGCTTTAACATCCACCATCAAGTTTTGGTAGCTCTTACCAATGCGGATCATGCTTGCTGTCGTCAGCATGTTCAGCACCAGTTTTTGTGCCGTTCCCGACTTCAGACGAGTAGAACCCGTTAATGCTTCGGGGCCCACAACCGGACTGATCGCGATATCTGCGATATCAGCAATAGGAGAGTCAGGGTTACAAGAAAGTGCCACTGTCGCCGCGCCAATGTTATTTGCGTATTCTAATCCACCAATCACATAAGGCGTTCTGCCACTTGCTGCGATACCGACAACCACATCACTTTTATTGAAGTTGATATTCTTTAAATCTTGCTCGCCGAGCAAAGGAGAATCTTCAGCACCTTCTTTCGCTTTGAGGATAGCTTCTGGTCCGCCGGCTATTAAGCCAATGACCATTTTGTCGGATACCCCAAACGTTGGCGGGCACTCTGATGCATCCAAAACACCTAAACGACCACTGGTACCTGCACCCATATAAACCAGCCTGCCACCCGCTTTAAATGCTGCTGTGATCTTATCGACCGCCAATGCTATCTCAGGAAGGACTTTTTCTACGGCAAGAGGAACCTGTTTGTCTTGCTGATTAATGCGCTGAACAATATCCAGTGAAGGCAGCAAGTCGATGTCCATTGTTTCTGGGTTACGCCCTTCAGAAACGAGCTGTGATAAAGCAGCAATAAGTGCGTCGTTTGTCATAATTAAGCCTTCATTATTAATTTTTTGAATACAGTACACCGAGTGAAGCCAGTCGGCTTGCCCCGGTGACTTCCGGTAAATTGCTCGGCAAACCGTGAATATGGCGCTGAGCTAACCATGCAAACGCCATTGCTTCCATATAGTCTCCATCAACGCCTTTTTCATTTGTTGTGGTCACTTGCCATTGAGGCATTAATTCGCTTAAGCGTTGCATCAATAGTGGGTTTCTCGCTCCGCCACCACAAACCAGCAGTTGCGGAGATGTGCCGTAAGTAAATTTCTCTACTTCATTGGCGATGGTGACGGCGGAGTACTCACATAATGTGCGCTGAACATCTTCTGCAGAGAGTGAATACTCAGTGAGTTGGGATTGTAACCAATCAATATTGAACAGTTCGCGGCCGGTACTTTTGGGTGCTGAGCGTGTTAAATAAGGCTCTTGAAGTAATTGATTGAGCAGTGCCGGGTTTACGGTGCCTTGCAGTGCAAATTGTGCGTCTTTATCGAACCCTTGCGTCGTATGCTTCTCACACCAGGCATCCATCAACATATTACCAGGCCCTGTATCGTAACCAATCACCGGTTGCTGTGGATGCAAAACGGAAACATTCGCAATGCCACCGATGTTTAAAACCACGGTTGTCGAGTCTTGCATCGCGAAGATACTTTTGTGGAAAGCTGGTACAAGAGGCGCGCCTTGACCGCCGAGTGCCATATCCTTACGACGAAAATCCGCTACGGTGTCGATACCGGTTTTCACCGCGATAATATTGGCATCACCCAATTGAGTGGTAAATGGACACTCGCCAGTTGGCTGGTGGAAAACGGTTTGACCATGGTTGCCAATAGCGCGGACTTGCTCAGCGGAATAGCCTGATTTATCCAACAACTGGAGAACGGCATCGGCAAACAGGTGACCAAGCTGGTGGTCGAGTTCACCAATGGTTTTCAGGTTCGTCTCCTGACCAGTACATACGGACAATAAAGCCTGTTTCAGCTGGGCAGGCATTGGATAATCATCGTGGGCAATAAGCTGAACTTGGTTTCCTTCAATCTCAACCAAAGCCGTATCGACACCATCCATACTCGTGCCAGACATCACGCCAATGTAAAGTTCGTTAAAATTCACAGCCGATCTCGTCAATTCTTCATTCGCTTATTGTAAAGCAAATCTGAAGCGAATAACCTCATTTGGTACCAGATATTTGAGGAGAAAACATGGGTCCGTTATGGGTTGACGTTGCAGGCTATGAGCTGACTGCTGAAGACAAAGAAATTTTGGAGCATCCAACGGTTGGTGGTTTGATTCTGTTTACACGGAATTATCATGATAGTGAGCAACTTCAGGCGCTTACCCTGTCTATCCGCAAAGCGGCGAAACGTCCGCTACTGATTGGTGTCGATCAGGAAGGAGGGCGCGTACAGCGATTTCGTGAGGGCTTTTCTCTTATCCCTGCTGCTGATGAATATGCAAAACATCAAAATAGTGAAGAGCTTGCTCGAATGGGCGGCTGGCTTATGGCTGCGGAGCTGATTGCTCATGACATTGATTTGAGCTTCGCCCCTGTATTGGATAAAGGCCATCAGTGTAAAGCGATTGGTAGCCGAGCCTTTGGGGAAGACGCCAATACCATCCTTCGTCATAGCACTGCGTACATGCAAGGGATGAAAAGCATCGGTATGGCGACAACAGGCAAACACTTTCCCGGACATGGTGGCGTGATTGCTGATTCTCATCTTGAAACGCCCTATGACGAGCGCAGTGATATTTTTGAGCAAGACATGGCGATTTTCAAAGCCCAAATCGAGGCGGGTATTTTGGATGCCATGATGCCAGCTCACGTAATTTTTCCGAACTACGACTCTCAGCCGGCCAGCGGCTCTGAATATTGGCTGAAGACAATTCTGCGTCAGCAACTTGGTTTCAAAGGTTTGATCTTCTCTGATGATTTGACCATGGAAGGTGCGGTTATCATGGGGGGACCTGCAGAACGCTCCACTCAGGCTTTGAATGCAGGTTGCGATATGCTGTTAATGTGCAATAAAAGAGAAGCGCAAGTCGAAGCTCTGGATAACTTACCTATCACTAGTGTGCCGCAAGCCAGCGCGTTACTGAAACAGCAGAGTTTTTCTCTGAGTGAGCTCAAGTTGTCACAAGAGTGGAAACAAGCCAGCGAAGCGATGAAGCGTTTAATTCCATAAACTTCAGTACTTGCAAGCACGTAAACTGCCGAAAACATCGAACTCAAGCCAAACTTAAGTTAAGTTTGGCTTTTATTTTGTGTAAATATAAATTTACAGTAAATGTTTTTTTAAATGTACACTTGTTTTTATCATTTAGCCTGTTATCTTGTCGTTAAAGCTTAGTTGTCTCACCAAGGATTTGGTTGAGTGTAAAAAATAATATACAGGTCAAGGTTATGAAAAAAAGTGAATTGAGCGATATTAACATCGTCGAAGAACAGGTTCTTATCACTCCAGATGAGTTAAAAGCGAAATTGCCTCTGAGTGACAAAGCACGCCGCTTTATCCAAGAATCTCGTCAAACCATTGCAAACATCATTCATAAGAAAGATCACCGTCTGCTTGTTGTGTGTGGGCCTTGTTCTATCCACGATGTTGATGCGGCGAAGGACTACGCAAAACGTCTTAAAGCTCTTTCAGAACAACTAAGCGATCAACTGTATATTGTTATGCGTGTTTACTTTGAAAAGCCTCGTACTACGGTTGGCTGGAAAGGTTTGGTCAATGACCCGCACCTGGATGGCAGTTTTGATATCGAACATGGCCTGCATGTTGGCCGTGAATTGCTGGTTGACCTGGCAGAGATGGAAATTCCGCTAGCGACAGAAGCTCTTGACCCAATCAGCCCGCAGTACATCGCAGATACCTTTAGCTGGGCAGCAATTGGTGCGCGTACAACCGAGTCACAAACTCACCGTGAAATGGCAAGTGGTCTATCGACGCCAATTGGCTTTAAAAACGGTACCGATGGCAGCTTAGCGACTGCTATTAACGCAATGCAAGCAGCATCATCTAGCCACCGTTTCATGGGGATCAACCGTGAAGGGCAAGTGGCACTGTTGACAACCAAGGGTAACCCTAATGGCCACGTAATCTTACGTGGCGGTAAGCAGACTAACTATGATTCAGTGTCCGTGACTGAATGTGAACAAGAAATGGCGAAGTCAGGTCTAGACGCTTCACTGATGGTTGACTGTAGCCACGCGAACTCGCGTAAAGACTACCGCCGTCAGCCATTAGTTGCTGAAGATGTGATCCATCAAATTCGTGAAGGCAACAAGTCTATTATTGGCCTGATGATTGAAAGCCACATCAACGAAGGCAATCAATCTTCTGACTTGAAACTTGAAGAGATGAAATACGGTGTATCAATCACCGACGCATGTATCAATTGGGAGTCAACTGAGGCACTATTACGTCATGCACACGAAGAGCTGGTGCCTTTCTTAGAGAATCGCCTAAAAGGCTAAAAAACGGAACGTATTTAAAGGAACATCAATGGCAGTTGAACTTAACGCATTACGCGATCAGATTGATGCAGTCGACAAGCAAATGCTTGAGCTTCTAGCCCAGCGTTTATCGCTGGTAGAAAAAGTGGGTGAAGTAAAAAGCGAACACGGTTTGCCAATTTATGCCCCCGATCGAGAGGCCGCGATGTTAGCGTCTCGTCGAGCTGAAGCTGAAAAAATTGGGGTACCCCCACAGCTAATCGAAGACATTCTTCGTCGTACTATGCGTGAGTCTTATGCCAGTGAGAAAGATTCCGGATTTAAGTGTTTGAACCCAGAATTACGCTCAGTTGTGATTATCGGTGGTAATGGTCAACTGGGCGGTCTGTTTGGCCGCATGTTCAAATTGTCGGGCTACCAGGTCAAAGTTCTGGGCAGTAAAGACTGGGATCGTGCAGATGAAATCCTGGACAACGCGGGTTTAGTCGTGGTCACGGTACCGATTCATCTCACTGAAGGGGTTATCGAGAAGCTGAGTAATTTACCACAAGATTGCATTTTGTGTGATTTAACCTCGATTAAGTCGAAGCCACTGCAAGCGATGCTCAAGGTGCACGCAGGCCCGGTTGTTGGTCTTCACCCGATGTTTGGCCCAGATGTTCCTAGCCTGGCGAAGCAGGTTATCGTGTACTGTGATGGCCGTGGTAACGAGCATTACCAATGGCTACTCCAAC
The DNA here is from genome assembly GCF_963675395.1 of uncultured Vibrio sp. NCBI lineage: Bacteria > Pseudomonadati > Pseudomonadota > Gammaproteobacteria > Vibrionales > Vibrionaceae > Vibrio > uncultured Vibrio sp. The sequence goes on along the minus strand of NZ_OY776223.1, from coordinate 1,310,280 downwards.
AATTTGGTATTTGGGGCGCAAGTTTGTGTCAGATTGACGCAGAAGAGCACGATCATGGCATGACACTGATTCAGGCTCTGAGACACTTCACGTCGTTTGCTTACGGCATGCACTTAAGTAAAGAGAACCCGAATATCGATCAGTTGCTGAAACTAAGCTCGCCAATCTACCGCCTTGAATTGGCAATGGTTGGACGACTGTTTGGTCAGGACCCGAATTTGTACGGTGATATCATTTTCTCTTCTCAAGAGAATATTGACATGATCAAGCGATTCCATCAGCGTTTGGGCGATGCGGTGGCGATTCTGGATAGCAAAGACAAAGCGCGATTCATCGAAAGCTTCAAACAGGTGAGTGATTGGTTTGGTAACTACTCTCAACAATTTATGAATGAGAGCCAGAACTTACTCAAACAGGCCAATGATAATATCCATCGTGGTTAATTTGACCCGTCTTGATAAAAAGAGAGCAGCGTTGGCTGCTCTTTTTTTATTTGAAGAAAATCAGTTAACCGCAGTATCGTTACCTTCTTCACTGGATACGGTATTGATGCTGGTGTCTCGGTAAGGCGAATTAGTTAAGTTGATTTGCAGACGAACAACGTTGTCAATCAACTGAACTAATGGACCCCATTTAACTTTATTTTCTTTTTCAAACACGTAGTTGAAGTTCTCTGGTGTCCAGTCCATCAAGTATTGAGGGTTCAATGCTCGTCCGAGGAAGCGCACTTCATAATGCAGGTGAGGTCCGGTCGAATTACCAGAGTTACCACATTGAGCGATAACATCCCCTTTACTGACAAATTCCCCGCTTTTCACTTTGAAGTGTTGCAAGTGTGCGTAAGAACTCATAAAACCGAACGAATGGCGCAAAGTCAGGTAGTTGCCATACCCTCGGTTACCCGGACGAACAGTCTCTACAACACCATCTGCAGGGGCCAGTACCTCTTCACCACGCTTACAGGTTAGGTCGATACCAGTATGAACGTGTCTTTTCCCTGAAATCGGGTTGATTCGACTGCCATAAGAAGATGAGATGCGCTGATAAGTGATTGGGCTGTCGTTAGGAATAAGGCGGAACATCGTTGCACGTACGGCAGAATCTATTGCCGCGGCATCAATTCTCTCTTCCAGTGCCAAATTGTTTTCATCAAGCATCAGCTCTTCGTCGGCTAATCCAAGTACCGACTCGACATCGAATACACGTTTACCCAGCAGCTGAATTTGGTTATTTCTGTCAGTCAAAGATTGAGACAGCGAGTGGTTGGTATCAAGCTGTTCTTCGTAAAGTGCGGTGATTTCGTTTTTCTCACTCTCCAGTTTAGCGACGGCTTGAACCAGTACATCCTGATCATAGCGCTGTTGCTGGTTCATATACCACGCACCACCAATAACGGCAGGTAATGCGATGACCGAAGCCAACAAAGTGACGACCGAAATGCGGCCAAAGTAAAATTGCTGATCGCCGTTTTTTGTCGGGATCTGAATGATGATTTTTTTAGACATAGTGATAGTTACTTAAGTAGGCATTTGATTATTTATTTCCTAAAGCGAAAGCAGCGTTAACTTTCGTATGGAAGTTCTTTATTGCCTACATTCAATTCTGAAAATTACTTTTGTTGGCTGTACTTTCAATGAGCATCAGCCTAATTAGTTGGTTCGATGGGTAGAGGAGTTTGGCCGACAATTGATGAAAAAAGTCGTCTCTCCACTTTATTATTTTTCTTACCAAAGACTCGAACGGACTGAATCATATATCAAAAAGCACAAAAAGTGTGCGATTATTATCTGAAAGTGCCGGGATGGCTAAAAAGTGATGTTGGTTCAGCCTTAAGAAAACGAAAGGCCGCTATGATAGCGGCCTCAGACTGCTGACAAAGGTCTAGCTTTCAAGCTAGACCTTTGATCTAATAGGAGGATAGAAATATGGATACTCCGACATGCTTCAAGAACCTTCTCCACAACAGTACGAACTTGAAATGGTGACGATGGAACAACTTGTTCCCAAAGACCATCTTGTTCGTAAAATTGACTCTGCTATCGATTTTGAATTCATTCGTGATGAAGTCGCCCACCTTTATTGCAAAGACAATGGCCGACCACCTGTAGACCCTGTCCGTCTATTCAAAATTATCCTACTGGGGTACATCTTCGGAGTAAAAAGCGAGCGTCAGCTTGTCAAAGAAATCGAAGTGAATGTCGCGTATCGTTGGTTCCTCCGTATGTCTCTCACAGAAAAGGTCATCCATGCCTCGACTCTTAGTCAAAACCGTATTCGTCGCTTCAATGGTACGGATGTCTTCGAACGCATCTTTATTAACATCGTTCAACAAGCGATGGCGAAAGGTTTAGTCGCTGGACAAGAGCTCTTTACCGATAGTACTCATCTCAAAGCGAATGCGAACAAAAACAAGCACACCAATAAACAAACGGCGGTCCGAGCGAGCGCCTATTTAGATATGTTGGATGAAGACGTTGCACTAGACCGAGCTAAAGAGGGGAAGAGACCGCTTAAAGAACGAACTTCTGAGCAGAAAGCTAAGAACACGAAGAGCAGTACGACTGATCCCGAGAGTGGCTTCATGACCCGCGACAACAAGCCGCAAGGGTTCTTCTATCTCGACCACCGCACGGTCGATGGCCAGCACGGCATCATCGTTGATACCCATGCGACCGCGGGGAATGTGAATGACTCTCAACCTTATATCCGCCGTCTCGACCACACGCTTGAACAGTTTAACCTCAATCCCATCGCTGTTGGCCTTGATGCCGGTTACTTCACTGCACCCGTTGCTGAATCCCTTGAGCGCCGAGGGATACTTGGTGTGTTCGGCTATCGCCGACCATCACGAACAAAGAATGCCTTCAAGAAGAAACACTTTATCTATAACAAAGAAAAAGACAGCTATCGTTGCCCCAACGGGCAGGAACTTATCTACAAGACGACGTCACGCGACGCTTACCGAGAGTATCACTCAGACCCTAAAGAGTGTGCGTTCTGCCCAATGCGTGATGACTGTACTCAAAGTAAAAACATGAAGAAGGTCATCACAAGGCATATCTATACGGAAGCCATGGATAGAGCCAACCAGATGCGGCTCTCAGCTTATGGAAAGAAAACCTACAGGCGGAGAAGCGAAACGGTAGAGAGAAGCTTCGCGGATGCCAAACAACATCATGGTCATCGATACGCTCGCTTTCGAGGGTTAGCCAACGTGCAGATGCAGTGCTGGTTGGCAGCGGCTGCGCAAAACATCAAAAAGATAGCGTTGGTGGTGAGTTATCTGCGTAAACTCGGCCTAAATCGGGGTGAAATAGCGCAAATCCTCGCTTATATACGCCAATTTAAAAACACTAACTCTCTACAGTTTATCTAACAAAAAATATCGCGATCGCGGCCTATGGCCGCTCATAAAAACGAACCCCACTTAAAAAAGTGGGGTTCGTCATCAATCTGAGGCCGCTATGATAGCGGCCTTTGTTCAAATTACAATCGGACTTTCCTGACTGTGTCAGGTAGCGACCATGAATCTGTAGAGATTACTTCGCGATACGTTTGTATTTGATGCGGTGAGGTTCAGCAGCTTCAGGACCAAGCGTCTTCTTCAACCAGTCCATGTACTCGGTGTAGTTACCTTCGTAGAAGTTAACCTGACCTTCGTCGCGGTAGTCGATGATGTGCGTTGCGATACGGTCAAGGAACCAACGGTCGTGCGAGATAACCATTGCACAGCCCGGGAATTCAAGCAACGCTTCTTCAAGTGCACGCAGTGTTTCAACATCAAGGTCATTGGTTGGTTCATCGAGTAGCAGTACGTTACCGCCCGCTTTCAGTAGTTTCGCAAGGTGTACACGGTTACGCTCGCCACCCGATAGCTCACCGATTACTTTCTGTTGATCAGAGCCTCTGAAGTTGAAACGTGAACAGTATGCACGGGCAGGGATTTCGAAGTTGTTGATCTTAATGATATCAGCGCCTTCAGAAATCTCTTGGAACACAGTGTTCTTGTCGTTCATTGAGTCACGGAACTGCTCAACCGATGCCAGTTTCACTGTATCACCCAGTTCGATTGTGCCTGAGTCTGGCTGTTCTGTGCCACTTAGCATTTTAAATAGCGTTGATTTACCTGCACCGTTGGCACCGATAATACCGACGATTGCACCTTTAGGGATGCTGAATGACAAGTCATCAATCAGTACACGACCGTCAAACGACTTTGTCAGGTTATTCACTTCGATAACCTTGTCACCTAGGCGCTCACCTGGCGGGATAAATAGTTCGTTGGTTTCGTTACGTTTCTGATGGTCAGTGTTTTGAAGCTCTTCAAAACGAGCCATACGCGCTTTCGACTTCGCCTGACGACCTTTAGGGTTCTTGCGTACCCACTCAAGTTCTTTCTCGATGGTTTTTTGACGAGCGCTTTCTTGTGATGCTTCTTGTTGTAGACGTGCATCTTTTTGCTCTAGCCAAGAGGTGTAGTTACCTTCCCATGGAATACCTTCACCACGGTCAAGTTCAAGAATCCAGCCAGCAGCGTTATCAAGGAAGTAACGGTCGTGGGTAATCGCGACAACAGTACCTGTGTAATCAACTAGGAAGCGTTCTAGCCAAGCAACAGACTCAGCATCCAGGTGGTTGGTTGGTTCGTCAAGAAGAAGCATGTCTGGCTTCTCTAGTAGTAGACGACAAATAGCGACACGACGACGCTCACCACCTGACAGATGGGCAATCTTCTGATCCCACTCAGGAAGACGCAAGGCATCCGCTGCACGCTCTAGAGCATTATCCAGATTGTGGCCGTCTTTTGCTTGAATTAGACCCTCAAGTTCGCCTTGCTCTTTTGCTAGGGCATCAAAATCCGCATCTGGTTCAGCGTATGCCGCATATACCGCATCTAGACGTTTCAGCGCATCAGCAACATCTGATACGGCTTCTTCTACGATCTCACGAACGGTTTTTGATTCATCAAGTACCGGCTCCTGAGGAAGGTAGCCCACGTTAAGCCCAGGTTGTGGACGTGCTTCACCGTCGATATCCGTGTCGATACCCGCCATGATACGTAGCAGAGTCGATTTACCTGCACCGTTCAGACCTAAAACACCGATTTTCGCACCAGGGAAGAAGCTCAGAGAGATGTCTTTAAGGATTTGACGCTTAGGTGGCACAATTTTGCTCACCCGCGACATGGTATATACGTATTCAGCCATTGCCGATCGTTCCTAAATTAACTGTTATTCAAACCCACTATTTTATACCAACTGTCTGAGATACCCAAATGACTTCAGGGTGCCGGATTCAGAGTGTTGTTACTGGTACGTCCCGAAAGTAGGGCAGAACTCCGCATAACGAGAGTATCTGAGTTCAATTGTTACGGCGCTGCAAGAATTTTACCTGTTATACGATTTCTTATTCTCAGCTGACCGGAAACTTACATGTTTACGGTATACACTTTTGTTATTCGCTTACGATTTATGAACTTCTCGTTCTCATTGCTGCAAAAGTTCACGAGTATAAATTTTAATACATCAATTCACTTTACATAAGTTGCTTGTTTTTGTGTAAATATATGCATATGCCGAAAGTGCTTTTGAAACATAAACTCGAAGAAAACTAGGCTTTGAGGCAGTAAATGTTTGGGGGAAATGAATACCAATGAGATTCAACGTTACGAAATTGGCTAAAAATGTATGTTGTACTGCCGCTTTGTGTGTGGTGAGTGTGACCGCTAATGCTGCACTTAGTTTAGAAAAGCAGCGTGAACTATATGAACAGGCCCAAAATCTATTAGATAAGAATGACATCAACGGATACTTGGTGATTCGTCCTAAAATCGCGGACTATCCGCTGACACCTTATGTGGACTATCGTACTTTTATAAGACAGCTGCCGAGCAAGACCCCCAAACAAGTTAACGACTTTATCTCCGACTACGAGACCTTTCCTTTTTCTCGTCGAGTTAGTGCCCCCTATTTGAATCACCTCTACAAAGAAAAAGATTGGCAGGCCATTACTGAGTTTCAAAAAGTGATACCCAGCGGTGAGCGTTATCAATGTATTTTTTATCAGGCGAATTTGAAGCAGGGTAAACACGTTGCTGCGTTTAAAGGCGCGGAAGATATGTGGTTAAGCGGGTCAAGTATTGCTTCTGAGTGTGACCCGTTATTTTCTGCCTGGGATAAAGCGGGTGGACGAACGGACGATTTAATTTTGCAGCGGATGTTACTGGCGTTCGATGCACGTAACGGCAGTCTGATGAGTTATTTGCAAAAGTTACCTAAATCAGCCAAGGCCAAGCAACAAGCTAAAGAGATGAAAGCGTTGTTTGATAAGCCTGCTACGGTCGCGGAATTCGCTAAGAAAAAGCCAGCCAACGACTTTTATCGTGCTCAGAGTGAATATGCGCTGGAAAAGCTTGCCCGAATGAATATTGAGCAGGCGCAACAAGCGTATGACTCGGTAGTAAAAGGGCAGAAATTTTCTCCTGAAAAAGCGCAGTCACTTGCCGATTACATTGCGTTTCGCTTAACACGAACAGAGTCTGCCCGTTTGGCTCAGTGGCGAGATGACAAGACGAAAACTAGTCAGTACCTGCCTCTCATCGAGACTCGTATTCGTCTGGCGGTGCAAAATGCAGATTGGAAAGGGGTTCAGGAGTGGATAGCGGTTCTTAATCAAGAAGAGCAGGCGACACTGCGCTGGCAATATTGGCTAGGCCGAAGTGAAATTGCGCTGGGAGATGACGTAGCGGGCAAGAAGCGTTTAGCAACATTGGTTGGGGAGCGTAATTTTTATAGTGTCGCGGCCGCGAATGCGATAGGGCAGTCGATCAAATATCCAACCCACAGAATCAAATTAGACAATAAGATGGTAGAGCCTTACCACGATGCTCTGGCTCGTATTGCTGAGATGATTGCGACAGATAAGATCTCTGCAGCGAAGAGCGAGTGGGCACATTTGCTCCGTAGAGTGAATAAAGACGAAAAAGCCATGCTAGCGGCCTATGCATCTTCAAAACACTGGCATCATCTAACCGTTACCGCAAGTATTCAAGCTCAGATGTGGGACAATATTGAACTGAGGTTCCCTGTTGCGCATCGCTGGTGGTTTAATTTCTACGCTAAGAAGCATGATATTGACCCGGTTACGATGATGTCTTTGGCAAGGCAAGAAAGTGCGCTGGATGTCGAGGCTCGTTCACCAGTTGGTGCGCGCGGAATCATGCAGATAATGCCTGAAACGGCAAAATACACCGCCCGCAAGTACAAGTTAAAGTATCAAGGATCTCAAGAACTGTATAACGTCGGTAAAAATATCGAAATTGGTAGCCATTATCTGCAAGGTTTATTAGAGGATTACGATAATAATCGTATTTTTGCTCTGGCGGCTTATAATGCTGGACCTAACAGAGTGAAAACGTGGCGAGAGCGAACCCAGGGAAAAGTGGATGCTTATGCCTTTATTGAGGCGATTCCATTTAAAGAGACACGTGGTTATGTTCAGAACATCTTAATGTTTGAAACTTACTACCGTGATCTTTTGGGTATCGATGGCGCGTTCTTGAATCAACATGAGATCAATACCAAGTATTGAGTGAGGTAACTTGATGTCACACGAACCCGAGTACACAGACTGGCAGCAGATTCTTGAGCTAATTCGAACAAGTGTCGATAGTCAGCAGCATGAAATGTTTTTAACGATGCTGATGACACCTGATGAACGAGATTCATTAATTGCCCGAGTGAACATTCTTAATGAACTGCTCAAAGGCGAGTTATCTCAACGTCAGATCAGCCAGATGCTGGGAGTGGGCATTGCAACCATCACACGTGGTTCAAATGAGTTGAAGTCCAAAACGGATAAAGAGAAAGATCAACTCAAAGCGTTATTAGAGCCAGTAGCTCAATAATAAAAACAAGTAAAAAAGGGCGGAATTTCCGCCCTTTTTAATCTCATTCGTATGGCAACTGGAACCCTAAAGATTAGCTGGAAAGTGTTCAATATTGGTAAAAGGTATCAAAGCCAGGATCAAGGCTTGATGGTAGACCGAACTCCGCGTCAATTGGTTTTGGGTTAACAAACTGATTGCGCCGCCTTTCTGTTTAATATTCTCTGTACCAAACACGTTGTCCATGACATCGCCAAGTTCATTGGCATGTTCAAGTTGAGCCAACACTTCTGGCGGTAACATCAAACTGGCTGAACGGGACTCGCCTCGATGCGTTTCAGACTCAATCACCATCCAGGCGAAGGTGACCTTGCCTTCAATCCCCGCCTCTAGTCCAACATAAAAATCACCGTCTAGCGCTTCGACTTTGGCGTTTTTTACTCTATTCAATGCACCCGTATACGTTTCCTCGTTGCTCATCGGCTGATCCGCGACTTCGCTGGCTACACTCACTCCTTCAAATTCAAAAATTTGATTCGGAAATGCACTTTGAAACGCACTCTGAACTGCATTGATTTTTGCCGGGTTTAAAGAGGCAATAACGACTTTTTGGGTTGCCATGATCTTTTTGCTCATTGATGTCTATTAACTCAATTTAACTTGGGTTGGTTTTACGTTTTCGCTAGGGTAGCAGCCCAATACTTTCAAGTGCTTAGTGATCTTGGTGAGCTCTTGTAACGCTTGCTGCATTCCTTGAGAATCCAGATGGGATTCTAAGTCAACGTAGAACATTTCTTCCCATGGGTTACCCATAATAGGACGAGATTCAAGCTTGGTCATATTGATGCCATAGCGTTGCAGCACCAGTAGTGTTTCAACCAATGAGCCTGCTTGTTGAGACGTGGACATAATCAGCGTGGTTTTAGCTGGTATTTGCGTGGAAACCTCAACCGGTTTACGTGCCACTACGATAAAACGAGTATGGTTTTCTGTTTGATTGGCGATATTGCCTTGAATCGCTTGAAGGCCATATAGCTTGCCGCTTGAAGCATTACCGATAGCCGCTACGTCATCGCGATTCAGTTCTTGGACTTTTTGCATGGCATCGGCCGTGCTAGCGCAAGACTCCAGTTTTACGCCTTTCATGCGGCTTAGGAACTCGCTGCATTGTTGATGAGGCTGAGGATGAGAATACAGCGTTTTGATGTCTTCGAGACGAATGTCTTTTGTTGCCACCAAGCAGTGCTCAATTGGCTGTGTCAGCTCACCGACAATGTACAACGTAGTGTGTTGCAGTAAGTCATACACTTCGTTAATCGAGCCTGAGCTGGTATTTTCAATTGGCAGGACACCGTAGTCGGCATGACCTGACTCTACCGTTTGAGTGACTTCTTTGAAGTGTTCACAGTTCAGTTCAATCAGCTCAGTGTTTTTACGGCTAAAATATTCGCGGCTTGCTAGGTGTGAATATGAGCCTTTCGCACCAAGGAAAGCAACACGTGCGAGAGGTTTGCGGCTTTGTTGTGGATTAACAAGGTCTTGGAGATAACTTTGCTGCAGAAGAACGGAGTCTTCAATAATAGTGTGGAAAAGTTTAGTGATGTATTGAGCGTCTAAATCATACTTTTCGCGGCCATTAGAAATGAGCTTTACCAACAACTGTTGCTCACGGACAGCATCGCGAACCGGTTTTGAGGTTTGAACTTTGCTTTTGGCTACTTCAATACTGAGGCTACGGCGTTCAGACAACAAGCTAAGTAGCTCGTCATCAAGTTCATTTAAACGTATACGAATATCTTCCAGAGAAATAGGTTGGTCAGTCATTAATTCTTTCCTTATAAAAAAGCCTCCCGTTTTGGGAGGCTTTCTGTTTGTTTTTGACTTTTCTTTCACAAACGAGTTCGCCTCTCCATCTATGGGAGGAAAAAGAAGTCAAAAATAAACAGTGGGGTTAAATGCATAATTAGTGCGCAATATGTGGGTGTTTAAACACAATAAGCAAGCTGACGTGGAGCGTCAAGCAAAAAAATAGCGCCTTTCGGCGCTACTTCCTCAATCTGGTCGTTTTACTCTTCTTCTTCCACCAGCTCAGGCTTGCTAGCACGGCGAGCTTCAGGTTTGTGGGTCAGCTTATTCAATTGTCGTTCTAGTTTTTGCTCCACTTCATTGATCGCTGCGTAAAGATCTTCGTGAGTCGCTGAGGCGATAAGTTGCCCTTTAGGAACCTTGATAACCGCTTCGAACTTTTTCTGTTTGTTTGGTTCTTCACTGAACGTTGCTTGGCATCCAATTAGGTCGACTTGCCATTTCTCCAGTTTTTTAAATTTGCTCTCAATATGAGCACGGATTGCAGAGGTGATTTCGATGTTTTTGCCAGTGATATTCATTGTCATAAGTGTTTTTCCTCTGTTGCATCCCTCATGGGTTAAGTCCAGATTACCGCTTTATGTATAAATAAATGTGATGTATATCACTTTTTTGCTCGAGGTTTTCACAATGAAAAATGAATGTGATCTCACTCAAGAAGTGCCGAGATTTATCGCTAAATAGCTTGTTATCGGTTAGTAAATCATTAGATTGGATAGAGTACTCAGCTGAAAACCTCCTCGTTTTTAGGGACGTTGTACAGCCTATAATTTAGTTTGGTCAAAAATTAACTAAACAAAATATGTGATTTCAATCACTTTAGAGAATGTAACCAACGAGAATTTTGAAAAGCCGCTTAGTTGACGAGCGGCTTTTTGCTTTCTGGTGTTTGACTAACCCGTCGTAATGGGGTCATGAAAACCGGATCATCTGGAACTAACAAAACATTCTTCAGTGATTTAGCATGGTCCAAACTCTCTAATTGCTTGTATATGACGTAGTAACGGTTAATGGTGGTCACGTAACCGACAGTTGCTCTAATATTCTTTCTCATCACGACTTCAACATTGTTGAACCAAACATCTGGGTTATACCCTTGTCTGGCGGCGAGCTTACGAATTCGTTCGACATTTCCCGGCCCCGCGTTATAGGCGGCCAAAGTGAAGTAGATTTTGTTTTCAGCACTAATGGCTTTATCGTTAAAGTACTGCCGACGTAAAAACGCCATGTATTTCACGCCCGCGTGAATGTTGTTTTCCAGTTGTCGCACATCTTTAATGTTGATATTTGGGTCTCGAGCTGTGCTAGGCAGAATTTGCATGATGCCGACCGCGCCTTGGCTACCGACTAAGTTATTATTAAAACCAGACTCTTTGTAAGCGATGGCTGCTATCAGTAGATAGTCAAAGTCGTATTTCTCTCCGTAGCGCGAAAACAATGCTGATAGCTTTTCCAACTGAGCAATCTTTTTCGGGTTGAGTGCTTTGTTAAGCCAGTTGGTATTGTCGATGTACTTGCCGTAGATGACGTTACCAAGCAGAGTACCTGAGCGTGATTTCTTGATGAACTTATTGACGACAGCTTTGAGTTGCGGGCTGTCTTTACGCATTGCCCAGCCAATTTTGCCTCTTTTACGCAGTGGGACTTTTTTGTGTACACGAATATCATCCATTACTTTCAGCCACAGATTGGCTTTATGGCTATCTAACACGATGGCTTTGACATAACCATTATTCAACATGCCAACCAGTTCGTAATCTTGAAGGGTCTCTTCAACGAAATGAACAATGACGGGCGGTAAGCCTTTCTTGTTTAACGTTCTATTAAGAGTTTGAATGCTTTCAAAATAACTGGAGCTTGCTCTGACCCATATTTCTTTTCCACTCAGTTGCTCCGGTTTTGTAATGGCGGGTGTTTTTTTGTTTGTCACGACCCACTCTTGAATTCCGGAGAGTATCGGAGAGCTGAAATCGACTTTTTCTTTGCGCTTATCAGTCATTGTCAGGTTTGCGACGATTAAATCGCCAGAACCTTTGTTTAGCGCGGGAATCAGTTGGTCACGAGCAAGAGGAATAATTTGTACGTTGATCTTTGGTTTGATTTTACGCAGATCTTTCTCGAAATGAGCCAGAAGCTCCGCGCCAATTCCTTTAGGCGTGCCACCTTCTATGTGGTAAAAACCCAAATCAGCAGAGACAAGTACGCGCAGTAAGTTTTTCTCTTTAATGATGTCTAAGTCACCGATATATGGCGGTTGCTTTAACGGTGAAATTTGCAATGCGCAAACGGACGCTGACAATAGAATCAGCGATATTACCCACAGCTTAAGTAGTCTCACGTTCACGTCCAGGTTAATGGTGGGAGAGCTTTAAGCATATATTGTGCTCAAAAAACCATCAAGTCAGGTGCCGCAAGTGTCCGAGTAGCTTCGGATAGAAAAACGCCACAGTGGTTGAGACTGTGGCGAGTAATTGAAGGGCAGTTCGCTTTAATTGATTGGGTTAAGTTTAATCAACTCTTCCGTTCTAGCGATAGCGTCTTCAAGCCCAAGCTGCTTGTACGCTTCTAGCTGTATTTTAAGCGATTTACGTGCTGCTTCTGTATCTGGGTAAGTCTTTTGCAGCTCTTGGCTGCGGTTGATCGCTGCAATCCACGCTTCACGGCGTAAGTAGAAATCTGCCGTTGCCAGATCATAATTGGCTAAACGGTTTTTCAATGCGATCATGCGTTTTTGCGAATCTTCAGCATAGTGGCTGTTTGGATAACGTTGAAGCAGCTTTTTGAAGTCATCAAATGCTTGTTTAACGGGCTCTGGATCTCGGTCACTACGGTCAATATTAAACAGATCGTGCATAAAGTTACGATCTTGCGCCATGTGAGTTAAACCACGCATGTACAATACCCAGTCCATCTTTTCATGAGTTGGGTTTAGGCGCATAAAACGAGAGATGGTTGCCAAGCCAAGTGCGAGGTCGTCGTTTTTGTAGTACGCATAAATAAGGTCAAGTTGTACCTGTTCTGAGTAGGCACCAAATGGGTAACGTGAATCTAATGCTTCTAGCTTCTCGATGGCAGTTAGCCAGTTACCAGTTTGAAGCGAGGTTTGTGCGTCTGCATACAGTTCCGAAGGTGGCACATCAGGAACGATTTCTTCTTTGCTTGCACATCCAAACAGAAGGGATACCGCTAAAAGGCCTGTTAAAGTCTGACGTTTCATATCAGGAGTCTGTTCCTTGAATCTAAATATTTCTTAAGCTGCCGTTACTTTCTTTCCAGTAACAGATACAATGACGTAATAGTCTATTTTTTCACAGTCGTGAGCATTAGTCTCACAGTTTTTAAAAAAGTTCGATATGGCTCAGCAGATAGTATTAACAAATACCGTAAAAGATAGCCAATTAGGTCAACGTTTAGACCAAGCTATCGCAGAATTGTTCGCGGACTTCTCTCGCTCTCGCCTGAAAGAATGGCTTCTAGACGGGAAAGTTCAAGTGAATGGTGAAGTTGTCACCAAACCTCGCACCAAAGTCATGGGCGGCGAGGAAATTACATTGCAAGCCGAGCTGGAAGATGAAGAGCGCTGGGAAGCGCAAGATATCCCGTTAGATATCGTTTATGAAGATGATGACATCATCGTAATCAATAAGCCTCGTGATTTTGTTGTACACCCAGGTGCGGGTACACCTGATGGTACAGTGCTCAATGCACTGCTACATCATTACCCGGATATTGCCGAGGTGCCTCGTGCTGGTATTGTCCACCGTCTGGATAAAGACACTACCGGTTTGATGGTGGTAGCGAAAACGGTACCTGCGCAGACGCGTTTAGTTCGTGCGCTGCAAAAACGTAATATCACTCGTGAGTACGAGGCGATTGCTATTGGCCGTATGACTGCCGGTGGTAAAGTTGATCAACCGATTGGTCGTCACTCGACGAAACGTACATTGATGGCGGTGGCACCAATGGGTAAACCGGCGGTTACTCACTACCGTGTTGCGGAGCACTTCCGCGAGCATACTCGTATTCGTTTGCGTCTCGAAACAGGTCGTACTCACCAGATCCGTGTTCATATGTCTTACCTGCAGCACCCATTGTTGGGCGATACCGCTTATGGTGGTCGTGCTCGTATTCCAACGGGAGCATCGCAAGAGCTGACAGATATGATCCGTGGTTTTGACCGCCAGGCACTTCACGCTGTGATGCTGCGTTTTGAACATCCTATCACTGGTGAAGAGTTGGAATTCCACGCTCCAATACCAGACGACATGGTGGCCATGACGGAAGCGCTGCGTAAAGATACCGAAGAGTACGGTTTACCGGAAGAGTTCTAAAATGAAGACCATTGTCCCTAACTGGCCAGCGCCTAAAAATGTCAAAGCGTTCGCTTCCACACGTGTGGGAGGCTTTTCGAGGGGGGCCTATCAAGGGCTGAATCTTGGCGCCCATGTTGGGGACGATTTGTCATTGGTTGAACAGAACCGTGATTGGCTGATAAAGCAGGCTGAAATGCCAAGCGCACCGGTTTGGCTAAATCAGACGCATTCTACCTTCGTAACTCAAGTATCAGAGCCGACGTCTCAAGTACTGGATGCCGATGGTGTATTTACCAGTACTGGCAATGTCGTGTGTTCTGCGATGACTGCCGATTGCTTACCAGTGCTTTTAACCAATACTAAAGGTACGCAAGTTGCGGCTGTCCATGCTGGCTGGCGAGGTCTGGCAAATGGTATTGTCGAAAACGCGCTAGAGATGTTTTCTGGTGACGTGATGGCATGGCTTGGCCCAGCTATCGGTCCAGACGCATTTGAAGTCGGTGAGGATGTTCTGCAGGCTTTTGTTGATTTTGATCCTAAGGCTCAGCAAGCGTTTATTCCGCGAGATATTTCAGGCAAGTGGTTTGCTGACATGTCAAAGCTCGCAACGCAGCGTTTAAGCAAAGCTGGCGTTTCCCAAGTGTTTGACTCGGGTTTATGTACATACCAAAACGGTGATGATTTTTACTCTTATCGTCGTGACGGGGTGACCGGGCGCCAAGCGACCTTTATCTGGTTGAAAGATTAGATTTTAATCAATTTTAAAAAGTGGTGATGCATACCTTCATGTTTGCATCACTGTTTATATTTATTTACATCCTCCCTTGAAATTCCCCTTTCGAGTATCCATCTTTCTACTGTAATTAGTTTCTCTTAGTGAGGTTAGGAAGGTCGATATGCGTCTTGATAGATTCACAAGTAAGTTTCAAATCGCTATCTCTGATGCTCAATCGTTAGCGTTGGGGCGCGATCATCAATATATAGAGCCGGTTCACCTGATGGTGGCTTTGCTTGATCAAAATGGCAGTCCAATTCGTCCATTGTTAACTATGTTAGATGTGGATGTGACACACCTGCGTTCTAAGCTGGGTGAAATGTTGGATCGTTTGCCAAAAGTGAGCGGCATTGGTGGTGATGTGCAGCTTTCTGGTTCTATGGGTACGTTGTTTAATTTGTGCGACAAAGTTGCTCAAAAACGCCAGGACTCTTACATTTCGTCAGAAATCTTCCTCCTAGCCGCCATTGAGGACAAAGGTCCGCTTGGTCAACTATTGAAAGAAGTCGGTTTAACCGAGCAGAAAGTAAGCCAGGCGATCGAAAAGATCAGAGGTGGTCAAAAGGTCGATGATCCGAATGCCGAAGAGCTTCGTCAGGCTTTGGAAAAGTTCACCATAGACCTGACCGAACGAGCAGAGCAGGGTAAGTTGGATCCGGTTATTGGCCGTGATGATGAAATCCGCCGTACGATTCAAGTTCTGCAACGCCGTACAAAAAACAACCCAGTAATCATTGGTGAACCTGGTGTGGGTAAAACGGCGATTGTTGAAGGTTTGGCACAGCGTATTATTAACAATGAGGTGCCAGAAGGGTTGCGTGGTCGTCGCGTTCTCGCGTTAGATATGGGCGCGTTGGTTGCGGGTGCAAAATATCGAGGTGAGTTTGAAGAACGCTTGAAATCAGTATTGAATGAGTTAGCCAAAGAAGAAGGCAACATCATTCTGTTTATTGATGAGCTGCATACCATGGTAGGCGCTGGTAAAGGTGAAGGCTCTATGGATGCGGGTAACATGCTGAAACCAGCACTGGCTCGTGGTGAACTTCACTGTGTTGGTGCGACAACATTGGACGAATACCGTAAGTACATTGAGAAAGATGCAGCCTTAGAGCGTCGTTTCCAAAAAGTGCTGGTGGATGAACCAACCGTTGAAGATACGGTCGCCATTTTACGTGGTCTGAAAGAGCGCTACGAGTTGCACCACCACGTCGAAATTACCGATCCTGCTATTGTTGCGGCAGCAAGCTTGTCACACCGGTACATTTCTGACCGTCAGTTACCGGATAAAGCGATCGACTTAATCGATGAGGCGGCATCAAGCATTCGTTTGCAAATCGACTCTAAGCCGGAAGCTCTGGATAAATTAGAGCGCAAAATCATTCAATTAAAGATTGAGCAGCAAGCGTTGAGTAACGAGCATGATGAAGCGAGTGAAAAACGTCTGATCACCTTAAACGAAGAGTTGAATGAAAAAGAGCGCGAATATGCTGAGTTAGAAGAGGTATGGAATACAGAAAAAGCCGCACTATCGGGTACGCAACACATTAAATCCGAGCTTGAACAAGCACGGATGGATATGGAGTTTGCTCGCCGTGCTGGTGATCTAAACCGTATGTCTGAGTTGCAATACGGTCGTATTCCTGAGCTGGAAAAACAGTTGGACTTGGCTGCACAAGCCGAAATGCAAGAGATGACGTTGTTGCGTAACAAAGTGACCGACAACGAAATCGCGGAAGTGCTGTCCAAACAAACGGGCATTCCGGTCTCTAAGATGCTCGAAGCAGAGAAAGAAAAACTACTTCGCATGGAAGATGTATTGCATCAACGTGTTATTGGCCAGGTGGAAGCGGTTGAAGTGGTTGCGAATGCGATTCGCCGTAGCCGTGCCGGGTTGTCGGATCCAAACCGACCAATTGGCTCTTTCTTGTTCTTAGGTCCAACGGGTGTGGGTAAAACCGAGTTGTGTAAAACACTGGCAAACTTCATGTTTGATAGTGAAGACGCAATGGTGCGTATTGATATGTCTGAGTTTATGGAGAAACACTCTGTAGCGAGACTGGTTGGTGCGCCTCCGGGTTACGTTGGCTATGAAGAGGGCGGTTATCTGACAGAAGCGGTTCGTCGCAAACCTTATTCGGTCATTCTATTGGATGAGGTAGAAAAAGCGCACCCAGATGTGTTCAACATTCTGCTTCAAGTGCTGGATGACGGACGTCTGACCGATGGTCAAGGTCGTACGGTTGATTTCCGTAACACTGTGGTGATCATGACTTCAAACTTGGGCTCTTCGCGAATCCAGGAAAACTTCGCAATACTGGATTATCAAGGCATTAAGAATGAAGTCATGGAGGTGGTCAGCAAACACTTCCGTCCGGAGTTCTTGAACCGTGTTGATGAAACTGTGGTATTCCATCCACTTGGTAAAGAGCACATTAAGTCAATTGCTTCTATTCAGCTGGAACGTTTGCATAAACGTCTGGCGGAAAAAGACTATGAACTAGAAGTCGGCGACGAGGCGTTAGAATTGATCGCACAAGTCGGTTTTGACCCGGTATATGGTGCACGTCCTTTGAAACGTGCAATTCAGCAAAATGTTGAAAACCCACTAGCGAAATCGATTCTTTCTGGTCAGTTCTTACCAGGGAAACCGATTGTACTGGGTGTCAAAGACGGCAATATCATCGCTAGCCAATAGTGATGCACCAATAGATAACAAAAGCCATGCATTTGCATGGCTTTTTCGTCTTTGGAGTAAAGGAATGACAGGGCTCGAACTGTCATTTCAATTGCTGAACTCTTTAAGAGAAGTTCGCGTTAATGCGCATCTTCAAGTAGTCTTCAGCCGTAATCGGCTCGTAAACCTTCAGTGGACCCTGAATGATTTGGTCTCGGTTCGCTTGGCAGAAAAACGCCATGCTATAACGAGAGTCTTGGTTCTCTTCGGCTGTCGGCATACGAACGCGGTGCAGGGTTGATTTCAATAAGTTATCACTCCATCGCATCAGCATGTCGCCAATGTTGCAAGTGATGACACCTGCTTTTGGTTCAACCGTGCTCCACACCAAATTGTCTTTGGCGTCTTTCCCGGCAGCAGCTTGCAAGCCGCCCTGATTTTCCTGCTGGAATACCATGGTTAAACAATCGAAATCGGTATGTACACCTGCACGCCAGAAAGTGCCTGTCTCTGGCACCTCTTTCATTGGCAGGTAATGCAACATACGTAAGGTGCTCAAATAATTTTCTGACTCTCTTTGGTGTGCTTGAGTAAAAAAGTCACGCTCAAACCCCAACTTTTCGGCAAAGCAGGAAAGAATCTTCATCCCGAGCTGCCATGCTTGCTGCTCAAAAGACAATAGATGCGATTCAAAGTCTTCTACTTGATAGTTGCTTGGCCATAAGTTTTCCATATGAGGAAGGGTAATTTGATACGACTCTTTTTGATCCGCTGTGCCGGTGGATGGACGAACTTGTTGCTTAAACTCCCAACCCGCATTTAAGCCTTCTTTTAAAAGGAACTGCTGCTTTGTTTCCAGCGGTAGGGCAAAGAATTGCTCACTGAGCTTAAAGGACTTTTCGATGTCATCTAAGCTGATGCCGTGATCAACAAGCTGGAAAAAGCCGACTTGAGTGGCAGCTTCCCAGAGTTGTTCAGTGATTTCTTCGCGACGGTTGTCAAAATCATCTAAGTTGATCAAAGGGATCGCGATATCGTTTGATTCTAAACCTTGTCCACCAATGGTTGTTTCAAAGTTAAGCTCATCTAAAAGGTATGATTGAGTCATTGTTTTTCTCCAATTAACAATTAAATACGTGCTTGTTATTGGAGCAATGTCCAGCAATAGCCTGAGAGCCATAATGTCTCGCTATTACAGACCGCTTCTACTCCTAGTTAAGTTAATTTCGATGAACTCATACCCGAAGCAGGAGTGAGTTCACCTTGTTAAATTTCTTATTAAACGCCGTCTTGTTTTCTCTCCCTGTCATTGTGCAAGCCATTGTGTTGACGTTGTTATTTACGGTTTTCTATCGTTGTTTTTCTTCTTCGGTCAGGCTCCAAGAGAAGCAAGCTCTTTGCACCCAGCTAACGGCCTTGAAGAGCAACATACTTACAAGCGATAAGAACACCAGTGCGGCAAAAGCTTGTGGGATCTTGAAATACGACGTAGAGAATTGAACCAAGTAGCCTAAGCCTTTTTCCGCTGCGACAAATTCAGCAATCACTGAGCCAATCACGGCTAACGTAATGGCGACCTTTACCCCACTAAAAATATGTGGAATGGCGTAAGGAAGGCGAATCTGCCAAATCGTTTTGCTGTTTTTCACGCTTAGTGAGCGAGACAACTCAATTAGCTCTGGCGGTGTTGCCAGCATTCCGGTTGTCGCCGATACCACAAGTGGGAAAAACGTGATCAGGCAGGTAATGGTGAGACGCGGCGCATCACCGGTCCCCAAAATAACAATCAACAGTGGAGCAATAGCAACAACCGGTGTTGATTGGATTACAACTAATATTGGAAATAGCGCTTTAGTGAGAAATTTAGAGTTCACCATCATGATGGCCAAAGGAATACTCACTAAAAATGAAATTCCAAAACCAAGCAGGGCGATGCGTAGTGTGGCCCATAAATTATCTAACCACCTTTCCATCGGAACTTGGCTGAAAGCCAGTGCAATATCTGTTGGGGCAGGTAGTATAAATGTTGGTACCGAGAAGATTCGGCAAGTCGCTTCCCACATAGGAATGAGTGCGAGTATCGCGACGAGCGGAAGCCAGTTTTGTGACCATTGTGACAAATACCGTTTCATATCTATTCCTTTAGATCAATCGATTAAGCAACCGTTCTGCGTATTGGTGCAACGTTGTCTTTATCCTTTCTGTCCGCCTCATTCTTTTTCTCTGAACGATAAAAGTATTCGCGGATTTTGTTGGTGTAAGCGCCAAACGTTGGATCTTGCAGTGTGTGAATGTCGCGTGGGCGAGGTAATTCAATGTTGATTTCCTCTAACACCGTACTTGGTCGTGGGCCCATGACTAAGACTTTATCTGCGAGTAACACCGCTTCGGAAATCGAATGAGTAATGAATAAAACAGTCTTCGGTTTTTCCATCCAAATTTTTTGTAGTTCAAAGCCCATTTCTTCACGAGTCAATGCATCGAGCGCAGAGAACGGCTCATCCATGATCAAAATATCCGGATTAAGTAGCAAAGCCCTGGCAATGCCTACTCGTTGTTGCATCCCCCCAGAAAGTTGGTTTGGCATGCTGCTTTCAAACCCAGCCAGGCCAACCGTGTCTAAAAGTACTTCGGCATGCTGTTTTTCTTTTTGACTGACATAGTTGAACTTGTGCTTGAGTGGAAACAGCACATTGTCGAGGATGTTTTTCCAAGGCAAGAGCGTTGGTTTTTGAAACACGATGCCGATATCTTCTCTTGGCTCCGTTACCGGTTGAGCAAAAACGGAAATCTCACCTTGGGTTGGCAATATCAGACCTGACAGTAGGCGCAGCAAGGTAGACTTGCCACAACCTGAAGGACCAACGATGGCAACAAACTCATGCTTATTGACATTGAAGTTGACATCGTTGAGAACCGTAACCGAATGTTTGTCAGAGTGATAGGTATGCCCTATGTTCTTAAACGAAACAAATGGCTGCATTAGTTCACCTCTTGGAAAAACTGACGAGAAACTGCTGTTTCCGGGTCTAACTTACCAAGTTCGAGACCTTGAGCTTCCGCTGTCCACTTCCATGTTTCACTCAGACGAGCCGGAGTAAAAACACCCAATCCGTCTTTATCGGAGACCTCGTTCATAACCAGGCCACGAATGGATTTTATCGTATCGGCTGCTTGGACGGGATCGACATCGGGGACCGTTTTATTGACGTCAGCGCCGCTTTGTTCTGGATTCGCCCAAGTGTATTCCACTGCCTTTGCGTAAGCTCTAACAAATCGTTTAACCACGTCTGGGTTTTCTGTCATGAACTTGTCGCTGGCGATGACCGAGGCAGAATAGAACTCTAGACCAGCATCATACCAAGGCAGAACAGTCAGTTTTTTACCCGCTTGTTCGGCTTGCTCTGAGTTTTTAACGCGGTCTGTCATCCAGGAAATCATCACATCAGACTGCCCAGTGATCAGCATCGGATTTAATGCGCCAGGATCGGCTTTGAGGACCTTTACACTGTTTTCATCGATGCCATTTTTCTTAAGCATGATTGGTAGGAAAACGTTCGCAGAGGTAAACGGAGAAGTAACGATGGTTTTTCCTGCCACATCTTTAACTGATCCAACACCTGAATCATCAAGTGTATAGAATGCATAAGGTGCTTTATTGAAGAGTGAGTAGACCGCTTTTACAGGCACGTTATCATTCGCTTTTGCGACCATCAGAGCAACAATGTCAGCATAACCAATATCTGCTGTGCCAGTCGCTACTTTGGTAATGGCGTCGGTAGAACCTTTACCACCAAGAATGGTGACATCCAGATCCTCTGCTGCAAAAAATCCTTGTTGAACTCCAACGAATACTGGTGCTTTGTCTCCTCCTGGTATCCAGTCCAGTTGGAAAGTTACTTTATCTGCTGCAAGGCTGCTTCCTGAAGCGCATAGCAAAGATAACGAAAGGGCAAGTTTATTGAATCTAGAAATAGTTTTCATAGTTACTCCGTGTTTTCCTTTTCACTTTCTCTAAAGGTGCAACCGTGTCGTTGGTTACACAGCTTTAGGTTAACTATGAGCAATGTCCCGATACCTTGTGCTTAGGTATCTAACCGCTTCTACTCACGCTTTCAATTAACATTTAGCAAACAGTATGCCACGTAGTGATAACTTAATGCCTCATGGGTGTAACTTACTTTTAACCAATGATTAGCCTTAAGGTCGAGGGGGAAATTACAAATTTTTTGTTGTATACAATAAATGCCTGTTTAAGAAGAAAGATATGGATCGCATTGCACTAAAGGTGTGCGTTTGGGCCTCAAAAAAAATATTTTGGTGCATTTTGAACGGTACTTAACAATGAGGGTTAAATAATCTTAATATGGTTCAGTTATTGCATTGTATACAGAGTGTGGTGGGAGTGAGTACTCCTGCCCTCTTATTAATTGAGTAGAAGCGGTTAAGAGTTGAATCTCTGGGACATTGCTCAAAGGTCATTCCATTCTAATTGTTTGAACTTAGATACCGATTGTTCATTAAAAGGATCTTTATATGAACTACTTAATTAAAAATGCCAATAGTGTGTTTTCTCCTCAACAAGATATAAGAGATATTCGAATTCAAAATGGCGTCATTACTGAGCTGGGGCAGAACCTGATTGCTAATGAAGGTGAAAAGCGAGTGGATGCGACAAACTGTGTCGTCTACCCGGGAATGGTAAATACTCATCACCATATCGCTCAATCTATATTGAAAGGGATCCCGTCAGGCATTAATCATGGCTTAGGTGATTGGCTCGCGAGTGTTCCGTATCGCTATTGGCCTCAAATTACACCGGAGATCATGTATTCCGCTGCTAAGTTGGGTTTCTATGAGTTACTTCGCTCTGGAGCAACGACCTGTGCTGACCACCACTATCTTTATCATGCGAGCTCAAGCCAAGAGTTAGAAGATGTTCTTTGGCAGGCTGCTGACGAAATGGGAATACGCTTGGTCTTATGTCGGGGAGGGGCAACTGTTAAAGGCACGCACAAAGGATTAGCGAAAGCTGGGGTTGTTCCAGAATCTGCAGAGCAAATGATTTCACGTTTAGAGCATACTCGTAGTCGTTACCATCAAGAAGGTGGAGCAGCGATGCGTAAGCTGGTGGTTGCACCAACCACAATCGCCCATTCTGCAACGCCTAGCGATCTCAAATTAATGGCTGAGTATGCCAGAAGTCAAAAATTGAGAATGCACTCCCATCTTCTAGAAGTGGACTTTGATAATGAGCAGGCATTCGCTAAGTACGGAATGAGTGCGGTCGAGTTTGCACAGAGCTGTGACTGGCTGGGTGATGATGTATGGTTTGCTCATTTGGTCCAAGCGAGTGAGGCTGATATTCAGCTGTTAGCGGAGACGAAAACGGGAATTGCTCATTGTCCAACATCTAACTGCCGTTTAGGGAGCGGAATTGCCCCCGTCATTGATATGGCCAAAGCGGGCATGCCAATTTCATTGGGAGTGGATGGCTCTGCGTCTGCTGAATCAGGATCAATGCTACAAGAGCTAAACCTCACTTGGTTAATACACAGAGCGCAAAATGGGCCGGATGCTACATCGCTGGAGGAAGTCCTTAAATGGGGCAGCAAAGGTGGAGCCGATATTTTAGGCCTTACCGATGTGGGGGAAATCAAAGAAGGTTACGCGGCAGATCTCGTCCTTTATGATCTGAATCAGCCTCGTTTGTCAGGTTGTCACTCATCACTAATGGCACCAATCATGTGTGGTGAACCTGCGTCGGTTAAAGTGAGCTTTGTAAATGGGCGTATTGTTTATCAGCAAGAGCAAGATGCTCAATACAGCTATTTAGTAGAGGAAGTGAGAAAGTCTATAGCTGAACTCAATCAACGTGTGGCGAAATTAGAGTCATAAGCCCATTAATCGGCTATAGAATCCTCAAATTGGTGTTTATTTAAACGTTCGGTCTGAAAATGTCTTTTTTAGGCTGAATTCCCCTTGCCAAGTTAAATTTTCTCCCTATAATTCGCCTCCGTTGTCTAGCAAAGCAATGCGAGATAACAAGACGGTTGAGTTAAAAAATAACTCACAGAGAAATAACTGAAAAAAGTGTTTGACACCAAAAGTTATCTCGCTAAAATGGCCGTCCGATTTGAGTGGGGCGCATAGCTCAAGCCTCAGTCGAAACGCTCTTTAAAAATAAGAACCTATCAATCTGTGTGGGCACTCGTTGATGATAATCCAAATTGATGTTTCAACATCAACTTAGGTTTCAATGAACTGAGTGACCAATCGAGATTAAGTTTACTTAGTCTTGGCACAGTCAATTCAACATTACATTAGTAATGCAGTAAATCAGAATTCATTGAGCCTCCCCTATTAATTTAGGGAATCAAAACTTTAAATTGAAGAGTTTGATCATGGCTCAGATTGAACGCTGGCGGCAGGCCTAACACATGCAAGTCGAGCGGAAACGAGTTAACTGAACCTTCGGGGAACGTTAACGGCGTCGAGCGGCGGACGGGTGAGTAATGCCTAGGAAATTGCCCTGATGTGGGGGATAACCATTGGAAACGATGGCTAATACCGCATGATGTCGTTTTCTATAAACGAAGGTGACCAAAGAGGGGGACCGCAAGGCCTCTCGCGTCAGGATATGCCTAGGTGGGATTAGCTAGTTGGTGAGGTAAGGGCTCACCAAGGCGACGATCCCTAGCTGGTCTGAGAGGATGATCAGCCACACTGGAACTGAGACACGGTCCAGACTCCTACGGGAGGCAGCAGTGGGGAATATTGCACAATGGGCGCAAGCCTGATGCAGCCATGCCGCGTGTATGAAGAAGGCCTTCGGGTTGTAAAGTACTTTCAGTCGTGAGGAAGGCGGGTACGTTAATAGCGTATTCGTTTGACGTTAGCGACAGAAGAAGCACCGGCTAACTCCGTGCCAGCAGCCGCGGTAATACGGAGGGTGCGAGCGTTAATCGGAATTACTGGGCGTAAAGCGCATGCAGGTGGTTTGTTAAGTCAGATGTGAAAGCCCGGGGCTCAACCTCGGAATAGCATTTGAAACTGGCAGACTAGAGTACTGTAGAGGGGGGTAGAATTTCAGGTGTAGCGGTGAAATGCGTAGAGATCTGAAGGAATACCGGTGGCGAAGGCGGCCCCCTGGACAGATACTGACACTCAGATGCGAAAGCGTGGGGAGCAAACAGGATTAGATACCCTGGTAGTCCACGCCGTAAACGATGTCTACTTGGAGGTTGTGGCCTTGAGCCGTGGCTTTCGGAGCTAACGCGTTAAGTAGACCGCCTGGGGAGTACGGTCGCAAGATTAAAACTCAAATGAATTGACGGGGGCCCGCACAAGCGGTGGAGCATGTGGTTTAATTCGATGCAACGCGAAGAACCTTACCTACTCTTGACATCCAGAGAACTTTCCAGAGATGGATTGGTGCCTTCGGGAACTCTGAGACAGGTGCTGCATGGCTGTCGTCAGCTCGTGTTGTGAAATGTTGGGTTAAGTCCCGCAACGAGCGCAACCCTTATCCTTGTTTGCCAGCGAGTAATGTCGGGAACTCCAGGGAGACTGCCGGTGATAAACCGGAGGAAGGTGGGGACGACGTCAAGTCATCATGGCCCTTACGAGTAGGGCTACACACGTGCTACAATGGCGCATACAGAGGGCAGCCAACTTGCGAAAGTGAGCGAATCCCAAAAAGTGCGTCGTAGTCCGGATTGGAGTCTGCAACTCGACTCCATGAAGTCGGAATCGCTAGTAATCGTGGATCAGAATGCCACGGTGAATACGTTCCCGGGCCTTGTACACACCGCCCGTCACACCATGGGAGTGGGCTGCAAAAGAAGTAGGTAGTTTAACCTTCGGGGGGACGCTTACCACTTTGTGGTTCATGACTGGGGTGAAGTCGTAACAAGGTAGCGCTAGGGGAACCTGGCGCTGGATCACCTCCTTATATACGATGGATAGTTTGCTTTCACTGTTTAAAGTGAAGACAAATGAGTCACGATGAGTGTCCACACAGATTGATATGGTTTTAATTCAGGGCAAAAAATTGGTTCTGCATAAAATGCAAAGCAATTTTATGTGGGGCTATAGCTCAGCTGGGAGAGCGCTTCGCTGGCAGCGAAGAGGTCATCGGTTCGATCCCGATTAGCTCCACCACTGATTTTCTGTGTCCCGTTCGTCTAGAGGCCTAGGACACCGCCCTTTCACGGCGGTAACAGGGGTTCGACTCCCCTACGGGATACCATCTTTAAGCGCACTTTTTTTGAAATAGAAAGTAGAGTGCTTTTAAAAATGGTTACTTCATTAGAAGTGATTAGCTCTTTAACAATTTGGAAAGCTGACAAAATAATCTTTAAGATTATTTGTAAAGTTCTCAAAGTATTCCTAATGGAATACAACTAAAAACACATTCAAGTGTTCTTGGGAATAATCTTCGGATTATTCATATTTGAGTCCGGCAAAATCGAAATGTCTCTCGCTCATTCAAATAATGAGAGACAACTTTGGTTGTTTAACATCAATTCGAAACTCCTTCGGGTTGTATGGTTAAGTGACTAAGCGTACACGGTGGATGCCTTGGCAGTCAGAGGCGATGAAGGACGTATTAACTTGCGATAAGCCCAGATTAGGCAGTAAAAGCCACTTGAGTCTGGGATTTCCGAATGGGGAAACCCACTTACATAAGTAAGTATCCTGTTGTAAATACATAGCAACAGGAGGCGAACCGGGGGAACTGAAACATCTAAGTACCCCGAGGAAAAGAAATCAACCGAGATTCCGAAAGTAGCGGCGAGCGAAATTGGACTAGCCCTTAAGCTTTATAGGCGTTAGGTGAACAAGCTGGAAAGCTTGGCGATACAGGGTGATAGCCCCGTAACTGACGACGCATATTCAGTGAAATCGAGTAGGGCGGGACACGTGATATCCTGTCTGAATATGGGGGGACCATCCTCCAAGGCTAAATACTACTGACTGACCGATAGTGAACCAGTACCGTGAGGGAAAGGCGAAAAGAACCCCTGTGAGGGGAGTGAAATAGAACCTGAAACCGTGTACGTACAAGCAGTAGGAGCACCTTCGTGGTGTGACTGCGTACCTTTTGTATAATGGGTCAGCGACTTATATTCAGTGGCAAGGTTAACCATCTAGGGGAGCCGTAGGGAAACCGAGTCTTAACTGGGCGTTCAGTCTCTGGATATAGACCCGAAACCAGGTGATCTAGCCATGGGCAGGTTGAAGATTGAGTAACATCAATTGGAGGACCGAACCGACTAATGTTGAAAAATTAGCGGATGACTTGTGGCTAGGGGTGAAAGGCCAATCAAACCTGGAGATAGCTGGTTCTCCCCGAAAGCTATTTAGGTAGCGCCTCGGACGAATACTACTGGGGGTAGAGCACTGTTAAGGCTAGGGGGTCATCCCGACTTACCAACCCTTTGCAAACTCCGAATACCAGTAAGTACTATCCGGGAGACACACGGCGGGTGCTAACGTCCGTCGTGGAGAGGGAAACAACCCAGACCGCCAGCTAAGGTCCCAAATTACTACTAAGTGGGAAACGATGTGGGAAGGCTCAGACAGCCAGGATGTTGGCTTAGAAGCAGCCATCATTTAAAGAAAGCGTAATAGCTCACTGGTCGAGTCGGCCTGCGCGGAAGATGTAACGGGGCTAAGTAGTAAACCGAAGCTGCGGCAATACTCTTTGAGTATTGGGTAGGGGAGCGTTCTGTAAGCGGTTGAAGGTGTGTGGTAACGCATGCTGGACGTATCAGAAGTGCGAATGCTGACATGAGTAACGATAAAGGGGGTGAAAAACCTCCTCGCCGGAAGACCAAGGGTTCCTGTCCAACGTTAATCGGGGCAGGGTAAGTCGACCCCTAAGGCGAGGCCGAAAGGCGTAGTCGATGGGAAACGGGTTAATATTCCCGTACTTCTTACAATTGCGATGGGGGGACGGAGAAGGCTAGGTGGGCCTGGCGACGGTTGTCCAGGTTCAAGTGCGTAGGCTTGAGAGTTAGGTAAATCCGGCTCTCTTTAAGGCTGAGACACGACGTCGAGCATCTACGGATGTGAAGTCATTGATGCCATGCTTCCAGGAAAAGCCTCTAAGCTTCAGATTGTAAGGAATCGTACCCCAAACCGACACAGGTGGTCGGGTAGAGAATACCAAGGCGCTTGAGAGAACTCGGGTGAAGGAACTAGGCAAAATGGTACCGTAACTTCGGGAGAAGGTACGCTCTCGACGGTGAAGTCCCTTGCGGATGGAGCTATTGAGAGTCGCAGATACCAGGTGGCTGCAACTGTTTATTAAAAACACAGCACTGTGCAAAATCGTAAGATGACGTATACGGTGTGACGCCTGCCCGGTGCCGGAAGGTTAATTGATGGGGTTAGACTTCGGTCGAAGCTCTTGATCGAAGCCCCGGTAAACGGCGGCCGTAACTATAACGGTCCTAAGGTAGCGAAATTCCTTGTCGGGTAAGTTCCGACCTGCACGAATGGCGTAATGATGGCCACGCTGTCTCCACCCGAGACTCAGTGAAATTGAAATCGCTGTGAAGATGCAGTGTACCCGCGGCTAGACGGAAAGACCCCGTGAACCTTTACTACAGCTTGGCACTGAACATTGACCCTACATGTGTAGGATAGGTGGGAGGCTTTGAAACGAGTACGCCAGTATTCGTGGAGCCGACCTTGAAATACCACCCTTGTAGTGTTGATGTTCTAACTTGGTCCCCTTATCGGGGATGAGGACAGTGCCTGGTGGGTAGTTTGACTGGGGCGGTCTCCTCCCAAAGCGTAACGGAGGAGCACGAAGGTGGGCTAATCACGGTTGGACATCGTGAGGTTAGTGCAATGGCATAAGCCCGCTTGACTGCGAGAATGACAATTCGAGCAGGTGCGAAAGCAGGTCATAGTGATCCGGTGGTTCTGAATGGAAGGGCCATCGCTCAACGGATAAAAGGTACTCCGGGGATAACAGGCTGATACCGCCCAAGAGTTCATATCGACGGCGGTGTTTGGCACCTCGATGTCGGCTCATCACATCCTGGGGCTGAAGTCGGTCCCAAGGGTATGGCTGTTCGCCATTTAAAGTGGTACGCGAGCTGGGTTTAGAACGTCGTGAGACAGTTCGGTCCCTATCTGCCGTGGGCGTTGGAGAATTGAAAGGGGCTGCTCCTAGTACGAGAGGACCGGAGTGGACGAACCTCTGGTGTTCGGGTTGTGTCGCCAGACGCATTGCCCGGTAGCTAAGTTCGGGATCGATAACCGCTGAAAGCATCTAAGCGGGAAGCGAGCCTTGAGATGAGTTCTCCCTGATACTTTAAGTATCCTAAAGGGTTGTCGTAGACTACGACGTTGATAGGCAGGGTGTGTAAGCGTTGTGAGGCGTTGAGCTAACCTGTACTAATTGCCCGTGAGGCTTAACCATACAACACCCAAGGGGTTTTGATGGACTCAATGCAAGAACAAAATTGAATGTGTAGAGAACACAACAGCTTTCCAGATTATTAAACTTGCTCAAAAGGCAGGTTTATAAAGAATTTGCTTGGCGACCATAGCGATTTGGACCCACCTGATTTCCATTCCGAACTCAGAAGTGAAACGAATTAGCGCCGATGGTAGTGTGGGGTTTCCCCATGTGAGAGTAGGACATCGCCAGGCTTTAAATTTTGGACATCTGCGCATGCGGATGATACCACTGCGGAGTGGTAGTTCAGTTGGTTAGAATACCGGCCTGTCACGCCGGGGGTCGCGGGTTCGAGTCCCGTCCACTCCGCCATTCTTTCTTTATTATAGAAAGTGAGAGTCGTCTCATTAAAAACGAACTGCAGGGGTGTAGCTCCAATTGGCAGAGCAGCGGATTCCAAATCCGCGTGTTGGGAGTTCGAATCTCTCCACCCCTGCCATTATTAGAAGCCTCGTTCGAAAGAACGGGGCTTTTTTACGTCTGTAGTTTGGGGATTGTAGAGTCGCTCCAATTGGCAGAGCAGCGGATTCCGCCAATACCAAAAGATCAGCGCGTGTAGTGAGCTTGGAGGCAAGTCCCATCGAATCTCTCCACCCCTGCCATTATTAGAAGCCTCGTTCGAAAGAACGGGGCTTTTTTACGCCTGTAATTTGGGGATTGTAGAGTCACTTACTGGGATGCCGAATATAGCTATTGTCAGAGCATTATTTCCCGCCTAGCTGAGCCAGGTGTTACCGACAGTGTCCGAGCGGTTTAACCTCAACCTTTCTTCCTTTTGTTCTTCTCCATACTATCGATACCACGGTGGTTTCATTTCCCCTTTACCTAAATAGTTCTAAACTTAGTCTATTCCTTGCTCTACTTGGAGCTTGAATTAGACCATAGTCTGCGCCGGGTGATATAAAACAGACTTCTTGTTATGATCGCGGCTTAATTCTAATAATGGAAAGTACGTTTATGCCACATTTTCGATTTCGTGCTGTAGAGCCTCAAACGGTTCAGGCTCTATCAAAACCGCTCACGGATGAACTGCAACCTTTGATGGAATGTCCGCGTGAGGACTTCACTTTTGAGTACATCTATACGACGTTTTTTAGTGAGGGAGAAGTTAGCGCAGCATACCCTTTTGTGGAAGTGCTTTGGTTTGATCGTGGTCAGAAGGTTCAAGATAAAGTCGCTAAAACCATTACTCAGCAAGTTCGTGGTATTGTTGGAGAAGATATAGATGTTGCAGTGATATTTACTCCACTCTCTCCTAAAGCCTACTATGATAATGGTGAGCACTACTGAGGAGTAACATTATGAGGCTGAGTATTTTCCTCCACACTGGTTTGCTTTTCTCAGCTTCTATTTTTGCCACTCCGTGGGAGCAAGTCTCGGCTCCCACTCACAACTCCTCTTCTGCTATAGGCAGCTATGCCAATGGCTGTTTGGATGGTGCCTATCCCTTACCTCTCGAAGGAACTGGGTATCAAGTCCTACGCAGTAGATCGAATCGCTACTATGGGCATCCAAATACTATCTCATTTATTGAAAATCTTGCCTTAACGGCAAATAAAGAGTTAAGTGCTAATTTATTGATCGGTGACTTATCACTGCCGAGAGGTGGCCGTTTCTCATCTGGTCACTCTAGCCATCAAACTGGTTTAGATATTGATATATGGTTTCGCTTAGCAGACCAACCGCTTTCTTATAATGAACTTCAACTACCTAAACCAATGAGTGTGGTAGACCTTAAAGGGTACTCGATACTTGATCATCGCTGGGATGACCGACATTTTGAACTTATTCGTTATGCGGCTCAGAGTGAAGGGGTTGCTCGTATCTTTGTTCACCCGGTCATTAAAGAGCAGTTATGTTCGCAAGAAGAAGGTAAAGATCGCTCTTGGCTGCGTAAAGTTCGCCCTTGGTGGGGACACCACTATCACTTTCACGTCAGATTATCTTGTCCAGATTCCAGTCGCAATTGCGTTGAACAAGCTCCACCACCAGCTGGAGATGGTTGTGGCTATGAGTTAGCGAGCTGGAAACCCAAAGCGGTGCTTCCTTCAAAGCCGGCGGCTACAAAAGTGGAGGCGAAACCAAAAAAGGTGAAAGTGATTCCATCGCAATGTCAGCCACTTATTGGTACCAATTAAAAGACTATTGAACTTCTTATCGCGTTTGTCGAATCTCCGTTATGAAACTGGAGAAACATCATACTTTTGTCTACAGTGAATAATACGAATACAAAAATTAACCTAATTAGTTTGGGTGACATGATATAGGAATCTCGAATAAACAAAGGGTTACGGTTTTTTGGATGAGTGCCTCTGTTTTTTTTAGTTCTTTTGTCGCGATACTCTGATTTCTGTTCAATATGTCCGTTGATTGGTAAAACGAAAAATACAACGCGGACAATTGTATTGAGGTAGGTGTAGTGGTGTTACCTGCCAATAGAGTTAATCAAGGATAAAACCATGACTATGATTTGTGCAAAAGAGTTTGCAGAGTGGTTAAGACACAGATTTAGCAGTGAGACCAAGGGAGTCTTCTTGACTCGAGAAGATTTGAATCATCTGACAGGACGCCAGCGTCTTGATCCGGGGTTTGTTAATGATGTGCATTACGAGCTGATGCAATACGGGATGGCTTTCGTGACTGATACAAGCCGGGAGAATTTCTATTTGGTTCCGGTGTCTCAAGCGGAAAACTGGCGAGAGAGGCTAGAGTATCATTTTGAGAAGGAGTTATTCTGCAATATCTATCCCATCGAAAAATCAGGCTAAAAAAAAGGTTCAACTTTGCGCAAAAGTTGAACCTTACCTATTTATGCCAATCCTTGGATAATTACAAACTTCTCTAGCAACTGCTCTTCCGTTTCAACATGATTCGGATCGGTGATAATGCACTTTGTGATCGGACAAACCGACTGACAGGTCGGTTTATCATAATGACCCTTACACTCAGTGCATAAATCCGGGTCGATTTCGAAGATGCTGTCTCCCATGCTGATCGCGCCGTTTGGGCATTCTGGATCACACATGTCACAGTTAATGCATTTATCTGTAATGAGTAATGCCATGATTACTTACCAGTTGGGTTACGGGTATCCTGACCAGAGTTTAGGTTACGCATTAACAGACCGTATTCTAAGTCCATATCTTCTGGAACTGGGATAAATACAAAGTGGCCGTTACCTTTTGCGTCTTCGATTGATTGTGACTTACGGTTTTCCATGGCTTCCAGAGTGAAAACAACGTTACCTTTTGGTGTCATTAGCTCAAGGCTATCACCTACAAGGAACTTGTTCTTCACTTCTACTTCAGCCATGTCACCACGACGTTTACCTGTAAACTCACCAACGAACTGCTGAGCATCAGACACTGAGTAGCCGTAGTCGTAGTTTTGGTATGTGTCATGGGTATGACGGCGTAAGAAGCCTTCTGTGTAGCCACGGTGCGCCAGACTTTCTAGCGTGCCCATTAGGCTTTCATCGAACGGTTTGCCTGCGACAGCATCATCAATGGCTTTACGGTAAACCTGAGCGGTACGAGCGCAGTAGTAGAACGATTTAGTACGGCCTTCAATCTTAAGAGAATGAACACCCATCTTAGTCAGACGCTCAACATGCTGGATCGCACGAAGGTCTTTAGAGTTCATGATGTAAGTGCCGTGTTCATCTTCGTAAGCCGCCATTTTTTCTTCTGGGCGGTGAGCTTCAGAAAGGAGAACCACTTCATCAGTTGGTTTGCCACGACCGATTGTGGTTTCAGGACGCTCGTCTTGAACTTCGACAGGCTGTGCTTCAGATGGATCAAACTTCTCAACGATATCGCCAGTGTCGTTTTCTTTGCCTTCTTCTACTTTATATTCCCAACGACATGCGTTAGTACATGTACCTTGGTTCGGGTCACGTTTGTTGATGTAACCAGACAGCAGACAACGGCCAGAATAAGCCATGCAA